>CAWIHO010000060.1:0-153460 GCA_963835605.1 uncultured delta proteobacterium | reverse complement strand
GTCTTGCTGAAAGGCTCTTTTTATTCTGCCAGGCGGTGCGTGATGGCATAATGAATCAATTCGCTAGTTCCTTTCACGCCGATCTTTTCTAAAATGCGGGTCCGATAGGTCCTCACCGTGTTTGCGCTCACGTGGAGCTCTCCTGCGATTTGATTCACTGCCTTTCCTCCGCCGATCATACAGAGCACTTGAAGCTCTCGATCGGAGAGTCGTTCATGTGGAGGTTTTTCTGCATTGACTCGAAGTCATACAGCATCTTTTCGGCAAATGCCGGGCTGATATATCTCTTGCCGGACAAAATTTTACGTACCGCCAGCACCAGCTCATCCGATGCACTTCGTTTTGTGAGATAACCCTGTGCCCCGGCCTTCATGGCACGGAGTGCGTATTGCTCTTCGGGGTACATGCTTACGATAAGGACGGGGAGTTTCGGTTTTTTCTTTTTAATCTCTTTAAGGACTTCCAGCCCATTTATGTCAGGAAGAGAAATATCGAGAAGGACCAAATCGTACTGATTTTTCTGAACATGCTGCATAAGTTCATAGCCCGTGGTGGTTCCATCAAGTATCACCTTGTCGAAGCCTTCCGAAAGAATCTCTTTCAGGCCTTTGAGCACGACCGGGTGGTCATCGGCAATAATGACACGAAGCATCGATCATCCCTCCTCCGGCTTCCTCTTCCGGCGACGCTTCAGTATCTCAGGCTCTTCTTTCCCTTGACTGAGCGGAACGCTCAAGGTAATGGTCGTCCCTTTTCCCCGCGAGCCGGTAACGGTCAGAGATCCCCCCATGGCATAGGCTCGTTCGCGCATGCCCGTTAATCCGATAGACTTCGGATCCGAGATCTGTTTTTTTGTAATGCCCCTGCCATCATCTCTGACTTCCATAATGAATGTGTCTCCTGCATTCCGCAGGGATACGGTGACGCTTCTGCGCGCCTGCATGGCGGGCGATGTTGGTAAGCGCTTCCTGAAAGATACGAAAGGCCTCCGTAGAAATTTCCCCTTTGAGGAGTATATGCTCTGGCTTCGAAATAATTTTGCAAGCAACCTTTGTCCTCTTTTCGAAATCTTCTGCTGCCAGCTTCATCGCTTCCTGCAGGCCAAAATCGTCCAGAGCCGGCGGTCTCAATGCCGTCGAAATTCTCTGTACGGAAAGGATGGCATCATCAATGAGCGTGAGTAACGAATTCACTCTTTCAACGATCACGGTATTCTCTTCCGGTGTTTTTCTTCCTATCCATGCGACATCCATTTTTATGCCTGTTAAGACCTGCCCCAATTCGTCATGGAGTTCGCGTGAGAGAGACTTCCTTTCCTCTTCTCTGACCTTCCGCAAATGGGTGCTGAGGTAGCGCAGTCGTTCCTGGGACTCCTCCAATTGTTCTTCAATGATTTTACGTTCAGCGATTTCCTGCCTGAGCAGCCTGTTCGATGCAGACAGCTGGGCATGGGCCTCTTTTTGCGAAGTCAGGTCGGTCACGACCATGGAGACCACCTGGCGATCATCAAGGCAGACCATACGTGCCGAGATGTAGGCTGGGACCTCCGTTCCATCCCCGGTCTCCAGCATCATTTCTTTTCCGCCTCCGTCCCGCGCGGCCAGCAGTTGCTTCAACAAAGGCCGGTCACCGGCCACGATGAACGTCGGGAAGGCGGCCCCCATGATGAGGTTGAGTGGTCTTTTGATGATCTCCGCAAAGCGGCGGTTGCAGTAAAGCACGGTCTCGTCCGGTGCGATCGTCACCGCGCCTTCACCCATGGCCTCAACAATAATGCGATAGGGCTGTTCTGCGCCCTTGAGGGTGAAAACCTGTTCGCCTTCTGGACCTTCGACCATAAGTGCGTCGACCTCATGGTTGCGGATGGCCGCAGCGTCTCTTCCGCCTCTTCGAGGCGGGCACGCAGTTCCTCGTTCTCGAGGAGCAGTTCGCTATGTGTGCTGGCCCGTTTCATGCTTGTATACTGTCGGTTATGACCTATGACCGCTCAGATTCCTGTTTCGGCTTCAGATCGAGCCCCACGAGGATCCGCTCCATATCGGCCATGCTGCCGATGAACCGGCGCAACGGGGGAGGGAGT
The DNA here is from genome assembly GCA_963835605.1 of uncultured delta proteobacterium. Classification (GTDB taxonomy): domain Bacteria; phylum Desulfobacterota; class Syntrophorhabdia; order Syntrophorhabdales; family WCHB1-27; genus JADGQN01. Next base: position 151,380 of record CAWIHO010000060.1, on the reverse strand, counting down.
TTCTTTATCAGCGTGGGTGCAGCGATGATCTGCTCGCCTTTTGCGAGGATGGGCTGCTGGTAGATGTCGATCACCTCAAGGTCGTAGCGGCCCTTCAGGTGCTCCTCGCAGATCTTCTTGATGTTCATGATGGCCTGGGTAGACTTGGGTGTAGCGCCGGCAACGTAAAGCCGGAGCAGGTACTTCTTCTCTTTCGCGTCTTTGACCGCCTGCTTCGAAGACTTCCACGTCGTGGGCTTTCTTCATGCGCTCCTCCTGTTCCCGCGACCCCGGGGCGCAAATCGAGCCCCACGAGCACGCGCTCCGTGTTGGAGAGGTCGCCTATGATCTTTCTGACCGGCTCCGGCAGCTTCCGGACGAGCGTGGGGATGGCAAGGATCTGGTCCCCCTTCGCCAGGGTCGGGTTCTTAAGGAGGTCGATAATCTCGATCGTATACTTGCCCGAAAGGTGCTCCTCGCAGATCTTCTTCAGGTTCGCGAACGCTGCAAGGGATTTCGGCGTCTGCCCCGCGACATAGAGCCGGAGCTCCCAAAGCTCTTCTTTTGCTGTTTTATCTATTTCTTGGCATAGCCACCTTCCTTGTCAGCCTTGCGCAGCGAGGCTATCCTTGCGCGCTGCAGGGCGGCTGCCTTTTCACGGGCCTCCATCTCGGCAATGTTTTTCTTGAGCTCCTCTTCCTCTGCTTCATAGCCGGCACGCAAAGCGGCGATCTGGGCGTCCACGACCGCGCGCTTCCGCTCGATCTGGCGCTTCTGCCTCTTGATCTCCTCGGTGCGGGAAAGTGATGCTTGAGCTTCTTCGGCTTCCCGGGCGGCCCGTGCCGCGCCGGTGAGCACACCCTGCGGACCGAGATAGACGTCCTCCAGGTGGAGGCCCTTGGCGGTCAGGCGGTACTCACGGAGCTGGTTGGAGTGCGCCATGCCGCGGGATTTGACGATGGTCAATCCATGGTTGCGCTCACCCTCGGCCTGGATGTCTTGAAGGACGATCCACGCGTCCATGAGGGAGGAGACGCCGATCTCCGTCTGTTCGGCGCTGCCGTCAGGGGCGGTGAGGCTGGTGAAGAACGTGGTGATCTGCCGTGACTTGAGGTAGTCGACGAGGCGGGTCAGCATCGACTTGACGTCAGCGGCGAGGCCCACGGTGATGAGGTTCGTGATGGGGTCCATCACGACCACCTCGGGGTTAAACGTATGGATCAGCTTGGTCATCTCCAGAAGGTGCATCTCAAGACCGTAAAAGGTAGGACGCGCCGAGCGGATCAGGAGGAGCTTCTTGTGCAGCCACGGCTTCAGGTCTATGCCGACGGAAGCCATGTTCCTCGTGATCTGCTGGGGTGATTCTTCGAAGGCGAGGTAGAGGCAGCGCTTACCCTTCTTGCAGGCTGCTTCGGCAAAGTGGGCGGCGAGCGGTCGTTTTGCCGGTTCCCGCGGTGCCGGAGACGAGTATGCTCGAGCCTTTGTAAAAGCCCTTGCCGCCAAACATCGTGTCGAGGCGGGGTATGCCTGTGGATATGCGCTCTTTGGGCACATCGTAGTTCAAGCCCGAGGGAGGTGACGGGCAGGACCGAGATGCCCTCTTCATCGATGAGGAAGGGGTATTCATTGGTGCCGTGGGACGAGCCGCGGTACTTGACGATGCGAAGGCGCCGGGTCGATATCTGGTCGGTGAGCCGGTGGTCGAGCAGGATGACGCAGTCGGCAACGTACTCTTCGAGGCCGTAGCGGGTGAGGGAGGTCTCGCCCCGTTCCCCGGTGATGAGGGCGGTGACGCCCTTGTCCTTCAGCCAGCGGAAGAGGCGGCGCAGCTCAGCCCTGAGGACACCCTCGTTGGGCAGGCCGCCGAAGAGCACCTCGATGGTGTCGAGTACCACACGCTTCGCTTGTATGGAATCGATTGCGTAATCGAGGCGGACGAAGAGCCCTTCCAGGTCGTATTCGCCCGTCTCTTCGATTTCGGAGCGTTCTATGTAAACGTAGTCGATGGCGAGCTTCTTCTTCTTGGTAAGGCCGTCCAGGTCGAAACCGAGGGAGGCGACGTTTTTGGTCAGGTCTTCGCCGGTCTCCTCAAAGGCCATGAAGACGCCCGGCTCGTTATACTCGGTCGCGCCCTTGACGAGAAACTCCATGGCAAGGAGCGTCTTGCCCGAGCCGGCGATCCCGTGACGAGCGTGGGGCGGCCCCTCGGCAGCCCTCCTTGGGTAAGCTCATCGAGACCGGTGATGCCGGTGGGACACTTCTGGAGATGGAATGGATGCGGTAGGGCCGGCTGTTTTGCCATTAGGGATACCTCCTGGCAGGACGGAACTCCAAAAGACTCACCATATTCTATCGGGCATTCTCTTTTTTGTAAAGCGCAAAGTGAAGCACGTTACTTGTGGATAGATTTCGACGGTCCCACACAAGGGGTCTGTCTCTTTTATGTTTCTGGGTTGAGGATTATGGGATGTAATGTGGTATGGCGGAGGAGAATCTAAAAAACGCGATTACAGGAAGTAACGGATATGTTTGTTGAGATAATAGACGCAAGCACCGTGAGCTTTTCCTTAGCGAAGCCTTGCTAAAGCTTCTCGGGTACCCCTTGCAGGCGGAGCACCTTCATCGCCTCTTTCTTACCCCGAGACAGGCCTTACGAATTCTCCATAGCCTTTCTGCGCCTTAATATCCCCTCGATCAAAAACGATCCTGCCCCGGATGATCGTGGTTTCGATCTTACCCTTTATCTCCATCCCCTCGTAAGGCGTCCAGCCGGCTGCCGCATGGAGTTCTTCAGCCCGCACGGTCCACGTGCTGGCCGGATCCAGGATCACGATATCCGCATCACTGCCGGGCAGAAGGATGCCCTTCTTTGGAAAGAGCCCGAAGATGCGCGCGGGATTTTCTGAAATCACCTTCATGAGGGTGGCAATCGAAATGCGCCCTTTGGCCACGCCTTCACTGAACATGAGCGGAAGCAGTGTCTCAACACCGGGGCAGCCGCTTGGCGTTGTCGAAGATTACCGGTTTGTTCTTTCTGTCCGCGGGCCAGGGTGCATGATCCGAACTCACGCAATCGATCGCTCCGGCCGAGATCATACGCCACAGAAGATCAGCTTCCGGCCGTTTTCTGACCGGTGGATTAATGCGAATCCACGCCCCGAACTTGTCCATATCCTCTTCGGAGAAGATCAGGTAATGAGGGCACGTCTCCGACGTCACAACCGTACCTTGCCCTCGGTAAATCTGGGCGAGCTGAAGGGAACGGGTGTGACTCACGTGATAGAGGTGGAGCCGCACGCCCGTTGCCCAGGCGAATTCAAGGGCCTTGAGCACGCTTTCCGTTTCCGACACAACCGGCCGCGTCTCGCAGTGGGCGCGGGAATACGTCTTACCCTGGCGAATATATTTCTCGATCAAGTACTTTATGATCTCATCATTTTCGGCGTGAACGCCGGCTCTGAAGCCGGTCTGGGCGATAGCTGAAAAGGCTTCGAGCAACTGCCCGTCGCGCACCCTCGGAAAGCGGTCGGGATCTGTATCGAAGAGCGAGAGCTTGAAGCCGCATACGCCGCCCTCGGCCAAACGGGGAATCTGGTCGATCGTTTCATTCTTTACCGAACCGAGCAGGGCAACGTCGATGAGACTCTCCGTTTCCACGAGGGATATTTTCCGAGCAAGGGCTTCCGGCTCCGCAATACCCTTAGGTGCATCCACGGGCATGTCGATCAGCGTGGTAACGCCCCCGGCGAGGCCCGAGCGGGTCGAGTTGAAAAAACCTTCATCGGGAAAGCTGAGGGAGTGGACGTGGCTGTCGATCGCTCCCGGCAACACCCACTTGCCCCGTGCATCGACTACCTTCTTCGCCCGTGTCCGGTCTGCATCATTGCCGACCTGATCGATGATCCCGGCGACCTTCTCCCCTTCCACGAGCAGCGTGCCGCCTCGCACGATATGACCGCCAAAAAATATGTCGCCCGTAATAGCCAGATCATACAGATGGTTCACCTTGGTCGCTCCCCGGACCGATCCCCGAGAGGCAGCCCGTTCTTATCTATCTCATAGATTGTGGTCGCCAGTACCTCTGTGCCCAGAGCGATCTCTTCAAACTCCGTCCATTCTTCCGGGCAATGGCTCCTGCCGTCTCGTGACGGTACGAAGATCATGCCCGTCGGGGCGATTTCCGCCAGATGATTTGCGTCGTGCCCGGCCTGGGACGGCACTTCCGCATAAGTGAGGCCCAAGCGCCTGCAGATGCTCGTGATCTGACTTCACCATGGCTGACGGGAAGAGCACCGGCTTTGAACTCTTCCAGAGCTCAAAGGTGATCGATATTCCTCTCTCCTGCATGATACGCTCCAGCTCAGTTTCAAACGAAGAACGGACGCGCTCTATGGTATACTCATGCAGACTTCTGACCTCCATTCCCAGCGTTACCCGGCCCGGAATCACATTGAGGGCGTTGGGAAAGACCTCGACCCGCCCGATGGTGCCGACCACGTCGTCAGCGCCTGCGCAGATCTTTTCCAGGGCGAGAACGACCTCCGCGGCGGCCGCAAGAGCGTCCTTTCTAAGCGCCATGGGGGTTGTTCCCGCATGATCATTCCTTCCGACCACCTCGATATTCGCCCTCCATATCCCCACAATGCCTGTCACTACACCGATCTGTACCGCTTGCGTATGGAGATGAGGACCCTGCTCGATGTGCAGTTCGAGATAGGCGAGGGTGTCGTCCCGAGACCTTCTGGCCCTGTCGACGTGGTCCGGGCTGCCCCCCATTTGTGCAATCGCCTCGGCGAGCGATCTTTCGGTGTCATCTCTCAGTGTGCTCAGCTGTTCTTCGGAGAGCTTTCCGGCCATGGCCCTGCTGCCTATCGTGGAGAGCCCGAAGGGTGAAGGCTCTTCGGCAAGGAAGACGACCACCTCGATGGGGTGAAGGTTTTCTACGTTCAGCTCTCCAAATCTCCTCATCGATTCAACGGCTGCAACAACCCCGGAGATCCCATCGAATCTCCCGCCTCCTCTGACCGTATCCACGTGAGAGCCGGTCAGAATAGCGGGACCGGACTTTTTCCCTTCCTTTCTCCCGATGATGTTTCCCGCGGTATCGATCCTTACCTTGAGTCCGGCCTCGTCCGCCATCAGGCGGGTGACGTATGCTCTCGCCGCTTCGTCTTCTTTAGAAAAGGAGATTCTCGTGTAACCCTGCTCATGAGGGGATACGAACTCTGAGAACTCGAGGATGTCTCTTCGGATCCTTTCGATATTGGGTTCGAATCTTTCCATGCGCTTATCTGCCCGCCTTTTTCCTGATAGCCTGGATAACCTTTTCGGCGGTTATAGGCAGATCCTTGATTCTCACGCCAACAGCATTGTAGACGGCATTGGCGACCGCGGCAGCCACCGGGTTGGTGGCCCCTTCACCGACGCCTTTTGCCCCAAAGGGACCCGTGGGCTCGAACTCGTCGGCAATGCACAACTCGGCCTCCGGCATGTCGAGCGACGTCAGAATCTTGTAGTCCCGAAAGGTGGGGTTCAACGCCTCGCCCGTGCTTGCATCGAAGCACGTATCTTCCATAAGGGCATATCCCAGGCCCATGTGAAGCCCCCCTATGATCTGGCCCTCGACGCTTAAAAGGTTGATAGGCGTACCTACATCAGCCCCCTGAACGGCCCGGAGGACCTTTACCTGCCCGGTCTGGGTGTCCACCTCCACCTCCGCAAAACAGGAGGTGAAATGGGGAGGACATGCATCGGGCCTGACCGACGATTCCCCTGTCGCGCTTCCCCATCCCCGGCTCTGGGCTGTTTGAATCAGCTCTTTGATGGTGAGCGCTTTTTGTGGATTCCCGGCCACGAAAATCTTTCCGTCCCTCGCGATCAGCTCCTGAACGGGCGCATCGAGGATGTCGGAGGCCCACTTCATAAGCACGCGCTTCACTGCTTCCGCGGCCTTCTTTACCGCCCGTCCGGCTCCATAGGTGGCCCTGCTTGCGTGCGTGGGCACATCGAAGGGCGTCATGTTGGTGTCTCCCATGTAGACGATGACATCTTCGTACTTCAGGCCCAGCTCCTCCGCGACCATTGCGGCGTGAGAGCTCAACGAACCGCCGCCCGTATCCGCCGCCGCGTTTATGAGAACGGCCGTGCCGTCGTCATTCATCTTCACAACTGCTCCGCTGTAATCGAGGATGAACTTCGAGGGCTCGGGCGAACCGGCTCCCGAAGTGTGAAAACCCAGGGCCATGCCTACGCCCCGCCTCACCCAGGGCTTGTCCGCAGCATGGTCATTCCTGCTGCGCCACCCGATCTTCTCCGCACCCCTGCGCAAAAGCTCCTCCGTGCCGCAGCTCTCGACGAGGCAGACTACGTCCGGCCCCTGGCCGTAAAAGGTATCTCCTCTTCTGATGTGGTTCTTCAGCCTCAGATCGATCGGATCGATACCCAGCTCTTCCGCGATCATGTCCATCTGTGATTCAACCGCAAAGTTCACCTGCGGATTCGCAGCGCCACGCATGGCGGTCAGGGGAGGTGTATTGGTATAGACGGTCCTGCCCGTGAACTTCATGTTCGGGCACCGATACATGGAAAGAAACCAACCCCCGGCAAGGACCATCTTCGATTCTCCGCTTACGGCGTAGGCCCCCGTGTCGTCGATGACATCAAGGTACTGTGACATAATGGTGCCGTCGCGTTTGACCCCCGTTTTCAATGTCAGGACCATCGGGTGGCGGCCGCAGGAGAGGAACATCTCCTCCCGCGTCTTTTCTCCACGAACCGGCTGACCCGGTAAGCAGCGCCAGGAAGGCACAGATGGGCTCGATCCATCCCGTGTGGATGTGGGCGCCGAAGGAACCACCCAGGAAGACCCGGTGGCAGTTCACTTTATGAAGAGGGAAGACCCAGCGAACTGGCGATGTTCATGCGCATAGGGTGTATACCCTGCGTGGTTCCGTAGACCTCTACGCTTCCACCAGGCCCCGGCAGACAGACAACGGTCGTCGGTTCCAGCGGCGCGGGGTTCGGACGCGATGTCCTGAAACGATTCTCGATAACGAGTTCTGACTGGCGAAATCCATCTTCTATATCGCCGATGACGAACTCCCGGGTGCCGACCGTATTATTCCGGATCTCGACCGGGTTCTCTCCCCGTCGGGCCATGCTGTGGATAGCCGGGGCGCTCTCCTGCATAGCCGTCAGCGCTTCCGATACAACCGGGAGCTGCTCGTACTCCACTTCGATCAAGTCGAGTGCTTCTTCCGCGATTTCAGGAGCCGTGGCAGCCACTGCGGCTACCCGGTCGCCGAAGTGTCTTACCTTCTCCTCCAGCAGGAAACTGTCGTAAAACAGCACGTGAGGCTGGTGCAGGAACTGGTGCATGGCCGGGAACTTGGGCACATCCTGATGGGTGATGACAGCCTTCACGCCAGCCAACTTCAATGCCTTAGCAGTCTCGACGTGTTTGACCCGGGCATGGGCATAGGGGCTCCGCAAAATCTTGGCGTGGAGCATGTTCGGGAAGTTCAGGTCTCCCGAAAATTTCAGCGCACCTCTCGCCTTTTCCGCGGCTTCGACCTTTTGAAGCCTTCTTCCTACGACGTTAAAGGCTTTCTTTGCCACGATTCGGTTCCACCAAATAGTATGATGGAAAGGTCCCTTTAAGTCAATCGCGTGAAACCACCCAAATCCGCTTCGCCGCACCTTGGAAGTCTTACCGGGCTGGATGCCTCCGCGGCGGTCGGGTTTGTAATTGATTGAAGGGATATGCTATTTTTCATCGTCTGCGGACAGACGATGCGTCTACGGAGGATACAGATGAAAAAGATCATCATAACGGTATTGGCAATCGCAGCCCTTGTCTTTACCGGGTGTAAAGATAAACCAAACGCCCAGCCGGCGAGTGGCCCGAAGGATACCACGGCAGGCACGAGAGCTGCAGCCCAGTCCAGCTCACGGCGGAGCAAGCCCGGCAGCAAACCCCCACGCCGGCATGAGGCCTGAGGAAATGCCCATGGGGCCGGATCATAAGGGAAAAGTCGTATCAACGATGAACGCCGCCGGGTATACCTACATCGAGGTGGAAGAAAAAGGGAAGAGGCTGTGGGTTGCTGTCATGGAAGTCAAGGTCAAGGCGGGCGACGATGTCGAGTTCCCCGATTCTCCGCCTATGGAGAATTTTCACAGCAAGACCCTCAACCGGACCTTTGACAAGATTATCTTTTCTCCCGGCATACGGATCAACGGGGAGCCAGGGCAGATGGGTGCCCATCCAAAGACAGGGTGACGTCCCTATGCTCTTTTATCCGGTTCAGCCGGTCTGTTTCAGTTATCCCGTTTGTCCGATGGCGTCGATAGCGCTTTTCACACTCTTTGCTTCCAGGGATACTTCCTCGTAAATCGACTCCACGGCGGCCGTGTCCAGCCGTTCGAAATCTCTTGCGAACGGGGTGACAAGGACGCCCCCCATCTCGATGACCGCGGGACTGACCGCAATCCGTGCATCTCCCTCCCTGAAAAAGGCATCCGGACGGTGTTTGCGGCGTGGAAAGACGACGAGGCGCCACGTTGTCTGCTCGTATGAGCCGGCCACATTTATCATAGGCTCCTCCCCCACACAAAGCACCTTATTCAGGGCATGAAGAAAACTCGTGAAAGCGCTTCCCACGGCCGTCGGATTATCTCCCTCCAGGATGATCACTTCCCGTCCCACATCTTTTGCCCGATAGAAGATGACACCGTCTTTCCGTGCGATCAGCGTGAGCCTGTTCTTATTCGCGATTTCTTTCTCGATCGGCATCCGTCCTGATGGGACTGCCTGAAAATGAAAATGATCCGGCGCGGAGGCGCCGCATGTTGGTCCATTGTAAAGGATCGTCCAAGCTGGAGCCAAAATCGGCCATGAGCCGCAGGAAAGTGTCGACATGTCCGGAGATGCTCTGGGGACGATGGTCTATGTGGGCGATGGTGAAGTGAGCAGAGAAAACAGGCATCGGATTGCATAGGATCAGGTACTCGTCTCTGTAGAGGACCCCTTTCTGGCCTTCAGGGAGATGATGCAGGCAGAGGAAACATGGCCGCTCGTTTGTATCCTGCTCGCCCACGGCGGCCAGGGTGCTCATGATTCTTCCGGGGTTGTGTTGAAGGAGAACGGAAAATCCGGAACAGGGTATGCTCCTCTCCCTGACTTGCCTGAGCGCTTCGTAGCCTTCCCGAAGAACCGGCCACGTTTCTTTCTGGTCGGCCAGGAGCTTGAGACATAGACCGGCGAGACTCTTACCGGGTTGTACTCCATCGAACGTGCTATGGATTTTGTCTTTAAGCAAGCGATCGAATATCAGAACACCCCCTGATTCATTTTCTGCCGGGCGAGAATTTCCGCGCATCGGACCTCATCCTTGAACGCATTGTTCCGATTTGTCTCTTCGATACTCAGCGCCGCGTCGGTGTTGCCCGACCAGCGTCTGCAAAGGTAGAGGCTATCGTAAATCCTCCCGATGCGGTATTCCCGGCACACGCGCAAAGCAGCCGCGTAATCCTCACCATAGCTCACATTGAGAAAGCCGATGTTGCGCATGGTCTCGGTATTAAAGGCCCGGGGGGCACCGAGACCATTGATGCGGAGGGCATTGTTGCGACCATTTTCATCGGTCCATTCTCGGTGGTCTATGAGCCCCGGCGGGATTTGTTTAAGCGTGGAATCGACGAGGGTATAAGAGCCGATCACCATCGCATAGTTGCCCTGATGGAGCATGTCGACTATGCTCTGCAGGGCGCGAGCGCTGCCGTAGAGGTCGTCCGAATCAAGCTGAACGGCATAGCGGCCGCAGACATCGCTGCGAAGGGCCTCATTCCAGCAACCGCCGATGCCGAGATCGGTCCGCACCGGAATGATGTGATTCAACCTGGCATGCCGCCTCGTGAGGTCGGAGAGCACGGCTGTGGTCCCGTCCGTGGAGTGGTTATCCACGACGATGACGTTGAACGGGAAGTCGGTTTCCTGCGACAGGGCGCTTTTCACGGCTTCGGCAATCGTATCTTTTCGGTTCCGTACGGGAATCACGACAGAGGCCTTTACCGGGAAAGATCCGGCCGTCCGTTCGACCTCTTTGAATTGGTGGGGCGGCAGATAAGCCCCGATGTGCTTTAAGTAGTCCGTGAAGACGATCTCCATTTCCTTCTGCACGGCTTCATTGCGTGGATCGACATAACCGAACAATTTTTCCCCACTCGAAGGCTCGTCAGGCCTTATTACGGAATAGAGTGGTTCGCGTAGATGGCAGAGAGCGTGGTCGATAGAGAGCTTCAGGCGAAGATCATAAAGGCCTGCAAATTTTACGGCGGGTATACCGCCGTATCTCTCTGTCGCACTTCGAACGGCAGGGATTGAAAAGAGCATCACGGCGCCGAAGTCGAAATCGTCCCGGACGCTTCCCGGCTGATAATCATTGAGTGGATGAAGGACCCTCTCGTGTTCGCTGATCTCGTAGAAGTCAGAATAGACCAGACATGCCTTCGTGGACTCCGCATGTTTCAGCATACGCTCCAGGGCTTTAGGCGCGAATGAAATCTGGTGGGCGCCCAATAAAAGAAGGAGGTACTTAGTCGAGACCATCTCCGTAACGCGCTTCAATGTTTCATGTGACGTAAGCGCTCCCGCAACAAGAAGACGACATGCGGGTATCTTAAGATCGATCGGCCTTTCACTGCAAACCACAACTTCTTCGACCAGGGCCGACATAGTCAGGGCAGTCAGGGTTTTCTCGAAGAATGGCCCCGGATTGTAGGGGATGGCTATGGTGAGAGGCTTCATAGAAGATCTACCATCATACCTGAAGAGTCCCTGCAAATATATCACATTCACTGAGCGTCAAGCACGCCGAACGTGAGCTTCAGCTTCAACTTCTCCGATTGACACGCTTTCTAAAAAGTAATAACTTTGGGATCATGAGTGAGCCGCATATTACGGTGGGCATCATCGACCGGCAGACCGACATCACGATGCGCATGAATGGGAGCTTCATCGGGAACCAGTTCGGGCCGGTGTCGGGGACGTTTTCAGCGCATGCGAAAGAAGGAATGATCGTGCTTACCGATGAGATCCGTCGCGAAACCGCATGCTCTCCATGGATCAGACTCATTGCCGAAAAAGGCTCGACGTTTACGCTCTTTGACGTTACTATCGGAAACCGCTTCCATTGGGAGAGAAACGAGGATCAAACCTTTCATGGGAACCTGATCCTCATGCTGCGCGAGGACGGCACGATCACCGCTATCAATGAAATCCCCCTGGATGATTACCTGAAAAGCGTGATCTCATCCGAGATGAGCGCTGCCGCTCCGATGGAATTTCTAAAGACCCATGCAATCCTATCCCGAAGCTGGCTTCTGGCGGCGCTGGAACGAAAGAGGAATACAAAAGAAGCATCCATGTCGGCGGAGACCTTCATTGAAAAGGAAGGAGAGCTGATACGCTGGTATGACCGGGAGGAGCACGACCTCTTCGATGTCTGCGCCGATGATCACTGTCAGCGCTATCAGGGCGTAACGAAGATCACATCCACTCAGGCCGAGGACGCTGTGCGAGAAACCCTCGGGATGGTGATAACCTATCAGGATGAAATCTGTGATGCTCGATATTCCAAGGCTTGCGGCGGGCTCACCGAAGATTTTATGACGGCCTGGGATGATACGAGAGTCCCTTATCTTGTGAGCATTTCGGACGCGTCAGTCCAGCATCCCCCGATCAGGAGCGAGGAAGAAGCCGTCAGATGGATCATGTCTGCCCCAGAGGCATTCTGTCACACGGAAGATACAAATCTCCTCGGAAAAATTCTTCCCGATTTTGACCGCGAAACGACAAGTTTTTTCCGCTGGACAGTCGAATATACCCGAGAGGAACTGGAAGAGATTGTGCGGGAGAAGTCGGGTATTGATTTCGGCACCCTGCAGGTGATTGTACCACTCAGCAGGGGCGCTTCAGGGCGTATCTCCCGGTTGAGAATCGTCGGTTCGAAGAGAAGCATGGTTGTGGGAAAGGAGCTCGAAATACGGCGCTGGCTCTCACCGAGTCACCTTTACAGCAGCGCATTCATCGTGACGGCGAAACATAATACTGACGGTGCGGTCCGGACATTTACCTTTCACGGTGCCGGATGGGGACACGGCGTGGGGCTCTGTCAGATCGGTGCCGCTGTCATGGCGAGCCGGGGATTCTCGGCAGCGGATATACTGAGCCATTACTTTCGAGGTGTAGAGATTCGTAAGGTATATTGACTGAAACGATGGAGAAATTCCAAATCTCAATATCCAAATCTCAAACAATCAGCAAATATCAAATTCCTAAACCTCAGGCGAAGCCTTTGGCTATTGGGGATTGGATACGACCCAGCCTTCGGCCGGGTACCTCGGGCGGCGAGGAGGCGACGGAGGCAACGAAGTTATATGAATGAAGGCGCACCGGTATGAAAAGACGGTTTAAGACAGCGTTTATCCTCGGCGCAGGCCTGGGAATGCGTCTCCGCCCGCTGACGGAGCGATGCCCGAAGCCGCTCCTTCCGATCGGAGGACGGCCCATCATCACCTACGCGATGGACCATCTGCTGACAGTTGGCGTGGATCGTTTCATCGTGAACACGCATCACTGCCATGAAGTCTACGCGGAAAAATTTTCCAAAGGGCAGTGGCGCGGCGTGCCCATTACCTTTCGCCATGAGCCGGTACTTCTGGAGACGGCGGGAGGGCTGAAAAACATTGAAGATCTCCTGACTGAGGACGAGGTTATTCTCTGTTACAACGGCGACGTGATTACGGAGCTTCCCCTTGCAGAGGCTCGTGGACGCCCATGAGCAGGAGCGACCGGAGGCAACGCTTGCCCTGAGAAGCAAGGGGCCTCTGCTGAATGTGAATATCAACGAGCGCGGTGAGATATGCGATCTCCGTCACACGCTGAGAAACCCTGGGGTTCAAAGCTGTCTCTTTACCGGCGTCTACGCGGTGGAGACATCGATCCTCCGGTTTCTTGAAGCAGGCAGAATCGAATCGGTCATCCCGGCATTTGTCAGAAGGATCGTGGAGAAGCCTGGATCTATCAGAGGGATCGTCGTAGACGAAGGAGAGTGGCACGACATCGGCTCGATAGAAGCCTACGAAGGCCTGAAGGCGAGACTGCCGGCGCGTGGGCAGGATCTGCGTCGATGATGTCACGGCACGCTATGATCACCTTTGCGAAGGATGCGCTCGGACTTTCTGAATCCGTCTCCATAAAACTTTCTCCGCTGCAGGGGAGAGGCTCTGACCGGAGCTACTTCCGGTTGAAATGGAACCGCAAGGATTCGGCCATCCTGGTCCATTACGACCCGAAGCGCATAGAGAACACGTACTATGCGGACATTGCGGAATTTCTCCGCGACATCCAGGTCCCCACGCCCCGGATTATCCGCCATGATCCGGCGCAGTGCCTCATCGTCATGGAAGACCTTGGCGCTGAAGACCTCTGGTCTTTCAGAGAAGCCATCCGGGAAACCCGGCAGAGCCTTTACCGGAAGACGCTTGCCGTTGCGCACAGGCTCCACGCTTTCCCTGAAAAGGATTTCCCTTCGAACCGGGTGAGGCTCATGGAGGCCTTTGGTCCTGACCTCTATCGCTGGGAGCGGGATTACTTCAGGGACCACTTTGTCAAAGGTCTCTGCGGGGTTCTGCTTGAACCTTCCTTCGGGCGGGAACTCGAGATGGAACTTTCCGCCCTCGCGGAGCGGCTCTCGGGAACGAAGCGCTGTTTAGTGCACCGGGATCTCCAATCTCAGAACGTGATGATCCGTGACGGAGAACCATTCCTCATCGACTTCCAGGGGATGCGCTTCGGAAGCCCTTTCTACGATCTTGGCTCACTTCTTTGCGATCCCTATGTGAACCTTTCCGACGAGGAGCGTGATGAACTCCTCTTTTCTTATTATGGGCTGTCAATACAAACGCTTGATTGGGCTGCGTTCCGGAATTGTTTTTGGGAGGCCTCAGTCCAGCGCCTGATGCAGGCCCTCGGAGCTTACGGATTCTTGGGTCTTAACAAAGGGCTCAGAGCTTTTCTGGACCATGTCCCTTCAGGCCTCCGTAATCTTCAGCAGGCGGCCTCACACCTGGCGTCGTTGCCTCGCCTCCGGGAGCTTTCCCAGGCGTGCCGGAGAGTAATTGAGTAAGACGATTTTTCATGTGATGAGGAGCAGAAAGGAAATATTGACAGGTTGTGTGAAAGCACGTAGATTATGAATGGTTAACTCAATACTCTATCTCTGCACCCGGAGGGAGGATCACCATGCAGGAATCAGTTTTGAACCATAAGAGAATCTTGGCTGTGGATGATGAACCGGACATTCTGGAAGTACTGAAGGAGGAGATTGAGACAGCCGCCCCGACCTGCACCCTGGACACGGCTTCCTCCTACGAAAAGGCGGTGGAGCTTCTTACATCCTGGACGTACGATCTGGTCATCTTGGATATCATGGGGGTTCGAGGCTTTGACCTTCTACAACTTGCCGTGAAGCGCCCGTACCCCATCCCGGTCGTCATGCTTACGGCCCACGCGCTCTCCCCCGAAGCCCTCAAGAAGTCCATAGAACTGGGAGCCAGGGCTTACCTTCCCAAGGACAGGCTGGGGGCATTGGTTCCATTCCTGGAGGATGTCCTCACTTACGAATATGGCGCTGTCTGGAAGCGTGGCTTGAAGCAGCTTGAGGGACTTTTCGGTAAAGCGTGGGGACCATACTGGCGCAAACCTGATGAGGCATTCTGGAAGGAGTTTGAAGAGAGGATTGCGGCAGAGAAAAAATGAAATGACGCTCTGGGGGCTGTTACTTGAGATTATACTTCCCGGCCCACTGAGTGACCTGTATGGGGCTTTCGAGGACTTCGACGCGAGCCGCGCGCAGCGCTTCGTGCTTGCCCTCCACGGACCCCGCCGTCCCGCGCACAATGGCGCCTGCATGGCCCATGCGCTTGCCCTGCGGTGAGTCCCGGCCGGCAATATATGCGGCCACGGGCTTGGTCATCTTCCTGGCGATGAAACCGGCCGCCTTTTCTTCCTGTTCTCCACCCACTTCCCCCACGATGATGACCGCGTCCGTGCCTTCGTCTTCCTGGAAGAGTTCCAGGATATCGGCGAGATTCCTCAGGACAACGGGATCCGCGCCCATACCAACCACTGCGCTCTGTCCCACATTGCTCTCTGACAGGATACCCGCGAATTCGTATGATAGGGTCCCGCTCCGTGAGATGATGCCCACACGGCCGGGCGCAAACAGGGATGCGGGCATGATGCCCATCTTACCTTTTCCCGGAACGAGGATGCCGGGGGTTGTGGGTCCGAGGGCGAAAACACCCTTTTCGATGGCGTAACTGCGCATTTTCACCACGTCTTTCACGGGGATGTACTCGGGGACAACGACGATCAGCTTGATCCCTGCGTCGATCGTTTCGAGAAAAGCGTCCAGGACGAACGCTGCCGGCACGAAGAAGACGGACGCATTCGCCCCTGTCTCCCTCACGGCCTCCGCAACGCTGTCGAAAACAGGGACGCCTTCGACGGTAGTTCCGCCCTTACCGGGAGTGACGCCGCCCACGACTCTTGTTTTGTACTCGAGCATCCAGTGAGTCTGGACGCTGCCGATGCGGCCCGTTATCCCCTGCACGATCACCCTGGTTGAATCATCCATCAATATGCTCACTGGTCCTCCAATGGACTACGCCGCGGCGAAACTGCGATGTATGTAAGTGTCCCCTCTCTTGAAGGGGAGGGCCGCAGCCACTTGATCGCTTGCGCGCTAGCGCGCGGGTCCTACGAGTTCGAACAGTTTCTCAATCGCCTTTTCCGTCGCCGCTTCGGTCACGACGTGCACGCCGGCGGAGCCCAATATCTCCCACGTCTCTTCCTGGTGGTTGCCCAGAGCTTTTGCGACGATGGGGATTTTTACCTTATGCTCGGCGATATAGCGTGCGACACCCTTGGCGCCCTCGTGAATCGGGTTGATACCGCCGTATACATTGATAAAGATGGCGCGGAGGTCAGGCTTCATCATCACAAGCTGCATGCACTTGTAGAGAAGATCCGCGGTAATGCCTCCGCCCGTCTCCAGAAAATTCGCGGGTTTCATCCGCCGGCCGATGATGTCCATGGAAGCCATGCCAAGGCCGGCGCCTGAAGAGATAATGCCGATGTCCCCGTCCAGGTCTACGTAAGTGACACCGATCTCTCTGCCCCTGCGCTCCAGGGCGTTCTCAATCCTATCTACGCGATCGGGCAGAGGGAAACGAATCCGCGACAGAGCCGAATCGTCTACTTCGAGCACGGCATCAACGGCGAGGAGCCCACCATTCGGGAGCACGACAAGGGGGTTGATCTCGGCGATCAGGGCCTCATAACGCAATGCCACGTCGTACAGCTGACCAATGACGTCGCTCCAGGGAGAGATGAGCTGCTGTTTCAGCCCGAGCATCCGGAGGAGCGAGCGGGCCTGGTAGGGGTAATAGCCGAAGGAGGGGTCGATATGAATCGCCGCGATCTTTTCCGGCGACGTTCCCGCCGTTTCCTCGATGAGCACTCCGCCTTCCGTGCTGACAACAATGACAGGCGTGCCTGAATAGCCATCTATAGTAATACCCAGATAGAGTTCTTTGGCGATCTCCGCTTTCTCGCAGACGAGTATCTTCCCCACCGGGAGGCCCTTGATATCGGAACTGAGCAGCTCCTCGGCCATATCCTTCAGTTCGTCCGGTGTGGACGCCGTCTTTATGCCGCCCGCGAGTCCACGTCCTCCCACGAGGACCTGGGCCTTCAGCATGACGGGATATCCTATTTCTCCGGCAACCTGAAGCGCTTCGTGCATGGTCGATGCAATACCACGGTGAGGAACGGGGATGCGGTTCTGTTCAAAAATGTCCAGCGCCTCGTATTCATACAGTCTCATAGCGATTCGTTTCCTTTGAATTGTTTTTCATGACCGGGCGTGCACGTTGTGCGCATTATGTTCGTGCACGCAAGTATAAAACCGCCGGAGCGGCATGTCAACGAAAATAATCAGATATTTAATTCTGTATTCGCCGATTCTATGCGACCATATATTTGTTTAAAAATGTAATTGCAAAGTTAATTAAATTCATGTATCATAACTGATGGCTCAACAAAAAACAAAAAAGGGTGCGGAAATGGCACAGAAGAAAAGTGAGAAGAGCGGTAAGCAGGCGGAAGACAGCAGCCAGATTGCCTATCATGGCATCCGGCGCATGATCTACACGAGGGAGCTCGTGCCGGGACAGAAGATCGCCTACCGGGACCTTGCCGAGAAGCTTCACCTGAGCCCTACGCCGATCATCCAGGCCCTCAAGAGGCTCGAACTGCTTAGTTTCGTGTCTCATGAGCCGAACCGCGGATTTTGTATGACTCCCTTCAGCATCAAAGAGATCGAAGAGATCTACGAGATGAGGGAGCTTATCGAGCCTTCGCTTCTGCGCGCTACCATTCAGAACCTCAACAAAGAGGCCCTCGGCAAGCTTAAGGCGGCGCTGCACGCGCATCAGGCGGCCGGACGCGAGGTGTTTTTGAAAGAGCGGCTTTTTAAGAACAGGGAATTCCATCTGACGCTGGCATCCCTTTCAGGAAAGGAGACGCAAATCCGTATCCTGGAGAATCTGTTCGATATACTCTTCCTCAAATACAGCAACCTTCCCAGGACATCCCTCACGGCAACCGACCAGGAACACCAGGAGATATACGATACCGTTGCCGTGCGCAGTCTTGAGAGGGCACAGAGCGTGCTGAAGAACCACGTCACTAACGTGAAGATACAGGTCCTGTCGAGCGTCCGCAAAATGCTCGCGGAACAGGAGAAGGATCAGTTCTGATCGCGACAATAGCATAATCAACAGGAGGAGGTTCCAGTATGGGTCTTAAGACAAAAGCTGAATATATCGAATCGATTCGGGCTCTCAAACCGACCGCATATATGTTCGGAGAGCGCATCACCAACGTGGTGGACAACCCGCGTCTTCGTGCGGGTATTGAGGCAACCGCGGCAACGTATGAAGTGGCCGAAGGTGAGTTCCGTGACCTCGTGGTGACGACAAGTCCTTTGATCAATGAACCGGTCAACCGGTTCACTCTGCCTCCTTCCAGCATCGAGGACCTGGTGGCGCGGGTGAAGGTCAACCGGGCCCTGGGCAACTATGTAGGCACATGTCATCAGCGATGCACGGGTCTTGACTGTCTCTCTACACTCTCGATCGTGACCTACGATATCGATAAGAAATACGGTACCAATTACAATGACCGTTTCCTCGCATTTTTGAAATACGTCCAGAAGAACGATCTGGCCGCGAATGCCGGTGTCACCGATGTTAAGGGCGACCGCTCACTCGGGCCCACCGAGCAGTCCGACAAGGACATGTATCTGCACGTGGTTGAGCGCAGGGACGACGGCATCGTGGTCCGGGGGGCCAAGGCGCATCAGACGGGCTCTCTTTCTTCACACGAAATCATCGTGCTTCCCACCCGCGCCATGGGTAAGGGAGACACGGACTACGCCGTCGCCTTTTCCGTTCCTTCCGATACGAAGGGATTGATCCATGTGGTTGGGAGATCGACCCTTGACATGCGCGAACTGGACGGATGCGATGTAGGCAATACCATGTATTCCAAATATTGCCCCACGCTGATCTTCGACGATGTTTTCGTGCCGTGGGAGCGTGTCTTCATGTGCGGCGAAACTGAGTTCGCGCAGGATATGGTCGTAAAATTCTCTTCCCTGCATCGGCAGAGCCATGGTGGATGCAAGTCCGGGAAGATCGACTGCATGATCGGAGCGGCCCTTACCCTGATGGACTATAACGGGACCGCGAAAGTCAGCCATCACAAACAGAAGATTATCGATATGATCCACCGGGCGGAGACGCTCTATGCCTGCTGTCTGGCGGCTTCCTACGAAGGGAAGAAGCAGCCTTCGGGCACGTATTACATTGACACGGTCCTTGCTAATGCATCTAAACTCCATGAGGGCAAAGAGCTTGCGGAGGCTATCCGGCTTATGATCGACGTATGCGGTGGTTTTGTGGCGGACCTGCCCTCCGACAGGGATTTCCAGAATCCTGAAGTAGGGGGCCTCCTGAAGAAGTACCTGAAAGCTGCTGAGGGTCAATCCGTCGAGAACCGCGTCAAGATGTACAGGCTGGTGGAAAAGATGGCCCTGGAGAGCGCTGACACGATTTCCGATATTCACGGAGGCGGCTCACCCGAGGCTCACCGTGTCACTATTTACCGCGAAACGGACTTGAATAAAAAGAAACAGGCAGCCAAGCGACTGGCAGGTATTGAAAAGTAAAATCTAGCCCCCGGCGATCAGGGGGATCAGCAATACTTCGGAGCCTCGCGGCACCGCGGCTTTTTCGAAGTCAGGGCCTGAGATAACGGTGTCGTTGATGCGCACCACAGCATAGGGGTACGGGTCGCCCAACTCCTCCAGGAGATCGGCAACCGTCATCCCTTCTCGCCAGCGGAACTCTCTACCCGCAACCAGTACCATCAAGCCACCCCGTGCGCCTTCAAAACTTCGAGGACATCGGGTAAGTCTATCCCGAGACGCCTTACTGTGTCAAGCGTCGGGATGCCATCGTTTGTCCAGCCCCTGCGCTCGTACACAGCGTCCTTCAGCTGCTCGTACCTCTGCTCGCGCAGTTTCCGGAGGATCTTTACCTTCTCTGCCGTCGTTCTTCCCTTCGATGTCTACCGCGTAGATCTCCTTCAACTGCTTGTCGTAACGCTCGGCCCTGGATTCATACTCCTCGACGGTCACGGGACCCATGGCCCGGTACGGGATGGCATCATGCTCCCGCCGGCCAAAGCCCATCTTCAGGCAGAGGATGCGCTGGAAATTATAAACCTTTTCACTCATGGTGATCAGATCAGCGGGCGCCATGCTCTTGCCGGTCACCGCGTTGAAATACTGCGTGTACCACTCCACGTGCTGGATTACCTTCGCAGGCTCTTTAGTCTGCTTGTTGTCCGCGGGCACGACGTCGTTCCATGGGAGTTTGCAGAGGCCGCAGAGGCCGAACCAGGTACGCCACAAGAGGGAACCAGTGGAGTGCCTCCGCCTTTTGCTCGAAGGTAGGCAGGAAGTTGTGGACCATGTCCAGGAAGATAAGCCATGCCTCATCATGCTGGGGCCCTTTGAGGGCCAGGCCGTAACCGCCTTGCTGAGCAAGGGACTCCTTGGGCATGTATTCGGAGAACTCGAGACCCTTGGCCTCCATGCCGATGTCCTCCATGATAGCGCGGTCCGCGCCGTATTCTCTGCGAGAATATCTCCTTCATCCTGCGCACGCCCTGGCCTACCATCTTGCCGAACCCTTCCCCTCGTGCCATCTGGTGGACGATCTCCAGGGCGCTGGCCTTGTTCCCGAAGGAGAGGTCCATCCCGCCGGTGTGGGTTTTATTGATGAGGCCCATCTCAAAACACTCCATGGCAAAGGCGATGCTCGTACCTACGGAAATGGAATCGAGGCCGTAGTTATCGCAGTAGAAATTCATCTCGATGATATGCAAGGGATCAAATATCCCCTGGTTTGAACCGCATCCCGCAATCGTCTCATACTCAGGCCCATCCACGAAAACCCGTTTCCCCGCATACGGCCCGGTGGTGGGCACAAAGTCCTTCACCCCGTGGGAGCAGGCCAGCGAGCAGCCCATCCAGCACCCGTCATATCCCTTGTCAAAAAGAGGCCTGTAAACCTCCATGCCCACGTTGGGGGCTTGGGGATGCTGGCCGTAACGGAAGTTGTGGGTGGGCAAAAGATCGTAGTCATTCATGATGGTGACGAGATGGGCAGTGCCCACCATGGACATCTGGTTTTGCTTGGGGTCCTGTTCCATGATTTCCTGGGAGTGGAGTTTGGCCACCTTTTTAAGGGCCTCTTCATCCGCGGGGTCGTTCATCGCCAGGGTCACGCTATCCCAGCGGGCCACGATCGCCTTCAAACCCTTGTCCGCAAATACGGTCCCGAGACCTCCGCGGCCTGCCTGTTTGAGCCGGGCCCTCGACCTCTTGGGGTCATACCAGGAAAAATTGAGAAGTCCGATCAGGGTATGTTTTGCGCCGGGTCCCGTGGAGACCACGGATATATTCCTTGGCTTTCCCTGGCCAAAATGGTTAGTCAGGACTTGCGGAGATTTCATGGGCCCCTTCCGGGAGACCCGTCACTTCCAAGATCTGGATCTGCCTGCTGATGCCGTCGATAAAGATGACGGTGGGCGCGTTCGGTTTTACCCTGGATCTCCAGGGCATCGAAGCCTGAGAATTTCAGGTACGGGCCGAAGAAGCCGCCCACGTTGGAGTCCATCACGGAACCCGTGGTGGGAGAGATAGCGGTGACGATGCTCTTGCCCGATCCGGGATATATGGGGGTTCCGCCCAAAGGGCCGCAGGCGATGCAGAGGGCGTTTTCAGGAGAGTCCCACCGGGTGTTCCCGTTCACAGCATTCCAGAGGAGCCAGAGATCAAAACCCTTTCCTCCAACGAAGGTTTCCTTCATTTGTCACTTACGGGCTTGATGGCAATCTTTGAGCCCGAGAGATTGACGGACAGCGTCTGGTTCGCATACCCTCTCTTTATCGCAGGCCGCTCGTAGCGGAGCGTCTTAATCTCCTTCACCTTCAACTCAGCCATTCTCCGGTTCTCCTTTCCCCCGTGCGGTTCAAGTTATCACGACCGTTCGTTGCTGTCAACCTGGAGCGAATCGAGGACCCGGACAATCATTTTCCTACTCCGTTGTCTACGCTTTCTGGTATAATCCGTCATGCGCCTCGTCGCCGACTTACATATCCATTCCAGCTACTCCAGGGCTACGAGCGCGGAGATGGTGCCTGAGGGCATCTGGAAGTGGGCACAGCTCAAAGGGATCACCGTTGTCGGCACCGGAGACTTCACCCATCCCATGTGGTTCAAAGAACTCGGCGAGAAAATGGAGCCGACAGGCAATGGCCTGTTCCGGTTGAAAGCCGATTTTCAGCCGGAGACCGTCCCCGAATCGTGCAGGGCCGATGTTTTTTTCCTCCTCTCCGTAGAGATAAGCTGCATCTACAAGAAAAACGGTAAGACGCGCAAGATCCATTGTCTGGTGTTTGTGCCTGACCTTGCCAGCGCCGCGAAGTTCAACCTTGCTCTCTCCAGGATAGGCAATATAAGATCGGACGGAAGGCCCATCCTCGGGCTCGACGCGAAAGAGCTTCTCAAGATCACGCTCGATACGTCGCCTCAGGCCATGTTCATCCCGGCTCACGCGTGGACTCCTCATTTTTCGGTATTCGGCGCAGCGTCCGGGTTTGACTCGCTCGAAGAGTGCTTTGAGGAGCTCACCCCGCACATCCATGCGGTAGAGACGGGCCTCTCCTCTGATCCTCCCATGAACTGGCGTCTTTCGGCCCTGGACGGGATCACGCTCGTTTCCAACTCTGACGCACACTCAGCGCCGAAGCTGGGAAGAGAGGCAAATATTTTCGACGTAGAAGTCTCCTACGGGGCTATCATGGAAGCCATCAAGACGCGCAAACGATTTATGGGCACGATAGAGTTCTTCCCTGAAGAAGGGAAGTATCACTACGACGGCCACAGGGTTTGTGACGTGCGCTTTTCTCCCGGGGAGACGAAGCAGCACGATTATCGATGCCCTGTGTGCGGTAAACGGCTCACGGTCGGCGTGATGCACAGGGTTGAACTGCTTGCTGACAGAAAACACGGCTTCAAGCCGCCGGGCGCTCCCCCGTACCATTCTCTCATCCCTTTGCAGGAAGTCCTGGCCGAGGCTCGTGGAGTGGGTGCGAACAGCAAGTCCGTACAGGACGAGTACATGAACCTGCTCGTGAGGCTGGGCAACGAGTTTAAAGTCCTTATGGACGAACCGCTTGCGGAGATTGCACGGGCCGCGTCACCGCTTGTGGCCGAAGCGATAGCACGCATGCGTTCGGGCAAGGTTCACATCAAGCCGGGGTATGACGGCGAGTTCGGACAGATCAAGATATTCGAGACCGCGGAACGGAAGGAGATCAAGGGGCAGGGCACGCTCCTCTAATACCAATTCGCCTTCAAGCGTATACCTTCGTTGTCGCTGCGTCGCTTTCCTCGACGTACTTCTAAGTACGCCTGCGTCATCTCCTCGCTGCCGCCTCGGTCTCCATCTTGAATGCGAATTGGTATAAGACGTGAACTGCGAACTGTAAACCGTTAACCGACTCTCGCATCGATCTCGTCAATCTCATCAGCCGTCAGCTTCCATTGCATGGCAGGCAGATTAGCTGATAGCTGCTCTACGGTGCGCGCTCCTGCTATGACGGAACTTATCCATGGTTTGGCGAGGAGCCATGCTATGGCCAGCTCCGCTATTGTGTGGCCGCTTTCTGCCGCGAAGGCCTTCAGTGCGGCCAGTTTGTTCCAATTGTCGTCCGTAAAAATATGGCTGTAAATGCCGACCGGTTTAGCCAGGCGTGCGTCAGCGGGCGCGCTTTTCCCTTGTTGATATTTCCCGGTCAGGAATCCTCCGGCCAATGGTCCCCATGGAATCACACCAATGCCGTATTGACGACAGCAGGGCACCAGCTCTGTTTCGATGTCGCGTTCGAGTACGTTGTACCGCACCTGGACGGTCATAAAAGTATGCAGATGATTGATCCTTGATGTCCAGAGCGCCTCGCAGAGCTGCCACGCGGCAAAATTCGAACAGCCGATGTAGCGTACCTTACCGGCTTGAACCAAATCGTTTAAAGCACGCAGCGTCTCTTCAATGGGAGTTTCCTTGTCCGGCACGTGCATCTGATAGACGTCAATGTAATCAGTTTGAAGGCGTCGCAGGCTGGCCTCGACTGCTTTCATGATATAATGGCGCGAACCACCCTTATGATTGGGCCCGTCGTCCATCGGATGCGCAAACTTTGTGGCGATGATAACAGTATCGCGTTTACCTTTCAGCGCCTTGCCGACGAACTCCTCTGAACGTCCGCGATCGTACATATCAGCAGTATCGATATAGTTGATGCCCAGGTCGAGCGCGTGGTTGATCACCGCGATTGAGTTCTGCTCATCGGCCCACCACCCGAAGTTGTTGGCTCCCAGGCCAAGCTCAGAGACTTTCAGTCCCGACTTCCCGAGTCTGCGATATTCCATGTATGCCTCCTTGCTGCACTTTTGCTCGGCCGCGTATTGCCGGAGCCCATCCGGACCGGGGCGTGTATCACTTCGCGCGGCGTGCGATCAATTCGAAGAAAAGGCCTCCTATTTTTGCCGTATCGAGAAACACATAGGTGCCATGCCCCGTTTCACCGTCTTGAAAAACTCCTATACCGGCTTTGGCTAAATCCGCAATGATCCGCTCTTTTTCTTCTTGGCTCATATAGAAGCCCACATGGTGAACGCCCTCTCTCCCCTTATCAAGAAACACGGCGTGAACGGGCGATCTACCTTCACTGATCTGGAACAATTCGAGCGTAACTGGTCCCATCCGGGCAAAAGCAACCGTAAACCTGAACGCGTAGACTTGATCGCCAACTCTCGTTTTACTCTCGACCTCCCTTTTTTCCCAGGGGCCGATACCGAAGGTTGACGAGTAGAACTCCATTACCTTATCCACATCTTTAACCACCATGCCGACTTGAAGCGTAGGCGGTAACGTTACTTTCCCCAGAGGCTTTGGTGTTTGCCGTATTGGCTGCGGGGTGGCGGCAATCATTTCGAAAAACAGGCCGCCTATTTTTTCCGTATCGAGGAAGGCATTGCTGCCGCGACCTTTGATTTCGGCGGATTGAGCAACCGTTACCCCGACCTCGGCCAGATCCGTTACGATCCGCTCCTTTTCCTCTTTGCTCATATAGAAACCCACGTGGTGAATGCCTTCTCTCCCTTTATCCAGGAAGTCGGAATGAACGGGTGATCTGCCCTCTGTGAGCTGGAAGAGCTCGAGCGTAACAGGGCCCAACTGAGCAAAAGCAGCCTTGGTCTTGTACCTGTACGTGCGGTCGCCTGCCTTTGCTTCCGAGTCACCCTCCCTTGTTATCCAGGGGCCAATGCTAAACGTTGACGAGTAAAACTCTACGACCTTATCGATATCTCTCACTACCATGCCCAACTGAGCCAACGGCGGCAGCTTTACCCTTCCCGTAATTGCGTTATCCATACCCCGTGCCTCCTAACACGTCTCAAATTTCCCGCTTCAAATTCCAAAGGTCAATATCGAAATCCGGTCGCTCACTCCGACGCCGGCAACAGTGGAATCTGCAAGCCATTCTCAGGGATGTTCCCTGTCAGACTTTTCAAGAAGATCAAAATATCTTCGACCTGTGCTTTGGTGAGGTCCTTTGCCAGCTGAACCTTACCCATGATCCAGATGGCGTCATACAAGTGGTCTATTGACCCGTCATGGAAATAGGGCGACGTCTTTTCAACGTTTCTGAGGATGGGCACTTTGAACACGTACTTGTCGCTTTCGTTCTTGGTGACTGTGTACCTTCCTTCATCGATGTCGGCGCTTTTCGTATATTTCCAGTAAGCTTCTATGGTGCCGAACTTCTGGTATATTTGCCCACCCGCATAGGGGCTTGAATGGCACCCGGCGCATCCCGTCTCCATGAACGTCTGAAGCCCCTTTTTTTCCGGTTCGGTCAGAGCTGTCTTGTTACCTTTCAAAAATGCGTCGAATCGGGAGGGTGTGACGAGTGTCCTTTCAAAGGCTCCTACGGCCTTCGCGAAATTGTCCGCGGTCACCGGCTCCTTCTCCTGGGGAAATGCCTTTTGAAATAGAGGTGGGTATCCCTTTATCTCCTTTAGCTTTCTCTCGGCCGCTTCGTATGATGGCATGCCGAACGAGGGCGGCCCCGTTAGCGCCTGTTTGGCCTGATCCTCCACGTCCAGTCTGTTCCCTATCCAGTGGGCCGAGATCTGGCCGGCTGCATTGAGAATGGTCGGCGCGTTCCTCGGGTTGATTTTATAATTGTTTCCAATCGATTTTCTCAGCCCATCGGCTGCGTAGAGGCCCATGGGATGACATCGCGCGCAGCTTACCGTTCCATCCACGGAAACCCTCGTCTCGTAATAGAGCATTTTTCCCAACGCGACCTTCTCGGGGGTGATCGGGTTGTGTTGAGAAGGGATCGCCGACGGAAGTGCGCCGAACACCTGCTGTGCCCGAGTAAGCAGGGTATCGGTTTCGTCGGCTCCAGCGGGCCAGGGGTTACCCGCCGTCAGAAAAATGAGCAAGAGCAGACTCAATGGCATTGTTACCCTTTTGAAGCCAATCATGGCTACCTCCCTTCTGTCGTGGAAACCCGATCAAGCACATGGATTGTCGAACTGCCCATGGGCTTATCAGTGATCCTCAAAAGCTTGTGTGTGAGCTATCCTGTCTCCTATAACTAATAAGTCCATATTGAGCCCGGATCAAGGCCATGCTTGCGGGAACCATCCCTTTACAGCCCGGCCGATATTGGTTATACTGCGGGACACGCGAAGCCTGAGTCCTCGCGGAAACAAGCGGAAACGAAAAGGAGGAGTTCATGTTTAAGAAGATTGATCACGTAGAAATCACACCGAGTGATATGGACAGGACCATTCGTTTTTATACCGACATTTTCGGTTTCACCATGAAAATGCGGAAGAAGGTCGATAGTCCTCCGCTGGAGGAGGTCTGTTTCCTGGAGCTGGGCGGCACGGTTCTGGAGCTGGTAGCGGTGAAGAATCCGGCACCTCCGTCAAAGGTGCCGCAAGTGGGCTACCGGATGATGGCAATTGAAGTGGAGGATATGGACAAGGCAGTGGAATACCTGAAAAGCAAAGGGGTGGAAATATCCACGCCCCCGGTGAGCTTGGGTCCCTCCAAGCGGGGCGAGATCAAGGACCCCGATGGCCTTGTGATCGAACTGCGGCAATGGTAGGTAAATAGGTTCTTATAGCCGGCGCGGCTATCGTATTTGGCGAGAGAAAAGGATGACGGGTAGGGAAGAAGAGGCTACGATATTAGATGACCAGATTTATTGACTACGGTCCTGAACGCACCGGCCAGACATAGTTGCTGGTGGGGCTGCTGTTGCTCTTATCGTAATAATTCCAGTCGCCGTTGCTCGCACCGAGGCTCCACGCGTCGCCAGTAGTGCCGGCGCTGGTGGTAGATGACCAGTAATTGGCAAGCGTCACGTTGCTGAACCCCTGTGTGGTAAGCCATGTCGACAGATTTGACTGGTCTGCGTTTACCAGGCTGTCAAGCTCACGAACATTGGGCAAACGCCACTGCCCTGCTGTGGAACCATCGACCAGACCACACGTCCCGCTTGCAAGGCCGTTGGCGTCCGTCAGCGCATCGGTCCATGCCACGGTACCAAAGCAGTTTGCATTTTGGAGCCATACCAGTCCCGTAAGGCTGTCCGTCACGGTTCCGTTGCCGTTGTCCGTGAACCTCGGGCTCGGCCAGGCAACGCCCTCAGCTTCGTCGGCATCCTGGCCAGTACCGGAACATACGATTTGATTGCCGTTTGCGTCATAACAGGTCGTCTGGCCTGTTTGAGGGAGTTGCACCGCGCCGCTGGATGGGCCTGAACGCACCGGCCAGACGTAAGCGTCGGTGGCGGTCTTCGTGTGTGAGCTGACGACGCCGTCGGGCATGTTGACGGCCCACACGCCAGGAGTATTGAAGGCGCTGGTAGTGGACGACCAGTACTCGGACTGCACGCCGGTAAACGGAGATCCTGAGGGCAAAGCCGGACTGGAGTGCGAGTAGTCAATAAGGCTCATCAATTCCTCCCGGTTAGGCAAATGCCACTCCCCGGCCGCGGAGCCATCGATCAACCCACACGTCCCGCTTGCAAGGCCGTTGGCGTCCGTGAGCGCAGCGGCCCATGCCACGTTACCAAAGCAGTTCGCATTTTTGAGCCATATCAGTCCCGTAAGATTGTCCATCACGGTTCCGTCACCGTTGTCCGTGAACCTCGGGCTCGGCCAGGCAACGCCCTCCTGCAGTGCACCATCGTCGCCGGCGCCATAGCTTGTCGTCTGGCCTGTTTGGGGGAGCTGTACCGCCGCGGGGGTAGCACTAATCGCCACGAAGTCCTGCCCCGCAGCATCTCTGTTGGTGACGTCCACCTCGAGGTAAGCCGGGCCGAACGTGTAGCCGGCAAGTGAAGGCGTTACAAAGTATTTGCCCGAGTTGAGCCCCCTGAAACTATAGTTGCCGTTAGTGTCGGTGACCGTTGAGCCTGATGAGTCACCAGCAAGAGTCAGAGTGACGCCTGAAAGCCCTGTGCCCGCCTGATCCCTGGCCGTTCCTGATATGTGGTAGCTAACGGGCCCACAGCACACAAGACCCGAAAGCGCTGCCACCAAGACGAAAAACAGCAGGAATATTTTCCCGTCTTTGGCTCTCATTACACAGCCTCAATATACTCCTTTATTGGGCCGCCGGTCAGCAGGTAATACTTCCTGGCTGCGCCGTTCTTGTCTCATTCGAGGCCTTCTTTGCCACCTGAACCATTCAATTTGAGTTATCGACTCTCCATCCGAAGTGCTTAAGTTGCGCATCGATCCATTCAAACAACAAAATCACTGATTTCATAACCGGCCCCCTCGTGCCTTTACCCCCAGCCTGCTGCCTGAATAAGGCAGAGCTTGCCCGTGGAAATCTGTGTCACCTGATAGTAACGATTGTCTGTCGCTGCTGGTACTAGCCGAATCGCCCGGTGATATACTGCTCCGTCCGCTCATCCTTGGGTGAGGTGAATATCTGCTCTGTCTTGCCGAACTCTACGAGTTCACCGAGCAGCATAAAGCCGGCGTAGTCAGAGACGCGGGCGGCTTGCTGCATGTTATGGGTCACGATAAGGATGGTGTAGTCCTTCTGCAATTCCGCCATCAACTCCTCTATTCTGAGCGTGGCGATCGGGTCAAGGGCCGAGCACGGCTCGTCCAGAAGAATGATTTCCGGTTCAATCGTCAGCACCCGTGCCACGCAAAGCCTCTGCTTCATCTCGTCGGAAAGAGAGAGCGCCGGTTGCTTGAACTTGTCTTTAAGATCATCCCACAGGCCGACTGCCCTTAAACATCTCTCAACGGTATCGTGATGGCGCTGTTTCTTGATGCCGTGCACCTCCAACCCATAGACCATATTTTCGTAAACGGTGAAAGGGAAGGGGTTGGGCCGCTGAAACACCATGCCGACTCTTCTTCGCAGATCGATCAGATCGATCTCACCGATGAGCGTCTCGTTGATGCGTATATTCCCCTCGATCCTCACCCCGTGAATAAGCTCATTCATCCGGTTGAAGCAGCGAAGCAGCGTTGACTTGCCGCATCCCGAGGGGCCGATCAGGGACGTGATGGAATTTTTGTAGACATGGAACTGTATGTTGATGAGCGCCTGAAACCCACCGTAGTAAAGGTTCAGATTCTCCGCACTGAGCGCATATCCTCCAGAGCCGGTCCCGACATCCATTAGCCGAACTTCCCCTGGATGTATTCTTCCGTCATCCTGACTGCCGGCGTGGTGAAGACCTTATCGGTCGCGCCGAACTCGATCAACTCGCCCAGGTAAAAGAAAGCGACGAAGTCCGTGGCGCGCGCTATCTGCTTGGTGTTGTTGGACACAAGAATAATCGTGTGCTGGTCCTTCAATTCGGCCAGTGCCTCCTCGATCTTTGCCGTCGATATCGGGTCAAGTCCTGAGCACGGCTCGTCAAGAAGAATGATTTCCGGATTGAGGGCGAGTGTTCTGGCCAGGCAGAGCCTCTGCTGCTGACCACCGGACAGTTTCATCGCCGATTCCTGCAGCCTGTCTTTGACTTCGTCCCAGAGAAAGGCGTTCCGTAAGCTCTGTTCTACCAGGGCGTGAAGCTCGGCTCGCGAATTGTTGTTGTTCAACCTCGGGCCGAAGGCCACATTCTCAAATATCGAACGGGGCAGAGGGATCGGGGTGGCGAAAACCGTTCCGATTCTCTTTCTCAGACTCACTTCGTCGATGTCGCCGTTGATGATATCTTCTCCGTCAAGGAGCACGCTTCCGCTCATGGCCACTCCATCCTCGAAGCTGATCATCTTGTTGATCACCGAGATGAGCGTGGACTTCCCGCTGGCGGACGGCCCCATGAAGCCATAGATACGGTTTTTGGCAATGTCGAGGTCGATCCCCTTCAGCACCTCTTTCTTGCCGAAGCTGAGTCTGAGCTGTCGTATAGCTACTTTGACGTCCATGCGCCTAACTATACCTTGCTATCATTTTGTTCATCGTGTAATAGGCCACAATATTGATGAGCAGGATGCTCACGACGAGTACGAGGGCGGTAGCGTACGCTTTTTCCAAAGAAATCCCTTCCCGCGCGAGGATGTAAAAATGGACCGCCATGGTCCTTCCCGAATCGAGCAGGCTCGTCGGCAATCGCAGGGAGCTGCCCATGGTGAAGATCACCGCGGCAGTCTCAGACACGGCCCTGCCGACGCTCAGCATGATACCGGTAAGGATTCCGGGCGCGGCGGAAGGCAGAACGACCTTCGTTACCGTCTCCCATTTCGTGGCGCCGAGGGAAAAGCTGACCATGCGCAGATTCCTTGGCACTGATTTGATAGCCTCTTCAGCGGTACGTATGATAGTGGGCAGCACCATGATCATGATCGTGAGCGTGCCTGAGATGAGGGACCACCCAAGCTTGAGCTTTATGACGAAGAAGATGAAACCAAAAAGGCCGTATATGATCGAGGGAATGCCCGCCAGAGACTCGACACCGAATCGGATGATGCGGGTCAGCGTTG
Source organism: uncultured delta proteobacterium (assembly GCA_963835605.1). Lineage (GTDB taxonomy): Bacteria > Desulfobacterota > Syntrophorhabdia > Syntrophorhabdales > WCHB1-27 > JADGQN01. The sequence continues at coordinate 120,595 of CAWIHO010000060.1, read as the reverse complement.
ACTCCTTGGTGTACTCGGTGAGATAGATGGCAGTGCCTACGCCGAGGGGCGTGGCAAGGGCAATAGAGAGCACTGCGAGAAAAACCGTCCCGACAATGGCGGGGAAGATGCCCCCGTGGCGTCCCATGTCCTCAGGGTGAGAGAAGATAAATTCCGGAGTGATGTTGGCGGCTCCCTTGACGAAGACAATGAACACGATGAAGACAAGGATACTGACCGTGAAGAGGGCCTGGAACAGCAAGGCGGCGCGCACGAATTTGTCTGTGAATCTCGGATTAAGCCTCACCCGGCCACCTTCCTTTTCACCCAGAAATTGGCAATGAAGTTCAACAGCATGATAATGATGAGCAGCACAACGCCCGTAGAGAAGAGGGCGCTCCGGTGATCTCCCGCCGCGTACGCAAGCTCCAAAGCGATGTTACTCGTCAACGTCCTCAAGGGATCGAGCAGGCTCATCGGAATGCGCAGGGCGTTACCCGCGACCATAATGACGGCCATGGTCTCGCCAACCGCTCTTCCCATCCCCAGGATAAAGCTCGCAAGGATCCCTGACCGGGCCGCCGGGAGAACTACCTTGTGAATGGTCTGCCACTTGGTGGCACCCATCGCAACAGAGGCTTCCCTGTAAGTCGATGGAACACTCATCAATGAATCAAAGGAAATGCTGATGATCGTCGGCAGAATCATAATGCCCAATACAACGGAAGTGGCGAGGATAGAAAAACCAGGACCGCCGAGGTATTCCCTGATGAGGGGGACGATGTAGACAACGCCGAGGAAACCATACACGACCGAGGGGATGCCCGCAAGGAGTTCCAGCGCCGGCTTCAGGAACATCTTCATCTTTCTTGACGCATACTCAGACAGATACGTGGCGCAACCAAGTGCCAGGGGCGCACCAAAGATGAGGGCGCCGAGCGTTACCATGTACGAGGAGATGATCATGGGGAAGATCCCGAAGAACCCCTTGGTCGGTGCCCACTGTGAAGCCAAAGATGATCTTGCCCACGCCCACCTTGTAAAAGAGGGGCAGCCCTTCTCCGAGGATGAATGCGAAGATGATGAAAAGGAAGAGGAGTGAAGAGAAGGCCGATACCACCAGTAGCCACTTGATCAGTTGTTCCCGACTGAAAAATCGATTATACCAATTCGCCTTCAAGCGTATACCTTCGTTGTCGCTGCGTCGCTTTTCCTCGACGTACTTCAGAGTACGCCTGCGTCAGCTCCTCGCTGCCGCCTCGGTGCTCCAACTCGAATGCGAATCGGTATTTAGCCACGGATCGGTACGAGCCCCTCTTTACGAAGTATATTCTGTCCTTCTCGCGAAAGCACAAAGTCTATGAAAACCTTTGCTGCTCCGGCTGGCTCTACCGCGGTCAGGTAGAGGAAGGGCCTCACCATGCTATACTTGTGCTGTATTATGTTCTTTACGGATGGAACTACGCTGTCGATGGTGAGGGCCTTTACCTTCTGATCAACGATGCCGAGTGAGATATAGCCGATGGCGTAAGGGTCAGTGGCGACGACCTCTTTCACGGAGCCGTTCGAATCCTGCACCATGATGCCGTCATCGATGAACTCTTTTCCCATGACAAGCTCTTCAAAGGCTCCCCTCGTTCCAGAGCCCTCCTCCCTGCTCACCGCATCTATATTCCTGTCGATCCAGCCAAGCTCCTTCCAGTTCCTGATCTTTCCGCTGTAGACCTTCCGTATCTGTTCCAGGCTGATATCCCGGATGGGGTTATTGGGATGGACTATGATGGAAATGCCGTCGTAGCAGATGAGTATCTCTTTGAGAACTTTCTCGTCCTCTTTCAATTTTCTCGACGACATGCCGATGTCGACGGTCCTGTTCATGGCAGCCTGTATGCCGGTGGAGGAGCCACCCCCTTGAACGTCAACGGAGAACTTGGGGTACCCAACCATGAAGTATTCGGCAAGCTTTTCAGAGAAGGGCATGACCGATGTGGAACCTGCAAGCGTTATGGTGTCTTTCCGGCTGGCGCCGGACTTGCGAATATCGAACGTGCCCCAGCAGATCAGGGCTATAAATAAGAGCAGCGCTATTGGCGTTGCCAGGTTGCTTCTCATGCTATGGATTAGGAGTAACTTTCAGGTGGCGGATGATCTTCCCCTGCACGAGAAATATCACGAGCTCGGCGATGTTGACCGCGTGGTCGGCCAATCTCTCCAAATACTTTGAGATGAAAAGCAGCCGCGTGGCCCTGGAGATCGTTTTCAGGTCCTCAGACATGTAGGTCAACAGTTCACGGAAAATCTGTTCATTCAGATGATCGACTTTCTCATCGTCCTGAGTGACCTTCCAGGCCAGCTGCGGATCTTCCTTGACAAAGGCATCAAGGCTTTCTTTCACCATCGTCTGAGCAATCTCCGCCATCTGTGGCAAATCTATGTAAGGTTTTAGCTGTGGTTCCAGGTTCAGCTCCAATACCCGCTCACAGATATTCACCGCCATGTCGCCCATCCGTTCCAGATCATAATTTATCTTTATCGCGGTAGCTATAAAGCGCAAGTCCTTCGCGGCGGGCTGTCTCAGGGCGAGGAGCTTGAGACAGAATTCGTCGATTTCCACCTCTTTGGTGTTAATGAGGTCATCATCCTCTATGACCTTGCGCGCAAGGACCGAATCCCTTGCCAGCAGGGCGGTCACGGCGTTTCGTACGGCCTTCTGGACCAGCTCCCCCTCAAAGAGCATCGACTCCTTCAGTTCTCTCAGTTCCTCATCAAATATTCGGCTGATGTGGCCTTCCATGTCACCTCTCTTTTGTCCGGGTGTAGGTTAAAGTATAGGCAGATTCCGCAGCTGATTACAACAGATTAGGGGTAGAGATTAGTGCGTATGGATCGCATGCTCTGTCACAGAGCTGTCGACCCTGACTCTTCGTCCTTATGGTGCTTGATTACCCGACCTTCGACCATGAAGATGACATCTTCCCCGATGTTCGTGGAGAGATCGGCTATGCGTTCCAGGTTGCCTGCTATGTCGAGCAGGTGAAGCGACCGCTCGATTGTTGAGGGGTCGGCGCTCATGTACGTGATCAATTCGCGCAGGATCTGCCGCGCCAGGCCATCAATCACGTCATCTCTTTCGCAGACAGACCGGGCAAGCCTGGCGTCCTCGTTGATGAACGAGCGCAGGCTGTCATTGACCATTTTCACCACTTCTTCCGCCATGCGCGGTGTATCGAGGAGGGGTTTGACGGAAGGACGCTCGACGAGGTACATGCCGCTCTCAGCGATATTAACCGCGTGGTCGCCCATCCTCTCGATATCGCTGTTCATTTTCAAAATCATGAGGACGGTCCGGAGGTCCTTCGCAATAGGCTGGTACTGAGCTATCAAATTTGTGCACTGCTCATCCAGCTCTATTTCGAAGGCGTTTGACTTTGGCTCGTCCTGCTCAATCACCTCTCTGAGCAAGTTAGTATCTTTCCGCATAAGGCCCCGGATCGATTTCTCTATCATATGCTCAGCGAGGCTGGCGTACGCTATCAGCTGCTGTTTCAGGACGGGTAGTTTTTCCTCTAGCATGCGTCACCCTTAACCGAATTTCCCCGTGAGGTATTCTTCCGTTCGCTTATCTTTCGGCACGGTAAAGAGTTTCTCTGTAGGCCCGAACTCGACAAGCTCGCCGAGGTAGATGAAAGCGGTGAAGTCAGAGATACGCGCAGCCTGCGGGATGTTGTGGGTCACCTGGATAATGGTGACCGCATCCTTGAGGTGGACGACCAGTTCCTCGATGTGGGCGGTCGATTTCGGGTCGAGAGCTGAGGTGGGCTCGTCCAGCAGGATGATCTCCGGGTCCATGGCAAGAGCCCTCGCTATGCAGAGCCTCTGCTGCTGCCCTCCCGAAAGGAAGGTCCCCTTACGGTGAAGGGCATCCTTCACCTCATCCCAGAGGGCCGCCTTTTTCAGCGATTCTTCAACGATCCTGTCTTTATCGCCCTTAGAGATTCTGATGCCGTTCAGGTTATAGCCGGCGATCACGTTGTCATAGATGCTCATGGTGGGGAAGGGATTCGGTCTCTGAAAGACCATCCCGATTTTTCGCCGCACAATGATGGGATCCATCTCAAAAATGTTTTCGTCGTCGAGAAGGATCTTTCCGGACACATTAGCGTTGGGAACTAACTCGTGCATCCTGTTGATGCAACGAATGAGTGTCGTCTTCCCGCAGCCGGAGGGTCCCATCACTGCGGTGATTTTGTTTTTCAGGATCGAGAGATTGATCTCCTTAAGGACTTGGTTACTGCCGAAACCCGCGCAGAAATGCTCGGTTCTCAGAACTGGACTTTCCATTTTCTCATTCCCAGTTTTGCAATGAGATTCAGGGCCAGGACAAAAACAAGCAGCACAAAGGAAGCGCCCCACGCAAGCGCATGCCACTCAGGGTAGGGGCTGGTGGCGTAGTTGAATACGGTCAAAGGAAGAGAACTGACCGGCTTGAGAATATTGACCGCCATAAAGGGGCTGCCAAAGGCCGTAAAGAGAAGCGGGGCCGTCTCTCCCGTAACCCGGGCAACGGATAGGAGCACCCCGGTCACGATGCCGTTCAAACCCGCGGGCAGAATAACTTTCAGAATGGTTCTGGGATAGGATACCCCCAGCGCCAGAGATGCCTCTTTCAATGCGTCTGGAATCAGCTTCAGGGTCTCTTCGGTGGACATCACGATAACGGGAAGCATCATGATCCCGAGGGCTACTCCGCCGGATATCGCGGAAAAAGATCCAGTGGGCATCACCACCCAGATGTACGCGATGATACCGATGACGATGGAGGGGATCCCCATCAGTATTTCAACAGACAGGCGTGAAAGATAGGCGAACTTGCCCTTTCTGTGCTCGGCCAGATAAATCCCGGTAAGAACCCCGACGGGCACCGCGATCACGCTCGAAATCACGATCAGCAGGGCGCTGCCGATGATGCCATTGGCAATGCCGCCGCCTGTCTCGCCGACCGGCGCCGGGAGCCTGGTGAGGAAGTTCCAGTTGATGACCGCGATCCCGTTTTTGGTGATGAAGAAAAGTATGAAGAACATCGGCAGAATAGCACAGAAAGAGAGTAATGCCACGAGTGCCCGGAAGGCCCTATCTGTGAAGATTCTTCTCCCGAGCGAGATCTCCTTCATGTCACACCTCGACGCTCGTCTTGATAATAATGATCTTGCCGATGATGTTGATGATTGTGGTGACCACGAATAAAAGAAGCGCAAGCTCGATCAGGCTGGAGAGATAGACGGCTCCGGTGGCCTCCGTAAACTCATTGGCGATGACGCTGGCCATGGTGTTGGCAGGGCTGAAAATGCTTGTCGGGAGGAAGTTCGAGTTTCCTATGAGCATGGTGACCGCCATAGTTTCTCCCAGCGCCCTTCCCAGGGAAAGAAGAATGCCTGCGAATATGCCGGACCGGGCGTACGGGAGAATCACCTTACGAATCACCTCAAACCGGGTAGCACCGAGCGAGAGCGCTGCTTCCTTGAGGTCATTCGGAACGAGGTTTATCACTTCTCTGCCCAGGGAAGCCGAATAGGGTATGATCATGATCGCCAGGATCAGGGACGAGGCAAGGATGCCAACCCCGTACGGAGCAACGCCCAATGCTGTCTCTATGAGCCGGATGATGGGAACAAAAAAGAAAAGGCCCCAGAAGCCATAGATGACTGAGGGAATACCGGCCAGAAGTTCAATGACCGTCTTGACGAACGAGGATGCTTTACCCTCCCGGTAGTAATAGCCGAGGAAGATGGAGATCGGTATTGAGAAAAAGGTGGAGATCAGAAGCGCGAGGAATGAGGTGATGAGTGTGCCAACGAGAAAGGGGAGTGCTCCGAACTGCTGGCTGACAGGGTCCCACGTGCGGCCCGTCAGAAACCTGATGCCGAGGGCCTTTATCGAAGGCAGGGAGGCGATGAGCAAAGAAAGGAAGATCGCAATCAGAAGCACCAGCACGCTTATACCGGCGAGGTAAAGGATCTTGCGGAACGCGGCTTCCGAAAGGGTAAACCCCGGCCGGTAGTGCGTGCGTGCGGCTTCCGTTTTTGTCCCGACTTTTGTATTGGCCGAGTCCTCGGTCTGCCTGGTGCTGTTCATTATTGGCTGAATCATCCGTCCTGTTGATTCTATCACGAAGGTAATCCTCTATCCAGCGAAAGATCATGGGCGCGTGTCAACCCGTACGGCCCGCGTCTTCTACTTCATTACCTGTTTTCCGCCATAGGTAACCGACTTTATCAGTTTTTCGGCTTTGTCCTCCGCTGCCTTGGAGAGGGGGGCATACTCCATCGGCTCAGCATATTTCTGGCCCTGATGGGTCATCCACCAGACAAGCTTTACGACGTCCTGGGCCTTCTCTTCCGCTTTGTCACCGTACTTCTGCTCTTTGTACAGGAGGATCCAGGTGAAGCCGGCCATGGGGTAGCCGTCCGCGGCATCCGTGTCGGTGAGGCTGACCATCATGTTGTCGGGCAGGGCGATATTGGCGGCCTTGCTGGTCGATGCAATGGAAGGCTTTATCCAGTTGCCCTTCTTGTTCTTGAGGTCGGCATAGGGCATCTTGTTCTGGAGTGCGTAAATCAGCTCGACATAACCGACGCTCCCGGGTGTCTGCTGCACGAGCCCGGCCACGCCGGGATTGCCTTTACCGCCCAGGCCGGTTGGCCAGTTCAGCGAAGTTCCCATGCCGACTTTATCTTTCCATTCGTTGCTCACCTTGCTCAGGTAATCGGAGAATATATTGGTCGTGCCGCTGCCGTCGGAACGGTGGACCACGGTGATGGCCATATCCGGAAGTTTCATGCCCGGATTGGCGGATAGGATGCGGGGGTCGCTCCACTTCTTTATCTTTCCGAGGAATATGTCGGCAACAAGGTCCGGGGTCAGCTTGATCTCCGGGCTGCCTGGAGATGAAGATTGTAGGTAACCACGACTGCGCCCGCAACGGTGGGAATGTGGAGCACCGGAGCTTGAGCTGCCTTGAGGTCCTCCGCACTCATGACGGCGTCACTGCCCCCGAAATCGACCGTCTTATTGATGAGCTGGCGGATGCCGCCGCCCGAGCCTATGGACTGATAGTTTACCTTCACCCCATACTCTTTGCTGTAAACGTCGAACATCTTTGAATAGAGCGGGTAAGGAAAGGTCGCGCCGGCCCCTATCAGTTCCTGCTCCTTGGCGATGCCGGCGCTTACGACCGCCAACAGCACCACTGCCGCTATCAAACATGCAACCAGATTCTTCATACTGCCTCCTTGTAATGTTGTCCATTGCGGACTGCTATATTGTTAATATAATCCTTCAGGCATAAAAGTCCCGTGAAGAAACGGTTAATTTTCGGTTAATTTTCTTTTGTTGAGCGGGACAAAACTGTTGGCTAGCCCCTGGTCGTAGAAAGATCGGTGGGGAACGTTACGCTCACCGTTGTGCCAACACCCTGACTGCTCTGAACGTCAATGGTGCCATTATGGAGGAGAACGATATGTTTTACGATGGAGAGGCCCAAGCCTGTGCCGCCGATCCGTCTGGAGCGTGACTTGTCAACCACGTAGAAGCGCTCGAAAATGCGCGGGAGATCCTGTTTCGGGATGCCTATACCCGTGTCACTGACCTGGACGGAGACCCTGCCATCCATTGTGTAAAAGGATACGGTTATGCCCCCCTTCTCTGTATATTTGAGGGCATTGTCCATAAGGTTAACAAACATCTGTTCCAGCTTGAATGGATCGCCATGCATGCCGGGCAGCCCCTCGGCGGCTTCGAGAGAAAGCGTCAGGCCTTTCTCCTTGAGACGGTGATCAAACATGCGTAGGACGTTCTGCGCCAGGGCTTTGAGATCGATCTTCTCTACTTGGAGTTCTTCCTTCTCTTCCAATTCCGACAGAAGAAGGAGATCGCTGACTATGTTGATGAGCCTATCGGTGTTTCTCTGAATGATGTCGAGGTAATGCTTCCCTTCATCAGTGACTTCTTCTTCGAGCGTCTCCACAAAGCCCTTGATCGCCGTGAGTGGTGTTCTGAGCTCATGGGAGACATTGACTACAAAATCCTTTTTGACGCGCTCCAGTTTCTTGATCTCGGTGATGTCGTGGAAAACCGAGACCGTCTTTTCTCCCGCCTCGAGAAATGTGACGCTGCATGCGTAGGTTTTGTCCGCAAACTCTACCTCACCGGTGTAACCCTTCCTCTCTTTTCGTGATTTTTCGAGCAGCTGCGTGAAGTCCGGGTTTCTGAAGACCTCCCAGAAGAGCTGGCCTTCCGCAACGTTCGCGCCGGTGAGCATCCTGAAGCTGTCGTTGCAGTGAAGTATGGCCCCTCTCTTATCGAGGACGACGAGTCCTTCCTTGAGAGAGGAAATGATGGCATCCAACTCTTGCTTCTCGCGGGATAATTCCGAGAAGGAGGTGCTGAGCTGTTCGGTCATGTAATTGAAGGTATCGGCAAGAGTACCGATTTCATCCCGTTTTTTCAAAAAAACTCGTGCGCTGAAGTCGCCGGAGCCTATTCTGCTCGCCGCTGCCATCAGCTCCTTGATGGGTCTGGAGAGGCTGTTGGAGAAAAGAAGGGCGCCGATGAGGGAGAGGACGGTGATGATGAGGGCGACCTTAAGTATGTCCATTTTAAGACTCGATAGAAGGCTTTCAATCTGCGTGAGGAACAGACTCGTCCTCAGAACGCCGACGACCCTGCCATTTTTCTCCAGCGGAACGGCTACGTAGAGCATCTCTTGATTCTTCGTGCTGCTGAAACGAAGGGCGCGGCCGGTCTTACCGGAATGGGCCTCTACGACTTCCGGACGAGCCCCATGGTTCTCCATTTTTTTGGGGTTCTCCTGCGAGTCGGCAAGTACAACGCCCTGGGCATCAATAACGGTGACCCTTGTATCTGTTTCCTGTCCGACTTTCCTTAGAAGGTCATTCAGCGCATCCAGATGTTCTTTGTCAAGCAATGGCACCACTGCGGGTCTGAGAGCGACGCCGGTGTTCTGGAGCCGATCGGTCAGAGTATCGAGGTAGTGTTGACGTATGGTGTTGAACGAGAAAAGGAGCACGCACGCGGAAAGGGCGACGATTATAAAAAGGTAACCGCTGAGTACCTTGGAAAAGATCGATCTCTTCATGCTTCCAGTTTGTAGCCCACGCCCCTGATGTTCTTAATCAGTTTTGCCGCTGTCCCCAGCTTCTCGCGCAGGTGTTTGATGTGGACATCGACGGTTCTGTCCACAACAGTCTTTTCGTTCCCCCACAGATAGTCGAGGATCTTATCCCTGGAAAAGACCCAGCCTCTTTTTGAGGCGAGCATTTGCAAGATGCGAAACTCAGTGGAGGTCAGCTCAACTTTCTCCCCCTTTCACCCTTACCTCATGCCTTTGCAGATCGAGAGAAAGTATGCCTTCTATGTCGATTCTCTCCACGTCTTCCTTGCGCGGCTCTCTCCTCCTGAGCACGGCCTTCACCCTCGCAACCAGCTCGCTCGGTGAAAAAGGCTTTGTCACATAATCGTCCGCTCCGAGTTCCAGGCCCAGGATCTTGTCAGTCTCTCCTACCCGCGCTGTGAGCATGATGATCGGGACCGCGGCAAGTTTATCGGTCTTCCTCAGGTATTTACAGACTTCAAAACCATCCGCATCCGGAAGCATCAGGTCCAGAATTATCAGGTCGGGAACTTCCGAGTGGAGAAAGCGGTAGAAACTTTCCGCGTCCGGAAATTCGCGGACCCTGAAGCGGTTTTTCTTGAGATGAACCGACACGAGCTCAAGAATGTCGGGCTCATCGTCGAGTACCGCAATGAGTTCATTCATCGTTTGACCCTGTGCGGCGGAACCGCACTTTCGTAAGGATTTTCAATTATCGTATTGTACCTCCTGATGTTCAATTTTACAACAGCTGGCTCAACATTACTTCCCGTGTGTTAAGACAGCTTTTGGATGGTGTTAATTTTTGGTTAATCTTGCATGTTTCTGTTGCGTTCGGCATGGCTCTGTGAAATTAATCGATAATTAACCGATTCTATCAACTCGATTAACAATCGGTCGGTAGACTGCACCATGGATTGGTTAGACTTCCATGGTGCCCCGCAACAACGCGGTTCTCACCCCATCACGGAAGCCATCAAGGGAAGAATAGAGAAGGAGCTGCTTGATATGGCCCAGGAGATCGGCATCTCGCTGGCCACCTCTCCCTTCAGTGAAATCCGGGCAGAGGCCGACTTCTATCTTGATCTCATTGCGTCTCATCTGAACCGCAGGGAAATCGTACCTGCTGCCATCACAAGGTCGAAGGAGGCAGTCGAAAGGGCAGCTCCCAGCAGGGCGCTCCGCATTGGCTTTTACCCAGTCTCGGCAGACCCATTTCACTGGGCACACCTGCTGATAGGGCTATCTGCGATTGCACGATTCAAGCTGGACAAGATCATTTATATAATCTCAGGTTACGATGCGCGAAAGCCTGAAATGACCTCTCCGGCTATTCGGCATCCTATGGCAAGGTCGATTCTGAACCTGTTTACGCCTCTCTTCGATTACTCGTCCGCTGCCCTGGAAGGCAGTCTGGATGGCGAATCGAGTCTCTTCAAGATTCTGAGTTCACATCAGACCCAAAGAATCAGCGCATTCTATATCGCCGGAGCAGATCATTGCCGCCGGTTCGATCCCGGTGCACGCCAGCCGGATACCGTTCAAAAGATGGAGGAGCATGTGCGGGGTAAGAAGTACGGATTTGACAGCACAAAACACCGCATCTCCATGATTTTCGTAAGACGGGGTGCGGCAAAATGCAGCGTGGACACGCGACTCAATGTTTCATGCATGCCCGGCGTGCCCTTCGAAGCGTCGTCAAGTGCAATCCGACGAACCCTAGCCGGTAGAGAAAAAATCGACAGGCTCGCGCTTCTGCCCTACACCGCATACTGCTACATTATGGCACTTGGTCTCTACCGTGCTGAGCGAGAGGCTGAGCGCAAACACGGGTCATTTCGTACAGAGCGTGTGGCGTGAGAAGCCGTGCTGGAGAATATGATTTCAACAGGAGATAAGCCATGATAAAGAATGCGAAGCGTGCAAGCCCTTACTTTCTGAGACTCTCCTACCTGTACGAGTCCGACTACGGACTCTGTGCGGAGGAACACTTTCATCACCTGGTGGCCTTAGAAGCTAAAAGGGCACTACGGTCGAGAACAGTACCATTGTTGCTGCTTCTGGACCTCACAGGCTTTGATGAAGGGAAGGAAGCGGATCTGGTGCTAAGAAACGTGACGCCAGTCCTGTTCTCTTCGACGAGAGAGGTTGATGCAAAAGGCTGGCACCGTTATCCGGGTGTTCTGGGCATCCTTGTTGCCGATTCGATCGCAACAGGTGATTCTCTGCTTTCGGCGAGAGACGCCATAGTTGACAGGCTGCGCGCGAACCTCGCGAAGACCCTTGCCAGCTCGGTCATAGAGCGAATCCGTTTTTCCTGCCAGACGGTTCCATCGTCATCGGACAGCACGCAAACCACGCCAAGTGAAGCGTTTAATGATCATTACAGCGATAGCTGGCAGGGTCGATGTCTTGAGGCAAACAGTCTCAATATGCTACGCGAAGCAACCCTCGATAGTCTACTCAGTCGATAACTTTCCGCGATGCCGTGACCTGTAGGGTCAGACCACCCAGGAATTTTTTTCCGCGTCGCTAAGCGGCCTTGGGGGAACGGCCTTAGGATGCGCGGGCGCGTCGGTCTGTTCTTGAGACGCGGAAGGCTTACGTACACTCAGAAGGGACGTCCGCGGCTGACGAAGCTGATAGAAGCGGACCTGTCTTTTTCGTGCTGACTTCATGCGTTTTCTATTCATGGTGTTGATTCTAACGCTGTATGGTGTAGAACAGATGTGGATTCAGTGAATTTTCTGTTAATTTCAGCACAACCTTCCTGATTACTCTCGCCGATCTACCTGGAAATCTGCAACGGCAAAATTGCCATCATAGTTCAGGACCGCCCAGGCGGTGTGGGTGTGTGGGTCAACGCCATAGGTGCCGAGGCCATACCCAGGGCGCCATGGGCCGAGAATGAAGCGTTCGGAGCTGCCGAAATTTTTTTCCACGGCGTTCACCCAGTCCCCATTCTGGTTCATGGAAACCAGGCCAAAAAGGCCGCGCCTCAGTCCCTTTTCGCTCACGCGCCTGTGGTTGTACCTCATCGAGAGCGCATAGGTATCCGTCTCGCCGGTTCCCAGGCTGCGCCCCATGCCCCAGAGGCTGAGGATGTCACTGGCCGTTCCGCCCTGGCCGCGCTCCCAGCCCGTGTCTACAGCCTTGTTCAACGGACGTCCGCTACCATCTTTAGCACTCTGGTTGTAGCCAGCGAGGATCTTGACATCTGTGCCGGCAAACGGGCTCTTGTCCCGCACGGCGGTGTAGGGCTTACCTTGGGCTATAAGGAATTCCTTGCCATTCAGGCTGTAACCGAAGCTCTCCCGCTTGGTGAACGTAAGGGTCGGAGTCGTGGTAATGACGTACTCGTTTTTTACACGGGTTGGATTGGCAGCGGCGGAGTAATAATCGACCGTTACCCGCTGACCGTCGATTGTGTAAATGTAGTAACCGATGGTATTCCGTTCCTGAGCGATCGAAGCCTCGCGCGGAGGGTTGTTATACTTCACATCGTTATTTGTGGTTCCAGGCAGCTCAGGGTTACCCAACGGGATATAGAACTTTGAGCTGGCAGACGCCGTGATGATCTCCTGCACCTTCCACCCGCGATTCGGGCTGCTAACGATAGAGCGCTGGTGGATATGGTCGTGGCCGCTCACGTAATAATGCACACCGTTAGCCCCGAGGCTTCGAATAAACTGATCCTGGGCGGCAAGGTTCTGTCCCGGGTCGGCGCCGAAGAGAACGTCGGTGTGGTTCTCGCCGATGAGATTCTTATGACCGAAGACAAAGGCATGGCCGTGCGCCGGTTTCCCGGCGAGGGCCGAGTCGATCCAGGTGAGCTGGTCGAGCATGTTGGTATCTGTGCTTGAGCTGCCGGTGCCGTCTGTTCTCGTGAATTGGTCGAGCAGAACAAACCGTGCATCATTGTAATCAAAGGAGTAGCTCAAGCCCTTCAGGTTCGGGCTGGGGCTGGTGAAGCCACGGGCGCCATGCACGCAGGGACCGTTTCCCTGGGTCTGAGGAAAGACGACCTGGAAACTTTGCGCGGCTGCCTGCGCAGGTTCGTGGTTCCCCCGTAGCGGATAGAAACCGATTCCGGCGGAGCAGAGGTCCTGGGCGGCGCGCGATCGGGTTTCCAGAGCGGCGTCGGAATAAGTCTCAACCAGATCACCCACCTGCACGACGAACTTCACCCCCGCCCCGATGAACTGCTGGTTTATCTGTGCGATAATTCCAACCGGCACGCCGTTGGGGCTCTTCCCGTCATCGGGTACGGTCCACTGGGTATCACCCATAACTCCAAACTTCCAGGGCTCTGCCCAGGCCGATGCCGCGATGAGGACCGTAGAGCAGGAGCACCCACAGAGCTTTAGACCAACGCGGTAATCTCATGGCCATACTCCTTTCGCAATTTCCTATTGCCTCTCTTCTCATTTTGTCACATTCTTCTGTCAAAAGTACATAAGGCGTCAGCAGGAGGACGGGACATGAGACGAACTTCTCCCGCACTGTGGTGTAGGTCACGCCTTGGGATGCGAGGAACGGGTGGGTCTATCTCGGGTTACATCGCACCGGGCAACGAGTGGCCCGAAATAGGTCAACGCGGCTCAGAGTCAGGCAATGGCCCTGGATTCGAATCACAGGGCCATTGCTCCCTTCTCCTGCCCGCTCCCCCGGCAAACCGTGGGAGACGACGGCGACTATCAGAACGGATAATAGCGTAGGCTCATCATGACGATGTTCATGTTCTCACTCGGTAAGTTGAAGATGCGCAACTGGGTGTAAGAATCGGACAAGCCGAGGCGCATCAAGCCGTGTTTGCCTTTGTAGAACGAATACCAGAACCCGACTGTGGCCTGTTCGGCGGTGTTGGCCTGCACAAGCGCTGAACTTGCCGTGGAGCCTTCCTGTATCAGGGACTGAGGAGCGTAAGCCGGGTTGCCGAAGCCTCCCATGAAGGCTCCTGCGTTGAGGACACCCTTTCCCGACACCTGCTCCATGCCCGCGTACCCGTAAATATCGAGACGGTCATTCGGATGGGCGACAAGGCCCACCAGGGTTGCCACCTCGCTGATGGGATCGAGCTTCCCGGTGATAGGGTTGACCACTGCGTCGGAGAACCCGGCCGATCCGTAGCGGCCGATGCCCTTGCCGGCGAGGAAGCTTCCCTGGAAATCGAGCAGCTTGGGTATAACCGGCAACAGCACTGCGCCGCCCGCACCCCAGCCGAAGGCCGTGTTGTTGTCGTGGCTGCCATTCACCAGGGTTCTGTCGGTAAAGAACCGCCCTAGGCCGTAAGCCTCCCAATGGCCGAAGCCGGGGTCAACAGCCACCTTGCCTACGATATCGGGATATTCATCCAGGGAGAGGCTGCCGGGCATGTTGGAATTGTTGGTGGTGCCGGTGACGTCCGCAAAATTGGCGGGGTTAAAGAGTCTGTAGGTATAATTGGCGCTTGAGCCGGAGGGCAGGCCTCCTCCCGTGATGATCGCCTGAGGCGCTTCGACCGACAGGCCGGCCCACACTTTCTGGCCGAAGTCCTTGACCAGGCGTATCTGGGGGTTCCGCGTCCATGTGAAGCCGGGAACGTACTGCGCCTCGATGGTCAGGGGCGTTAACTCCTGGCGGGGCACGATGCCCGCCTTATTCATAGTGATGAGACTCCAGGCCTGGCCTGCCAGGAGGTGCCAGCCATCCTTCGTGTCATAGGTTGTATAGAGATGACGGATGCGGGGATTGTAGCTGTTGCTTTCCTGGGAGTTGCCTGAGGTGCCACTGCCGCCCCCGAGAAAGTCCATCTCGTAATAGGCCGCGAGCGACGCATAATCCTCCTGTCCCTGGGCAAGCAGCGAGAGGCGCGACTGGCGTGCGGAACCGCGGGCCTCGTCCATGTAGTAGTTGGGGGAATTTTGTAACGGAAAGCCTCCTGACCCGAGGTTCCACTTCGAGTTGACGTCCGAGCCCGTATAGCGGTTGCGATAAATACCGGCGGCTTCGATGAATCCGCCGAGGGTCAGCTTCACGTCAGTGTTAGTGAATAGCGTTTTCCCGCCACCCGGCGTAGAAGCGGCTTGAGATGGTGCGCTCGCCGCAGCGGGAGCGTTTTGTGACTGCGTGGTCTTCTTAAGGGCGTTGATCTGCTGCTGGAGAGCCTCGATCTGGGACTGCAGAGACTCGGTGGTCGCCGTGGTCTGCGCCCGGGCAGGACCGGCCAGCATAAATAGAAGAGAGCAGAAGCCGACAACGAACACCGATGACTTTTGCAGGACGCGGCCTGCCGCAACATGCTTGCGTGCTTTCATCATATGGTCCTCCTCTGCCATCTGCTCGTCGGGCTGCCGGCATAGCTTATGGCAAGGATGGCGAGTGTTATTGCAACGCACAGGACAATAATTTTTTCCATAGTATCTCCTTTAGCTTTGGTTTTGACACACGTGAACAACTTCCTGCTCCTACCAGAACTGTCTCACCTCCTTATCGTTTTCCCTCGATACGTGCCAACTCATACCAGAAAAGGTTAAGAATCTTTAATCCTGATTTTCGTAGTATGGAGTGATACTATTAAGAACGCATGAAGGGAGGATTAAATATCGGTTAAACTTGCTTTTAGAAGGGTACCCCGGTATTGATGATGCCCGCGTTCTCCGTAGGGCATGGTTGTTGGGAGCCGGCTTTCTGGTCAGGTGGCTGAGAGGCTACTATTCTCCGTTTCACGTATCCCTCGTAATTGGGGAGCAAGCGCATGTACTCTCCGGACATCAGTGGTGAAGAAAACATAAAGTCGGCGGACGCTCTGTTGCAGGCTATCGGAACATTCCATACTACCGCTATACGCAGCAGCGCCTTGACATCCGGATCGTGAGGGTGTGGTTCGAGCGGGTCCCAGAAGAAAATCAAGAAATCGATCTCCAGCCCGGCAATTTTTGCACCTATCTGCTGGTCGCCTCCCAGGGGTCCGCTCTGCAGCTTCACGACAGGGATGTCGAGTTCCTCTTCCAGGATCCTTCCCGTAGTTCCCGTGGAATAGATCTCATGTTCCGCCAGGAGGTCTCTGTTAAATCTTGCCCATTCCAGCAGATCATGCTTTTTGTTGTCGTGCGCGACCAGTGCAATTCTCTTTTTCTGACCTGCGATCAATCGTTGCGTTTCCATACAAGCTCCTATTTCCCTTCTACGAAGCACTCGAAAGTAATCTATTGCTCAGGCTCATACACAATATGAACCTTGTCGCCGCAATCCGTGCAGGTCGCTCTGCGCACCTTCTCCTCCTTCAGCCGACTTGTCAGACTGATACCAGGATAACGTCAGCCTGTTAAGAGGATATTAGGGGCGTATGAAGATTGGGTTAATAAAATGGAGGTCCAAAGAGCCTTCTTGGGTGGCCTTTTCTGCTTGACCTGACGCCCGTTTGCCCGTATATTGTTGCCACTATGATGAAAAAACTGCTCATCGAGAAAGTGCCGGAGAATAGGGAGTTGGACGGCGTCAAGCGGTGGGAAGAAGAGAAGGGTGAGTTCGTCCAGATCGCATACGAAGAGCTGATCCGTCACCTTGCCTGGTTTACCATCAAGAGGGGTTTCTGGCGTGGCATGCATTACCACGAGATGAAAGAGGAGATCTTTTACGTGATCAACGGCAGGATACGGGCGGTCTTCATCGACCTTGATACCAAGGAGCAGGAAGAGCATTTCCTTGAAAAAGGTGACAAGATACGGATTCAGCCCCGCTGCTGGCATATCTTCTATGGATTGGAGGAAGCCTCTGTTGTAGAATATAGCCCTCAATTTTACGACAAGACGGATGCACCGAAGAAGGATATGGGTGTCTGAGTATGAGTGAGATAAAAAGCGCTATTGAACTTGCTATGGAGAGGACGAAAAACCTTGTCATGGACGAGAAAGAGAAGGAGAAATCCCTCATTCAGGATGCCGAAAACAGGCTTAAAGCAATGGCGCGCCGCTTTCTTGATGGTGCCATAGATGTAGATGATTTTCGGAATCAGTATGATAAGGTAGAACTTGCAGAGGTCGCCAAACGCTCTCTTCTCGTCGACATTGTGGTGAACGGGTTCGATGTTGGAGAGGATGCCAAGCTGTTTGATCTCCTTCACGTGGTTGACCGAAGGCTGGATGGCAGGCTCAAGAAGGAACTGGACACTTTCCAGCGTCGGTTTACAGAGGCATTGGAGAAGAAGAGTGGAGAGGTGCGGAAACGTATTCTGGGCCGGCTCAAAACGATGGGCATCACGGGCAGCGCCCTGGAGCCGAATCTCGCTGCCTGGGACGAATGGAAAGTGGCTGTGAGCGAAACGAAAGAGGCGTTCAGGAGCCGGCTCCAGCAATGGAAAGATGAAGTCAAAGCAGTCACGGCATAATCTCCCCAAATGCGCTATACCAATTTGTATTCGAAGAAGAAAACTATATCGATGAAGACTAATTGGTATAAGAAGGAACAGATCATTATCCTCCGCGACGTCTATAACAGGGAAGAAAAGAAGATTGCAGGCATGATGGAAAACGACCCTGTTGCCTTTGTGCACGGATATGCGGATGCCCGGGACAGGGAGATTGCGGGCTTCATGGCCTCTCAATTTGCGTATGGCAACATCAAGGCTATGAAACAGTTTCTCGCGCGTATCTTTGACCGGATGGGTGCCCACCCTTACGCCTTTATAACGGGCGGCGATTTCTCCTCAGTCAGCCGGCTCTATTACCGCTTCCAAAAAGGGGAGGAGATTATCGATCTTTTTGAAATAGTGCGGAAAATCCTGGAAGAATATGGGTCCATGGGCGCCATGCTGGAGGCACATTACGACGGCGATATCAGGGCCGCTTTGTGGAGGGTCAGGGAGCGCTACTTCGCCGGCAACGGCGATCGGCTCATCTTCTTTTTTCCAAAGCGTTCCCCATCGAACCCGCTGAAACGCTGGAATCTCTACCTGCGCTGGATGGTCAGAAGGGACGCGATTGACGTCGGCATCTGGCATTTCATAGACAAACGGGACCTCATCGTCCCGCTCGATACCCATCTCTATAAGATCGGCAAATGCCTCGGCTGGACCGCAATGCAGACCCAGTCGTGGAAGGCTGCATGCGACATTACGGCCGTCTTGCGAAAGCATGCGCCCGAGGATCCGCTCAAATATGATTTCTTCCTCTGCCACATGGTGGGCATCGAGGCAGGATGCACCGGGAGCAAGAGCACTGCGTGCCGGGAGAGATGCAGGGTCTATGAAGTTTAGAATGGTAAGCCTTGGTTGCCCCAAGAACCTTGTTGATTCTGAGTACCTGGCCAACCGGCTTGCCGAGGCGGGGTACGTGCTTTCCGACGAGGCCGACCTTGTTGTCGTGAACACCTGCGCGTTCATTGCCGATGCCGCCAAAGAATCGATAGAGACGATAATCCAGGAAGGGAAGGCCGGGGCGGGCGACAAAAAGAGGCTCGTTGTGACGGGCTGCCTGGTGGAGCGTTACGGTGCGCAACTGCCGGAACTGCTGCCGGAGGTCGATCTTTTTGTGGGCCGGGGCCGTTACGGAGAATTCGAAAAGCTGGTCCGGAGCAAAGGGCTCTTTGCCGGGGAAAATCTCTTTACCGAGACGTTCCCGCGCAGGGTGCTGACGCAGCCGCCGTCGACCTACCTGAAGATTCAGGAGGGCTGCCGCAACCGTTGCAGCTATTGCACGATACCTGCCATCAGGGGTCCACTCGCGAGCAGGCGCATCGATGAGGTGCGCGCGGAATTTGAAGCCCTTCTTGAGCGCGGATTCAAGGAATTTACCATCATAGGCCAGGATATTACCTCCTTCGGAAAGGACCGTGACGGGGAGAACAACGGAGATGGCGAGAACAATATCACGGGGTTGCTCCGCAGCCTGCTGCGGGTGGAGGGTGATTACTTTTTGAGGCTGCTCTACATGCACCCGAAGGGCCTGGACGAGGAGCTCATCGATTTGATCGCACGGGAGGAAAGGATCATCAAGTACTTCGATCTGCCGATTCAACATTCGGAAGATCGTATTCTGAGCTTGATGAGACGAGGCTATACAAAACGAGAACTTGAAAGCCTGATCAGGAAGATACGGGATCGCATACCCGGAGCGGTCTTGCGGACAACGGTCATAGTGGGCTTTCCCGGAGAGACGGAAGAGGAATTTACGCATTTGTGCGACTTCCTGACGGCGTGGCAATTCGACAATCTCGGTGCGTTCATCTACTCGAAAGAAGAGGGCACTCCCGCCGCACGGATGAAAGGACATCTGAGAAAGGGCGTGAAGAAAGCGCGCTTTCAAAAGGTTATGGAACTGCAGAAGGAAATATCAAAGGAGAAGCTGAAGAGTTTGAAGGGAGAGCGGGCAAAGGTGGTAGTGGAGTCAGAAGAAGGAACGCGTAGGACAGGACGTATACTGCGGCAAGCCCCTGACGTGGACGGTCTTGCCTTCATACAGGGCGACTGCGAGGTTGGCCAGATCAGAGATGGTGTAATAGTAGAGACGCTCGATTACGATGTGATTATTCGGTTGGGAGGAAGCGATGGAACCGATACATGACCTGCTTGCGGTGAGGAAAGAGAAAGCGGAGAACCTGAAGAGCGCCGGCATTGAGCCGTATCCCCAGGTGAGATGGCCCCATACGGATAGCGCTGAGCTGCAACGGGAGTTCGATGCATTCGATGCAGTCGAACTGGAGGCGAAAGGCGCGTATGTTTCTGCCGCCGGGAGAATCATGGCCTTCAGGGACTTTGGTAAAAGCACCTTTTTGCATATCCAGGACCGCAAGGGGCGCATACAGGTCTATGCGAGGAAGGATTTCCTGAAGGACCCGGATTACGCGGCCTTCAAAAAGTTCGACACCGGTGATATCATCGGCGTAGAAGGGAAGGTCTTCAAAACAAAGACAGGCGAACTGACGATCCTCGCGGAGAAAATCATCCTCCTCACCAAATCGATGCGTCCGCTGCCGGAAAAATGGCATGGTCTCAAGGACGTGGAAGAGCGCTACCGGCACAGGTACGTGGACCTGATCGTCAATGAGAAGGTGCGGGAGGTCTTCGTGAGGAGGGCACGGATCATCGAGTTCATACGGAAGTTTTTCGCGGGCCGGGACTTCGTCGAAGTGGAAACTCCCATGATGCAGCTCATCCCCGGAGGCGCTGTGGCCAAGCCTTTCATTACCCACCATAATGCCCTCGGGCTCGACCTCTACCTCCGCATTGCGCCGGAGCTGTACCTGAAAAGGCTGATCGTGGGCGGCATGGAGCGGGTCTTCGAAATCAACAGAAACTTCAGAAACGAAGGTATATCCGTGCGCCATAACCCGGAATTCACCATGCTTGAGTTCTACCAGGCGTATGTAACCTATGAGGACCTGATGAGCCTTACCGAGGAGATGGTCTCTTCCCTGGTACAGGAACTTTGCGGGCAGCATACAATCGTCTATAATGAAAGAGAGATCGATTTTTCCTTGCCGTGGCGCAGGATGAGCATGCAGGAGGCGCTCGCTGAGCTGGGTGGGCTCGACCTTAGCGCGGAGCCTGATCTCGATTCCCTGAGGAATCGCGCAAAAGCACTGGGAATAGAGGGTCTGGAGAAGGCACCCAAAGGAAAAGTGATCACGGAGTTGTTTGAGAAGCTGTGTGAGGAGAAGCTCCAGCGGCCGACATTCATAACGGGCTATCCTGTTGAAGTCTCTCCGCTGGCAAAGCGATCGAAAGAGCAGCCTGACCTTGTCGAGCGATTTGAGCTTTATATCTGCGGCATGGAGATCGCCAACGGATTTAACGAGCTGAATGACCCTGAGGATCAACGGGCGCGATTTATGGAGCAGATAAAGGAAAAGGAAGAGGGCGCCTCAATGGATGAGGATTACATCATGGCGCTTGAGTACGGTCTGCCGCCCACGGCCGGAGAGGGCATCGGCATAGACAGGCTGACCATGTTGCTGACGGACAGCCCTTCGATAAGGGAAGTGATACTCTTTCCGCTTCTCAGGCCGTGAGGTAAGAACGCGACCACTTCGCTAGGACGACCGTCGCACCCACCCGCAAGCGGGTAACCGGCGACTAGGAAGATGGAAGATCGCCCTGCGGGCTAGGAAGATGAGAAGATGAAAAGTAGAAACATGAGCAGATACGAATGAAGGCTAAGAACAGACCATGACCTACGAATCGTCCATCGCCCTGAGGTATCTGCGTTCCAAGAGAAAGGAGAAGTTCATATCCTTTACCACCTGGGCTGCCGCGGTGGGCATAGCCATAGGCGTGATGGCGCTCATCGTGGTGATTGCCGTAATGACAGGGTTTCAGGATGAGATCAGGGACCGTATACTGGGTGTTAATCCGCATATGCTGATCTCAGATTTGAGCGGCGAAATCGTAAACCCTGATCAGGTGGTGGCAGCAGTGAAAAACACGGAGGGCGTTGCCGCGGCCTTTCCCTTCATCACGTTTCAGGGTTTGGCCCAGAGCGGCCAGCGTGTATCAGGCGTTGTTGTGAAAGGTATGGATCCGAAGGACCTCTCTTTCTTGAGCCACCTCGTCAAGGAAGGAAGCATCGATGCCCTGCGTGAGAAGGGAACTGTCCTTGTCGCCAAAGAACTGGCCCGGGAGCTGGGCGTGAAGACCGGCGACGTCTTTACGATACTCGTGCCTTTTGGCGGGATATCACCCATGGGCGCGACGCCCGAGACCGTACGTGTCAGGGTGGGAGGTATATTTCAGACGGGGATGTATGACATCGACAACATGCTCATGGTCATGTCTCTTGCGGACGTGCAGGCCCTTCTTGGAGGCGGCATTACCGGCATCGAAGTGAAGCTGAAGGACGTATATGCGGCGGATACGGTGCGCGCCGCCGTGGCGCAAAAGCTCGGCCTACGTTACATCATACGCACCTGGACGGAGATGAACAGGAACCTCTTTTCAGCGCTCAAACTGGAAAAGATTGCCATGTTCATCATTCTCGTCCTCATCATTTTCGTGGCGAGCTTCAATATCATAAGCTCACTCGTCATGACCGTCATGGAAAAGAAAAAGGACATTGCCATCCTCAAGGCCATGGGCGCGAAAAACCGGAGCATCATGAAGATCTTCATGGCCGAAGGCCTGACCATCGGGGTCTTCGGGGCCCTTGTGGGATCCGTGATCGGCTATCTCATGTGCGTGATCCAGAATTGGCTCCATGTCATAAAGCTCTCCGAGGAGGTCTATACTATCAACGTCCTGCCCATGAAGATCGGCGTGACCGATGTTCTTCTTATTGCGTCGGTGACTATCGTGATCTGTCTCCTGGCTACGCTCTATCCTTCGTACAAGGCCACAAAGATTGACCCCGTGGAGACCTTGCGCTATGAGTGATCTGATCCTTTCCGCAAAGGGCATAAAGAAGAGATATGACAAAGATGGGGGAAGCCTGGAGGTTTTGAAAGGCATTGATCTTGATGTCTGTGCCGGTGACTTCATTACCATCATGGGGCCCTCCGGGGCCGGGAAAAGCACGTTCCTGCATATCCTCGGGTCCCTCGACAGGCCGACCGAAGGAGAAATACGTTACAGGGGAACGGCTATCGCTGCTTATGGAGAGCAGGAACAGAGCGAGTTCAGAAATCAGAAAATAGGGTTTGTTTTCCAGTTTTATCATCTGCTGCAGGACTTCAGCGTGCTGGAAAATATCATGCTCCCTCTCTGGATCAGAGGCGTGAAGCCGATAGATGCGCAAGCCTCCGCCGAAGAGTTCCTCAACATCATGGGGCTTACGGAGAGAGCGACGCACAGGCCGGGGGAACTATCCGGCGGGGAGCAGCAGCGTGTGGCTATAGCCAGGGCACTGATCAATAAGCCTGAAGTGATCCTGGCCGATGAACCTACCGGCAACCTTGACAGGAAAACCGGCAGGGAGGTGTTGGACTACATCCTTTCAGTGCGCCAGAGACTCTCTTCAGCGCTTGTGCTCGTTACACACGACCCGGAAATCGGCGCTTTAGGCCAGAGAAGGCTGCAGATGGTCGATGGCGAGTTATCGGCACACGGTATGTGAGGCGGCGCCGTCAAATGGTCATCCGCTTTGTCAGTATGCAGCTTGTCTCACTCCCTGCCATGCATCGAAATCTGACCCGGCGAAAGCCCTCCCCATTTCGTCTATTTGGTTCCTTTTGTCAATACAACACAATGCCAGACGGGGGTCAGCAGGATTCCGGCATGTGTCTTGGACCGCGTTTCTGTTTTCTCACATCCGATGGGATGCCACCACGCGTAAGCCCCTTGTGCAGCTCAGCTCGGCAGCCCGGCCAAGATCGTACGCCCTGACGCATTTGCAGCTGCCTGATAGACAATCAGTAAGCCGGTCGATTGCGCCTTCGATTCGCACCCATGAGGCAACAATAATTCTTTCCTGGCCGACCCTGGTATATACTCGGAAGGGGAGTGTTATATATAGGCTATCCATACCATATACATGTCATATCTATATGATGTAGATATGTATCCGATTTTTCGGACAAGCTAGCGGATACCTGCAAAAAACGAACTTCGCTTCTGCTGATGCTTTTATCCGGTTCGCTCAAAGCAAAGTGTTTTGATTCCAACACATTTTGTTGCTTGTTTTTTCAGCAGACAGAGCATATTATTTCGGAAAAGACGTATGAAATCACAGAGCAGGCGGCTGAACCGGGATGCTCGGAAATTTGGTTCCCGCTGAGGCACCATGTTCTCGATATGAAAGGAGGATAGAATTATGGCCTGGACACCAGAAGCAGTATTCGAAGCATGTAGGGACGTGGTTGAAACTCCAATGGAACTCATTAAGGAGTATCAATTTACTCTCAAAGACATCGTCACAACCATTACCATTCGTTTATTCAGACTTTTCGAGTCAGACAAGGTTCATTTCACACAGAGTCACTTTATTAAAACACCCACTCAAGTGGACGAATACGTGACGAGCCATCCCTATAGCGACGATCTTGGATCAGCTCTGCATCAGGCAGTATATGGGATCACTCAATTTTACAATGAGGCTGTAGAGCGGGGGCACAGCCCGAGCGGCGAGTGGTTGGTTCCGAACAAATTCTTCAGATGAATCTGCAGAACCAATCGGCTGCACCTTATCGCCGATGAATCCGGCTCCCGGTGAACCCCCATGTTATCGCTTTTAGCTGGCAATTTTCACTTTCTCAGCACTTGAACTATTACCCGAATAGTAGGTGCGCCACGCAATCCGGAGCCCGCGCATGTCTTCCTCTGAGCATGATTTTAACGTTCTTTTTAGCTTTTTTAACTATGCAACCGCAGACGGGCTGTATAATCTCCTCTTTCCAAATAAAACCGGCGCACAGGGGACAACAAAAACAAAAAAGCCTGAGTTCCAGGTATGCTTTGACTTCTGGTGGGAGAGTGGGTAAAGGAAAAGTCAGGAAACTCCAGGCATTTTTTCTCTTTACTTATTTTTTTCTCCACGCTTATGATATAGGTGCAAATATTCATGGGTAGAGCTCTCCTTATATGTTCACTGATCGTAGTTACACTTCAGGCATGGGCTGCCGCGTCAGCAATGTCTTTAGACGAGGCAAAACAAGTAACGGCTTCTGCAGCAGGCGAAGAAGCATTTGTGCCCCCGCCGAGACGTATTGACGATATCATTAAGATATTAAATCAGGCTGGAAAGTTTAAGGGAAACACCGAGTCAAATAGAATGAAAGCCGATGCCCCTCCACCCGCCAGCGAAAGCAAACAAAGCCTAGTGGCATTTTACAGGGATAGGGGTATTGCAGCATGGCAGTTGGGCCGCTACAAACAGACATTGAATGATTTTGCAATGGCGCAGCATTACGCTGGAGAGGCCGGAATCACTGATCCAGAATTCATGCAGAGGCTTGGAGTTGCTGAGATGGATGCCGGCAATTTTCAACGTGGAATTCAAGTCCTCGAACAAAATATAAAGAGATCAAACCACATCCCGAGTTACCAGATGCTGGTAAGCGCATATACGCTCATAGGGGACCTAGATGCCGCAAAGAAAACAGAACAGGATGGAATAAGACATTGTAGCAGTGCGCAGAATAGAAAGAGACGAGGTCAGCGAGGTCAGAGACTGGCTGCGCAATGCGGAATTATGGAAGCCCATATGGAAGCCGCCATTCTCGAAGCGCAAGGCAAATACAAAGCGGCAGAACAATCCATACGTGCAGCGCTCGATAGCAGCCTTGGTCTTGGGTTTGAGTTTTCTTCTCCCGGGACGATACTCCGGCGGAAAATATGGCTTGCCCGCAATCTCTATAGGCAAGGACGCTTTTTTGAATCAGAAGTCGCAGCCCGTGATGTATTGAAGGAGTCCCTGGGCCACGGCGGACAAGAATCCGCACAGACTTTTTCTGCGGTCTTAATAATTTCGTCCAACCTCGCTGCGCAGGGCAGAACCGAGGAAGCAGAAAGACTGCTCTCTTCGGCCATCAAAATCCTTGAGGCTTCGGGAGTTACAAACGATTCTCGGATGGCCGGCCAGGTAAGGGGTAACTACGGAGCCCTTCTTGCGGCCCAAGGAAACTTCAGAGGCGCAATGGAGCAGTTCGATCTTGTTAAAACAGGCATGCGAGAAAATCAATATCTTTACGAAAAAGAATATGCAAAGAATCCGTCGCTCTTACTTTCTCTTATATGCACAGGCCGCGCCGAAGAGGCAATGAGTTTTATAACCAATAGCTACGAGAAGTTCAGAACTGTTTTCGGTGAGAATCATGTCAATACCGCTGAGATGCTGGCACTTCGCGGAATGGCACATTCCCGCATGAACAACCTCAAACAGGCCGAGGAGGACCTTTCCAACGCAACAAAGGTGCTGATGAGATACACTTCGGAGAGAAGCGGCTACCTCAGGCGCCAGCGCGTGAAAATCATAATCCAGGACTACATGAGACTCCTCGATCAGATTCGGCAGACGCCTGTTGAAAGCGGTCGCAAGATTGATGCCGTTGCATTGTCTTTTAGGCTCTCAGAAGCCACTCGGGGTCAAACCGTACAGAGCGCCCTCCTGGCGAGCAGCGCAAGGGCTGCAGAAAATGATCCGGAAATCATGAACCTGATCCGTCAGGAACAGGACGCTTTGAAGGAGATAAACGCTACAGAGGCGTCAATTCTCGAGATCATCTCAGCGCCCCCTGACCAACAGGATCCGCGATTAACCAAAAACCTCAATACAAAACTCAACGCCCTCCGGCAGGCGAGAAGCACCATGCTGGACGAGATTCAAAAGCGTTCTCCCAAATATGCCAGTTTCGTCAACCCTCAACCACCATTACCTTCTTCAGTACAAAAGCATCTCTATCCTCATGAGTCACTGATTTCGATCTTTACTCTGGATGATCGCACTTACATCTGGGCCATTCCCCAGAGCGGTACGGTGAGGTTTGCTTCCATCCCCGTGCGGAAAAAGGATCTCGAAAAAATCGTGTCCGTACTGCAGGAGTCACTCGACCCGAAACCTTCTACGTTCAATGATATTCCGGTATTCAACACTGACCATGCATACGAATTATACAGCAAGCTCTTGCTCCCGGTCAGGGAAGGATGGGAGGATGCCCATGATTTGCTGGTGATCGCAAATGAACCAATAAGCCGGATACCCCTTGCTGTCCTCACAACTGCACCCTTTAAGCGCTCAGAAGACGAGAAGCTCCTCTTCGATGGATACAGAAAGGCCCCCTGGCTTATTCATCAGGTTTCAATTACGATGGTGCCCTCTGCATCGTCACTCATCTCGCTTCGCACATTGCCCGCCGGTCCGTTGCAACGGAAAGCCTTTGTCGGTTTTGGCGATCCCATCTTCAACCCTGAGCAGGTCACCCTGTTAGAAAAAGAGACTAACGCTATTCAGGTGAGGAGTGTGCGTATATCGAACAGGGGCGGACTCGACAGTACGAACATTACCTCAAGCCGGCTCGAGAATTTAGACCGCCTGCCCGATACTGCCGACGAAATCAGGAGCATTGCCACAACACTGAAGGCAGATATGAGTCGTGATGTCTTCTTAGGCAAAGAGGCTTCGGAAACGAGGGTGAAGGCGATGAATCTCTCTGACCGACAGGTTGTCGCATTCGCCACCCATGCATTGCTCCCCGGTGATTTGGACGGTCTTGACCAACCAGCTCTTGCCCTCTCGTCCTCCACCATCACCGGTAATAAGGAGGATGGGTTGCTGACCACAGGTGAGATTATGAAGTTGAAGTTAAATGCGGATTGGGTAGTCCTTTCTGCCTGCAATACAGGCGCTGCAGAAGAATCGGGTGCCGAGGCGCTCTCCGGGCTCGGGCGGGCGTTCTTTTATGCAGGAACACGAGCTGTTCTTGCAACCATGTATC
This sequence comes from uncultured delta proteobacterium, assembly GCA_963835605.1. Classification (GTDB taxonomy): domain Bacteria; phylum Desulfobacterota; class Syntrophorhabdia; order Syntrophorhabdales; family WCHB1-27; genus JADGQN01. Next base: position 93,108 of record CAWIHO010000060.1, on the reverse strand, counting down.
CTATTGAAACTACGTCAGCAAAAAAATTAATCACACAGATCTTTCACGGTCAGCTTGAACATGAACAACACACCCGCGCCCAGGCACTAAGGAAAGCGATGCTCGACCTTATCAGCGATCCCGGATATAGAGATCCTTCCTCAAAAAAGATTGTTGCGAGTTATGCACATCCACTTTTCTGGGCGCCTTTTGTCTTGTTTGGCGACGGAGGCAGAGAGACAAATCATTAGTTTTGTATATTTTCTATTGGTCAGGAATAGGGTATTAGCAGCAGACGAAAGGAAAACACATCTTCAGTAGATTGCTCGACCGAATATCCCCCTATTTAAAAAAGGTATTGCAGTTCCATCACTATTTAGACTATCGACGGTGGGAAAAGGAGGCAAAAATATCTTTCCTCATCAATATAAGTCTTGGGATCATTATAGGGATAGCCTTCTTTTTCATCCTTCGTCTACAGTTTATGGAGAATCTCCTTAATTCAACGATAGACAAGCTGATAAAGAAAGAGGCAACCGCATTTATGAAAACATCGGAAGAATGCCTGAGGCGACCTTCTCATGATATGGAATGCGAAGGGTTGCGCAGAAAACTTTCAAACCATATTGTGTTTATCGATATAGATAACGATACGTATAGCGGCTGGGGGGAGCCTTTATTCATTCCAAGAAACAAAATAGCGCATTTTTTGAAATTAGCAGACAAGAATAAAGCAAAGGTTGTGGCCCTTGATATTTTATTTGACTACCCCTCAAATAATGCAGGAGAGGACGCTGAACTGAGAAGATGTTTGGAAGACATAACGAAAAGAAAATCCAGCCTCAAAATAATATTTCCGACGATTAAAGGCAGTATCAATAATAAAATCAAAAAAAACATTTTCGATGATGTAATAGATAAAAACCCTAACTTTTATCGTGGTTTTCCATACGCGTCATTTTCAAAATCAGATAGAGTCGTTCGCTATATACGTTATTATGATATCGCAAAGAGGAATGACGGCAAGAACGTGGTTCTGTGGGGAGTTCCTACTTTATCTGTCGCTCTATTTACGAATGATTTTTCCAAGTTAAGAGCATTAGAGCCAAAAATCCTTGACGATTTTGAGCATCAACGAACTGAAAAGTACAGTATAGAATTGTCAAATAAGGCCCTGTTAGAGATAGCGAACAACGAGCTTTTTTCAAACAGGATACGCTTTGCCCTCCTACCACCAGGTACTTTTGGCAGAGGTGGCAATCTATTTTCTGAAAGAATACTGCCAGATGAGATAGAGGCATTGCAGCAGGAATTAAGAGACAAAATTGTCATCATCGGCACATCGAGTCCGGACAAAGAGGGCTGGTATCGAACGCCGGTAGGCGACATGGCTGGCATATATATTATCGGGAATGCAATGAATGTGTTACTGGGGAATTGGCAGGTCCGCGACGCACCGCCATGGGTAGTTTTTTTAGTCGACTTATTAGTTATCCTATTTGCAGGTTATCTGTTTGTGCATTGCCATCCATCTGTAGCCAGGACAATTGCGATGATTTTCGCCTCTGTGTTGTTGGTACCAATAACATACTATTTTTATGTGAAATACGGGATTGTTATAAACACAATTTTTTTCTTCATAAATATGGTTATTCCTGTGATGGCTATGGGTTGGTACAGAATTCAGGAAAACATAAAAAAACTGGCTATAGCGACGATACTAAAAGTCATCTCTCGTTATTAATGGTACATACAATCGACTACGTCATTAAGCCATAGGACATCTCGTCTATTCTGTTTTTCTATAATGATTGTTGTATCTTTGCGTCAATGCGTTAATAACCTCTTGCTGTTCTTTTGTGAACTGATACATATTTTTTTGTAATAATTGGTAGCCCAGCCAATAGAGGTCTATTTTGTCGGGGTACGCATCGCTGATAAGTTGTAGATAAGCCACCTTCTCGATCAAGTTGTCCGGTTTAGGAAGGTTTTCCCTGTCAATGTCTGCCAACCCCGTGAGAACCTCCTCTTGAGTGGTCCCATCCATCAAAAGAATATCGAGCTTCCTTTTTGCGGAATCCTTATTTATGTAAACCGTGTAGGTTTCAAACGGCTTAATCCCGATTTCTCGTGGGATAAGAGATACCGGGCCCTTGCTTTTAATCAAGTTTTCGTAAACCTTTTGTCCCTTCATATCAACAATCGTAATTGATCTAATGTCCTCATTGGGACCTGAGATTTCTATCGGATAGTCCTCCATCAGAGTTGCATGTGATGGCAATTCCACCTTTGGCCTCTTACCTCTTGTAACCAAAGGAATTGCCTCATGTTCTGTGGGTTTGACAAAATCATCAATATACTGTTTTAGGCCTGCCGCATACGTTTTGCCTTTGAGTTTCTCGGGCGGGCTCGATGCTACCTCCATGGATATTTCATTTTTGATTGCTCCGTTAACATATGGAGCCCATTTAATCTTTAATAATGTTATTGATGGTTTTTTGGTTATAATATCACCGATGTATAACTGTCTTCTATCCCTGCACTGAAATATCTTGCCCTGATGAGCAACTTCACAGTCCTTCTCATGTCCACTAAGTATAATGCCTACATAATTTTGGGCAAAAGCAGGTCCTGCTCCGAGAAAGAAGACTAAGCTAAAAATAACTATGATAAAAATGTTCATTTGGATACCTCTGATCTTCATTTTATCAAAGATAAGAAAAAAATCAATCTTACCATGCTAAGTTAGGGTTTCCGCCGCAGGCTGCTTCAACGATAGGTGCCTCAGGCGATACCCCCACGAACTGGAGGGCCGCATTATGCCAATCCAGATCAGTTGCGCGGCTTTCGAGCGGTAATGATGAATCTCCATGATGAACGGTTACAGCATCACTCGCTTGTCCAGCACGCGGTATTGGATGGCCTGCTCAGCAAGCAGGTCTGGCAGCTCTCCTATTGGCGTGTTGCCACGGAAGAGGTCAATTACAGAAGGTTCTTCGATATCAACAGTCTGGCGGCCGTCAGGATGGAAGACCCCGTAGTCTTTCAGAAGGAACATGAACTTGCCCTTCGACTTGTGCTTGAGAGCAAGGTGGCCGGGCTGAGGGTGGACCACCCTGACGGCTTCCTTTTTCTACTATTTCGCGTTCTTCCTGGCCCCTCACTTGACGCAGCTGTCTTTGCAACTTACCTTACAATTGTAGTGTTTCTAACCTTATAAGGAGGCAGATCATGAAACGAAGTGCCGGTCAGTTCATTTTTGCGGTGTCGATCCTAGCCTTTGTGGTTCTCGTAGGTACAACGCTCTCGCTAGCAGCCTCTAAGTCACCGACTCCAAAGGTCGTTAGTGTCGAGGAACGTATCAAAACGCTTCATACCGCGCTCAATATCACCCCGGAACAGGAAGAGTTATGGAATAACGTCGCGCAGGTGATGCGGGACAATGCGAAAACGATGGACGCGCTCGTCGCAGCAAGGTCAGAAAAAGCAGGTACCATGAACGCGGTGGACGATTTCAAGTCCTATGGGGAAATTACCGAGGCGCATACAGATGGCATCAAGAAATTCATCCCGGTCTTCGAGGCCCTCTACGCCAGCATGTCTGACGCTCAGAAGAAGAATGCTGATACCGTATTCGCACATCACGGCCGCACGAAGTCAAAGGCAAAGGGCAAATGATCGCGACTGCCACAACATAAGAACGGGAGGACACTATGAGAATCAAGAGTTTTAGTTCAATGGTCGGCAAGATCGCGATGGCGCTCGTCTTCGCCTCAGCGATCGGCGGTATGTTCATCGCGCCGGCGTTCGGCAGAGACGATAGACGCGGAGGGCATGAGGAGCGCGGCCGGTACGAGCACGGCCGTCGTGTGTATCACCCCCGTACCTACTACGCGGCACCGGTCTATGCCCCACCACCGGTCGTCTATGCCCCGGCTCCGTCACCGGGCATCAGCCTCGTCTTCCCGATCCACATTCGGTAGGGAATACGCAGCGTCGACCGCTTAAGCGCTCAGGGCCTCGGGTACTCTCAGATGTTCCCGCTGAGGCCTCTGGACGCACGCGCTTGTTCGCCAGCGGGGTGGTGTTTCTGGGCTTTTGAGTTTCCTCTCTAAGATTTACGTTGGGAGATGACGTTGCATGGAGCTTTCACTTTGCTGTAAGGTGCGGTAGAAGTTCCAACAAATAAACTAAAAAGGAGAAAAGGGAAATGGCAAAGATATTCATCGTAAGAATTGAGGACAATGATTTTGACGCAGTAAGAGAACAGTATATGAAAGAGAGCAGGCAGGGGACGGATGACGAACAAGTTATGAAAGATTTCATGAAGGCCAAAAAAGGCGTTCGCGACGTACAGGTGTGGCAGGTAAAGTGAAATAGTTTTTTAAACTCAATCCTCCATCATTTCCTACAACCAACCTTGTGAGGAGAATGCCATGTCTGATGAACAACACCTGACGGACACGCTCTCCCCGTGGTGGAGAAACGCGGTTATCCTCATTCTGATCCTGGGATTTTCGGTGCTCATCTGGGTGGCGGTCAGGTCCTATAAAGATGCACCACCTATCCCTGAGAACGTGGTGGGCACCGCAGGGACAACACTATTTACCCGGGCTGATATCCTTGCGGGGCAACAGGTGTTTCTCAAGCACGGTCTCATGGAGAATGGCACGATCTGGGGGCATGGTGCGTACCTTGGGCCCGATTTTTCTGCGACATACCTGCACGCCCTTGCCGTCGATGCAGCAGAATTTATAGCCCGAGAGAACTTCAAGCGCGGCTGTACCCCAGCTGACCGCTATTGAGCGTGCGGCCGTCAATGCCGAAGCCTCCAGGTTTGCTGAAACAGAATCGCTACCATCCTGAGAACCAAACCCTGTCCTTCACCACTGCGGAGGAAGCATCATACGGGCAACAAATCGGAAGGTGGAAGGCCTACTTTGAAAACCCCCTATCCAATCGGGGGCTAACGAATAAACAAGTACAAGATCCGGAGGAGCTGAGGCAGCTCACCGCCTTCTTCGCATGGACCGCGTGGGCCTCGGTCGCCAACCGCCCTGGCAAGCCCTATTCTTATACGAACAATTTTCCTTATGATCCCCTCGCCGGGAATCGACCAACGAACGAAGCCTTTCTGTGGAGTGCATTAAGCCTTATCACCCTCCTCGGGGGAACAGCGCTCATTCTCTTCACCTTCGGCAGGTTCAACTACCTGGGCTGGAAGGGCAGAGCTGAGCACATCCACCCGGCTATGGTTCCAGGCGGGGCCACCGACGGTCAAAAGGCAACGATAAAATACTTTGTGGTGATGGGGCTTCTCTTTCTCGCCCAGGTGTTCGTGGGAGGGGCAACCGCCCACTACCGGGCCGAGCCGGGCACGTTTTACGGCTTCGATCTGACTGCGATCTTTCCGACCAACCTGCTGAGGACCTGGCATTTGCAGCTTGCGATCTTCTGGATCGCAACCGCCTACGTCGCGGGCGGGCTTTTTCTCGCAAGCACGCTCGGGGGCAGGGAGCCAAAGCGGCAAGCCGTCGGGGTCAACCTGCTCTTCGTCGCACTGGCAGTCGTTATCTTCGGCAGCCTGCTGGGCGAGATGCTCGGCATCCGCCAGCTTCTGGGGAACCTCTGGTTCTGGTTCGGTCACCAGGGGTGGGAGTACCTCGACCTCGGGAGGGGCTTTCAGTTCTTGCTCGCGGCGGGACTGCTCATCTGGTTTATACTGATTGTCAGAGCGGTTGGTCCAGCGAAGAAAGAGGGGCAAGATCGGGAGATCGTCTGGCTCTTTATGTGCTCTGCCCTGGCGATCCCCCTGTTCTATCTGCCCGCGCTCTTTTTCACCAGCACGACTCATTTCACGGTGGTGGACAACTGGCGTTTCTGGATCATTCACCTCTGGGTCGAGGGTTTCTTTGAACTCTTCGTAACGACCATGGTGGCCGTGCTCTTCTACAAGCTGGGCATGGTGACCCGCCAGACGGCGACGAGGGTCATCTACCTCGATGCCATTCTCTTTCTGGGAAGCGGCATCATCGGCACGGGCCACCACTGGTACTGGACCGGCCAATCAAGCGTTACCATGGCCCTTGCGGCCCTGTTCTCCGCCATGGAGGTTATCCCCCTGACGCTCTTGACCCTCGACGCCTGGGACTTCATCAAGCTGACCAAGGGGCGGTGCGACGTGTGTGGTCAGGAGATCTCGGTGCCCCACAAATGGACCTTCTACTTCATGATGGCGGTGGGGGTCTGGAATTTCGTCGGCGCGGGGATTTTCGGCTTTCTCATCAATCTGCCGATCGTTAGCTACTTTGAAGTAGGAACGATACTCACACCAAATCACGGCCATGCGGCGATGATGGGCGTGTTCGGCATGCTGGCGCTTTCCTTCACCGTCTTCGCTATGAGGCAGGTGCTCTCTGACGGCGACTGGACCCGTGTCGAAAAGTATGTGCGGCTTTCCTTCTGGGGGTTGAATGTCGGCCTTGCACTCATGGTGATCCTCAACCTTTTCCCCGGCGGCGTGCTGCAGTTCTGGGACGTACTCACCAATGGGTACTGGCACGCACGGGGCCCGGAGTTTCTCAATGGAACAACCATCAAGTTGATCGAGTGGCTTCGCATGCCTGCTGATGTAATCTTCATCGTGTTCGGCGTTATTCCGTTGGTCGTAGCAGTGGGACAGACATACAGATTGTTAGGAAGAACCCGTGGGTCGACAGCCAATCGGGTCTGATGGAGAAGTCTGCGCTGATGCCCAAGGAACTGACCAGATAAGAGAGAGGATTCGGAATGAACATGAGGGATCGATCGTACTGATCTATTACCCTTACTCTCTTAGATCGTAGCGGCAAAGACCGGTCTTTGCGTTTGGACCCGCTGCAGAAACCGTAAAGGAGGTGTCGTCATGTTTGTCGTGATTATCAATTTCCCACCTATAAAGGAAGGCAAGGATGCCGAGTTAGTGCGGGACCATATTGCGGCTTAGGAGGTGGAACGTCCCGACAGTTACAGCATCACTCGCTTGTCCAGCACGCGGTATTGGATGGCCTCTGCCACGTGGGGTTCTTCGACGTGCTCTTTTCCTTCAAGATCCGCTATGGTTCGTGAGACCTTGAGGATGCGGTGGTAACCCCTGGGGGAAAGCCCGAATTTCTCGACTGCTCTTTCGAGTAGCTGTCTCGCGGAATCGCCGATGGCGCAATACTTCTTGATGGAACGGGTGGGCATCTGTGCATTGGCGTAAACAGGTTTTCCTTTGAAGCGCGCTTCCTGGATTTTCCGGGCAGCAGCCACGCGCTGCCGCATCGCCTCGGAAGTCTCTTCATTCGTTTCCATGGAAAGCTCTCGGATGGTGACAGGCGGTACCTCGATCTGAATATCCATTCTGTCAAGCAGTGGCCCTGATATCCGGGAACGATACCTGTGTATCTGGGCACCCGTGCAAATACAAGCCCTCCTCGCATCACCATAGTACCCGCACGGACAAGGATTCATGGCCGCGACGAGCATGAACCGCGCCGGGAACGCGATGGCATGCGTTACCCTGGAGATGACGACGCTCCCATCCTCGAGAGGCTGGCGGAGCGCGTCGAGCACATTTCGTTTGAACTCCGGAAACTCGTCAAGAAAAAGCACCCCGTTATGGGCAAGACTGATCTCTCCAGGCTTTGGGACATGGCCTCCACCGATCAATCCCGCATCGGATATGGTGTGATGAGGGGCGCGAAACGGTTTTTCCGTTACCAGGAATGCGTCCTTGTTCGTGAGACCCGCTATGCTGTGGACCCTCGTGGTCTCTATTGCCTCATCATAGGTCAGCGGAGGCAGTATCGTCGGCAGCCTTCTGGCAAGCATGGTCTTGCCCGATCCGGGCGGGCCAATCATGAGCACGTTGTGGGCGCCGCTTGCCGCGATCTCAAGAGCCCGTTTTGCCTGGGCCTGACCTCTTATGTCAGAGAAATTGAGGCCGTCTGAGGACCCACCGACCTTTTCACCCGTGTCCGCTGATTCGAACTGAGCCAGGTCGCGCTCACCCCTCAGGAAGTGTACAAGGTCAAGAAGGTGACCAACTCCCTGCACACGGACCTTCCTGACTATCGCCGCTTCCGGCCCGTTCTCAACAGGCACGACGATATTCCCGAAGCCTTCTCTCTTGGCCAGTAATGCCACCGAGAGCGCGCCCCTGATGGGCTTGATCGTCCCGTCAAGCGAGAGCTCGCCGATCAGCAGAAAGCCATCTAACGATGCCTGCTTAATGGCCCCTGTCGCGGCAAGTATTCCCAATGCGATGGGAAGATCAAAAGATGAGCCCTCTTTCCGGACATCCGCGGGTGCGAGATTGACCGTGATCCTATCATTCGGGAACTCGAAGCCCGCATTTTTGATTGCAGCCCTCACCCGCTCCTTACTCTCTTTTACAGACGTTTCCGGCAGGCCTACGATGCTGAAAGAAGGCAACCCCGCGGATATATCAACCTCCACATCAACCTTGATGGCATCGATTCCGTAAAGCGTGGCAGCGCAAACCCGGCTGATCATCTATGACCCCTGCCTTAAGTTCCCGATCCAAGCAGTTTTGCGATTTTCCTCGCTTCCTGATCCCGATTGATATCGCAGACGAGCACCCCCTCCTTCGAAGCCACAATGATGAGGTGCGACACGCCTATGGTCCCGACGGCAACGTCATCGCCGTATACCACGCAGTCTTCAGTGTCAATGCAGACCGGCTCACCTCTCGTATAATTTCCATTTCGATCCACTTCAAGAATCCTTAGAAGCGAGCCCCAGGTGCCCACATCATCCCATCCGAAGTTTGCTTTCACCATAACCACATTGTCGGCCTTTTCCATCAGGCCGTAATCAATGGAAATGCTCTCGAAGCCCTTGAAAATCGTATCGATCTTTTCATCCTCGTTCGCCAGAATGGCCTCGTCTATTTCCACAAGTCCTTTGTAGAGGGCTGGCATATGTCTCTCAATCCCTTGCAGAACAGTTCCTGCTTTCCAGGCGAAAATACCGCTGTTCCAATAATACCGGCCGTCAGCCAGGTATCCGACGGCTTTTGGTGCGTCCGGCTTCTCTACAAAGCGCTTCACCCGGTAACAGGATGAGCCGGAGTCCGTCTTCATCTCTTCGAAGGCGTGTATGTAACCGTATCCGGTTTCCGGACGCGTCGGCTTGATACCTACCGTAACGAGGTGATCGCCACTCCGCGCGCATTCAACAGCCTGGAAGACCGCTTTTACGAAAGCATCCTCATCCGGTATATAGTGGTCCGCCGGCATCACGACCATCAAGGCCTCAGGGTCGAGCGCACGCAGGGCCATGGCGGTAAAGCCGATGCAGGGAGCCGTGTCGCGGCCTGCCGGTTCAACGATGAAGTGCTCTTCGGAGAGCTGTTTAAGCTGTTTTTTTGCTATCTCCAGTTGCTCTTCTCCCAGGACGACGAAGGTTCTCTCCTCGGGTACGAGGTGGCGCACCCGGTCGATCGCCATTTGAATCATCGTTTTATCGCCTATAAGATTCAGATAGGGTTTGGGAGTCTTACTCGTACTGAGCGGCCAGAAGCGCTCTCCCTTTCCGCCTGCCATGATAACGCAAAATACGTGTTCCATAGACACCTCTATAGACCCTCTATAGGTTCAATGCCTCTACAATCTCCATGCCGGGGAGCAACGTCCCTAGCCCGTCCGGCGTATCCAGCGCTCGAATCTTTTCACGTATCTGACCCCACCACCGGCCGCCCGCGGTGACTTCGGGGACAGGCCGGCCCAGGTGCCTTGCCTGTACACTAGACTTCGAGAAGGCTGACGTTGACAAGCAGTTCTCCGCGACAGCCATACCGCGGGCATGCATCATCGCACCTGAATAACGATTCTTTCGTGTAGAGATTACCCTTCTCACCGAGCCAGGCATCAAGCACGCTACGTCCCAATATGCTCAAGTATTTTCGGCAGTACGTCCGATGCGTTCTCCTTGAAGAAGAAATCCGATACGGAGGAGGTAAACGGTGTTTCGTCAATGTTGATCTCGACTACCTTCGCTCCACTCGAGTGAGCAAGGTATGGAACGTCTGCCGCTGGATAGACAACGCCCGACGTACCCATAATGAGCATCACCTTGCACTTTCTCGCCTCTTCGTTTGCCCGTATCATATCGAGCATGGGGATAGGCTCACCGAAGAAGACCACATCGGGTTTTAGAGGAGCAAGACAGCGCTCGCACACGGGGTACGGCAGCATGCGGGCTTGAGCCTCCGTGAAATCGACCTTTGCCGAACAGCCAAGACAGACAAGCCGCCTGTGGTTCCCGTGGTATTCGATAACACTGGTGTTGCCGGCTGTCTGATGGAGTCCGTCTACATTTTGGGTGATTATCGCCTTGAGAAATCCTTTTTTCTCGAGCTCGCTGAGCGCCACATGGGCAGGAGAAGGCCTTGCCGCAAAAATCACACCGGCCATTTCCCTCAACATGTTCCACACCTTATCAGGATTGCGCCGGAACGCGTCTATGTGTGCGTACTCCATGGGGTCATATTTTTCCCAGAGTCCTTGTCCGCCGCGAAAGGTGGGAATACCACTATCAACAGATATACCGGACCCTGTGAAGGCGACAACGTACCTTTTCTCTTTGATCAGTTCCGCCACCGCACGATAGTCGTCCATACGCCCGCCTCGTTACGTATTAAGGCCCCTCTTCGTCGGCGAGATAAGACGATTGCTTGCGAGCCCTCGTCACATCTTTGGCCGCCGGCAGTTTGCCCAATCCGTCTGCTTTTCTCACTGCCCTCTTGATGGCTTCCGTTACCACGAATTCGCTCAGGATGCCCACTCTGTTAACGTCCGCCTCTACGGTACCCATGGAGAGCGCGAACACCAAATCTCCGTCAAACGTCGTATGCACGGGATTAACGGTTTTGATGAGCCCCCCTTGAGCGATCTGCGCTACTTTAGTGATCTCTCTCTTGTGGAATGCGCCGTTTGTCACCACAACGGCGAGCGTCGTGTTCTCGATGCCAAACTGTTTTTTTACGTATCCCCGTCTCAAGGAGTCAACGGTGCTGGCAAATTCGAGACTCTCCTCTGTTTTCCTCACACCTGCGATAATCTTACCTGTGAGGTTATCAACTATGTCACCAAACGCGTTCACGACGACAAGGGCACCCACTATGAGTCCATCGGGCATGGCAATGCTCGCCGTGCCGACCCCACCCTTCATCGCACACTGGAGACCAAAGAGTTTGCCGACCGTGGCGCCAACACCGCAACCCACGCTCCCCTCGGCTACTTCGGCGGATGCATTCATACAGGCTTCGTACCCTGTCTCGCGGGTTGGTCGTACTTTGTAATCGCCAAAAGCAAGGTCAAATATGACTGCAGTGGGGACAATGGGCACCTTCGCCACACTCACGTCAAAACCGACTCCTTTCTCTTCCAGAAACTTCATGACACCGCTCGTTGCGTCGAGGCCGAAGCTTGAGCCACCACAAAGCAGTATTGCGTGCACCTCTTCGACGACGTGATTTATGCTGAGGGAATCAATCTGACGCGTGCCTGACGCGCTTCCCCTGATGTCAATACCGCATACCCCGCCCTTTTCGCAGAGTATAACAGTGCACCCGGTGCAGCCGGAGTAGTCGGAAGCATGACCGACCAAGATCCCTTCCACGTCCGTAATCGCGTTCAGCATGGTAAGACAAAAGTATCAGAAGAGGCTGCCAATGTCAACGCCGACGAGGCCTAAAACAGTGTTTAGTGTTTAGTGCATAGTGTATGGTGATCAGCGTAACGAGCTTGTTGCGAGTTAGCACGCCTTCGGCGTGGTTACGAGTTTCGCGTTAAAATTGTTTAACTCGCAACCTGAAACGCGCAACAGGTTCGCGAGTCGTCGTCGCGAACCTCATTCCTTCTTTCGTGCCCCTTGACGCACCCGCAAGCGGGTACCCGCCCGTGACCCTATCTTAGCCGTGTTGTGCGCTACCTGCCTCGATTTCTGTTCAACCTCGTTTCTCATGGTTTCCTTGAGCTGCTCCATCTTCTTTCTGATTTGAGGGTATTTGATGGAAAGTATCTCACACGCAAGGATGCTGGCATTGCGCGAGGAGTTAACGCCTACCGTAGCAACCGGCACCCCCTTCGGCATCTGGACTATAGAAAGCAGCGCATCCAGGCCATTAAGGGCCTCCCCTTTGAGAGGGATGCCTATCACCGGTAACGTTGTATTCGCGGCCACAACACCGGGCAGGTGAGCGGCAAGCCCGGCAGCGGCAATGATCACCTCTATGCCTTGTTCGCGCGCTTTCTGTGCAAGGGCCACTGTCTTTTCAGGGTGACGATGCGCAGAAGAGATATCGAGCGCATAAGGAACCCCTATGGTCTTCAAGAAGTTCAACCCGTCTTCCATGGTTGGAAGGTCACTGTCACTGCCGAGGACGATCAGGATCTTTGCTGTCGCCATATGATTTCTCCTTTCTGCCCCTGTTTCTATACCATGACCGCGCCACCGCATCAACACTTTACTTGGACGCATCTGTTTTCCTGCCCCGCCCCTTGACCCACTACCCCCACTTCGCGGCTCTTGACGGGAATGGGCTGGAGAGGTTATAATAATAGCGTAGCGCCAGGCAGGAGGTCTGGGAATGCCGATCTACGAATATGAGTGCACCAAGTGCGGCAAGGTCTTTGAGGTCTTCCAAAGGATCACCGAGGAACCGCTCACAAAATGCAAATTCTGTGAAGGGGCCGTCAACAGGCTCATCTCGCAATGCTCCTTCCACCTAAAAGGAACAGGATGGTACGTAACGGATTACAAGCAGGGTGGAGCTACATCATCAGGGAACGGCAGCAAGACGGATAGCAGCAAGGAAGGGAAGACAGAAGCAAAAGCAGAGCCGGCGAAAAGCGAAGCACCCAAGACTGAGACATCCAAGACCGAGACACATAGAACCGAGACACACAAGACCGAGACATCACAAGACCGAGACATCCGGAGGTACCACTTGAAACTAGGTGATAAGGTGAGATTCACTTTCGCAAAAAAGGAAATGGAAGGCGTCGTTCAGAAGGTCTTTGCAAAGTCGGTTTACGTCAGGGCAGACTTCCCGAAGGACAAGGGGAAGATCGTCAAAAGAAAGATCAAAGATATCAAGGAATAACCCAAGAGACGCTTAGTGACTGGTGTATAGTGTATGGTGTATATAATATAATAGTGGTAAAGCTCAGTTGCTAATCGCTATTCACCACACACTAAACACTATACACTAACACTGTTCTTCACAGCAATTCATTAAGCCTGCTTTTCATCTCCTCATAACGAAAGAGCCTTCCAAAGTCGATGAGGCCCGCAAGGGCCCGTGAATAGGCCCGGATTCCTTTTTCCTCTAGGATAGATACAGGGTTAAGCCCACCGATAACGATGGCCCCCACCCTCCCTTCGCTCACCGGGATGTCGAGCACGGCCTGACCCGGCCGACCAATGGTGAGGAGTCCCCCGAGACCGATCCGTCTCAGTTTCTCAGCCAGCTGCTCCACGAGATCGCGGCTTGCCGCCGGAAATTCCCGAAAGCTCGCACCGATAAGCCCGTTCCCGCTAGTCACAGCACCCAGATAATTCGTCATGCCGCTCCGGATGAAAACTTCAAGCGGATCTATGCTCGTGCCGTCATACATTATGATCTCAGCGAATCGCACGGGCTTCCTGTTCTGGAGCTCAAGGAGACCGCCAAAGCGAGACGTCGTCGGGATGCCATGCTTTAGTAGAACGCCGTTAAGCGTGATGGAGCAGACTGTCCCGATCCCTATCATACCATCGGGCACCGTCATGTGCCCCAGACTCTCACCCGGCTTCAGAAACGTCATCAAATGACCCATGGCATAACCGTCCGCATACACTTTGCTGACAAGTGGAATGTTCCGGGCGAACTTCCGCGGGTCGACGACTGTCATGTTGATGACGACGGTTCCCGACGTTGTGTTGAGATCGAAGTTCATGTGATAGGTCATGGTATCGATCTTGGCCGATAAAAAGCCCACCTTCTCGATGATGTTGGCTGTCTGCACGTGATTCATGCCTTGATCGGTAATACGGTGGCCACGCTTACCGGAACTCTCGACCAGTCGATCCCGGTTTAGATCCTGAAGATAGAGCCGCACGGTGCGCTCGCTCACTTCATGGCCGAGCGAAAGAAGTTCCTCGGCGATCTTTGAGCTGCTAAGCGGCTCACTTGAGTTCTTGAGCACGCTCAGTATAAGTAATGCTTTTTTTCTTGTCTTTTCCACCACGTCACCTGATTATACACCGGCTGGCCTCTCTTTTCACGCAAGGAAAAAAGGAGTGTCACAACCGGCAATTAATTCTCAAGTTACGGCAATATTGCCGATTATACTGACTATACGATATCACATCGTCACTTGCAATTTAAATCACTTATATTATACTTGACAAGCATGTATACGCACAAATAGAATATGCAGGTGCGGGGGTGCTGCTATAAATATCGGTAATAATTTGCCATATAATAGGCACTATACTACCGTAAAAAACAGACGCAAAGGAGGAACGCTATGATCGAGTGGCCAAAATCAAACGACGTTCTAGGAACTGTCAACCGGGGCAATCCTGCTGAATCAGGACTTTGCACGCTCTGCCGCGCTGACTGTAAAGGAAAATGCGAGACGTTCCTATCCAGCTTGAAGGGAAGAAAGCTCCTCTACCCCAGGGATTTTGGATTTGTCACAGCCGGCAGCGGCAACACGAGCCATCTTGGTGTCTGCTACAACTCGTTGAGGATCCAGGGATATAATTATGGGTCCAAAGGGATGCCCAGAGGGCTCACCACAGCAGCAGACGACTGTATCTTCCCCAATGTGAGCACCGAGGCCGAGTTCGGCGGCAAGATCAGGACGAAGTGCCGGATACCTGTCATGACGGGTGCTTTGGGATCCACCTTCATCGCGGCCAAATACTGGGACTCCTTTGCCATAGGTGCTGCTCTCGTCGGCATCCCGATCGTTGTTGGGGAGAACGTAGTCGGCATCGACAGGCAGGCTGTCATAAAAAATGGAAAGATTGAGAAAGCTCCTGAGCTTGACAGGAGAATTGGAACCTTCCTGCGTTATTTCGATAGCTATGGCGCAATCATCGTCCAAATGAACGTTGAGGACACGAGGAACGGGGTTGCCGAATACGTGATAAACAAGTACGGCGACCAGGTTATCATTGAGCTCAAATGGGGACAGGGCGCAAAAGACATAGGAGGGGAAATCCAGGTTGACAGTCTTGATTATGCCCTATTCTTAAAAAACAGGGACTACGTGGTCGATCCTGATCCCACAAGGCCTGAAGTCCAGGAAGCTTTCAAGCACGGTGCCATAAAATCTTTCGCCCGTCACAGCAGGCTCGGCTACACAGATCTGTCTAATCCCGAAAAGGTCCAGGCCGATTTTCTAAAGTCGGTCAATTACCTGCGCAAGATCGGCTACAAGCGGATCTCTTTGAAGACGGGCTCTTACGGGATGGAGGCCCTTGCAATGGCCATCAAATTCGCAACGGACACGAAGCTTGACCTCCTGACGGTTGATGGCTCCGGCGGTGGAACGGGTATGAGTCCCTGGAACATGATGGAATCGTGGGGCGTACCGTCACTCTTGCTCCACGCCAAGACCTTCGAGTATGCATCCATGCTTGCGGCGAAGGGAGAGAAAGTTGTTGACCTTGCGTTCGCAGGGGGATTGGCGCGGGAGGACCATATATTCAAGGCAATGGCCCTCGGAGCCCCTTACACAAAGCTGGTTTGCATGGGCAGGGCTGCGATGATACCCGGTTTTCTTGGCTCGAACATCGAGGGAGCCCTCAACCCCGAGAGACGGGCTAAAGTCAATGGCAACTGGGACGAGTTAGCGCCGTCGGTGAAAGAGATCGGTTCCAGCGCTGAAGAGATATTTGCCGGCTATTACGATGTGGAGAAGAAAGTCGGCAAGAAAGAAATGAAGAATATTCCATACGGCGCAATAGCCATGTGGACCCTTGTAGACAAGCTCGCCGCGGGCCTCCAGCAGCTGATGGCCGGTGCGCGCAAGTTCAGTTTGAAAGACATAGCGAGAGAGGACCTCTTCTCTGCAAACAGGGAAACGGAAAGAGAGACCAAGATACCGTTTATCACCGACGTGCTTGACGAAAGGGCCAAGAAGATACTGACTGCTTGATCGCCCAAATCCGCATTATGGCAAGGGCGGGGTCACGACCCCGCCCTTGCCTTCCTTACCCGGCTCCTTGTCGCGACCTTCGTGATTCGGCGGGGCGGGCTTCGGGGTGAAGCATCTCTTTGATGAACTGAAAGCAGGTGAAGACCCTCTGGGGCTTGAGAACAAATTGATTTTCGCTCCCGGTCCTTTCATATCGCTACTATTATCCCTACCCTTATTATCCGTACAGGTAGCACTATGGTCATCCGTACTATCGGTATTGCTACTGTTACGTGCACTAGCATGTTTCTTTAGTCTGTCTAATTTGTCCGTAAAATGTTACAATAGTGCCTGATGCTTTCAGCTTCCATGATTTCGTAGCACGCTGATCTCCTGAACAGATGATCTGAAGCCGGAATTCGGGCACAAAGCATTTTTTGAAAATCTGAACGAGAGGAAATAGTAGCCATGGAAACAATGATATTTCAAGACCTGGCCCTTTCAAAAGAGGTACAGAAAGCAATCGACTATATGGAATTTGAGGAGACAACGCCGATCCAGGCGCAGGCAATCCCTCCCATCCTCGCGGGCAAAGATATTATCGGGCAGGCTCAAACCGGGACGGGCAAGACCATAGCATTCGGCATCCCGATCATCGAAGCAATCCGACCGCGCAGCAAGCATGTGCAGGCGATCATCCTCTGCCCGACAAGGGAACTGGCAGTGCAAGTCTCTGAAGAGCTCAAGCGGATCTCCAGATATAAGAAGGATATAAACATACTGCCTGTCTACGGCGGACAGCCCATAGAGCGGCAGATACGGGCACTTCAGGGCGGGGTCCATGTCGTCATCGGGACACCGGGGCGCACCATAGACCACATCAACCGCGGCACTCTGAAGCTCGACAGTGTGGGGATCCTGGTGCTGGACGAAGCTGATGAAATGCTCAACATGGGATTCATCGAAGATGTCGAAACCATCCTCCAGACGATCCCATCGGAAAGGCAGACATTACTCTTCTCTGCCACCATGCCCAAACCGATACTCGATCTCACCAGCAGATACATGAAGGAGCCCCAACTTATAAAGGTTGTGCACAAAGAATTGACCGTCCCCGAGGTCCAACAGTTCTACTTCGAGGTCAGAGAAGGCATGAAGCCGGACGTACTGAGCCGGCTGATCGACATGTATAATCTGAAACTCTCCCTTGTCTTCTGCAACACGAAGAAAAAGGTGGATGAGGTGGTGATGGAACTCCAGGCCCGCGGTTACCAGACCGAAGGTCTGCATGGCGACATGACACAGTCTCAGCGGGACCGGGTAATGGATAAGTTCAGGAGGGCCGCGCTGGAGATCTTGGTCGCGACGGACGTGGCGGCGCGGGGCATCGATGTCGAAGGTATAGAAGCCGTGTTCAATTATGACCTGCCCCGCGACGAGGAATATTACGTCCACAGAATAGGGCGGACCGCCCGTGCGGGCAGAGCAGGCTATGCCTTCACCTTCGTAGTCGGGAGAGAGGTTCACGGACTACGCGACATACAGACGTTCGCGAACATAAAGATTGCCCGCCATCCCATCCCTTCCCTTGCGGAGGTTGAGGAAACCAGGGCAGTAACCCTGCTGGAGAGCATTAAAGAGCGCGTTGGAGAGGGAGACCTTGAGAAGTATACCAACCTGATTGAGAGACTGATGACGGAGGACTATTCGGCACTGGATATAGCAGCCGCGTTGCTCAAGATGTTACTGGTGGCGGATGGGAAAGAGCAGGCCGCGGCACCCGAAGAATTTGGTGAACCGCAATCCTTCGGGGGCATGGTAAGGCTTCACCTCAACGTGGGTCGCCAGCACAAGGTGGGTCCGAAGGACATAGTCGGAGCGATCAGCGGCGAGACAGGCCTGCCGGGCAAATTTATAGGAAAGATCGATATCCATGATCGGTATACCTTTGTCGAAGTTCCGAAGGAAAACGCACACGATGTGCTCTCGATGATGAAGGACAGATACATAAAAGGGACTAAGATCAGTGTTGAGCCCGCGGGAAGAAGATAGCGGCAAGGGCGGGTACCCGGGCTAACGGCTAACTAACAGCTAGCGGCCCGCTCCTCAGGTTATGAAACAGATACGTAATTTCAGCATCATCGCTCACATCGATCACGGTAAGTCTACGCTTGCCGACCGGCTGATCCAGTACGCCCACCTGGTGGACGACCGGCAGTTCCGCGACCAGATCCTCGATAACATGGATATCGAGCGGGAGCGGGGCATCACCATCAAAAGTCAAACCGTGGCCCTGCCATACGTGGGCGGGGATGGCGAGGAGTATGAGCTGAACCTGATAGACACACCCGGCCACGTGGACTTCTCCTACGAGGTCTCCCGCGCCTTGGCCTCGTGCGAAGGCGTGCTCCTTCTCGTTGATGCGTCGCAGGGCGTGGAGGCGCAGACCCTGGCAAACCTGTATGCCGCCATGGAGCACGACCTGGTGGTGATACCGGTCATCAACAAGATCGATCTTCCATCCGCTGATATCGACGGAGTGAAAAACGAAATAGAGCATGAATTGGGACTCGATCCCGAACTCTCCATCCTCGCATCCGCGAAAGAAGGGATAGGCGTAGAAGAGATCCTCCGGGCCATCGTCGAGCGCATACCCCCTCCGAAGGGAAACCCTGAGAAACCGCTTTCCGCCTTGATATTCGACGCACACTACGATCAGTTTCGCGGCACGATCGTGAGCTGTAGGGTCTTCGACGGGTCGGTACGACCCGGCGATGTCATCCGGCTCATGTCCACGGGCGGCACGTACAAAGTAGAAGAAGTGGGAACCTTCCTCCTGTCGAGAGTGCCGCGAGAGGAAATCACCGCAGGCATGGTCGGCTACATCATCGCGGGTATAAAGACCGTGAGCGATACGCGCATCGGAGACACCATCACACTTGACCGGGATCCGGTTCCTGAGCCCCTGCCCGGGTTCAAGGATGTGAAGCCCGTCGTCTTCTCCTCCATCTACCCCATCGCAGCCGACGACTACCAGTCGCTCGCGGAAGCCCTGGAGAAATACAAGTTGAATGACGCTGCCCTGGTTTACACGAAGGATTCATCAGCGGCGCTGGGTCAAGGATTCCGGTGCGGCTTTCTTGGCCTGCTTCATCTGGAGATCGTCCAGGAGCGGCTTGAAAGGGAGTTTGACCAATCGATCATCCTCACCGCACCCAGCGTGCAATACCGCGTTACCCTCAAGAGCGGCAAAACGGTGGTGGTAGACAACCCCCAGTACTATCCTGACCCGATTGATATCCAGATGGCTGAGGAGCCTTTATCCGCGCGTCCATCTTCATCCCTGAGCGCTACGTGGGAGCGGTGATGAAGCTCTGCATGGACCGGCGCGGCGTCAATTCGCGCATGAGCTACCCTGCTCCGGGCCGCATTGAGATCATCTTTGACATGCCCCTCGCCGAGGTGGTCTTCGACTTTTACGATCGCCTCAAGAGCGTCACCCAGGGGTACGGCTCCTTCGACTACGAGATTATAGATTACAGGGAGGCTGACCTCGTCAAGGTCGACATCCTGGTCAACGGCGAGCGGGTAGACGCGCTCTCGTTCATGGTGCACCACGACCGCGCACGGGAGCGGGCCGTGAGGGTGTGTGAGAGACTGGAAGATGAGATACCACGGCAGCAGTTCAAGATCGCCATACAGGGCGCTATCGGCGGCAAGATCATCGCCAGATCTACCATTTCTGCATTCCGGAAGGACGTGACGGCGAAGTGTTACGGCGGAGATATCACGCGGAAGCGGAAGCTTCTGGAAAAGCAGAAGAAAGGCAAGAAGCGCATGCGCCTCGTCGGCGCCGTGGAGATCCCGCAAAGCGCCTTCATGGCCGCGCTGAAAGTGGATGACGAGTGAAAGAAGACGTTGATACGTTGACTGATTATAGGTTAATACGCGTCAACGGTCTCCTCATGACGATATCAACGTGATCAACTATTCAACGTGTCAAGCGAAATCCGAGTGGGCAGTTTCGAGATGATACTTGGCAATTGCTGCAAAGCTGAGTATTGGGATTTGATATTCTGCACAGCGAAGGATGTCATGAAGCATGCAGCTGACCGCGGGTTGTATGTTCATGTTCCGTTCTGCCGGGAGAAGTGCCCTTACTGCGATTTTTATTCTACACCGGCCCTCTCGCTCGTCGAGGCCTGGCTCGAGAGCCTCCGGAAGGAAGCCCTCTTCTACACGGACAGCTTCCCGGCCTTTGACTCCCTTTACTTCGGCGGCGGTACACCAACGATCCTTTCCGGCGGTGCATTCAAGAAGCTGATGGATTTTCTTCGTGAGCATTTCACGTTTGCGGATGATACCGAGATCACGGTTGAGGCAAACCCCGAGGATGCGACTTCAGAGAAGCTCACAGCATTGAGCGCTTGCGGCGTCAACCGGCTGAGTATCGGCGTCCAGTCTTTCAACGACGAGGAGCTTGCCACGCTCAAGAGGCGACATTCGGCTCGTGACGCGGAAAAGGCTCTGGAGGTTGCCCACTCCGCGGGTTTCGAAAACATCGGCATCGACCTCATCTGCCTTATTCCCGGCCAGACGGAAAAGACCTGGATGAATTCTTTGGAACGAACGCTCAGCCTTGAGCCGGCTCACCTGTCCTGCTACCAGATGACGTTCTCAGAAGGAACGCCCTTTGGCCGGATGAAGGCCGAAGGCAGAATAGCCGTGACGGATGAAGAGACAGAAAGAGATTTTTTCTTGCTCACCTCTCATTTCCTTCAGGAGCGCGGCTTCATTCATTACGAAGTGTCCAACTTCGCGCGCGATGACGACTCGTGCTCTCGCCACAACGGCAAATACTGGCGGCACGTGCCCTACCTTGGGCTCGGCCCCGCAGCCCACTCGTTCGACGGCGCCAGACGCTGGTGGAACCTCCGCTCAGTGAAACAGTATTGTCGCGCAATCGAAGGAGGCTCAAGGCCCATCGAAGGATCTGAGATTCTCACGGACGAGCAGCTCCGGCTGGAAAGGCTCTGCCTGGGCATGAGAACACGTGACGGCATATCCTTGGCCGATGCTTGCACCGCCTCGCGTGCCGAAGCCGTCCTCTCTCCTCTTGAGGAATCGGGCTTCATCAGGCTGGAGAACGGCCGAATCTTCCCTACGCTTGAAGGCTTCCTTGTCGCCGACCGCCTCCCACTCATGTTTCCGGACAGTTGAAACGGCTTGAATCTATCCCGTTTCAGTTTCATAGTCCATGACCAGCTGTTCTTGTTCGGCCGTTTCTAGCGCACTCGTGATATATCTCCTGACCCACGCGATGGCCTGGTCGCTTGGGAGGCTGAACAACTTTTTCGCCATGCAAGCAGCAAATGCGCCTGTCCTTCCTATCCCTCCGGAGCAATGGATTGCAACGTTTCGGCCTGCCCTCGCGAACTCGATCGTCTGGTTCACGGCCCGCGCCAATTCTTCTATCGGTGGAATATTGAAGTCAGCTATAGGCAGATGGATTACCCGAAAACCTTGCTCCAGATAGAAATCATAAAGGTTGCGCTTCGCCTTCTGCAGACATTCGACTTCTTCCGCAAGCAGCACAATCACCGAAATGTCGTTCTCCCTGTATAGCTGGACGATTTCCCCTTCGACATCATAGAGACCAAATGGCATGGGACTCCTGTAAATTTTGCCTGGCAATCCGAAAGGTAGCTCAGTTATCAGCATGTTTCACGAAAGGGGGACGCACTCCTCGTAGTCCCGCGGAGGCAGGTCACGTGGCAGTGGTAGGTGCCGGAACAACATCGCCTTACCATGTACGGCATGGTATCGCAGCCGGCAGGAGCCTGTCAAGATTGGTAAAAGGGAGAGTGATTTGACATAGGCGTATAAAAAAACTATGCTGTCAGCGGCAATGTTGATGTGTCGCGATTTCTGCGCTTGGCAGAGATACGAATCATAAGAATGGGGGTACATTTTGGTAAGAAGAATATTCTTCACGGGTCTGGCGCTATCGTTCGTAACCATCATTCTCTCTGCGGGCGTATTTGCTGCTGAAAAAACTATTGAGAAAGGTGAAAAGAAAATGGCAAGCACTCAGCTGACCGTAACGTTACACACGACAAAAGGGGATATCAAACTGAATCTTTTTCCGGATAAGGCCCCTCTAACTGTTCTCAACTTTGTCAACCTTTCGAAGCGGGGTTTTTATAATGGCCTCACCTTCCACAGGGTGATACCGAACTTCATGATCCAGGGAGGGGACCCCGCGGGTAACGGCACAGGAGGTCCGGGTTATAAATTCAAAGATGAATTCTCTCCCGATTTAAAACATAGCAAGCCCGGTATCCTCTCCATGGCGAACGCAGGTCCCGGCACAAACGGCAGCCAATTCTTTATCACTCATGTTCCCACGCCGTGGCTGGATGGCAAACATACAATCTTCGGAGAGGTCGTGGATACACAGGATCAGAAAGTAGTGAACAGCATTGTCGCAGGCGACAAGATTAACTCCGTCACTATAAATGGAGATTATACAAAGCTGGCGGAGCAATACAAGGACCAGCTCGACGCGTGGAATAAAGCATTGCAGGGCTACGGGTAAGTAAGGAGCGCAGCAGATGCGTGAGATAAACTGATTGGTTATCGGCTGATCAGCCAGTCAACGAGTAATTAGTCAACCGCCGGCTCTATAGTTTCATCGACTTGAGCCGTGCTATCCCTTCCTTGATGCGCTCTTCGCTCGTGGTGGTGGAGATCCTGAAATAGCCTTCCCCTTCGTCACCAAATCCGCTCCCGGGCGTAAGCACGACCCCTTTATCCTCGATCAGCTTCTCTGCGAACTGAGCAGAAGTGAAACCGGCCGGCACTCTGGCCCAGATGTAAAACGTGCCGAGGGGCTTACGCACCTTGATCCCCATAGATACCAGCCCGTCAACCACTATATCTCTTCTCCGGGCGTAGATGGTTCTCATAGCCTCGACCGATTCCTGGCTGCCCGTGAGCGCCTCGATGGCGGCATACTGTATGGCCTGGAAGACGCCTGAATCTATATTCGTCTTCAGCTTGCCAAGGTTCTGAATGGCGTCAGAGTTGCCCACGGCAAAGCCTACCCTCCAGCCCGTCATACAGTATGTCTTCGAAAGGGAATGAAACTCTATGGAAAATCTCTTATTATGGTCGAACTGAAGGATGCTTTTCCCCTCGTGACCGTCAAAAGTGACCTCGCTATATGCAGCATCATGACAGAGAAGGATGTCGTTTTTCCGCGCCTCGTACACCGCTCTTTCATAGAACTCATGGTCAGCGTGGGCACCCGTCGGGTTGTTGGGGTAATTGAGAAAAGCTATCTTTGCCTTCCTCCGCACATCTTCCGGTATGTGCTCTCGTACGGGCAAAAAATCATGCTCCTCCCTGAGGGGCATTGTAAAAGGAATTCCGCCCGCGAGGAGAGTCGATATTTTGTAGACGGGATACCCCGGCGAGGGCACCAGTGCTACGTCCCCTTCGTTGAGGTAGACCCATGGAAGGTGTGCTATCCCTTCCTTGGAGCCGATGAGGGCCACAACCTCAGTGTCAGGGTTGAGCTCGACGCCGAAACGTTTCATGTACCAGTCTGCAACCGCCTTCCTGAACTCAAACATACCTTCATAGCTCGGGTAGCGGTGGTTCCTGGGATCGGCAGTTGCCTCCTGCATTCTTCTCACTATATGTTCAGGGGTCGGCAGATCAGGATCGCCGGTAGTCAGATCGACGAGATCGACCCCCTTACTTCGTGCCTCTCGCTTCTTCTTGTCGATACGGGCGAAGAGGTAGGGAGGAATTTTCTCAATGCGCGACGCTGCCATTACCATGGTACACCTCTGCCTTTTTAGTATCATCTAAACATTTTTTTGAGCAAAGTAAAGGAAATTTTCCTCTCATCACGTCAACGCTGGCGAATTTTATTTGAAATGACAGGCTTCGGTAGGTAGAATAGTACGATTCCAGGGTTCTGAAAGCTCTGGAGAGAGGAAAAATATGGCACGCGAAAAATCAGCACGTCTTTACGAAGAGGCAGTACGGGTCATGCCGGCGGGCGTGAACAGCCCGGTGAGGGCCTTTCGGTCGGTGAATGATACACCCTTTTTTGTGCAGCGAGCGAAAGGTGCATATCTTTTTGATGTCGACGGCAATGCGTATCTCGACTACGTGGCTTCATGGGGCGCCATCATCCTCGGCCACGCCCATGATGGGTTGGTGCGGGAGGCGCAGGCGGCTGTTGCTGACGGCACGAGCTACGGTGCGTGTCATCAGTATGAGGTGAAACTCGCACAACTGCTCATCGACGCGTTCCCTTCCATGGAAAAGGTGAGGCTCACCAGTTCAGGCACCGAAGCCACGATGAGCGCTATCAGGCTGGCGCGCGGCGCAACCGGGAAAAACGGCATCATCAAGTTCAGGGGTTGTTATCACGGACACGCGGACAGCCTCCTCGTTAAAGCGGGGTCGGGCCTTGAAACGTACGGGATACCTGACAGCGCAGGTGTTCCGGCCGATCTTGCGCGTCACACCTTTGTTGCGGAGTTCAACCATCTCGATAGCGTGCAGGACATCATCGGCAAGAACAGGGACATAGCGTGTGTTATCGTCGAGCCCATCATGGGCAATATGGGTGTGATACCGCCCCAGGAGGGATTTCTGAAAGGCCTGGAAGAGCTGTGCAAGGGCGCAGGTATCATGCTCATCTTCGATGAGGTGATCACGGGCTTCAGGGTGGCCTATGGGGGCGCTCAGTATCTTTATGGCATCGACCCTGATCTGACATGCCTCGGAAAGATCATAGGGGGAGGATTCCCCATAGGGGCCTTCGGCGGAAAAGCCGCAATCATGGAGCATGTAGCACCGCTCGGCGCCGTGTACCAGGCGGGCACGCTCTCCGGGAATCCGGTCGCGGTGAGGGCGGGTCTCTATGCCTTGGGCCAGCTGAAAGCGGAGGACCCGTATCGTGTGATGAAAGACAAGGTCGAGCACCTGGCGCGTGAGGTCCTGGAAATGGCGGCCAGGCATCACATTCCATACCGTATTAACGCTGTCACCGGGATGTTCACGGGTTTTTTTATTGACAAGGACGTTACGGACTATGAAAGCGCATCACAGGCCAGCAGGGAGCTTTATGCGCGATTTTTCCGTATAATGCTCGAGGAAGGCATCTTTTTTGCTCCCAGCCCTTTTGAGGCTGCGTTCTTGACGTTGAGTCACACTGAGCTGGAGATCGGCAAGACGATCGATGCCTTCGAGCGGACCTTCAAGCGTATGGGGAACCGGAATTAGCAATGAGCCGTGCGAAAGTCGAGATAGACCTGAAAGCCCTTGAGGAAAATTACAGAGCCATCAGGGGCAAGGTGCCGTCTGACGTGAAGATGCTCTGTGTCGTGAAAGCCGACGGGTACGGCCATGGCGCCGTTCCCGTGGCCCGCAGGTTGGAGTCTGCCGGCGCGAATTATTTCGGTGTGGCGTCAATTGATGAGGGGATCGAGCTGCGGAACAACGGGATCTCTCTGTCGGTACTGGTCATGGGCGGGGTGATGCCCTGGGATGAGACCGGATGCCTCTGGGAACATCGGCTTACTCCGGTGCTTGCTGATTTCGACAGCTTACACCGGGTGGCCCGGGATGCGAAACAACGCGAAATCCCGATCAATGTGCATATCAAAGTAGACACCGGCATGGGAAGGCTCGGCTTCTCTCTCGACGAGCTGGACGCGCTTGCTAACGCGCTGAAAGGCGCGGGATACGTTCATGTGGAAGGGGTGATGAGCCACTTTGCGTGTTCTGAACAGCGAGATGAATATGGCATGACCCAGATAAGCCGGTTTAAGGAGGCAGTCGGTTTTCTTAAGAGCCATGCCGTTCAGCCGCCACTCCTGCACATGGCAAATAGCGGCGCCGTCTGCCAGTATCCGGAAGCTCACTTCAACATGGTCCGGGTGGGGATCATGCTCTATGGTTCGTACTCTGACGCCAGGATGGCCGACAAAATTCAGGTGAGGCCTGTCATGAAACTGGCGTCCAGGGTGGGTTACGTGAAGCTCTTTCCGCCACAGTCAGCGCTCAGCTATGGCAGAACTTTCACTACCCGGCGAAGGACGAAAGTCGCCTACATTGCCGCGGGTTATGCGGATGGCGTTCCTCGTGCATTGTCCAACAAGGGCGCAGTCCTGCTCCATGGGCAGCGCTGCCCGATCATCGGCCGCGTCTGTATGGACTGGCTCCTGGTGGACGTTACGGATCTGCCTGATGTCGCGCCGGGTGAGGAGGCTGTTTTGATGGGTGCCGTTGGCAATGATGCTATTACGGCGGACGAGATAGCCGGACACGCCGGAACCATACCTTACGAGATCCTGTGCGCGATATCCCGGAGGATGTCGAGGGACTATGTCTGACGGGTTCGTGAAAACGCTGTTTAAGCCTCTCACCTACGCCGCGTCAGAGTTTGGCAGGGTCTGCTTCATGTTGATGGAAGTGACCTACTGGACCTTTCGCAGACCCTTCAAATTCAACTATCTGTTCAAGCAGATGGAATTTGTCGGGGTAAAATCGCTTGGCATCGTGATCATTACAGGCGGCTTTACGGGTATGGTGCTTGCGTTACAGACGTACTACGGTTTCAGGAGGTTCAGTTCGGAGGGGCTGGTAGGTGTCACTGTTGCGCTGAGCATGACGCGTGAACTTGGGCCGGTACTGACGGCGCTCATGGTGACAGGACGGGCCGGATCAGCCATGGCCGCGGAACTCGGGAGCATGCGTGTGACGGAGCAGATCGATGCCTTGACCGTCATGGCCCTGAGCCCTGTGAAGTATCTCATTGTGCCGAGGGTGCTGGCATCGCTCCTTATGGTGCCCGTGCTCACCGTTATAGCTGACTTCATCGGTATCATTGGCGGCTATTTCGTCGGAGTCAAGCTTCTGGGCATTAACGAAGGTATCTTCATCAGTAAGATGGTGAGATATGTCGATCTGGACGATATCTACAATGGTCTTGCGAAGGCGGCTGTTTTCGGGCTTATCCTGAGCCTCATTTCTTGCTATAAGGGTTTCTACACGAAAGGAGGGGCAGAGGGCGTTGGTAAGGCGACGACCGAGGCTGTTGTTGTCTCGAGCGTCACGATATTGATCTCTGATTATCTCCTTACGTCCCTCTTGTTCTGATATGGACGATACCACGATCCGGATTGTCGATCTGTACAAGAGCTTCAACGGCCAGAAGGTGCTGGACGGCATCAATCTGGACGTGAAGCGGGGCAAGATCACCGTCATTATCGGCAAGAGCGGCGGAGGTAAGAGCGTCTTGATGAAGCACCTGATCGGGCTCCTCAAGCCTGATAGCGGAGAGATATGGATTGACGGGACAGAGATCACGAAGTTGAAGGAGCGGGAGCTCAACCGGGTGCGCATGAAGTTTGGGATGCTCTTCCAGGAGGCGGCCCTTTTTGATTCCATGAACCTGTTTGAGAATGTGGCGTTTCCGCTGCGAGAACACACCAGTCTTCAAGAAAAGGAGATAAAGAGAACCGTCGAAGAAAAGCTGAAAGCGGTTGGTCTCCTGGCATTCACGGAGAAGATGCCTTCCGAGCTTTCGGGCGGGATGAAGAAGCGGGTGGGCCTTGCGCGTGCCCTGGCGCTTGACCCGGACATTATTCTCTTTGATGAGCCGACCTCCGCACTGGATCCGGTCATATCGCTTACCATTGAAGACCTTATTAAGGAGACGCAAACGCGTTTCCAGAAGACGTACCTGGTGATCAGTCATGATATAGCAGGCATGTTCAGGATAGCTGACACGGTGGCCATGCTGTATAACGGCAAGATTGTCGCTTCGGGAACACCATACGAGATCAAGAGGAGCGGTCAGGAGGCGGTCAAGGAATTCTTGAGGGCGACCAAAATACCTGGCTTTGCAGGAGGTGAGCTATGAGTTCTGAATTTAAGGTCGGAGTTTTTGTGCTCATAGGGATTGTGATTCTTTTTTATATGTCGTTCCGGGTTGGAAAGTTTGGTGCGCTCACGAGGAGCGGTTACGAAGTAGTTGTCCATCTCCCTGATGTCGCCGGTCTTGATATCAAGTCTCCCGTGGAGCTGGCGGGAGTGGAGGTCGGAGCCGTGAAGAGGCTCTCCCTCGACGGATACAGGGCCAAGGCGAGCCTGCTCATAAAGGGGAACGTAACGATCCCGACGGACAGCAAGCTGTCGATCAAATCGTTCGGGATACTGGGTGACAAGTATTTGGCCATTATTCCAGGCAAGGCCACAACCTTCCTCAAAGCTGGAGACGAACTTAACAATGTTGTAGCCGCCGCTGATTATGATCAGATGTTCAGAAACGTTGAAAGCGCTGCGCAGAATTTTAGTGACGTCATGGGTCAGTTCAAAGGCGTGATAGGTGACAAGGAAAGAGAGAACCTCAAGGAAAGCTTGCAGAATATCAAGGTTGTGAGCGGTGAGTTCAAGGAAATGGTAACGGAGAACAAGACCAATGTGACGCGCATCGTCAGTAACGTTGCGCAAGCGAGTGACAAGTTTGGGCCCTTGGCAGAAAAGGCGGATGCGGCTTTCACCGGCATCAACTCGATCGTGCAGGGCGTGGAGGAAGGGAAGGGGAGCCTTGGATTGCTCGTAAAGGATGAGACGCTTTACAACGATGCACGAGACACGGTTGCATCCTTGAAGACGATCTCGGCGGACATCGAGCAAGGCAAGGGCACACTGGGGAAGCTGGCCAAGGACGAAGCCCTGTATGTCGATGCCGAGGCGACCGTGAAGAACATCAGAGAGATGACGGACAACATGAACAAAGGGCGAAGGCACGCTCGGCAAGCTTATGAAAGATGACACTCTGGCCACAGAGGCCGAAAAGACGATGAAGAAGGTCCAAAGGGCCGCGGATTCGGTACAGGAACAGGTTCCCATTACGGTCCTGGGAACGATCTTCGGCATCCTCTTCTGATGCACAGGAGCGCCAAAGACAGGGTCCGGGGTCGGGTACCCGCTCGCCGGTGCGTCCACGGGTCCTGCCAGCAATTTCGACGTTGCGGTCTTTGCTCGCCGGTAGCGTAATCGCTATCTTCCTCCTTCCACTTTTCCCGCACCATGCCTGGGCGGTCTGGCCCCTCTCGTGGGAACTGGGACGCGAGAAGAACTATCTCGGCCCGCTGGTTTCGTATGAGAAGGAAGATGAGAATGATCGGCTGACGATCAGACCATTCTTCTCGCGCGACTCCGCCGAGGGCGGCTCGTACAGCTTGCTGTGGCCGCTCGGAGGCGGTACAGAGAACAAGTCGCAGTTCGTCCCCTTTTATACGCACCATGCTGAGTCCGATGGGGAGGGGGACACGTCGATCCTGCTCCTTTTTTGGGGCAAGACCAAAGAGAAGCGTTACGGCGGCTTTTTCCCGCTGTACGGCCAGCTTTACAATCGGTTCGGCAAAGATGAAATAGGGTTTTTTCTCTGGCCCCTATACAGTTACGTAAAAAGCGAGGGAGCCACGCGGACCAATGTGCTCTGGCCGTTCTTCTCGGTTAGCAAAGGGACCGAAGAGGGCTTCAAGTTCTGGCCCTTCTATGGATACAGGAACCGGGGGGAAGAAAAAAGAATCGAGTTTTGCTTTATGGCCTATCTTTTTTTGGGGTGAGAGAGACGCCGACCTCGGAGACCCCAAGAAGTTTTTTTGGGCCGTTCCTTTCTACTTGAGCACCACGTCCCGGACGACTGTACAAAAGAGCGTTCTCTTTCCCTTCTTCAGCTATTACAAATCGCCCGAGAGGGAATCGCTGGACGCCCCGTGGCCCTTCTATTTTTACACCAAAGGGGAGGAGGAAAACGCCTTTGGCATCTGGCCTCCATACACGCGCAAGACGAGGGGCAAGGATAACACGTACACGTACCTTTGGCCCATATACAGGGACTCGGAATGGTACATCAAGGATCGGCGGTACGTAGATAAGCGTCTCCTTATCTATCTTGGACGATACGTTGATGACGATCGAGGGGAGTTTGCGCACTTCTGGCCTTTCTTTGAGTATCGCGACAGCAAGGAGAGGACAGATTTTTTCTTTCCATCCCTTTTGCCATTCCGGAACGACAAATTCGATCGGATCGTGAAGCCCCTCATCACTCTTTACCAATACAGAAGGGAAGGGTCGCTGCGTACCTCCAACTTTGTTTATGGTTTTTACACGAAAGAAGAAAGCGGTGAGGGCTGGAAGAGACGGCTTGCCTTTCTCTTTGAGTTGAAGAAGGAGCCCGCGGGCTATGGTTTTGAGCTGCTCTCAGGGTTGTTCGCGGTGGACCCGCATCGCGTAAAGCTGCTCTTCATACCGATAAATCGAGCTCCCGCCAGTGAAGAGCAAGCAGTAAGCATTGAGCAGACACGAGTGACGAGTGACGCGTGTGGGGGATCAAACGACGAGTGTTGCGTGACGAGTGGCCAACGACCGGCGACCAGTGGCAGGTGACATCCGTAAACAGTTACACGTTACGGTTGCAGGTTACCAGTTAAACGGTAACAGTAATCAGGCGACGCAGTGAGCGAGTGGGGCATGGCGAAGATAAAGTCCATCAACTCTCGTGAAATTGTGCGGCCGCTCAAGACCTTTTTTGCCACAGCCTTAGGAAGAAAAGCATTCCTGCAGAATGTCCTTGTTTCTGTACTGCTGGATGACGGGAGCGTGGGGGTCGGGGAGATTCCGACCAGTTTCTCCCGCAGAGATGAAACGGTCCCGGTCATGAAGCAAGTGCTGCAGCGAGTGCGAACTGACCTGATAAATCTGCCTATTGATGCGTATGGGGAGCAGGTGACGCGGTTTCGGGAACGCTTTCCTTATGGGCGCATGACGATCTCCGGACTTGAGGTCGCCCTTTTTCGGGCTTTTCTGAAAAGCGCGGGAAGCTCGGAGCGCGCATTCTTCGGTGCCCGATTGCGCGAGGTGGAGACGGATATAACAATACCATTCGTGCCTGATGAAGCATCGCTCGCAACATGGATCGACTATGCGGCGCGAAAAGGGTTCAGGACGCTTAAGGCAAAGGTAAGCGGGAATCTCGAAGAAGATAAGCGCTTCCTTTCTCTCATATGCGGACTCATCGAGAAATCCCGTGGCCCCTTTAGGCTCAGACTTGATGGCAACCAGGGATTCACCGTATCCTCTTTTTTTGATTTGATGGACTTCGTCCACAAAAAGGGGTACCCGGTGGAGCTCTTTGAACAACCCTTGCCGAAGCACGATCTTGCCGGATTTCGAACGGTCACGAAGGCTGCTCTGCTCCCGATCATCCTCGATGAAAGCGTCGAGAACTTCCTGGACGCGGCGCGCGCAATTGAAGCGGGGGCCTGTGACGGCATCAATGTGAAGATTGCCAAAAGCGGCATTAGAGAGTCGCTGGATCTCGTGCGCTTAGCGCGCAAGCACGGGCTTAAGCTGATGATCGGGTGCATGACCGAGACTATGGTGGGGCTGTCTGCCGCCATCTATTGGGCCGCGGGAGGCGCTGCCTTTGATTACATAGACCTGGATGGGGTCTACCTTCTGCATCACCGAAATCGCTACGGGAACATCACCATCGAGGGCCCTAAGTTCGTTATAGATTAAGATAGGGTCAAGGGTCCAGAAAAACCAGAAAAGACCGATGGAGGACCGCCCTGCGGGCTGGGAAGACCGCGCGTTGCGCTCGGACGATGGGCGGACGCCCGATGCCGCTGACTTGTAACCTGTAATGTGTAACGGGTCTTTATAGTATAATGCTCTCGTGAAAATCGGGTTTCATCTGCCCATCTCAAAGGGCTTTGCATGGACGCACCATGAGGCAACCCGTCTTGGCTGCGAGATAGTCCAGATCTTTGTGAAGAACCCACGCTCGTGGGGTGAAAAGATCCTGTCGGACGAATCGCGAGAGAACTTCTTACGCCTCTTCCATGATCTTCCGGTGGTTGCCCATCTTTCCTACCTGCCGAACCTTGCCAAAATTGACGAGGATCCGCGCCATCTCAAGGCAATTTTCCACGAGGCCGCGTTGTGCACGCAACTCGGCATCGATACACTCATCATGCACTGCGGCTCGAGAAAGCAACGGAAGCGGGGCATGGCCAACGTCGCGGAGGTCGTCGACAGAGTGCTCGCCGCGTTCGGCATCTCGGTTATGCTCGAGAATGCAGCAGGGCAGGGCGATTCTCTTGGGACGAGCATACCGGAGCTTGGAGAAATTTACCGCAGGATCTCCGATAAAAACCGGGTGTCACTCTGCCTGGACACGGCGCATATTTTTGAGGCGGGTTATAACGTGAAATCCAGGCTGGTGTGGAAGCGCATCCTCAGGGAGGCGAGGGACCACCTGGGGCCGGAGGCATTGGGCTTTTTTCACCTCAACGATTCGAAGACACCGCTTGGAAGCAAGGTGGACAGGCACTGGCACATCGGACAAGGAAAGATTGGTCTCTCCGCCTTCCGGTATCTCCTGAACGAACAAAAGTTTGCCCATCTGGGGGGCGTCATGGAAACCCCCAAGATGGGCAACATGGACGACGTCAATATGAAAGCTATGCGCTCGCTACTTCCTCCGCTGGTGTCTGGTTCTTTTTCTTAACTTCCTGTACTTGTGCTTGCTCATCTTCTTTTTGCGCCACTTGACAACACTTCCCATTCATCACCTCATTTTTTCACAGAGAACTCGTCTCGTGTGTTTCCCTTGAAATCGGCAGCCTTAAAAAATAACCCTGATTTGCATTTTTTGCAACAATATAATGCTGAACCCGCCATAGTCGTCGCGGAATGCATGGAGCGGGACCCCAGCACTCCCGGTGATCATCTAATGGCGCCAAACAGTTTACAGTATTTTTTGCGCACGCGCAACCGTGATGCTGAGGGAGGTCTGCTGCTTAAGGCGCGGTAGGATGATTACCAGTTGAGGTGGTCTCGTGCCTTCTGAACAACTTCTACCTGAGTTGTGCCAATCATCACTGAACCGAGCCGCTGAGCGAGATTAGGGGCGGGATCTACCTTTATTATCACCACCCTCTTACCCATCTCCTCCGAGGAATAAGGCGTAATCCAGTGATAAGCAGTCCGTGGCGCAAACGGGCAACCGGGTGAAGAGGGTATGACTGTCACCTCTTGAGTTCCACCCTCCGACTCAAAATAGAGGATTCTTGGATCAACGGTAAAGATGCACAGGGGCTGCTGAGCGTGACACCGCTGGCCCGCTGCGAGAGCCAAGCCGATGACCAGGAGCAAGACCACGGCTCCGATCTCCTTCATGTCTGTTTTTCCTCGCTGGCTCTCCCTGCATCTGACCATGGGAAAGCGTTTTTGTGTACTGGAGATAAACTAAGCACTGCTCACGGCAATAACAAGGCGAAATGAGTCCACTCTCACGCCCCCAGCCATCCGTAGCTCTTTGCCATGATAAGTAAGTGTTACCGAAGATGGTGCCTATATAGAGATAAAAAGAGTCGTGCTCGTCAGGGAAGCGGGGACGGGTCAGAAACCAAAGGGGAGGCCTGAGCGCCTCCCCTTCATCGCTTGTCGTTTGCTGTACACAGGACTACCCTACAAGAAAGCGTCCGTTGAGCCTACTGCTGTGGCTTCGTCGCCTTGGCGTGCCTCACGTCCTTGTGCAGATCCTTGCGGTCAGTATGCAGATTCTGCCGGTCAGCGCCGAGTTGACGTCCGTCACCTGTGCAAGCTCACTCCGGTCAGCCCGAAGGTTCTGCCGGTCACTCCTGAGGTCCCCGCGGTCCCGGTTTAGATTCCCCTCGGCACTGCGAACGTTCTGGCGATCTTGACCGAGAGCAGCCCTCGCCTGCTGGATCTGCGCCTGGTTACCCGACTTGATGGCGTTCTGGAGATTCGTTCTGTCTGTGGCTAACTGACTTCTATCCTTTGCGATGCTCTGCTCATCCTGCCCGATATTCTGCCTGTCCTTTTGGATGTTCCCCACATCCTGGTGCACGTTCTGCTTATCCTGGTGCACGTTCTGCCGATCTGAATTGATGATGCGTATGTCGTGGTGGACGTTCTGCTTATCCTGCTGGATGTCCTGCCTGTCCTTCCCCAGAGCACGCTCGTCGTTACGCAGGTCCGCCCGGTCGGTACGCAGATTCTGCCGGTCGCCCGCGAGGTCCCCGCGGTCCTTGTTGAGATTCCCCTCGGCACTGCGAACGTTCTGGCGATCTTGACCGAGAGCAGCCTTGTCCTGCTGGATCTGCGCCTGGTTACCCGACTTGATGGCGTTCTGGAGATTCGTTCTGTCTGTGGCTAACTGACTTCTATCGTTTGCGATGCTCTGCTCATCCTGCCCGATATCCTGCCTGTCCTTTTGGATGTTCCCCACATCCTGCTGGATGTCCTGCCGATCCTGCCTGATATCCTGCCACGCAGGGTTGTCCGCCTGCTGGGCTCTTGCTGAAGGGGTAATCAGCACGAGCAGACTGAAAACCAGAACTGCAACCATACTCAACAAAACAAATGCCTTTCTCATAAGGGTTCCTCCTTTATCGTAATCTTTCCTCGTGCCCGAAGGGATCCGTCCGCCAAGGTCACCGGTCAGGCAGGCCAGGAGGCGGTCCGCACCTCCTGGTTCTCTATTGTCGTCTATGCTTCAGAAAACTTGAGTCTTACTTGACGCGTTATACCGCTCATGCAAGGAGAACAAAAGGATACGGGGGACACCATGCGACGACTGCCGAAAAAAAGTGCCGGCGGGGCCGATCAGGCGCGCTGTAAAGCGTCGTCTGGACCTGCTTTGGATGCCTTCCTTCCGCCAAACAATGCCAGTTCAAGGACCTTGAAGAAACAGTCTACATCCTGAAATCCTATTTCACGGAGCCACTGGCACTGCGTTTCAACGGGCGCAAGAATGTTCTCAGCCTTGTCGGACCGTTGGTAGTAGGTCTCTTCAACCTCGCGCCTTGTCTTATTCGGCGTTACGTTCCTGTGGAAGCTGAGGAGATGATCGACGAAGAGGCTGTCAAAAAGCGCTTTCCCCGCGGGCGTCGCAGAACTGACGTGGTCGAGGTTCAAGAATAGGCCGCCATCGCCCAGACACCCGTAAATCTCGGCATAGAGTTCTTTCTTTCGATGATCCGGTTGGTGATGGATGGCGAAACCCGACACGACAACGTCAAGGGGCTTTTCATCCGCAAGACCTTGTGTCCAGGCCGGTGTTGAGAAATCAGCATTAATAACCGTTGCCCGCTGATTGTTACGGATCTGTTTCCGCAATGCATCGAGCATAGGCTCCGAGAAGTCCGCAAAGACCACGTGGGCCATAGGGAATTGGTCGAGAAGCACACGGCCGAGAGCCCCGTCCCCGCACCCCAAGTCCATAATTCTGGAAGGGTGAGGAGACCACAAGCCGACGATCTTGCTCAGCACTTCCAGCTGGAGGGTTGCGCCGGGGATGGCTCCCCGAACTCCCTCCAAGAAGATCTGAGCGACTTCTCTGGATCGCCATTTGCTCTCTTGTTCACTCATTCCGCGTTCTCGTATGATTGGATAGAAGAGGGCTCACTCCAGCCATCTTAACCATACCATGCACTGCCGGTCCCGGTGGTGCGGTCACAAAAGGGACAAGATACTGATAATTAAACTACAAACCTATTGTACGCCTCCCCTGGACGACCCGTCAACTACCCTCCCCAAAAGGTTCGACCTACCGTTCACCATTGAGTGCCACTTCAAATCGGCGTTGCTTTCGCGTGCTTGACACACGGGTAGATATTCTATAGATTAGATGACGCGGTATATATGGGCGTTATCGAGGGTTCTTGAGACTGGACTAATGCAGGAGGCGTTCTGAAGAGGATACTTATTGAATGGTTCCGCAGTGACGGGGAAGGCAATGGCTGCTCCACATGCGCGGAGAGTTCAGAGATCATCAAGAGCACCATCGAGACGATGCGGCCTTTCCTCAGAACCATGCAGGTGCAACTCGATCTGAGGGAAGTAGAGCTGACCGAGCATCAACGGGGACTTTCCAACACGGTGAGGATCAACGGCAAGAAGATGGAGGAACTTCTCGGGGTAGGACCGGGGCACATGAACTGCTCTCCCTCATCTGCAGATCTTCCCGGCCGAAAACCGCCCTGCAACGTCTTCCAGCTTGAGGGCATCGTGAGCGAGACCTTACCCCCGGAAATGCTGGTGGATGCGATCCTGAAAGAGGCAGCAGGCTTCGCCCGCAGCGGGTGCGGCTGTACCCCCGAAGACCTGTTCCGTTGATGATGCCAAGTTGTTATTTAAGAGCTCGACCTGCAAGCGCACTACCCGGGCGTCGGCTCTCCGCCTCCCCAATCTATCTTATGAACGCAAATTGGTTTCAATGACGCGCCCGTAGTTTTTGTGGAAAAATGAAACAATCTACCTCAACGACCTAAGTCTTTTGCCTTGCAGAGAGGTGGCGATGGCAAGGGAGATAATAAGTGCCGGGGAGCTCGTGAGAATACTGAATGAGGAACTTGCAAAACATGCTGAGGATTCAGCCTGCGAATTCACCATGATCGACTACAAGTTACCAAAGCCTGACGACAGCGGATGCAACTGGC
Organism: uncultured delta proteobacterium; assembly: GCA_963835605.1. GTDB lineage: Bacteria > Desulfobacterota > Syntrophorhabdia > Syntrophorhabdales > WCHB1-27 > JADGQN01. The sequence continues at coordinate 56,378 of CAWIHO010000060.1, read as the reverse complement.
ATTCGGCTGATGTCATTATATGTAATGACAGAGTGCCTCCGAGTGTTATCGAACAGCTTACCGCCAGAATAATTTCCGAGGTCAAGAAAAAATACAACGTGGAATAGGCTGCTTCTTATACTGATTTGCATTCAAGTTGGAGACCGAGGCGGCAGCGAGGAGCCGACGCAGGCGTACGCGGGAGTACGTCGAGGAGAGCGACGCAGCGACAACGAAGGTATACACTTGAAGGCGAATCGGTATTAAGAGTAATCGCCGCGTTTGAACTTCTCTACCTCCACGACTGAGGTGATAAGCACGCGATTGAGGACATCTTTTAGGTTATCGCCATCCGGGAGGGTGACGAGAACGGCGGCAAGAGCTTTATTGTGGTCCTCCATGCGGTTGATGAGCGGCTTGAGTGATTCAGATGGGATACTCGCGCTTCCCAGATTTTGCTGGTACTCTTCGAGCGTATCGAGCAGCTGCTCAACACGCTCGAGAATTGGTCCCTGCTGTTCTTCGACGGTTCCGGGCGCCTGGACGCCTTGGACGCTGGCTACGGCTTGCGCGCCCGTGCCCTTTTGCGTCTGAGGTTCGGTGCTCTCGATCGTCTTCTGAAGGATCTCACCAAACTTAGTGGCTTCCTTCTGTTTGGGCCTTTTCCCGACCTGCTCTGTGATTAAGTGGGATAGCTCATCCGTTTTGATTTTCATGCTCATGGACACCCCTTATCAACGGGCACGAGAATTCTACTCTATTTATCGGCAGATAGTCCGGCTACGATAGTCGGTACTTTTCGTATCCTCTCTTATCCTCCCGCGACCGGTGGAAATATGCTGACAACGTCTCCATCACGGAGCACATATTCTCCGGTCACCACATTGCCATTCACGATGAATATCTTAGGAATGTCGGGCGGTAAACTGATCTCTTCCGCGATCTTGGTGACTGCCATCTCTTTATCCAGACTCTTCTTGAATGAGAACGATAGAGAGCCCGGGGGCAGGTAATCGCGAAAGGTTGCGAATAGTCTCACTTCAATCTCCATCCTATCCTTTATACCTCAAATGGTGGGCTTATGCAAGTTACGCGCTTTCACTCAACACCTTGCTCAACGCTTGACCGAGTTGAGCACTCCTGTACGGCCTCAACACGAGGGCACGGAAGCCCAGCTCCTTGAGCTGCCCCATAACCGGGTTACCAGAATCGCCGGTCGACGCGACCACTCTGACGCCGGGATGGATCTGTTGGAGCTTCTTCATGGTTTCTATTGCGTCCGGTCCGCCGGGCAGGGACAGGTCCAGAATGACCGCGTCAAAGGGCTCTCCGGCGTCAAGGGCCTTTCTGTAACGTGCGAGAGCTTCCAGGCCATTCTTGGCAAAGCCCACTCTACAACCCATGTAGTTTAACATACCACCTGTCACATCCCGCACCATCTCTTCACCATCGACAACGAGGATTTTCCTGTAACCCAGGTGGTACCGGAGTTCTTCCCTATAATTTGGCTCAGCCTCCCCTCTCTTGAAATTGCGAACTACCTCACCCGTCGATTCGCTGAGTGTTTGATGCTCCGTCTCTGCGGTATATTGCTCCAGAGGATACGGAAGCTCTTCGGCCACGACACGGTGAAAACCTTCTATCAGTGGTGCAGGCTGCTCAAGCGGCTGCAAGCTATCGTTCTCTTTCTGGTGCTTCAAGACAGCCGATGCTTGCTGCATCAGGGTTGCGACCAGGGCCGGATGGTCAAGCTTGGCTCCTTTAGGCATCAGGATCGCAACCATGCCAACAACTTCTCCCGCTGAGGTCAGTCCTGCCACGTAAGTGCAACCGAAAAGAAAAACGTCTTCCATGGCGCTGTACACGTCTTTTGGCAATTTATCCACGAATAGTCCGTGCAAGCCTCCGGAGACGGCCACAGGCGTGCAGCTTGTTACGTACCGCTCATACTCGTCTTGACTAATGCGAAATGAAACGCCCACCAGGTGTCTCAGAAGCACACCCAGGATAATCTCCGCGTGCCGCTCCGGTCCGGTAACAGCCTGGACGAAGAATGCCTTCGATTGCTGATCAAGAGAGCTGATTATCACGTAAGCGTCACCTACGAGCTTACCGATGTAACTACCCAGGAGCCTGTAAATCTCCTTGTCGTGCGACATCTCAAGAAGTCCCGTGGCTGTGCGAGAAAGTAGTTCCAGTCCTTGCACGTAGCGCTTTTCCCCCAACTGGACGTTGTAGCGCTCCGTTACCCGGTCCAGCATCACCTGCACAAAGGTCTTGTCCTCGTAAGTGACCACGATGAATAACGTGTCTACAAATACCCCCTTGCCGTCCTTTCGCACTGCGGAAAGGCCTTTTATGGTTCCTGCCCCGTCCTCCAGCACCTGCTGAAAGGCCGGTGCAAATTCGTGTGATGTCTCCTGATGATATAGGCGCTGGATGTTCATGGTCAGGAGTTCTTCAGGCCTGTAGCCCAGGAGTGTTTCGGAGGCCTTGTTTGAAGCAAGTATGGTCCCTTTCGGATCAACGAGAAACAAAGGGGAGGGAGCTTCTTCCATCAGTTGACGGTACGATGCCCTTGCTTCATCAAGTGTCCGCTGCATGAAGGCGCGGTCGTTGTTCAGTTTCTCCAACTGCACCGTGGCTTTGCATACGTCTCGGAGCGTCTTGATCAGCATATGTCTTGCGTTTCTTTTGTCTGTCATGGGCAATCAATAGGCTGGTAGCGCCGGTTTACTCCAGGATTCTATCAGAAAAGGAGAGGGAAGTCAGCCAAAAACAGTGACGTGCGCCGTCTAGGGTCCGTGCCTGTATCTGTGAAAAAAGAGTTGACTTCGCCCAGGACGGCGTAAGATTATATATACAAGCACGGTACCCTGTATGGTAGAATGAGAAGTAATCTTATATTATAAGGAGGAATGAGATGAGAAAAGATATTGCGTTAGGAGGATCAGGATTGTGATGGATGGCCCTTTCAACTTGCTAAAATATTTATGCAAAATCCTGAATTTCATAGCCGGCACGGCGCTCACCGTCATGATGTTGTTGACGGTGACCGACGTCATCCTCAGAGCGGTCAGCGTCCCGTTTGTGGGAACATTTGAGGTCGTATCTCTCTTGATGGGTATAGTGATCGGCTTCGGCATTCCCCAGGTTTCCCTCGACAAGGGGCACGTTTACATGGAGTTCCTTGTCGATAAACTCTCACCGAGAAACAGGAATCTGATGAACACGTTCACACGAATTCTCTGTATCTTTCTCTTTGTCTGCATCGGATATACGATGATTAAGATAGGAGCAAGATTCCATTCCTCGGGCGAGGTTTCGCCCACGATTAAGATACCCTTTTACCCGCTCGCCTACTGCATCTCAGTCTGTTGCTTCCTTGAATGTTTTGTCTTTGTCTTCGATATCACGACGATCTGGAGGGGCGAGCATGAGTGAAATGTTGGTAGGCATTATAGGCCTTGCGGTGCTCCTTCTGCTCTTTTCAACAGGTATAGAGTTGGGTTTTGCCATGGCGTTGGTCGGTTTTGTCGGCTTTGGGTACCTGAGCGGTTTTGAGAGTGCCCTCAATCTGCTCTCAAGAGATGTCTATGACGTTATAACTAGCTACGGTTACACCGTCTTCCCGCTCTTCATCCTCATGGGTCAGATCGGGTTTAATGCAGGCATCGCGGTAAGGCTCTACAGGAGTGCCCATAAGTTCGTCGGTCATATTCCCGGCGGTCTTGCCATGGCCACGGTGATAGGAGCTACAGGATTCAAGGCAATTTGCGGCTCGTCGGCAGCCACATCGGCAACCTTTGCCGGGGTCGCAATCCCGGAAATGGACCGGTATGGCTATGACAGAAGGCTTTCCACGGGCATTGTTGCCACTGTGGGAACCCTCGGCGTCATCATACCGCCCAGCGTTACTTTGATCATATTCGGCATCATTACTGAGCAGTCCATCGGGCGGCTCTTTGTGGCCGGCATTCTCCCCGGACTGATAATCGCCCTCTTTTTTCTCGGCATCATTTATGGCTGGGCAAGGATTAATCCAGCAGTGGCACCCAGATCTGACCGATCCACCTGGGGAGAGAGGATTCGCTCACTTCCGGAAGTTGTCTGGGTCTTGCTCGTTTTTCTGCTGGTGGTTGGCGGAATAATGGAAGGGTTCTTTACGCCTACCGAGGCCGGCGCCGTCGGCACCTTTGCAGTCCTGCTTCTAGCACTCGTGAAACGGGACATGACCTGGAAGAAATACGTGACATCGGTTAAGGAAGGCTTGCGCACGGCAATAATGGTTCTCATGCTGGTGGCAGGATCGTCTATTCTCGGCCATTTTATTGCCATCACCAACATACCTCAGAACATCGCGGACTGGGTCGTAGCTTTGCCCTTGAACCGCTACCTGATTCTGATCCTCATCTGCATAATCTATGAAATCGGGGGATCGTTCATCGATGACCTCACCTTCATGATCCTTGCCACCCCGATCTTCTATCCCGCGGTCCTGAAACTCGGCTTTGATCCTATCTGGTTCGGGATTCTCCTGGGCGTTGTTCTGATGATCGGCGTAGTTATCCCTCCCGTGGCCATCTGCGTATTCGTGGTAAAAAACATTACCAAGGAATCTATGGGCACAATTTATAAAGGTGTGACTCCCTTCTTGATTTCTCTTGGTCTCATGTGGATCCTTCTGCTTCTCTTTCCACAGCTGGCTCTCTGGCTGCCCTCACTTATGTTTAAGTAAGCGAGGAGCGATTAAGGCAGAGAAAGGCGGCAGGTTGAAGAGAGGAACGGAAAGCGGAATTTGAGAGTACTGCTTATGTGCGAACGTGGAATATGTGAAGGGCTTTCTTCTTAGGAGTGGGAGCGAGTTGCCGGAAAAGGGGGTGATGACACCACACATAACCATCGAGTGGTGATCCATGACGACTTCTTTGGTAAAATAGTAAATAGTCTTACATGGGAGGAGGATTGATATGAAAAAGTCTGTATCGTTGTTGCTGGTAACTGTTCTTCTGGTGTTAGGCGTTTTCTCGTTTGCAGGCGCCGCTGATGTGATCAAGCTCAAGGCCGCAAATTATCTTCCTGTCACCCACCCGATGTCGCTGCTGACCGCCTGGTACTGCGATGAGGTCAAGAAGCGCACAAATGGAAAGGTGGAAATCACGTACTATCCCGGTGGAACACTGCTCAATCCCGTAAAGATGTATGACGGCGTCGCAACGGGCATTGCGGATTTTGGCGTTTCTCATATTTCCTATACGAGGGGACGCTTCCCTGTGATGGAAGTATTTGAGCAGCCCCACGGGTTCCCGAGTGGCTGGGTGGCAACCCAGGTAACGCAGGATTTCTACAACAAGTACACCCCGAAGGAATGGAGTGATGTCCAGGTTCTCTACATAAATACTTCCGGACCACTGATTCTTCAGACTGTAACCAAACCCGTCAAGACCCTCGAAGAGCTCAAGGGACTTAAGGTCAGGGCTACGGGGCAGATGAGTGAGGTCATCAAGGCGTTGGGCGCTGTCCCGGTCCCCCTTGAAATGGGCGATGTTTACGATTCCTTGAGACGGAACGTCATCGAAGGCGTGACGGTGGATTTGTCCACTCTCAAATATTGGAAGTTCGCGGACGTGGTGAAGTACGTAACAGCAGATTGGCAGCTTGGAACAGGATACACCTTCTATTTCGTGATGAACAAGAATAAATGGAACGCCTTGCCTGACGACGTCAAGAAGATCATGACTCAGCTGGCCCTCGAGGCAAAGGAGAAACAGGCAGTCCTGTGGAACACGATGGATATCGAGGGAAGAGACGTCTTCAAGGCTGGGGGCGGACAGATTATCGACCTTTCTGATGCTGAAGTCGCCAAATGGATAAAGGCTGTTCAGCCGGTCTTCGCAGGATACAAGAAGACTATGGTTTCAAAGGGATTCAAGGAAGCAGACGTGGACGGCTGGATCAGCTATATCAAAGAGCGTATTGCTTACTGGAAGGCGGAGGAGAAGAAGAGAGGGGTCGCATCTCCTTTCTGACCTGAATAATACGGAAAGCATCCCGTACTGAAAATGTTTGAGCTTCACACTAATTTCCGGAGGAGCAAGAGCAACTCCAGGAGCAACTCATGGTGCAGTGGCAATGGCGAAGTTGCGGATGTACCTCCCACGCCACCACCCCCTCTGGGGTCTTATTTGTGAGTATCCCGGTCTCCGTGACGGATAAAGGGGTCACGGAGACCGGGGATAGTGCGAGTCGCTTTGCCTGCTTTCAGACTCCAGTTCCACGACGCACACCAATTCGCCTGCATGATAATACGTTCGGCCGTAAGAGACAGATTCGCTTTTGGAAAAATGCGGATGTGGAGAAGCCTTAAGGGCAGGGCACCTGGTAGTGGGCTAATACCAAGTTGCATTCAAAAATAGAGCGAGGCGACCAGGAGGATAGCGACGGAGGCGTACTCAAAGTACGTCGGAGTCGTGCCGACGCAACACCCACTCACGTGGGTACCCGGAAGCTATATGAATGAAGGCAACTTGGTATAATGCGGCAAGGCATGCAAGGCAAACGTCATCAAAGAATCGCATCGATGCATGCGGGTTCCATTGCGCGGGGTAGGAAGAAAGAGCGCTCCACTGCTGAAACGGGAGAATGCCTGCGCCGAGCTTCGAGGCACCCTCCCGTACAACTTCCTTCCTGACTTCTACTTCACCCCATCCTTGAGGGCTTTGCCCGCTGAGAACTTCGGGGCCTTCCTGGCAGGAATCTTTATCTCCTTACCAGTCTGCGGATTTCTCCCCTTCCTTGCTTTTCTCTGCGTGACAGAAAACGTACCGAAACCGATAAGCGTGACCTTCTCCCCCTTCTTCAGCGACTTCTTGACACCGTCGACGAAGGAATCCAGTGCCTTGGCTGCGGCTGCTTTGGTGACTTTTGCATCCTTCGCCATCTTACCGATTAGATCTGTTTTTGTCATACACTCTCCTCCTTAAAGAATTAGATTTGACGCGCTTCGACAAGCACGCAATCTTTTAATATCATAACTGCACTGCCTGTACAAGAGTTTTCTTTCATAAAGTGCACATTTTTCTCATTTTTTTTAGGGTGAGGGAAAATGGTACCCCGTTAAATGAGCCTCGACAGGGCATGCACCTCTGAGAATAGGCTTTATTGCTTGCGGGAACGACGATACAGCCACCAGATGAGCAGACAGACACCCGCGGCTATCCAGATGATTTCGAAAAACGTTATTCTTTCACGCTCTCATGAGGCTCGTTGTTCTGCAGAGGATCTCAGCCCATCAGCATCAATCTGGACATACTCTTTTCCATTGAAGGAGAAACATCTATCGACGTTGAGCGAAAAGATTAGCGAGACGACGTCATCAGACGGTCTTCCCGATGCGATGCAGACGCCGCAGTCGGAACTTAGAGCGCGTGGCACCGGAACAAGCTCGAAGAGTCTGCCTTGGCTCTTCAGAGCGCTTTCAGTTTTGAGTACATCATGTATGGTATGGAACAGGAAGAAGTAGGTGGTGCTATCTTTTTCTGACAATGGTTGTGACCACCTCCACGAATTGATCGATTTCATCTGTGCGGGTGAAATATCCGGGTGAAATGCGCACCGTTCCTTGAGGAAAGGTCCCCATGGTGCGGTGGGCGATGGGCGCGCAATGGAGACCGACTCTCACACAGATACCTGCCCGGTTGCACGCTGTACCGACGTCAGAAGGGCTTACGCCTTGCACATTCATAGAGATGATGGGGAGGCTTTCTTCCTTCGATGGGTCGCCGTAAACGATGACGCTGTCGAGCTCCGAGAGCTTTTCAAATGTGTAAAGGCGTATTGCTTTTTTCTTTTCAATGATCGCGCTCAAGCCGGCGTTCTCAATGAATGTCAGGCCTCCAAGGAGTGCCGCGATCCCTGGGGTATTGGGCGTTCCACACTCGTACTTGTCAGGCAAGAATTCGGGCTGGCTTGTAAACTCAGATTTGCTTCCCGTCCCTCCGAACTTGATCGGTCGCAGATCGATCCCCTTCCGCATGTAGAGCGCACCCAAACCCTGAACGCCGAGCAAGGACTTGTGGCATGAAAAACAGATAATGTCTATGCCCTGGGCATCGGTGTCGACGGCCATATTGCCAATGGTCTGGCAAGCATCGACAATCAGAATGGTGTTGCCGATCATCTCTCGTATCTCTTTAACAGGCTGGACCGTGCCAATTACATTCGACCCATGGTTGATGATGACAGCCTTGGTATTCTTCCTCAATGACTCTTTCAGTTTCTCGAGGTCAATCTCTCCTTTTTTAGAGCAAGGTACGATAGAGACGTTTACGCTATGTTTTTTTTGCAGGAAGTCGAGCGGCCTCATAACCGAGTTGTGCTCGAACGATGTGGTGATGACATGGTCGTGCGGCGCGAGGAGACCGAGAATCGCAAGATTGAGGGATTCGGTCCCGTTGCCCGTGAAGACGAGTCTTTCGGAGTGTTTTCCATTGATGAAGGCTGTGAGCTTCTCACGCGCCTGAAAGATGATGCGCGCTGCCTCTATGGAGAGTGGGTGACCGCTTCTTCCGGGATTCCCGCCGACGTTCGTCACGAAGTCGACAAGAGATCGGAGAGTCTCGTCCGGCTTTGGATATGAAGTGGCTGCGTTGTCGAGGTATATCATTAAGGTCTGATTACGTTAGTGGCGGCGACCAGGGAGGAGACTATGTCATACATGTTTGTGACCTTGCCTGCACGAAGCTTCTCCTTCAACTTAAAGAAGTCGAGACAAGTTCCGCACGAGAGGATCTCGATGCCAAGGCTCTCAAGTTCGCTGAGCACGCTGAGTAGATCAGACCCTTCTGCGGCGAGCTTCACCCCTGCATTTATGAATATGAGTCTCCAGGGACGCGGCTCGATCTCTTTAAGGGTGTGGAGAAAAGACTTCATAAGTACCGCACCCAGCAGGTCGTCCCCTCTGCCGACGGTTGCCCCATCAACGAGCACTACAACCTTCTTTCCCGTTTGGACGGAGATGGCCTCAGCGCCTTCTGCCTTCGTGGCGCGGAGCACGGCCGTATCGGCTTGCTCACTTTTCAACGCTCACGCAGTACCCCTGAGACTCTAGATACCGCGTTACGTTCTCTCTCGGAGGACCATTGTCCACGAGAACGTTCAGTTCCAGCACATTTCTCGACTCAACCAGTTTCTTCGTCTCGATGACTGGAAAGGGACAACTCATGCCCTTCAGATCGATATATTCCATACATTTATATTAGACATTTATCGCTTTGCATGCAAATGAATTATCCGAATAAGTAAAGGAAGATTTATAGAATCGGCGACTCGACGATTTCGACCGTAAATTCTTTGGCTTTTTCAAAGCCATTGTCAAAGAAGATGACGGAAAACGGGACCTGCTTCTCGCTTCCCACCTGAAAGTTTTCTTCGCCGGACAGCTTGAAATCGTTAACCATCTTCTCGATATCGAGTTTTTGCATGGTTGCAACCTTCTCCTTGCTGAAGGAAAGGCCGGAAACGACATCTTTTTCCGCGAGGACCGCTCCGTCTTTATCAAACAGCTTGGCCCGGAGTATCAAAAACTTCCGAGGTTTGGTGGAACCGTTGAGCACTGTTCCTGAGATAAAAAAGACTTTACCTTCTTTCGTTACGATCTCCTGTCCTTCCAGATTTTTTATCGAGAGCCGCTTGTCGCTCGCCCCCATCGGGATGCCGAAGAGATCGGTATAGTTCATCCAGCAATAATAGAAACCCCCACCCATCGCCGCGAGCAGAACAAGTATGATGACAAGGATGACAGGGCCTTTTTGTTTACGCGGTCTTTCTTCCTCCAACGCCTCAGCCTCTGGCGCAGCAGGTGCTGCCATGTTTGCACTCTTAACGGGCTCTGCCTTCGCAGACTCGTGCTCCTCTTTCGTCAGCATGAAAATATGGGAACACCTGGAACACTTCAGTTTTTGATAGGGCGACTTTATGGCATCATCGGGAAGATTAAATTTACGCCCGCAGGAAGGGCAGGTGACGATCATAAACATCCTCTCGGGAGGAAGGAGGGGGGAATCTCCCCCCCTCAATCTCACTTATTTAGTTTCTGTTTGAACTGCTCAACCAGTTTCGGCACGATCTGTTTGTAGTCGCCCACGATGCCATATGAGGCGATCTTGAAGATCGGCGCTTCCGCATCCTTGTTGATAGCGACGATGCAGTCCGACGTTCTCATGCCCGCCAGATGCTGAATGGCGCCTGAAATTCCGCAAGCAATATAGATCTTCGGCTTCACTGTCTTGCCCGTCTGTCCCACCTGGTGTTCGTAAGGGATCCAACCCGAGTCAACGGCCGCGCGCGATGCGCCCATCGCCCCGCCAAGCGTGTCGGCCAATGCTTTTACCACGGTGAAACCTTCGCTGCCTCCAACGCCGCGTCCGCCAGACACGATGATGTCAGCCTCAATCAGGTTGACAGCGACCTCTGACTGAGCAAACTGAAGCACCTTGGTCCTGGCGTCATCTTCTGCTATGGAGAAAGACTCTTTAACTATCTCGGCGCTTTTCGCTGTATCGTGCTGGGGCATCGGGAAGACCTTGGGTCTAACCGTTGCCATCTGAGGTTTGGATCTGGTGTTCATGTAAGTGGCGAGGAAGTTTCCGCCGAATGCGGCCCTCGTAAGTTTCATCGTCTTGCTACCCGCGTCGATTTGCAGGTCGATGGCGTCTGACCCGAGACCCACCTCAAGCTGGGCAGCCATCGCTGCCGACAGGTCCTGCCCCTGGGTGGTTGAGCGGTACAGCACGATATCAGGCTTAAATTTATTGACGAGTGAGGCCGCGGCCTTCGCAAAAACATCCGGCCTGAACGTCTTGAAGGAAGCGCCGTCTACAGCGTAGACCGTGGCAGCGCCGTAATGGCCTGCATCTTTCGCTATTTCTTCGGTCTTCTCTCCGATGACGAAGGCGCAGACCTTTGAGCCAAGGGTATCGGCCAGCATCTTCCCTGCCCCCAGGAGCTCATATGACATGGGGGTCGTGACCCCCTCTTTATGCTCTATGTATACCCATACGTCTTTATATTCATCAGCCATGGTCATCCCCTCCTTATTTGATTACTTTCAGGTTCAAGAGTTTGTCGACAAGAGCGTTCGCTACTTCTTCCATCTCTCCCTTGAGCATTTCTCCTGCCGATCTGGGAGGGGGCGTAGTCAGTTCAACCACCTTGCCGTGGGAACCTTCTGCGCCGACCTTGTCCTTTGCCGCTCCTATGGCATCGCAATCCCACGCGGGGATCTGTACCTTGGCTGCTTTTCTGATTCCCATGAGGTTAGGGAGTCTTGGCTCGTTGATGCCTTTCGAGACCGATACGACAGCGGGAAGTTTCGCTTCGACCGTTTCAAAACCGCCCTCGATGCCCCGCTGCACCTTTATCTTCTTGCCTGCAGCATCGATCTCGTCTACCTTGGATACAAAGGTCAACTGACTGAACCCGAGCCTGCCGGCGAGCTCAGGACCAACAATACCCGTGTTCCCATCCGTTGCCTGCTTTCCGCAGAAGACGAGATCCACATCGCCCACCTTCTCGATGGCCTTGGCAAGCACATACGATGTTGCGAGTGTATCTGAGCCTGCTATGGCAGGGTCATTGATATGGTAGACCTGATTTACGCCCAGTGCCAGGGCGTTCCGCAGCACGTCCACGGCCTTATCAGGACCCATGGTGATCGCAACGATCTCTCCGTCGTACTTCTCTTTCGTAAGGAGTGCTTCCTCCAGTGCAAACTCGTCAAAGGGGTTTGTAATCGAATCCATGCCTTCTCTCTTGAGCGTGCCCTTCTGGAGGTCCCACTTTACTTCTGCTTCCGTATCAGGAACCTGTTTTATGCACACTACGATCTTCACAGTGCCCTCCTTAAAAATTTATTATTCACCCTGAAAGGTTGGTGTCCTCTTCTCAATGAAGGCTGCCATGCCTTCTTTCTGGTCCTGTGTTCCGAAACAGAGCCCGAAACTGTTCGCCTCCAACTCCAGGCCCGAATCGATATCAAGAGACAGGCTCTTGGCTACAAGGTGTTTGGCAAGTCCAATCCCGACCGGCCCTGCTGCGAGCATCTTTGCCGCAAGCTGGCGCACCGCGGCCATCAGCTCATCCGCTGCCACAACCTTGTTCAAGAGACCCATCTCATAACCTTCCTGCGCGGTGATCACCTTACCGGTGAGTACCATTTCCTTTGCCTTTGCTGCACCGATGAGTCGTGCAGTTCTCTGGGTCCCGCCGAAACCGGGAAAAATCCCCAGGGTTACTTCCGGAAAACCGAGCCGTGCTTTGTCAGAAGCGTAAATCATATCACAGGCGAGGGCGACTTCAAAGCCCCCACCAAGGGCGTATCCGTTGACCGCGGCTATGACCGGTTTTCTCATATTTTCAAGCATGCCCAGTGCCGCGTGTCCCTTGTGGGAAAAGGCGGTGGCCTGGACAGGCGTCATATCCTTCATTTCCTGAATGTCTGCGCCCGCCACAAACGCCTTGTCACCTGCGCCGGTGACAATCACCACTTTGATCTCTTTTGCCAGGGCTACCTCGCCGGCCACAAGTTTCAGTTCGTCAAGGGTCGCGGAGTTGAGGGCATTCAAGGCCTTTGGCCTGTTGAACTTTATAATCGCGATGGGTCCTTCCAATTCGAGAATGATGTTCTCATAAGGCATGGGTTATGCCTCCCTCTCTATGACCATGGCCATGCCCTGTCCGCCTCCGATACACATCGTGGCGAGGCCATACTTGAGTCCGAGCCGTCTCATCTGATAGCAGAGGGTTGTCACGAGCCGGGCACCGGTGCAACCGATGGGATGGCCTATGGAGATACCGCCGCCGTGCATGTTCGTCTTCGCCATGTCGAGCTTCAGTTCCCTGATGTTAGAAATGGCCTGCGACGCAAATGCCTCATTCAATTCTATCATGTCTATTTTGTCGAGGGTGAGGTTTCCGTATTTCAGCGCCTTCTTAACCGCCGGAATCGGTCCAAGGCCCATATACGCGGGGTCCACACCGCCCGCGGCGTAAGAGACGATCCTGGCCATCGGTTTGAGGCCCAACTCCTTCGCCTTGTCCCGTGACATGACCACAACTGCTGCCGCGGCATCGTTAATGCCTGAAGCGTTGCCCGCGGTGACGGTTCCATCTTTCTTGAAGGCAGTACCGAGCTTCGCCATTTTTTCAGGGGACGTATCCATCGGCCTCTCGTCGATCTCAAACACAACGGGATCGCCTTTCTTCTGCGGGATTACAACCGGGACGATCTCTTCTTTGAGGATGCCGTCTTTTATGGCCTGTCTGGCTCTCTGATGGCTCATGGCGCCGAACTTATCCTGCTCTTCCCGCGAGATGCCAAACTTCACGGCGATGTTTTCAGCGGTCAGCCCCATGTGGTAACCGTAAAAGATTTCCCACACACCGTCCAGGACCATAAGATCAACAAGCTCGGTGTTGAACATGCGGGCTCCCCAGCGCGCTGCAGGCAGAGAAAAGGGTGCAAGGCTCATGTTCTCCATGCCGCCGGCAACAATGATCTCTGCATCTCCCGCTTTGATAGCCTGGGCTGCATTCACGATGGCACGCAGTCCCGATGCACACACCTTGTTCACGGTGTATGCGTTTGTTTCCTTGGGGACGCCGCCGAAAATGGACGCCTGCCTTGCTGAGTTCTGGCCAAGCCCAGCCGTCAGGACGTTGCCCATGATCACTTCATCGATCACTACTTCTTTGAGGGAGCTATCGTAATCGTAATACTTTGCTTCGAGGTCTGTGTCCAGCTTTCCGTCGAAGATGGCTGGCGCAAACTCTTTATCTTTCGTTCTGGATGGTCTTAAGCCAGCCCTCTTGAGGGCCTCGTTGATAACAAGACCGCCCAGCTTCACTACGGGTACATCTTTCAGGCTCTGTCCGAAAGTGCCTACTGCAGTCCTTGCCGCTGAAACTATCACCACCTCTTTCATGAGTCGCTCCTTTTTGTTATGAAAAAAATTTCACAAATAACTTTTTATCGTACATTGTATACGTTTGTCAACCATTTTCCGGCCCCGAAGTGATCCATTTACTCTTGGAGATTGGGCTCGACGTTAAGGGATCGTTTCATTAGTCCAATTGGTTTCATTAGTTTCATTGGTTTTGCGAGACAAGCGCTTCAACTCCCTCCACCAAAGCCATCGAACAGTGACATGCAATCTGGAAGTTTGATGTTAACCAATTGAACTCAACTCGAACAATGGCCTTAAAACGAGTGATGTTTCGATCAACCGAACGTCTCGATAACCCACCCCTTGATATCGTCCCGCACCTTGCGAAAAAGGTCTATGGTGTCATCGTTGAGCGAGATTGTTCTGGTCGGGTCCTGGAAATGGGCGTGCAGCACCTTCGCGCCGGATGGAAAAAAAGGGAAGAATCTGCAGCATCCCTGGCAGCCCTTGCAGTGCAGGCTCTCTCTTGCCCGGTTTAGAAAGGGACATTCCTGCGGCGGGTCACCACAGACGAGGGCCACACAATCAAACTTTGTTCCGACAAACTCCTCAACGTTCTTCGAGCGATGTCCTGACATGTCGACGCCGATCTCCGCCATCACTTTTTGACGGTGGGATGTATAGCTGTGGCCATCATCCCGGCGCTGTGCGCCTCGTACCCCTCGGGAAAAAAGAGCTTCAGAAAAGCTTCCGCCATCTGAGAGCAGGCAGCGTTACAACGACAGTAAAAGAGCACTTTCTGTTTTTGCGCGGCTGGTTTCATGACAGCCTCCCTTCCGCCCTTCGCTTTATCCTGGCCTCCGCGTACCCTTTTCTACGGGTGCCGGAGGGCTTCGCTAGATCTCGAACTTGAGCCTCTTGAGCTCCGCAAGCGAGAAGACGGGTCCATCCTTGCAGATGAAGCTGCTGCCGATGTTGCAGCGACCGCACAGCCCGATCCCGCACTTCATCCTCGCCTCGAGCGTCGTGATCACATCCTCATCCTTAAAGCCAAGCTGCGCAAGGTTCTGCAGCACGTACTTGATCATGATGGGTGGGCCGCAGGTGATAGCGACTTTGTTGTCCGGCTTCGGCGCTACCTCGTTCAGGACGGTGGGGACGAAGCCTTCCCGGATGGGTGGACCGGGGGAGTTGGCATCGACGGTCAGGATCAGTTCGACATCGTTGCGCTTGCCCCACGTCCTCGATATCCTCCTTGTAACAAAGATCGGCGTGGGAACGTGCCCCGTAAATGATCGTGATATCCCCGTAATCCTTGCGTGTATCGAGCATGAAGAGGATCAGAGTCCGAAGCGGCGCGAGTCCGATGCCGCCGCCGACGAAGAGGATGTTCCTCCCTTTCATCTCCTGGTATGGGAACCAGTTGCCGAGCGGGGCGCGGACACCGATCTGGTCTCCGACGGATAGCTCGTGGAGAGCCGCTGTTGCCTCACCCGCCTTCATCACGCTGAACTGGAGATACTCCATACGGGTAGGCGGAGAGTTGATGACGAAGGTCGACTCACCGACGCCGAAGACCGAGAGCTGGCCCACCTGGCCCGGCTCGAACGAGAAACGCTTCATCTTTTCCTCGTCATTCAGGACCACGCGGAACGACTTTATATTGGGCGTCTCGTCGATAACCCCGATTACGGTCGCAAGATCGGGCAAGATAGGGGTTCTTTATGGCTGCTGTTAACTGCTCACTGCTCACTGCTCACCGTCCCACTATTCTTTCTTAAGCGCTGCCGCGATGGTACTTATCTCCATGGACACCGGACAGCCGCGGATACACCGGCCGCAACCGGAGCAGGCGATGATGCCGTCGTATTTCTCTCCGTAGTAAACGAACTTGTGGCCGATCCTGTTCTTGAGCCGCAGGGCTTTCGCTGCCCTCGGGTTGTGTCCGCTCGCTTCCAGCGTGAAATGGTGGAACATACAGGCATCCCAGCTCCTGATCCGCTCGCCTTTGTCGACGACTTGCTCGTCAGTGATGTTGAAACAGTAACACGTGGGACAAAGATAGGTGCATGCCCCGCACCCGAGACATCGTTCAGCCGCCTTTTCCCAGAAAGCCTGCGAGTGGAACGTTTCAGGATCGACCGGTCTGGTATCGGTCTCTCCTGCTTCCTTCACCATACGCTCGTGGACGGCCTTTCTGGACCTCCTTCGCCCGCGCCTCGTACGCGGTTCCGTCTTCCAGTATCGGGACTTTCGAGGATTGCTTCCCCCTTGCTCGGTAAGCGCCTCGATCAGGTAGCCGTCTTCTAGTCTCGGTCATCATGACATCGGAATCGCTCGTCTCCGCGGGCCCGCATCCTACCCGCGTGCAGAAACAGCCGGTTGACGGCTCGGGGCAGGTGAGGGTAACGATGGTTGTCTTCTCCCGCCGCGCCAGGTAGTAAGGATCCGGCGTGTCCGTCTGCGAGAATGCCCGGTCGATTATGGCAATACCGCGCGCGTCGCAAGGCCTGGCGCCAAAGATAATCGTCTCCGGCGCCTCGATCCGGTCGTCGAGATCAACGAGCGTCCGGCGCGGATCCTCCGGGTCCTTTTTGAACCTGAACGAGAAGAGCGTCTCGCTCTGGGGATAGATGACGCCCTTGGGCGGGCTCACCGCAGGGCGGGAGAGACAGAGCGTGCAACCGGGCTCGGCCGGTTTGAAGATCACCGCCTCGCCCTCCAGACACGGGACAAAGAGTCTGGCCTTCGCGCCCAACGCATCTATGAGATCCTTCTCTTTTCCCTTCTTAAGATAGGCGCTCGTCTTCATCGGATCTTGTGCTCCTCGATCTTCTCCTCTTCTACCTTGAACGTGTACATGGGCGGCTTGTCATCGATTGAAATGCCGGGCTCGTAGCCGAAGAGTTCCTTCATCTCCATATTAATCTTCTTCTTCAGTTTCGCCACCGGGATGCCCATGGGACACGCCCTTTCGCACTCGCCGCACTCCGTACAGCGCCCCGCGAGGTGGATGGCATGGATCATGTGAAACATCATCTTCTCGTTCTGTGTGGCCTTCTGGCTCATCCAGTGCGGGTCGCGGGTCTCGGCGATGCAGGATTCCCTGCAGACGCAGAGCGGGCACGCGTTGCGGCACGCGTAGCAGCGGATGCAGCGGTCGAACTCGGCGAGCCAGTAAGCTCTTCGCTCTTCGAGTGATTGCGCATCGAACTCCCGGATATCCTGGTACGCCGTTTTCTCGTCGACCTTCGGTTCGACCTGCTCGCCCGCCAGATGGTCGCTGAGGACGGGCGTCGGGTACCGGCAGGTCAGGCACTTGTCAGACAGGACGTCACGCAACGTGAGCCGCGTTTCGCCTTTCTTCGTTTTCACGACGAGCGTGTCGTCTTCGAATGTGGCCTCGATGACCGGCTGGTGGTTGATCGCACTCAAAACCTTGCGCGCGCTCACGACCCCCTGACAGGGAACGCCGATGACCACCACGTTCTCGCGCTTGATCAGACCTTCCTGTACCAGTTGGACGACTGTCCGGCTGTCGCAGCCCTTGACGACCACAGCCGCTTTCTTCTTGAGAGCGGGCAGGTACGCCGCGAGGTTGTGCACGCAGGCAGGGTTGAGGATGAGCGCGTCGATCTCGTCCGCGGACGTAACGAAACAAGGGACGGGATGGAGGGCGTCGAGCCCTTTCTTGTAACCGATCACCACGTCAACAGACGGGAGCACAGTCCGAACAATCTCTTTCAGTTTCTCGAGATTCACGCCCTGACCTCCTTCAGGACCGTCTGGTTCCGGGGAAAGCCGGGCGCCGGTCCTAGCTCGTGGATGAGCGTCGTGAACTCGGTGACCGTCTGCTGCCAGCGCTGCCCTTCCGAGGCAGAGACCCACGTGTAGTGGAAGCGGCGCGCGTCGATGCCCACAAAGGGGAGAAAGCGCTTCAGCATCTCGAGCCTGCGGCGCGCGTAAAAATTGCCGTCCGTGTAATGGCAGTCCCGAGGGTGGCAGCCGGAGACGAGGACGCCGTCAGCACCGTTTATCAATGCCTTGACCACGAAGAGCGGATCGACCCTTCCGGAGCAAGGGACCCTGATGATCCTCAGGTCGGTCGGCTGCTTGAAACGGCTCACGCCGGCTGTGTCGGCGCCGCCGTACGAGCACCAGTTGCAAAGGAATCCGACGATGCGGAGCTCTTTTCCTTCTACGACAGACATAGACTGTTTACCTCCGCCAGTAACTGGTTATCGGTGAAGTGCTGCAGCTGAATGGCCCCGCAGGGACACGTGGACGTGCAAACGCCGCAGCCTGCGCAGATCGTTTCTATCACGTTGGCTACGACTTTTCCCCCGCGCAGTTCCTGTTCCTTGATCGCCTGGAAGGGACACGTGCTTACGCACTTGAGGCAGCCCACACAGGCGTTCTGATTGACCCGGGCGATGGCAGGGTCTGATTCCAGCATGTCACGGGAGAAGAGCGCAAGCACCTTGGCTGCCGCGGCACTGCCCTGGCCCACTGATGACGGGGATATCCTTCGGACCCTGGGCCGCTCCCGCGAGGTAGACACCCGCGGTGTTCGTCTCGACGGGGCGAAGCTTCGGGTGGCTCTCGACGTAGAAGCCGTGCGTGTCATACGAGATGTGGAGCTTCTCGGCGAGCGCTGCGGCGCCCGGTGCGGCCGTGGCCGCCGTGGCGAGGACGACGAGGTCCGCCTCGACCTCTACTTTTGCCCCGAGGAGCGTGTCAGCGCCCTGCACGATCATCTTCTTACCCTTCGGGTAGATCCGGGAAACGCGTCCCCGTACGTACTTCGCGCCGTAATCCTCCTGTGCCCTGCGTGTGAACTCGTCGTACCCCTTGCCCGTCGCGCGGACGTCCATGTAGAAGACATAGGACTGGGAGTCGGGGATGTGGTCTTTCGTCAGGATTGCCTGCTTGGCGATGTACATGCAGCAGAAATTTGAACAGTAGGGGATGCCGATCGATTTGTCGCGTGAGCCGGCGCACGAGACGAAAACGATGCTCTTCGGTTCGGCCCCGTCGGAAGGCCTCTGAATGTGGCCCGATGTCGGTCCCGACGCATTCAGGAGCCGCTCGTACTGGATGCCGGTGATCACGTCCGGGTAACGGCCGCCGCCATACTCAGGCAGTAATTCCTGGTCGATGAGGCCGTAACCGCTTGCCACGATGATCGCCCCCACCTCTTCGGTGACGAACTGGTCCTGAAGCTCGAAGTCGATCGCCTTGGCCCGGCAGACCTTTGCGCAAACGCCGCACTTGCCTTTCTGGATCTGGCGGCAGTACTGGGCGTCGATCGTCGCTTTTTTCGGGATCGCCTGCGGAAAGGGAATGTTGATGGCGCGCGTCGGCGCGACGCCGAAGTTGAACCGGTCGTACGCATTCTTCGTCGGGCACTTCTCCATGCACTCGCCGCAGCCCGTGCACTTTGTCCAGTCGACATAAGGAGTTTTCTTGCGCACCTTCACCTGATAGTTGCCCACGTAGCCTTTGATCTCCTCGATCTCCGAGTACGCGTGCAGGCTGATGTGTTCGTGCTGGGCCACATCGACCATCTTCGGTCCGAGGATGCAGATGGAGCAATCGATGGTGGGAAATGTCTTGTCGAGGCGGGCCATCATGCCGCCTATGGCCGGGCTCTTCTCGACGAGAACTACATCGAGCCCGCCGTCCGCGCAGTCGAGGGCCGATTGCATGCCGGCGACACCCGCGCCGATCACGAGAACCCGCTTGTTGATCTTGAAAGCTGTCGAATGGAGTGGTTTGTCCCGGATAACCTTCTCCACAGCCATGCGTACGGCTTCAATGGCCTTGTTCGTGTTGAGCTCTTTGTTCTCACCGATCCAGGAGATATGCTCCCTGATGTTCGCCATCTCGAAAAAATACCGGTTGAGGCCCGCCTTCTCGACCGTGCGCCTGAAGGTAAGCTCGTGCATGCGGGGGGAGCAGGCAGCGACCACGACGCGGTCCAGGTTCTCCCGTTTGATCGCCTGTTTGATCTCGTCCTGGCCGGGCTCCGAACAGGTGTACATGTAATGGGTGGAGTAGACGACGTGGGGGAGTTTCGCTGTCTCTTCGGCGGCCCTGGCCACGTCCACGGTACCCGCGATATTGTTGCCGCAATGGCAGATAAATACACCGACTCTCATTGTGGATCAGGCCTCCTTTGCTGCCGAGGCGGTACTTTCCGGTCCGGGCTGCATCCCCCGGTTTTCCCGCCGTTCCCTGTGCTGCGCTCTTTTTTACCTTCTCCTTTACGGGCGAGGCTGTCTCCTCCGCACCCTTCGGTCTCCTCGAGCGGATAAGCGCGTCCGCGCTCACTATGTGCTTGTCGAGCCCCAGTTCTTCAGGCGAGAAGCCGAAGGCAAGCCCGAGCACCTGGGAGAAATAGAGGATAGGGATGGAGAAGGATGAGCCCATGGCGCGGTTCACCTGCGCCTGCCGAAGGTCCAGGTTCTGCTGGCAGAGCGGGCATGCGACCACCACGCAGTTTGCACCGCAATCCTCGACCATGGTCAGGACCTTGTGGGTGAGCCGGAGCACCATCTCTTTCTTCGGGACGCCGAAAGCGGCGCCGCAGCACTCTGTCTTGAAGGCAAAATCACGTACGTCCACTCCGCAGGCAGCGAGCAGCCGGTCCATGGAGACCGGGTTCTCCGGGTCATCGAATGCGGCGAGGCGAGGCGGACGGTTCAAGATACAGCCGTAGTAGCAAGCTGCCTTGAGATCGGGAAGCACGGTGGTCACCTTCGATGCGACGGCATCGGGTCCCACGTCCTCGTAAATCACCTGGAGTGTGGACTTCGCCGTTACCCCTCCCTTGTAAGGGAGATCGAGGAGCTGGTTCACTTCGTCTCTGAAAGCCTTGTCCTCCGTCACCTTCGCGTGCGCTTTCTTGAACGCGGACAGGCAGGCAGGGCACGGGGTGGTAAGCGTGGCCGTCTCCATGCGCTCGACGATCGCGAGATTGCGCGCAGCGAGCGCGCCCGCGAGGACATGATCCATCGCATGGGCGGGTGTGGATCCGCAACAGCTCCAATCGTCGGTTTCTCTGAGCGTCGCACCGAGGGCTTTGAGGATTATGCGTATCGACCGGTCGTAGGACGACGCGGTCCCCTCAAGCGAGCAGCCGCTGTAATAGGCATACTCTCTCTCAATCATTGCTCTATTTCTTCTCCGTGAATCGTTTAAAGATGCGGGCGATGTCGTCCCTGCCCTTGATCCTCTTCGGCAGGAAGTGGAGCTGCTTCATTACCTTGGGGCCCAGGTCCGCATCGGTGAGGAGGTGCCCCGATTTGAGGTTATAGCGGGCGATGATCTCCAGCTCGAAGATCCTTCCGTGATGCTTGAGCGATGTGAGGAAGGCCTCGTAAAAGGTGCGTATATCCTTCTCCGTGAAGCGTTTCTCCCTGTAAGCAATGTTGCGCAGTCCGTCCATTACGTCAGCGACGTCGATCTCGCAAGGACAGCGCGTACTGCAGGTCTCGCAGGTGGCACAGAGCCATATTGCGCGCGAGCTGAGGGCTTTCTCCCTCTGTCCCGTCTGGATCATCCGCATGATCTGACTTACGGGGTAATCGAAGAACTCGGTATAAGGACAGCCCGCCGTGCAGTTACCGCACTGGTAACAGCGGACGATGTCCTCTCCGGTCGCCTGGCGAACCTCGTTTGCGAAATTGTGAAGAGTGTCACTGGTGAGATGTATCGTTTCCATGCGCCCCTTTTACGTTATTTTACCATAGTGAGCGATGGGTTGTCTAGACCCGCTACAGCCTGAATCACCGGCGCTGAGGGTTGGCTTTAGATGGCGAGGGGTGGTCTTGACCGCGACGGCCGACCGGTTACTGCTTACTGCCTACTGCGTCACTGTCTTGCTGCTGTCCTGCCCAGGTCCCGCATGATTTTTTGCGCAACAGGCAAGACTGCCGCCTCTATCTCAGGGCTCAACCCTTCACGAAAGACCGTATTCTCCTTTATTTCCACTGCATAGATACGGATCGTCTCGGGCATTTCGTAGCCGAGCTGTTTCCCCAGTTCTACGGTGGTCCTTAGATCAAGCGCGTGGGACGCGTAAGGGTTGACAACCGTCCCGAGATCATCGACCGAGAGTGTCATAGACTGTGCCGGCCTCGCCTTGTTCGTCCGTTATGATGGCATCAGCCACGATCACGGTCTGGTAACCGGTAATTAAGTCGAGCAGAAACCTTCCTGCAAGGCTCGCTTCGATAACGTCAGTAGCCGGGTCTGCTGGCCAGCGCTCTTTTATTTCGCGGGCGATGGCGATGCCGACGCCGTCATCGCCCAGGATAGGATTCCCGAGTCCCAGGATAAGGGTCCTGTGTTCCTGGGCCACTTAAGCGTCTCTGGTCAGCGTCTCCACCACCTTGCCCTGTGATCCCGGATATTTACCACAAGGGGCATCGTCCCGGGGAGATTGTGGGTAGCGCACCCCAGGCACGGGTCGTAGGCGCTGAAGGCCATTTCCGCCATGTTCAGCAACCCTTCCTCCACCTTCCCGCCCTTTATAAATGCCTGGGCTGCCTTCTTGACCGAGAGACTGATCGGCGCGGCATTGTGCTGCGTGGCAACGATCAGGTTGACTTTTGTGATCATTCCTTTGTCATCGGTCTCGTAATGGTGGATCAGCGTCCCTCTGCATGCCTCAACGCAGCCGATACCCTTGCCGGTAAACTGGAAGTTCATGTTTCTTATGTCCTTGCTGGTCAGCATGGGTCATTGGCAATCTTCTGCATATCTTCGGCAGCCTGCAAAGCCTCGATGAGCCGGGCCCAGTGGTAGGCAAGCGTATGGTGTGCCGGCTTACCCAGAACAGAGACCATGTATTCATACTCTTTCTGGGCCAGAGGGGTTGCCATGCCATCGGCCACATTGTAACGTGCAAGAGGACCAACACGGTAAAGGGACGTATCGTTGCCTTCGATCAACCCCTTCCATCCGAGCTTCCGCAAATGAGTCAGCCTGATATAGGTCCATGGTTCTACCCACTCACCGATATATTCCGTATAGTCACGGGGATGGAAGAAGGCGACCTCTTTTCCATTGGGGTCTACAACCCGCAGCATGCCTTCGTAATAGTTCTGTTTGTTGTATTCATCCACGAGGCCCATGTAATAGGTCTTGAGGTTGTAAGGCTCACTAAGAATCAAGTCGAGGTATGTCTTATTTCCCAGCACCGCATCTTTGAACAGTTTGAGGGCAAACTGGGCAAACTCGACGCTGAAATTTGCTGTTTCTATGATGGTCTTGCGCTCTTCTTCCTTGATGCCCCGGGGAACACCGCCCGGCAATCCCCCCTCCGGGTGGGGTGGCTTGCTGGCAATCAGCCTTATGATATCCCTCGTTCTGGCCCTCACGT
Source organism: uncultured delta proteobacterium (assembly GCA_963835605.1). GTDB lineage: Bacteria > Desulfobacterota > Syntrophorhabdia > Syntrophorhabdales > WCHB1-27 > JADGQN01. Next base: position 33,068 of record CAWIHO010000060.1, on the reverse strand, counting down.
CGATGACCTTCTTTGCGATGTCGAGGCCGACCTTGTCGATCACGCCGAGGATATTCCTTGTTGCCGGACTTGCATCAGGCCCGACAACAAAATCAGGACCGCCAAGAAAGAAGAAATGGATATAATGGTCCTCGACGAAGTTTGCAGCATACTGAAGCTTCCTCACCAACTTGGCCGTGGGCGTGGGCGCCACACCGTAAATGAGATCGAGTGCCTTCGTAGATGCCATATTGTGGGGGGTAGGGCAGACACCGCAGATGTTCGGCACTATCCTCGGCATTTCCTCCGCCGGTCTTCCGATGCAGAATCTCTCAAAACCTCTCAGTTCCGTCACCTGAAAGTATGCATCCTCCACATCACCATTATCATTGAGAAAGACCTCTATCTTTCCATGCCCTTCGAGTCGTGTTACAGGATTGATCGTTATCTTGTTACCCATCTTTGCACCTCACGCTTTCTTTGACGGTTCTCTTCTCTTCTGCAAGAGAGAGGCTGCGGTAGTAAAACGGTAGAAGTAGCCTGACGGGGTCGTCGAGTTCCCCGGCAATCTTCTTTCTTCCCTCTTCGGTCTCTGCCGATATCAGCGAGGCAATGGCGGACAGGTATTTTGAGCCGCCCATGCCGGCGACGCCCTCTACCGGTCCGAAGCAGCCCCTGCAGGGGATATTGATCTTGATGCATGACTCGCCGCACCCTCTGCGCGTGGCTGGTCCGGCACAGAGGATTCCCTGGGCAAGAAAACACTTCTCGGGATCGGCCTCTACCTCATGTATCCTCTTGAATTCCTTGATTTCCATTCTCTCCGGTTTTGTCTTATTCCTCTCGCAGACATCGCAGAGTGCGGTACTGGGAGCCAATGTAGATCCCTTGGGGGGCATGTCCCCGCTTATCAGCTTCCTGCCCATTGAACGGATGCGATCAGGCGGAGGCGGACAGCCCGGCAGGTAGTAATCGACATCGATCACGTGGTTCAGCGGGTGGACCTGTGTGTAGAATTCCGGCAGGGTCAGGTCGTTGCCATTCTTTTTGGTTACGGGCTGAGGGACGTTGCCATTCGGGTTGACAACCGTCGGAGAGTCCCTGTAGACCCACTGGAAGATATCCTCCTTGCTTCTCAGGTTGGCCATTCCCGGAGTTCCCCCGAAACAGGCGCACGCTCCGAAGGCGAGTATCATCTGCGATTTCCTGCGGAGCAGATGCGCAATCTCCTCATGTTCAGAATTTCTAACAGAACCGTTTATGATGCTCACCAAGATCTCGTTGTCCTGCATCGCCTCGATGTGATGGTACTTAAAATCGAGGGCCACCGGCCACAAGACCAGATCGAAAGCGGCCGTGACCTTGAGGATGTCCTCATTGATATCAACGATCGCCTCATCACACCCTCCGCAACCGCCGAACCAGCATATCGCCAATTTAGGTTTATCTGCCATGTCGAGCCTCCTACTTCTTTATTGGTCCGAGACCTTTCAGTCTATCCATGAAGCCGTTTATGAGCCCTTGAATTCTCTCTCCATTAGGGTCTATTCCCGTGACCATTTCCAGTCTCTCTTTTTCAATCCCGAAGGCTTCCAGTACCTTGTGAAGGAGATAGATTCTTTTCTTTGCCTCCTGGTTTCCATCCTGAAAGTGACAGTCACCTTCGGCACAGCCGAGGAGCAGAACCCCATCGCTGCCTTTGCGGAACGCCTCGACTATGTTGGTGGCATCGACTTTGCCGGTGCACACCACGGGAATCATATTTTTTACGTTTTTGAAATGGCCGTTGTTCGATGTGTACCCCCAGCCGAATTTACAGGCGAAGCAGACGATACCCGGTCCTTCGGCAATATCATGTTTCTCGGCCGCAGAGATATCGGGTATCAGCTCTCGTGCCCCTGATGGGCATGCGGAGACGCACATGACCGCAGGCCTTACACAAGAGCGGATCCGTATAAGAAATCCGCTCCACTCCTACTTCCCTGCCCTCAAACAGAATGGGCTGCTCCCTCAGGTGGGCTGTGCGGTAATTGCATGCTGCCACGCAGATCCCGCAGCCGCTGCAGAGGGCCTCGTCGACCTTCACGGTGGGCAGTTCGGGCTGGATGTCCGTAGCCACGCAGGCCTTGCAGGAGATGCATGGTCCGCATTCGAGGCATCGTCTCGCCTCCTTGATCGCTTCTTCAAGGGTGAAACCGATCTCAAAGGGATCAAAATTCATCCTCTTGTCAGGAGGTGTCCATTTGGGAGCAGGCTCAGGCTTGAACATGTCCCTCAACGGCGGCTCACTCCCCTGGTATTGTACCAGCCACCGTGCCGAGGCTTACTCCCCTCAAATACCTGTCGATGGAATCAGCGGCCTGGCGGCCTTCGGCCATGGCGTCCACCATAAAGCCTATTCTCCTCACGTCTCCGCCGATGAAGACATCTTTGTTTTTCAAGCTCTGAAGGTGAGCGCGTTTACGGCGAGCCTTCCTTTCTCATCGAAAAGACCCGCATTCTGTAAGACTGACCTGTCCCATGTCTGCCCGATGGTGATGAGGAGGACATCGCCCTCTATCTCGCATGCAATCGGAAACGTCGAATTTGGGATTGAATCCCTTCTCATCGAAAACGCTTGTACACTTGGGGCAATCAATCTTCGTGAATTTTCCGCCTTCGCCGATGACGCTTCTTGTACCCCTGGAGTAAACGATCCTGATCCCCTCCTGGTGCGCACCCTCAATCTCTTCAGGATCCGCCGGGATCCCGTCCTTTGAGGACTTATCCCAGGTCTCCAGACAGACAAGCGTGACCTGTCCGCCCAAACGCACCGCTGTTCTTGCTGCATCGAAGGCTACGTTCCCGCCGCCAATAACGATGACACGTTTACCTTTGAAATAGTCAGAAGGAATGTTTCCCTTGCCGATTTCATCCAGAAGCGTGAGGCCGTACATGACATTTTCCAGGCCCTGCCAATCCACCGCCTTTATGCCTAATGTAAGGGCACGAGGGTAAGGTGTGCCGGTAGCAATGAAGAAGGCCTTAAAACCTTTTTCCTTTAAGCTTCGCGATAGGATCACCGCCGTTTACCTTTAACTCCTTTTCAACTTTGATGCCCCCGAGGCGGACAAGATTATCAACGGCGGTATCCAGCACATCCTCCGGCAGGCGGTATTTGGGGATGTACCTCACTGCCCCGCCCAGTTTGGGGTTGCTGTCAAAGATCGTCACATCGTAGCCCTTCTTAGACAGCTCCCAGGCACAGAGCAGGCCTGCGGGTCCACCACCGAGGATGGCAACGGGTCCCTTATCCTTTGGCACATCGAGTGGTTTCTTCTCTTTCAAATAGGGTGTGTAGCGTATCGGAAAGGAATTGCTTCAGGAGCCTCCTTTTGATGGCCCCTCCCTTTGTCTTGTAGTTACAGTCACGCTCACAAATGCCGCAAATGTAACCGCACACAGTAAAGAGCGGGTTCCTGTCGTACAGAAAGTCTCCGATCTGAATCACTCCCTCGCGGGCCTTCTCCGGGATCGTTCGGGAGGAGCGAGATCATCACATTTGATCTCTGAATTGATTCTTTGATCGGGCACTTGACCTGGCAGGGGGGCAGAGTCTGCTCGTACTGCCGCCTCTGCGCTAGCCTGTTCGTCCGTCCTCAGTTGCCACATAGCCTAACCTCCTTAATAATTTGGAAGCTTCATTGAGTGCAGATCGAGAAAATGTGCATTGAGAAGGGCCGTTGTAACCGTAATGTGTCTCGCAAAATCCTTTACATGATGAGTCTGGACAGGGTTGAATAGGATAGTTTCTGGCTAACATACTCGTGAAATAACGCACTAGATAAAACCGTATCACCTTTTGTATACAGATGTCAATGCAAATTATGGTCAAAAAAAGCGGCCTGTTCCAGGTCACAGGTTGCAGGTTCCGGGGCAAGAAGGCCACAGCTTTCAGAAAGCTCATTGGTGCAGATTGCAAGTGCTGAGTTTCCCAATTACGCTTCCTACTCTTATAGCAGTGGGGTGTGGATCGCTCATCCATCTCCCCGGTCGATTATTAAACCTTCTCTATCTTTACTGCGCAAACCTTGTACCCGGGGATCTTGGCCACAGGGTCCAGGGCATCGATGGTCAAGAGGTTGGCTGCCGCCTCCTTGAAGTGAAACGTCATGAAGACGACGCCGGGTGGAAGGTGATCCGTGGGCTTTGCCTTGACCGTGACCTTGCCTCTGCGGGAGCTCACCTCCACGAGGCCGTCACCCTCCTGCACGCCGAGTCGCGCTGCGTCAGCAGGGTTCATCTCAAGCATGCCTTCAGGGTAGATCTCCATTAAACCCTTTGATTTCCGGCTGAGCATGGCGTGGTAGTGGTAGAGGACACGCCCCGTGGTCAGGACGAACGGATATTCCTCATCCGGGAGTTCGGGTGATGGTATGTAGGGCGTTACGTGGAACATGCCCCTGCCGCGGGTAAACCTGTCCCTGTGGAGGTATTCGGTGCCCGGATGATCTTTGTTCGGGCACGGCCACTGCAGCCCTATATGATCTATGCGATCGTAGGTGATGCCGCCGTAAGACGGTGTGACCGACGCGATCTCCGCCATGATGTCGGCGGTGGTCGCATACTCCATGGGATAGCCGAGTCTCGTGGAGAGATCACAGATGATCTGCCAATCGGGCCGCGCGTTGCCAATAGGATTGATCGCCTTGCGCACGCGCTGTACGCGCCGTTCCGTATTGGTGAAGGTGCCATCTTTCTCGGCAAAGCTGACCCCGGGCAGCACGACGTGTGCAAGCTCCGCTGTCTCCGTCATGAATATGTCCTGCACCGCGAGGAAATCGAGGTGTTCCAGCTCCTCCTTGATCTTGTTACCGTTCGGGTCGGTCAGTAACGGGTTCTCACCCAGGATGAAGAGGGCTTTTATCTTCCCTTCTCCTATCCCCTTCATCATCTCCGTAAGGGTCAGGCCGGGCTTTGTTGAAAGGGGCACCCTCCAGGCCTTCTCAAATTTTTCCTGAACTGACTGGTCGTCCACCCGCTGATAACCCGTATACACGTTGGGCAGGCCGCCCATATCGCACGCGCCCTGCACATTATTCTGCCCCCTCAAGGGATTGACACCTGATGAGGGCTTTCCGATCTGGCCTGCCACCATGGCGAGGTTCGCGAGGGCCAGCACATTATTTGTTCCTGTTGTGTGCTGCGTGATGCCCATGGCGTAGAGGATTGTGCCGCCCTTGGCCTGGGCATAGAGTTTCGCAGCCTCAACAATATCTGCCGCAGGAATACCCGTTATCTTTTCAACCGCTTCCGGCGTGTACTCCTTGACTGATTCAGCGAGCGCTTCGAAGCCTTCCGTACGCTCATCGATGAAGGCTTTGTTGAGCCAACCGTTGGAGATGATCGCGTGGATCATGCCATTGATAAGGGCTACGTCTGTTCCCGGTTTCTGCTGCAAATGAAGCTCCGCATAATCAACGAGATCGATCCTGCGGGGATCCGCGACAATCACTTTGGCGCCTTTCTGACGGGCTGCCTTCTTTATCTCAAGAGCTATCACCGGGTGATTCTCAGTCGTGTTCGAGCCGATGACGAAGATGCAGTCAGCATCTCCTATCTCGGCGATAGAGTTGGTCATTGCGCCGCTTCCGAATGCCATCGCCAGACCGGCGACGGTGGATGAGTGTCAGAGACGTGCGCAGTGGTCGACATTATTCGTGCCGAGCGCGGCACGGGCGAGTTTTTGAAGGAGATAGTTTTCTTCATTCGTGCATTTGGCTGAGACGAGCACGCCGATTGCGTCAGGGCCATGCTTCTGCCTTAACCTTCTTAAGCCCTTCCGCGACTTTGTGCAGCGCGTCATCCCATGAGGCCTCGTGAAAGGCCCCGTCCTCCTTAACGAGTGGTTGCGTGAGCCGGTCGGGGCTGTGAATATAATCAAAGCCAAACCTCCCCTTGACGCAGGTCCATCCGTTGTTCGCACCGAGCTTTCTGTCGGAGGTCACCCTTACCACTTTGTTGTCTTTTGTGTTGAGCACCAGCGTACAGCCAACGCCGCAGTACGAGCAGGTGGTTGCAGTCTTTTCCAACTCCCATGCCCGTCCCTCGAATCGTCCTGCCTTCTCGCTCAATGCCCCCACAGGGCAGACACTGACACAGTTCCCGCAGAAGACGCAGGGAGTCTCCTGCATGTTGGTATCACAGAAGGCTGCAAGCTTCGTGTCGAAACCGCGCTGCGTCTGATCGACAGCTTCGCAATACTGGACCTCGTGCATCACGGTAACGCACCGGGCGCACAGAATGCACTTGTTATAGTCCCTTTCAAAGAAAGGATTAAGGGCTCGAATCGGGTAGTTGTGCCGTGCCCCCTCGAAGCGCGGCTTGCGTATGCCGAACTGGTACGCATATTTCTCAAGCTTGCAGGAACCGCTGTCTTCGCAGGTCATGCAGTCGTAAGGGTGGTCTGACAGGAGAAACTCGAGAATGATTTTCCTGGCATGGAGCACTCTCGGGGTATCGGTCTTCACGACCATATTGTTCGCGACGGGATAAGCGCACGAAGCCACCAGATTCCTTGCGCCCTCCAGCTCGACAACACAGAGCCGGCAGGCAGCTGTGGCTTTCAGGTCCTCCCGGTAACAGAGGTGGGGTATCTTGATGCCGGCTTCTCTGGCAGCTTGAAAAACAGTCGTGCCAGCCTCGGTTTTGACACTCCGCCCATCGATGGTCAGGTTAATTTCGGACATGGCCGGTTAGTCCCTCCTTTTTTCTAAATCACAGCGTAAGCATCGTTTGGCCTCGTACAACGCGGTCTTTTCGTCGAACCCGAGATTCACCTCGGCAAATGACCGGAGCCTGCGACCCACGCTGAGATAAGGCGTCTCGCCTCGCGGTTGGGTACCATCACCACTCTCGCCAGCGGTCTCCTCCTTCGGGACGTCAGCCCTTCTCAGAGCCGTGTATACTCGATCCTTGTATAGATCCTGTCCCTTGAGGTACCTGTCGATTGAGATCGCCGCACGATAGCCGGCAGCCATGGCATCCACCACCATACCCGGGCCCAGGACCACGTCACCGGCAGCAAAGACTCCCGGGGTGTGGGTAGCAAGGGTGATTGGATCCACAGAGAGTGTTCCATTTCGGTTGATCTCAAAACCGTTATCGCCGGGCAGGCAGCTCAGGATGGGTGAATACCCAATCTCGGGGATCACGGTGTCTACGTCCAATGTGAACTCTGAACCCTCGATCGGGACGGGACGCCTACGCCCGCTCTCATCGTAGTCGCTAAGCCTCATCCTGACGCACTCCATTCCTTTTACGCGCCCTCCGTCGGTGATGATACGCTGGGGGGCAAGGAGGTAAAGTATCTTGATCTTTTCATCCTCAGCCTCTTCGATCTCTTCCAGGTTGGCCGGCATTTCCTCCTTGGTCCGGCGGTAGATAATGCTCACCTCTGTGGCGCCGAGCCTGACCACCATGCGTGCCGCATCGATCGCCACGTTTCCGCCCCCGATAATGGCTACCCTCTCCCCGATCGGAACTTTCTCGCCCAGGTTAGCACGCCGCAGAAACTCGATGCCCGGCATAACCCCTTCCGCATCCTCACCGGGGATATTGAGCATCGTGTCACCGTGCGCCCCCAAGTGCGAGTAACACGGCCTTATATCCCTCCCTGAACAAATCGTCCAGGGTGAAATCATCTTCCCAGGGTCTTGCCCGTTTTTATCTCAACGTTGTGTTGAGAGATGAAACGGGCGTCGTAGTCGATGACGTCGCGTGGCAGACGGAACGCGGGTATGCCCACTGCCAACATCCCGCCCACGACAGGTAGGGCCTCGAGTATCGTCACATGATAGCCGCGCCGACCCAGATGGTAGGCTGCATTAAGGCCGGCAGGACCGGCGCCTATAACTGCCACCCGCTCGGTCTTCGGTTTCTCGAGAAACGTGGGTGGAGGCATGGTTCCGTGCTTCCTCTCCCAGTCCGTGGCAAAACGTTTAAGAGCGCAGATTGCAACCGGTTCATCGATCTCACCCCTCCTGCACATGGACTCACAGGGATGGTTGCAAATCCTGCCGCAGACGCCTGCAAGCGGATTGGTAAGGCGAATGATAGCCAGCGCTTCTTCGTATCTTCGCGCGGCAATCAACGATGTATACCCAACAGCATCGACGCGCAGCGGACAGGTATTTTCGCAGGGGGCGTAAACGAGGGCTTCGCATACCCCGGCCGGGCACTGCTTGGATCTGATGTGGGCTACATACTCATCGCGGAAGTGGCGGATCGTGGAGAGCACCGGGTTGGGTGCCGTTTGCCCCAGCCCGCAAAGGCTTGCATCTTTGATCATCTGCCCCATTTCCTGCAGCAATTCTATGTCGTCTTCTCTCCCTTCGCCTTTTGTAATGCGAGTCAGGATCTCCCACATGCGTTTGGTTCCAATGCGGCAGGGCACGCATTTACCGCAGGATTCGTCCTGTGTGAAGCTAACGAAGAATCGGGCAATGTCGACCATGCAGGTCTTTGTATCCATGACTACCATACCGCCGGAACCCATGATAGCCCCGACCGACTCCAATGACCCGTAATCGATCGGCAGGTCGAGATATTTCGCCGGCACGCATCCGCCTGATGGCCCTCCCATCTGGACCGCCTTGAACGGTCTGTCGTACGGGATACCGCCGCCGACCTTGTAGATGACTTCGCGGAGCGTTGTGCCCATCGGCACCTCTACGAGGCCTGTGTTATTGATCTTGCCGGCGAGTGAAAAAATCTTCGTTCCTTTGCTCGATTCAGTACCCATGCTCGCGTACCATGCGGCTCCCTTCAGAATAATTGAAGGCACGTTGGCATAGGTCTCCACGTTATTTATGTTTGTGGGCTTGCCCCAGAGGCCTGCCTGGGCAGGAAAGGGCGGGCGCGGACGGGGTGTCCCCCGGCGTCCTTCGATAGATGCCATCAGGGCCGTTTCTTCGCCGCACACAAATGCCCCGGCTCCCTCTTTGATCTTCAGGTCGAATGAAAAGTCAGAACCCAGAATGTTGGGCCCCAGAAGTCCCAGGTTCTTTGCCTGTTCGACGGCAATCAAGAGGTGTTCGACTGCGATGGGATATTCGGCCCGAACATAGACATAGCCCGCAGAAGCGCCGATGGCGTAAGCCGCGATGAGCATCCCCTCCATGACACTGTGAGGATCGCCTTCCAGAACGGCGCGGTCCATGAAGGCTCCGGGGTCTCCCTCATCAGCGTTGCAGATTATGTATTTCGTGTCACCGGGAGCCGATCTTGCGAAGCTCCATTTCATCCCGGTCGAAAAGCCGGCGCCTCCTCTTCCGCGGAGTCCCGATTTCTTTACCTCCTCGACCACCGCATCGGGGTTCATGGAGTGAAGCGCCTTTGCGAGGGCGGCATAGCCTCCATTGGCAATATACTGGTCAATACTTCTCGGATCGATTTGCCGCAATTTTTGAGTACGTTCTGAATCTGCCCTTGGTAAAACGGTATCTTTTCCCTCTCCGCAATTCTCTTGTCTGTCAGGGGGTGAAGGTAGGTCAACCGCTCTATTATTTTCTGTTGCTCGATGGTCTCCGAGATTATTTCCGGGACGTCGCCCGGTGTCAGCTGCTGATAGAAAATGCCGCTCGGATCGATGGCGATCACAGGAGCACGGGCGCAGAACCCATGGCAGCCTGTCTCGCGGATTTCAACCTTACTCTCAAGGCCGCGCTTGGCCACCTCGCTGCGAAATGCATCCCGTATCTCTTCCGCGCCATAAGCGCGGCAGCCCGTCATACAGATCCTTACGCACGTCCTGTTAGGATCTATCGCGCGCAGCAATGAGTCGCGGTACTGTTCCAGATCTGATGGGGATGACAGCTTACCCACGTGAACCTCCTTGGCCGAACCTCTCGAGGATGGACGGGACCCGCTCGGGCGTCAGCTTCCCATAATAGCTCCTGTCAACCATCATCACGGGGGCCAGAAAGCACGTACCCAGACAGGCCACGGTCTCAAGAGAGAACTGTAGATCTTCGGTCGTCTCTCCGTCCTCAATGCCCAGGGAGTCCTTGACTACGTTCAATACTGACCTGCCTCCGCGCACGTGGCAGGCAGTGCCCCTGCAAACCCTGACGGTGTGCCTGCCCCGAGGGGTCAGATAGAACTGCGCATAGAAGGTCACGACGCCGTAAATGCGGCTCAGAGGGATCTTCATCGCTTCGCTGACGCGCACGAGGGCTTCCTTGGGGAGATAGCCGTAAATCGCCTGAGCCTCCTGGAGGACAGGGATCAGCGCCCCTTTTTCATTGCCAAAGCGCTGGAGAATTGGCTCAATTTTTGTCAGGTCTAAGGTCTCAGCCATATGTTCTTCTCCTCTGCTACTTCATCCTGGTTCTGCAGATCCTGTTTACCTTCTCGCTGTGTAAAGGACTACTGCGTTGGGAGATGCATTATTCACAAACTGCACAAGCGAATATTACTATAGCGAAACCGATGTAATTTTGCAAGAGACCGGTTGTCTCAGCACGAAGTGCGGTTTCTTTGGTTAGATAGACATTTTTATGATTCGCGGAACTGTGGGCGGCGTGATACTTACCGCAAAGTACTTACTTTGTCAGGAGCACAGGGCACTTTGCGCCTTTCAGCACGTTTCTCGCGATACTGCCTATCAGGTATTTGCTTAAGCCCGTCTGTCCGAGTGAGGCTGTGACGATGAGGTCGATCCCTTTTTTCTGCTCCTCTTTCAGTATTTCCTCTGACGGGACCCCCTTTCTGACATCCGCGGTCAATTCCACCTCTTTCGCCGCGGGAAGTTTTGCTAGCTGTTTCTGTAAATTCTGCTTCGCAGCGGCAAGCAATTGTTCCTCTGCTCGTTGTACTTCGGCTGTCGAAAGGCAATAATCCTACACGCACTGCGTGATCTGTTCGTGAACGACATGAAGCACGAAGACCTTGGCTTTATACTGTAAAGCAATATCGAGGGCTTGTCTCAATGCTTTGTCTGAATATTCAGAGAAATCAGGTAGCGTCAGGGCTCAGACACAGCCGATAGTATCGACAATTCGCTGCGCCGATCGGTCAGATAGGCGAATGCGAGCACTAGAGTGGCTCGATGTAGGCCGGTTCAACAATCCATGACCGCACTATATCGAGCGCCGGGGTGTGGTACGGATCAGCGACTACGAGTCAGCGCTACCGCACCCCGGCCTGTTATGTTAAGTTGACACGCTAAGGCGTAATGACGTCAGGGTCGGTAACGACGCCCAGGTAACGGAACCGCCCGTCCTTGACGATCTGTACCTGCACGTCTTTCACCACCTCACCGCCGGCAGTGAACCGCTTGATCTCCCCCGTAAGGCCGTTGAAATTTTTGACGGACGCAATCGCGTTGCGGATGTCCGGCCCCTTGGTGCTCTTCGCCCGCTTTATCGAATCCACGATAATCATGAAGGCGTCATAGGCCGAGGCGCCCACCATGTCCGGCTGGATCTTGAAACGCTGCTCGTAGGTGCTCAGGAACTTTTGCACCTCCGGTCTCTTATCGTCGCGGTTCAGGTTCGTCACAATGACAAAACCTTCGGCAGCCTGCGGTCCCGCGATTTCCACGAACTTGGGTGAGTCCGCACCCTCCTCGCCGACGATGGTCGCCTTGATACCCAGTTCGCGCGCCTGTTTCACGGTCGGCCCCGTCTGGAAGTAGTAGCCGCTCGCCAGGATCAGATCCGGATTGTCCTGCTTAATTTTTGTTAGATATGGCCTGAAATCCTTCTCTGCCATAGGGTAGACCTGCGCAGAGACGATCGTGGCAGCGCCGCCTGCCTTCGTGGCGATGTAGCTCTTGAAGCCCTCCGCAAGTTCGCGGCCGAAATCGTTGTCGCTCGTCAGAAGAGAGATCCTCTTCGCCTTCAGCATCTTCACCGCCGCATACGCAGCGGACTGGCCCTCGACCTTGCCGAGGAAGCCGTTCCTGAAGTTGTAGTTGCCCGCCTTTGTTACATCGGGGTGAACCGCATACGCCGCGACCTGAGGGATCTTCTCTTCCTGGAATATCGGCGCGACCGCTCGGGTGGGATTGCTGTACGAGCCGCCCACGAAGGCAGCGATCTTGTCCTGCTCGATGAGCTTCCGCGCCAGGGCAATCGCATCCTTCGCCTCGCCACGATCGTCGTAGATGACGAGCTCAACTTTCTGCCCGAGCACACCGCCCTCGGCGTTTACGCGTTCAACGGCCAGCTGGAGCGAGTTCTGGACGGAAAGGCCGTCCGCCGCGGCAGGTCCCGTCAGCGGGGCGAGGACCCCGATCTTAATTGTTTCCGCCGCACCTGCGATCCCGGCCCAGACAAAACAAACCGCTAATACAACTGACGCTACTCTTTTCCACTTCATCTCCGCACCTCCTGTTTTTATTTTTTTGTTCCACCCGTCCATCGAACCGGATCAATGGCCTCAATGGCCGAGGTATACCTCCTTGACCCGCGGGTTGTCGGCAAGCTCCGCAGCGTCGCCCTGAATGGCGCAGGTGCCCGTCTCCAGGACGTAGCCCCGTGTCGAAATGGCGAGCGATGCCACTACATTCTGCTCCACCAGCAGGATGCTCAACCCGTGCTCCTTATTCAGCTGCCGGAGCACCTCGAACACCTCGTCCACGAGCTTCGGCATCAATCCCATCGAGACCTCGTCAACGAGAAGGAGCTCAGGCTCCGAGATGAGCGCGCGGGCAATAGAGAGCTGCTGCTGTTCCCCTCCGGAAAGCGTGTGCCCCAGCTGACTGCTCCTCTCCTTCAGCACAGGGAAGACCGAGTAGAGCCACTCCGTCCGTTTCTCCACGTCGATCTTCCTTCGCAGCCCGTACGCCCCCGTGAGGAGGTTCTCGTAGACTGTGAGCCGCGGGAAGACACGGGAACGCTCGGGGACCATGCGGATTCCGATCCGGGCGCGATCATGCGACGCGAGGCCGCTGATCTCTCTCCCTTTGAAGGTCACGCTCCCCTTCTTCGCTGACACTATCCCCATGATACTCTGGAGGATCGACGTCTTGCCCGCCCCGTTCGCGCCGATGATCGAAACCAGCTCACCTTCTTCGAGGTGGAAGCTGACGCCACAGACCGCCTCGATATCGCCGTATGAGATGTGGAGGTCCCGTACCTCAAGCAGCATGCACGACTCCCCTGCGGCCGAGGTAGGCCTCTATGACCCGCTCGTCCTGCTGGATTTCGGCCGGTACCCCTTCCGCAATCTTCCGCCCGTGGTCGAGAACGACGATCCGGTCACACAGGTTCATGGTCACCCGCATGTTGTGCTCGATCAGTATTACTGTGCGGCCGTCGTCGCGGATCTTCCGGATGAGTGTTTCGAGCTGCTCGATCTCTTCGTACCGCAGACCCGAGAAGGATTCGTCCAGAAGAAGGAGCACGCGGCCGACCACGAGCGCCCGTGCGATCTCCAGCCGCCTCAGATTGCCAAGTGGGAGGAGTCCTGCTCTGCGGTCGGCGAGGTCCGCCAGCCCTACCTTTTCGAGCACGTTCATAGCTTCGCTCACCTCAGCCCGCGTTCGCCAGCGTCCCCAGATGGACAACAGGCTCGGGTAGCGGGTGATCCCGCGTGCGACGAGCACGTTTTCGAGAACGGTTAATGTGCCAAAGGGCTTGACGATCTGAAACGTCCTGCCGATGCCCGAGCGCGCGATCAAGTGCGGGGGGAGACCGCCGATCCGGGTTCCGCGAAAGAGGATGTCGCCGGCTGACGGCGTGTAAATCCCGGAGATCGAGATTGAAGAGGACAGTCTTTCCCGCGCCGTTCGGTCCGAGGATCCCGAGGATCTCACCCGGGAACAAGTCGAAGTCGACGGCGTCCACCGCCTTCAGCCCCCCGAAATGGCGCGACACGCCACGTACCGAGAGAAGCGCGTCGCTCATCGTCCTCCCCCCGCGGAAAAGCGGCGCAAGCACACGGCGGGCCGCGCTTCCCTCACCCAGCAAACCGCCCGGCTGGAACCTGATCATCAGGAGCAGGAGCAGCGTGTAAAGAAAAACCCGGTAGTCGACCAACGGACGGAAGACCTCCGGAAGGATCCCGAGGATTATAGTCCCGATAAGCGGGCCCCAGAGGGTCCCCATGCCGCCCAGAACGAGCATGCTCAGAAAGCCGACGGAAACGGGGAATGAGAAGTCGCCTGCGCTGATGAACTGCATATAGTGTGCGTAAAGGGAGCCGGCCAGACCGGCCATCGCCGTCCCGATGACAAAGGCGAAAAGCTTGAACCGCACTGGTGATATGCCCAGCGTGGAGGCGGCTGACTCGTCCTCCCTGATCGCGTAGCATGCAAGGCTTGCCCAGCTCCTGGTCAGCCACCAGGAGAGTCATCATGCAGATCACAAGGAAGCCCGCGCGAGAGCAAGAGAAATGCCTCACCCTTCATCCTGATACCGAAGAGGACGATCCTCGGGAATTCCCCCGATACCGAGCGCACCGCCGAAAAACGGCACGTACCGGAAAACAGCCTCCACGATGAAGTTGATGCCGATGGTGGTGATGGCGAGGAAATCCTCACGCACCCGTATGCTCGGGAGCCCGAGCAAGAAGACCGATGAGACCGCTGATGCAGATCACCAGGGGAAGGCCCAGTCCAGAAGGAGAGGCCCGCCTTTGTGGCGAGCAGGGCGGCAGCGTAGGCCCCGATCCCGAAGAACGCGGCGTGCCCGAGGGAGATCTGTCCCGCGTAACCGACGATCACGTTGAGGCCGCAGACGGCGATGGCCTGGATGGTGATCATTGTTGCGATCGTGGTGACGTAGGCGCTCATGCTGTCTCCTACCTTGATGAACCGAGCAGTCCCTCGGACCGCCACATGAGCACGCCGATCATGGCGATAAAAGCGAGTGCGTCCCTCGGGAGGGGGATGTTTGCGTAGCCGATGAGCAGTGTCTCCGCCATGCCGAGGGTCAGCGACGCGATAACGGCGCCCGGCACCGAGCCGAGCCCGCCAACGACGATCAGGGCGAGTGTCTTGTACGCGGGCACCGTCCCCATGGTCGGGTAGACCTGGTTGTAATAGATGCCGACGAGGATCCCCGCAATTGCCGCAATGGCCGATCCTATGACAAAGGTGATGGTGATGATCGCGTGGCTGTTGATGCCCATGGTGCCCGCGATGAGCTGCGTCCTGGGAGGCTGCCCGCATGGCGAGACCCAGTTCGGTCCGGGTCGTGATGTACCAGAGCACGAGCAGCACCGCGGCGGTAATCACGTAAATGGCCAGCAGCCCGGATGAGATCTGGATGCCGCCCACGTAAACATCCGGGAAGGGGAGCTTTGCCGGGAAGGTGAGGATGTAAGGCCCTGCCACGAGTCGTGCCGCCTCCTCGATGGAGAGCAGGACGGCGATGCTGCCGATCAGCGGGCACGAAGGGTGGGTACTTAAGCAGAGGGAAGTAGAGGAACCGCTCGATGATGACGCCGACGGCCGCGCAGATCGCCATCGAGCCGAGGAAGGCGAAGGCCAGACTGCCCGTTGCGCCAAAGAGGTAGAGGCCCGCGTAGGCGCCGATCGTGTAGACCGCGGCGTGGGCAACGTGGAGGATCCTCATGACACCGTATACAAGTGCGAGCCCGAGGGTCACGAGGGCATAGATAGAGCCCATGGCGATGCCGTTCAGAAGCTGCTCGAGGAAGAGCTGCATCGGACGCTATCCGGCCTCCGGTCACTAAAGGTTGTGCTGCCGAGCGGATCATCTCTTCGGCAGCGAGGGCTTTCTTCTCCAGAAATTCCGTATCGGCCCGGGCCTTCTGCACGAACCTCGTCGTCGATGATCGGCTGGAGATTTATCCTGACATTCGCAATAGCAGCCAGAACCGCCGAGCGCGCCATGAGTGCGCCGGCCAGCCCGTCGGTCACCGCATTCCTGTTTCCCTTGTTGACCGCAATACCCGCCAGCCCGAGAATCTCTACGCCCATTTCGGCGACGGTAAGAGGTACGCGTGCCGCTTCCTTCAGCGCCTCCTGGATCGCTTCGCTCCGCAGCCGCTTCTCTTCATTCGTGGTCTTCGGCCTGCGGTACGCCTGCATTACCTTGCCGTAGGCCTCCGAATCCCTATCGACCGCCCGGGTAAGGTCATTTCTCAACGCCTGCGCCCGGTCGATCAAGTCGTTCATCTCCCGATCAAGAGCGGGGTCGTCCTGTCTGCCGACAGTCAGGTGCGCGACCATTTCGGCCAGACCTGCTGCGAGCGCGGCGCAAAGCGCGGCGATCGAGCCGCCGCCCGGGAACTGGCTCGCCTGAGGCCACCCGTTCAAGAAGTCTCCCGTACCGTAAGGTCTACGAGCATGGACTACTCCCCCGTCGTGCTTCTGTTTCCGAATCGTAAACAATCTTGCCCCTTTTGACCACCTTCTCGACACAGTTCACTCCGACGTGGTAAGGAATGAAAAGATACGATGGGAATTCGAGAATGACGAGGTCACCCTGTTTTCCCGCATCGAGGCTCCCGATGATCCCTGCGCGACCGAGTGCTGCGGCGCCGTTGAGTGTACAGGCTGTCACCGCCTCTTCCGGCGTCATTCCCATGTAGAGGGTGGCAAGCGCAAAAATGAGCGGTATCGACTCCGAGAAACAGCTCCCCGGGTTGAAGTCAGTGGCGAGCGCAACCGCGCAACCGCGGTCGATCATCGAACGGGCCGGGGCATACGGCTCTTTCAAGGCTGAAGGCGGTCGCCGGGAGCAGCACAGCGACAACGTCGCGTGCTGCCATTCGTGCGATCCCTTCTTCCGATGCATAGAGGAGATGGTCCGCGGAAACCGCGCCCAGTTCGGCTGCAAGCTCCGCGCCGCCCAGTGGCGTGAGCTCGTCCGCGTGGAGCTTCGGCGCCAGGCCGAACGAGCGGGCGGCCTCCAGAAGGCGCCGCGATTGTGCGAGGTCAAACACACCCTTCTCGCAGAAAACGTCGCAGAACTGGGCGAGGCCGAGTACGCACGATCTCCGGGAGTACATCGCGAATGATATAGTCCACGTACCTGTCGGGATCGCCGCGGTATTCCTTCGGGACGGCATGGGCGCCAAGGAACGTGCGGGCAATGTCGATAGGGTGGGCATGCGTCGAGCGCCTTCATCACTTCGAGCTGCTTTATCTCCGTCTCCCGGTCGAGGCCATAGCCGCTCTTGCCTTCGACGGTAGTGACGCCGAAAGAGAGCATGCGGTCGAGCCTCTTTTTTCCGGATGCGATCAGCTGATCCTTCGTGGCGGACCGGGTGGCCTCCACGCTGCTGGCTATGCCGCCGCCCCGCTGCATGATCTCCATGTAGCTCATACCCCGCAGCCTGAAGGAGAACTCCTTCGGCGCGAAAACCGCCGAAGACGAAGTGCGTGTGGGCATCGACAAAGCCGGGCAGTACAGCCTTCCCGGTTGCATCGATGACCGAGTAGCGCGCAGGATCCAGGCCGCGTCAGAACCTCGTCGGTCGGTCCGACCCGGGTAATGGTGCCCTTCTCGATGACCACAGCTCCATTGCGGATGACGCCGAGGTCTGCCATCGCGGACCCCTTCTTTCCAGCAAATCCGCTGACGGTCACCAGTTCCGCCGCATTCCTGATGATGAGATTACCGTCCATCTGGATCATTCCATCAGCTTCTGCTCCAGCACCTGGTCGATGCTGAAGTGCTCGAGACCCATATAGTAGGCTGCTGCGTCAACGAGTGCCGCCATCGGCACCATGCCCACGATCTCGCTCCCCACTATGTTGACGCCGTAACGGCGCGCCTCGGCCCGGATCAGCTCCACCACCCGGTAGAGCGGTGTTCGTGTGAAATCCGTCATGTTCATCGAAACCTGGACGATGCCGCGCGCCTTCAGATCAACGCCGATGGCCTTGCAGTAGCGCAAGCCGCCGCTCTGATGGCGAACCGCTTTTGCGATTGAGTTGGCGATCTCCATGTTGTCCGTGCCGAGGTTCACGTTGAAGGCCACAAGCGGCATCCGGGCTCCAACCGCGACCACGCCCGCGCTCGGGTGGGGCGCAGGGTTGCCGAAATCAGGCTTCCACTCGGGCAGCTTCAGCTTCTCGGCCATGCCCTCGAACTGACCCTTGCGTATGTCGGCGAGGTTCCTCCGCGCCGGATCAGAGGCCGATTCCTCGTACAGGAAGACGGGTATCTGATACGTCTCGGCGATTGCGCGGGCCACTTCCTTCGAGAGCGAGACCGCTTCCTCCATCGTAGCCTTTCTTATGGGGATGAAGGGGACCACGTCGACGGCGCCCATCCTCGGATGCTGCCCCTTGTGGAGACGCAGGTCGATTACGCGCATTGCTACGCCTACGGCTGCAAGTACCGCCTCTTTGAGCGGCCCCGGCTCCCCGACTGCGGTCACCACGCACCTGTTGTGGTCCGCGTCCGCCTCGTGGTCGATCAGCCTGACCCCGCTTCGCCCCCGAAAGGCGTCGAGGATCTCCTCGATCTTCGACTGATCTCTTCCCTTCGGAGAAATTGGGTACCGTCTCGAAGATCTTCTCCATGGCTGGTTCCTTCCTTAGACTCAAGCAACCCATAGTTTACGGTAAACCCTCCGTGAAGGCCTTGTCCACTAACGTGGCCAGGGCTTCGCCGTCCGCGAGGTAAGGGAGCGTCAGATGGTCGGAGCCGCGCCGCCCCTCGTTATAACGGATGCCCGTCGCGAGCGCGCCTTCGTTACGCGCCCATGCCCTTCGTGCCACGCCGCCCATCACGTCCCAGAGCACGGCCCGCCGGATGATCTCGTCGACCCGCGTGCTCCCGTCCAGCACCAGGCCGTAGCCGCCGTTGATCGCCTTGCTTATGCCGACACCCCCGCCGTTGCTGAGCACCACGATGCTCATTCCCCGGGCCACGTTCCCGGCGAAGCACTGCACGGCCATCTCCGCCATGATGTTGCTGCCGTCCTTGATGTTCGCTGTTTCCCTGAAGGGCGAATCGACGCCGCCCGCGTCGTGGTGGTCGCGCCCGAGCATGACCGGACCGATCTCGTCCGTTCCTCACCATCTCGTTGAACTTGAGGGCGATGCGCATCCGGCCCTCGGCATCCTGGTACAGGATCCGTGCCTGCGTACCCACAACGAGCCTGTTCTTTTCGGCGTCCCTGATCCACGCGTAGTTGTCCCTGTCCTGGAAGCTGCGGTTCGGATCGATGCACTCCATCGCCGCCCGGTCCGTCTTCCGCAGGTCCTCGGGTGAGCCGCTGAGACAGACCCAGCGGAACGGGCCGTATCCGTAGTCGAAGAGAAGCGGCCCCATGATGTCCTCGACGTATGACGGGAAGATGAAGCCGTCGATCGTGTCCCGCCCGTTCTTGCATATCTCGGTGACACCCGCGTCATAGACGGCCTTCATGAAACTGTTGCCGTAATCGAAGAAATAGGTCCCGTGACCGACGAGGATCTTGATCAGCTCGAAGTGGCGCCTTAGCGACCGGTTTACCAAGTCGCCGGTAGATGGAAGGGTCGGTCTTGAGGAGCTGCGTCCGCTCCTCAAAGGTCAGGCCCTGCGGGCAGTAACCCCCTTCGTACGGGGCGTGGCAGGACGTCTGGTCGGAGAGGAGCTCGATCTGCACATTGTTGTTCACGGCGTATTCGAGCAGGTCGACGATGTTCCCGTAGAATGCGATGGAGACGGACTTTTTCTGCGCCAGGTGCTCGTGGGCGATGCGGAAGGCCTCGGCGGCCGCCTCGACGACCCTGCCCACCCAGCCCTGAGAGCGCCTCGTTTCGATGCGGGATGGGTCGACTTCGGCGATGATCCCGACGCCGTTGGTCAGCTCGATCGCCTTTCCCTGGGCGCCGCTCATGCCACCTAGACCCGAGGAGACGAAGAGGTGGCCGGTCATGTCACCGTCAGCAGGGAGATTGAGACGGGTCCGCCCTGTGTTGAGGATCGTGCTGTACGTGCCGTGGACGATGCCCTGCGGCCCGATGTACATCCAGCCGCCTGCAGTCATCTGGCCGTAGTTCGCGACGCCCAGCGCCGCGGCGCGGTGCCAGTTCTCCTGGTCATCGAAGCAGCCCACCATCAGGGCGTTGGTGACGATCACCCGCGGGGCACCGGGGTGCGATGCAAAGAGGCCGACCGGATGACCTGATTCCACAACAAGTGTCTGCTCGTCTGTAACCGCCTGGAGGTACGCCTTCAGCAACCGGTACTGCATCCAGTTCTGGCACACCTGGCCGGTCTCGCCGTAAGTGACGAGCTCATAGGGGTACAGCGCAACGTCGAAATCGAGGTTGTTGTCGATCATCACCTGACATGCCCTGCCCTCGATGCAGCGGCCCGGGTAAGTGTCGATCGGGTTTCCCTTG
Source organism: uncultured delta proteobacterium (assembly GCA_963835605.1). Taxonomy (GTDB): domain Bacteria; phylum Desulfobacterota; class Syntrophorhabdia; order Syntrophorhabdales; family WCHB1-27; genus JADGQN01. The sequence goes on along the minus strand of CAWIHO010000060.1, from coordinate 12,790 downwards.
ATGTGCCCGGCAGGTCTAAACCGATAGGCGTAGACGCGCCCCATGGTGAGGAGTTCGTCCAGGAACTCGGGTGCGAGCTTCGCGTGCCATTGCTCAGGCACATAACGCAGCGCGTTCTTAAGTGCAAGGACCGTCTCTGCACGGTCGAGCGTGAATTTTCTCTTCGGCGCCCTCCGTATACCCTCCACGAACGGGGGCATAGGAGGCAGGTCCTCTACCACTCTATCCAATCGCAGGGTCATGGCCTTTGCGATCTTGTCATTCGTTACCATGCGCCCCCTCCAAAAAAACAATACTCAATCTCTATTTTTTGCCTAAATAGCGGCTGTTGGCAAGACGAGATATAATGGTTGGCACCGCGTTATTCTATCACAGTCAAAGTTAGATTTGGTATCAATCATAGCAACTGTGATTCAACCACCAAACTTGCCTCGCCAAGGACTGCAGGATTGCCGGAAAGGGCCCGTGTTTGGATGTTTCCCAGACAGTGCGGAGTAAGTGGAACCCACAGCATAAAGATTGCCAAGAATCGAGAGAGTATTCTATCGGATTGCGAAGAGTCAGAAAACCACCGCTTCATCAATCTGTAAGTTAGCCATTATCCAATACAGCACCGTTCTTCACCCGCTTGCAGGGAGAATCATGATGGGTCCACCTGTGTACCACGTTCCACTACTACTAATGCATGAGGTCAGATTCGGGAAAATCAACATTACGGCGACAAAGAGTGGACGAACCCGCCGCAGGATGTTAAGCAAGAATTGAAAATCCTGTTGACAGGACTTATGTTTTGGAATGCGGGTGTTTTCGGCCATGCTGGTCATCATGCTGGCATACGGGCACCTCACGTTGCCGCTTTGGCATTAAACCCGAGAAGTGATAAACCCTAATCAGGAAGGAGCCGTGGGGTTGAGCCATGAACGAATTCATTAAGAAGACCGAGGACGAGGGGGAAAAACACGCAGCCGCAATCGAGCGGATTGCGGCCTCGCTACAGGTCCCGCGGGAAAAGGTCGCACCGCTCTATGAGCGCGTGCTTGCAGAGATGCAGCAGGAGGCCACCATAAAAACATTTCTGGCCATATTCGCTGCCAGAAGAGTGGAGCACCTCCTCAGGAGGATGACCGGTTCTTGATCAGTTGCCCACCGCACGAATTACTGAGGAAGATGTGCGTACTTTGATCCACCTGATACTACTCGTGTATTCGCTCAAGTGCTGAGAAGTTACAGATTGCCGCCTGAAAGCGATAACGTAGAGTTCGCCCGCACGGTGTCAAATTTCGGAAGGGTACAGGGTCCGCTTGTCCTCTGCCGCTTGCCCCACGGGCTTACCGATTGGTATAGGACTGAAGTCCCATAGACGGCTTTCAACATATTTTGCAAAATAAGCAACAAGAGCTATAATAGGGGAGGAAGGAATCAGGCTCGCTCAAGCGATCCCCCATAAATGAGGAAGGATACCGGTCCTGACCGAGACCAGGGTGATCGGCTTCGCCGAAACGCAGGAGCTCGTGATCGCAAGTCTGGTCATCAGCCGGAGAGCCGGAAGATGAGTAACCTGAATCTATTTCTGGAAACAGGTAACGTTACGTAACGTTATAGGCCTCAACTGACTCAAAAGGAGGAACGCATGAAAGAAATGACAAGAATCCTCAGGAAGGCGCACGAGTTCGCCAAGCCCTTCTGCGTAAAGGACGGAGCCGGCTTCCGTCTTAAAGACATAGACCCGCAAGATACCCTCGGCCTGAAATCTGCCGACAAGCCGCGCGCGAAGGAAGCGCTTGCCACCGGCGTCCAGGCGCTGGCTACCCTCCAGGATATGCTTTACGCTCAGAACCGATGGGGGCTCTTGCTCATCTTCCAGGCCATGGACGCGGCAGGCAAGGATGGCGCCATCAAGCACGTCATGTCCGGCGTCAACCCGCAGGGCGTCGATGTCTATTCCTTCAAGTCGCCCTCCGCCGAGGATCTGAACCACGATTACCTCTGGCGGTGTATGAAGCGTCTGCCGGAGCGCGGCCGCATCGGCATCTTCAACCGCAGTTACTACGAAGAAACGCTGGTCGTGCGGGTACATCCGGAGTTCCTGGCAAGCGAAAAACTCCCGCCCGAACTTGTCACCAAGAACATCTGGAAAGACCGGTTTCAGGACATTCGAAGTTTCGAGCGCTATCTGGTCGCGCAATGGCATTGCCATTCGCAAGTTCTACCTCCACGTGTCAAAGAAAGAGCAGAAGAGGCGTTTCCTCGAAAGGGTACAGAACCCGGATAAAAACTGGAAATTCTCGGCGAGTGACATGAAGGAGCGCCAGTTCTGGAACCAATACATGGAAGCTTACGAAGACATGATTCGCCAGACCGCGAGCAAAGAGGCGCCGTGGTTTGTTGTGCCCGCAGACAACAAGTGGTTTACCCGGGTTATCATCGCGGCCGTGGTCATCGACGCACTCGCTTCGATGAACCTGAGCTATCCAAAAGTCAGTGAGGAGAAGTTGAAGGAGCTCGCCGCCGTAAAACGGGAGCTGACTGGGAAATGACGATTACCGAATCAATCGAGCGTCATTTCAGGAGGAAATGATGGCATCGGAAAAGAAATCAGCCCCCGTGGTACAGAGGGCAGCTATAGATCTCGACGATCCATCTCTCTATGTCAATCGCGAGCTTTCATGGCTTGAGTTTAACCGGCGCGTGCTCGAAGAGGCCCAGGACCCACTACACTCCGTCTCTTGAAAAACTGAAGTTCGTCTCCATTTTCAGTTCGAACCTTGACGAGTACTTTATGGTTCGTGTCGGCGGTCTCTCCCGCATCCTCAACGCGGATGTCGATAGCATTGATGCAAGCGGCAGGACGGTCCGGCAGCAGCTCGACGAAATCGCAGAAAAAGTTCGCGCGCTCGTTACCGAACAATACGGGTGCATCATGAAGGACGTGCTGCCCAGACTAACAAAAGCCAGGATGTTCATCCACCGTATCGACACACTTGATAAGAAGGAGAGGAAGCGGCTCGAAGAATACTTTGAGGCACAGGTCTTCCCCGTCCTGACGCCTCTTGCCGTCGATGCGGGACATCCGTTTCCGTTCCTCGCAAACCTCCGCCTCAATCTCATGGTCGTTTTCAAGGAAGCAAGCGGAATAAAGGTGCCGCAGGCTTACGCCTTCGTCGAAGTACCCTCGATCCTGCCGAGACTTGTTCCTGCAAATGCTGAAACGGAGGGACACCATTTCATCCTCCTTGAAGACCTCATATGCGAGCACATCCAAAGGCTGTTTCCCGGGATGGAGATCAGAAATACCATCGCCTTCCGCGTCACGCGGAACCACGATTACGACCTCCACGAAGATGAGGTGATGGATCTTCTGAAGTCCGTGGAGGCCGAGATCAGGGACCGCTCGGACAAAATCGCCGTCCGGCTCGAAATCGAGCCCGACGCTCCCAAGAAGGTCATCCAGCTCCTCGCCCGGCAGCTCGGCATTGAGGAACAGTTCATCTATGAAATCAACGGCCCGATCAATATCCGCGATTTTCTTTCCCTGTACGAACTTCCTGTCGACGCTTCCCACAAGGACCCTCCTTTCAACCCGCGCATCCCACAACGGCTCGCCGCAGACAAGGATATTTTTACGATCATCCGCGAGGGGGACGTGCTCCTGCACCATCCGTACGACTCGTTCGCGGTAGTCATGGACTTCCTCAACACGGCCGCCGATGATCCCGACGTGCTCGCGATCAAACAGACGCTTTACCGGATCGGGAAGGACTCCCCGGTCGTTGGGGCGCTGCGGCGGGCCTCCGAGAACGGCAAACAAGTGACGGCGGTCGTCGAGTTGAAGGCCCGGTTCGACGAGGAGTCCAACATCGATTTGTCGCGGCAGATGGAGGAATCGGGCATAAACGCTGTATTCGGATTCGTCCGCTGGAAAATCCATTGCAAGGCAACCCTGGTCGTCCGCCGCGAAGGCAAGCGCCTGCGGCGTTACGTCCATGTCTCGACCGGCAATTACAACACGGTCACCGCGAAGATATACACCGACCTCGGTCTCCTCACCTGCAATCCCGATTTCGGCAACGATGTCTCCGCGCTCTTCAACGTTCTAACCGGATTCAATTCGTGGACCGGCGGAGACCTGCCAACCGCCAAAACGGTAGCCTCGATGTTCCACAAATTCATGATCTCTCCGGTGACGACCCAGGAGACGATTACTTCGCCTCATCGATCGGGAGATCCAGAAGTCAACTCCGAAAAAGCGGGGGCGTATCATCGCAAAAATGAACGCCCTCGTCGATACGAAGATCATCCGCAAACTCTATGAAGCTTCCCGTGCCGGCGTCCGTATCGACCTCATTGTGAGAGGCATTTGCTGCCTCGGCCGGGCGTACCGGAGATCAGCGAAAATATCCGCGTCATCAGCATCCTCGACCGGTTCCTGGAACATTCCCGGATTTTCTACTTTCATAACGGCGGGAATCCGGAAATCTATTCGGGTAGCGCTGACTGGATGCCGCGAAATTTCAAAAAGCGTGCTGAAATTCTCTATCCGATAGAGGATACCGAGCTCAAGTCCCGCATTATAGACGAGATCCTTATGACGTATCTTGGCGACAACGTGAAGGCTCGTCTGATGCAGCCGGACGGCTCATATGTGCGGGTGACGCCGAAGGACGGAGCGAAGCCTGTGCGCAGCCAAAGCGCGCTTATCGCGATCGCCCGGGAGGGCGGTGTGAAATCTCCTCCCTACGAAGAGCTTGTTAAGAAGATCGGCAAGAAGAAGGGCTTAAAACGATTAAGGGCAGAAGGAAGGTAAGAAACGTGAAGAAGCAACCCAGGAACGCGACAATGTCATTTGTCGCCAAAACAGCGCAGACCTATGACCCCGATCCGGCCCATAGCGAGCAGGTTGCGACTCTCGCGCTGGCTCTTTTTGACGGGCTTCGCGCCCTTCATATATACGGTTCGAGTCAGCGGCGCCTCCTCGAAATCGCTGGCAGGCTGCACGATATCGGCTGGTCACGGGCTGTGTCGGGGAAGCACCACAAACTGAGCCGCGATCTGATCTTAGAGCTGGATATTCCCGGTCTTGACGAGCAGGATCGATTGGTCTGCGCCCTCATAGCCCGTTATCACACCAAGGCGCTGCCGGATGCGTCCCGGCACAAGCGGTTCGCGTCGCTCGATGCCGACCGGCGTGCGCTTGTGGAGTGGCTCGCCGGGATGCTTCGTGTCGCAGACGGCCTCGATTGTAACCACGCCAAGGTCGTCCGGCGGCTGGCGTGCGACGTCGGCGATAAAGCGATCACGATCCGTCTTGAGGCTGCGGGCGATTGCCGGATGGAGATTGAGCGGGCCCGTCAGAAGCAAGACCTCCTCGAACGAAAAACCAAGAGGAGGATCGAATACCGATGCTAGGGGGAATCAAAATGAGGTTCGTGGATTGAAGGGACAGACGAAAGCGATGGAGATAGAATTGAAGCTCGTCCTCCCCGGCCAGGGAGAGGAAGAGGCAGTTGTCGCCTATCTGAGCCAAAACGGCTACACGGTTGAGAAGCTTGACCCGGTGCGCAATGTGGACACCTATCTCGACACCTTCGACTGGTCCCTCATGAAAAACAAATTTGCTCTCCGGTACCGCCTTGCGAACGGTTCAGCAATGTACACACTGAAAGGTGTCGGGTCAATCGATCATGGGCTCGCAAAAAGAACAGAAAACGAAGTTTCCCTCGGCAAACCCGTTGATGTTCCGGCAGTGATTCCGGTGAAGCAGATTCGGAAACTTGTCGATGAAATGATCTTCCCGCGAAAGCTCCTCGAGCAGATTCAAGTCCGAACCGACCGCCATCACTACCGGGTCGTCTCACCGGAAGGAGCACACATCGATCTCGCCTTCGACACGTCGAGCTTCTCACTTCGGGGGCTCCAAAAACCACGACGTGCACAGAAGTTGAATGAGATGGAAGCGGAAATCCTCAAAGGTCCCGTGAAAGTCGCTTTCAGCACTTTCACGACTCCTGTCGCGCAAATTCAAATATTCACCATCAACGGCGTCAAAGCTCGAAGTTGCCATGGAGAGGCTCAGAGTAATAATCCCCTCCAAGAAGCCACCGGAGCAATTGAGGGTTAGACTTGACGACCGCCTCGACCTCGCCGTTCGAAAGATCCTCACGCATCAGTTCCAGTGGTTTCGCGAGCAACTTCCCGGGGTGCAACGCGATATCGACTCCGAGTTCGTCCACCAGGCGCGGGTTGCAACACGCCGCATGCGTTCTGCCTTTAGGCTTTTCCGCGACGCTATTCCTGATCGTACCGCCGCTTACCTCGCAGGAGAGATGAAATGGCTCGGGGGTAAGTTTGGAGTGGTCCGTGACATCGACGTTTTCCTCCTGAACCTGCCACGGTTCAAAGCGAAGATCGAGCGCCTGCCCGGAAAGAAGAAACGGGCTCTCGAGAACCTTATTGAGAAGCACCGGCATGGGCTGCGTGATACTCTCTATCAAGCCCTCGAATCGCCCCGGTACAAAACTCTTGAGCGCCGCTTCGTACAGTTCCTCGAAAGGCCTCTCCCGTCGCGTCCGCGTACCCCGCTCGCGGCAAAAATGGTCCATGAGGTGGCGCCGGTTCTCATCACCGAGAAATTGGACGCCGCTATCCAGCAGGGGCGCACGGTGCTCGCGAAGCCGAAACTTAAGGAGTTCCACCGTCTCCGGATCCGGATGAAGAGGCTCCGCTACGCGTGCGAGTTCATGGCTCCGGCATACGACGGCGCCCTCGATCCCTTTATTGAAAGGACGGTCGAGATACAGGACTGCCTCGGGGAGCTCCAGGACACCGTTTTCACCAGAGAATTCATTGATTCCCTATACGACGAGTGGAAAGGGGAGGTCGTTGGCCCTGATCTCTTCTTCATACTCGGTGAGATCTACCAACTGCAGGCAGAGATCGCGAGGGAGCGACGAGAAGCCTTCGGCAGAATATGGGAGTCCTTTTCCTCCGAAGAGACCTTTACCCTGCTCAAGGAAATCCTTCACACTCAACCCGCGGCGATGCCGGGCAATCAGTCCGCTGATAACTTCCATGCACCCTGACAAATTGAGTTCCGGTGTGACTCCAAATGTCAGGTGACGAATGAATTGGTTAGGATGGTTCTGAAGGTGAGCCTTTGCGAACCTTATTGTTGCCATACAAAAATTCATTATTTTCAGAATTCATTATTTTCAGGGGAGGAACAACCATGAAAAAGAAATCGAAGGAACTTCGGAAGATCAAGGGGATTGGTGAAGTGTTATCGAAGCGTTTGATTGAAGCAGGGTACGATACGTTTGACAAGATTGCTGCGGCGGGGGAAGCGGGACTTAAGAAAATCAGAGGACTAGAGCGGCTGCCAATAAAACCTATCATCGACCAGGCAGCCTCCCTGGCGCAGGAAAGCGGTAGGAAGAAAGCCAGAACATTGAAAGACCTTAAGGCAGCGGCGGCCACGATCAGCGGACAAGTGGAGGGTCTGGCGCGGACGGTCAAAGATCGATTCGGTGACCGGTTAACAGAAAAGGGCAGAGGGAAGATAGAAAAGCAGCTCCTCAAGATGACTGCGGCCCTCGATAAGGTTAAGGGTAAACTTGAGTCTCGTGTGAAACCGGCTGCAAAGGGACTGGCGAAGGCTGAGAAAAAGCTTGCCGGGATGGCCGACGGAACAACGGAACCCACGGAAGTCATCATAGGGTTGAAAAAGGCTCGAAGAGCCCTCAAAAAGATTTATAGCCGATAAGTTGAAGGCTACGATGACAGCGCAGCCACCATGAGAACTTGGCGGTAAACTGATTTGGCCGACCGCTACGAGCGGCAGTTCTTTCTCTCCTGCAGGCAGCTCTTATGGTCCTCCAAGAACGTTGCTGACTTCCGGCTATCTCGAAAATGTCCTGACAAGCTTCGCGAGCCAGGCGGGGTAACTGGCCGACTCGTATTCACTCAGTGTCGTGCCTGGTACACAGCCATGTTCATTGAAGAACAACAAGAGCGCGTCATCCAGGATCCGGGCTGTGACAGTTGCCGGACCGAAGGCTTCAAAGCCGAGAGAAAACCAGAATCGCGGATTGGCATCCACGTCAATGCGGGTCACTTCGATATTACACCCGACCACCGGAAGGGGCCCTTGCCTTACCGTAACCTCCATAAGCCTGCCTCGCTCGGCGGAGAATCTGCGTAAGAATCTCTCCTTGCGCACTTTCAGCCAGCGACCGGATTGGTGCAGATCCTGGTCGAGGGCCTGCAACCCTTCGCTCGCAAAGGACCATTTAACCCATTGCTCTGTTCGGCCGTTAATGCCAAGGTCCTGGCTGAGCGGTTGAGATGCGCCCCGCATAGCCTTGATCTCGAGTCTTCCATCCCGCAGCTTCACACCCACCGAGTCGCAATCCGGGAACAACAGGTACTCATGAACCTGAACTCCCTCTGACTCGAGGGCCTGGCCGGCCCTGAACCAATCGAGTACTGCGTCAGGTAATGTTTCCGGGATGAACCAACGGGCCTCTGCGGTGTACAACACGATTGGCAGTCTCCTTTGGGAACACGTTCAGGTCCTGCTGACGATAGCCTTTCCCGACAGATTAGTCGCCGAAACACGTACTGACGAGGCGCGCGCTCTGGACCAAAGGGTGATCGGGCGACACGAACTTTTTCTTACCTGAGACCTCTTCGAGAGGGACAGGCCTGATCTCCCGGCCCTGCACAGCAAGCATAACGCCGTACTGCTGTTCCGTCAGTGTGCGGACGCAGTGTGTTCCCAACCACGTGGCCAGCATACGGTCTGCCGCGGAAGGCGTCCCCCCGCGTTGCAGGTGGCCGAGGATAGTCAAGCGGGATTCCTGCCCTGTCAATGCTTCGAGTTGCTTGGTGAGCTGAATGGTGTGCCCGACGTGCGCTTCGTGGAACGTGCGGAGTTGATTGGATGCGCTCTGTCTCACCCGTTTGCTTTCGGAGTTACGCTTCTTCATCGCCAGTTTCTCGACCGTCTTAGCATCGCGCCGTGACATGGCGCCCTCCGCCGCCACCACAATGCTGAACCGCTTCCCTTTGCGGGTTCGGTCGCGAATGGCCTGAGCAACGCGCTCCACCCGGTACGGAATTTCCGGAATCAGGATCACATCTGCGCCACCGGCCGTACCGGCCTCAAGGGCCAACCAGCCGGCCCGGTGTCCCATAACCTCCACGACGATGATGCGATTATGGCTGGTGGCCGTGGAATGGAGACGGTCAATTGCCTCCGTCGCAATACTCACGGCAGTGTCGAATCCGACGCATATATCGGTCATAGCGACGTCGTTATCGATGGTCTTGGGGAGCGTCACCACGTTCAGGCCGACATTCTTGAGGAGCAGGGCGTTCTTCTGTGTACCCGCGCCCCCGATACATACCAGCGCATCGAGATGGTGGCGATGATAGGTATCCACGATCACATCCGTCATATCGCGCGTCTTATCCCCTATAGGCATACGGTTGGGTTTGTCGCGGCTTGTTCCCAGGATCGTGCCGCCGTACGTCAGAATGCCCGATAGCGCCCGATCGTCCAGTTCCATGCTGCGATCCTGAACCAAACCACGAAACCCGTTGAGGAAACCGATTACATGCATTCCATATGCATCCTGGCCGCCTTTACCAATAGCCCGGATGGCGGCATTGAGCCCCGGACAATCCCCGCCGCTGGTGATAATACCTACATGTTGCGCCATGGCTCGTTCCCCTCCCTTTGACTGCCCAATCCTTTATGTAGCTGGTTCCACAGCATCAGCCACCTGTAAATGATTTCCAAGGTCTCATCTGGTGTAATCTAATCATCGAATTACAGCGAAGAGGGCATATAGTTCTTTTTGGCTTCCAACCTATTGATGATCTCTTCGGCGGTCTCCTCATTCACCTTTCTGCCTTCAGAGTAAAGGTCGCCCAGTATCTCGTCCAAACCGTTAACACGGATCTGTGTATCATCAGGAAAGCTCAGCATGCGCCAACTAACTGGTGGCGGTTCGCAATCGGCTCATGTTTTTTCATCCGTTTTCTTCGAACTGTGACATATTACATCTCCTCAGTCCGCACGATTCCAAGCGTTAGAACATCTATTACGGTAACTATCGTGTGCATTCTTACTATCACGATTTGGGTTTGAAATCTACTATGAAAAGAAGATCAGACAGCCAATGTTTCGGGAAGCAGTCGATACTTACGGTTGTACCTACTACTCGCGTATTCGCTCAAGTGCTGAGAAGTTACAGATTGCCGCCTGAAAGCGATAACGTAGAGTTCACCCGCACGGTGTCAAATTTCTGATTCTCGCCTCAAGGGTGTGTCCATATTTTGGGGGTACTTAGTCTATAATGAACACTGCTGACGCTAATACTACGTTCCAGAGTCCGTCTTTATTTCCCTCTGCAGACTGGCAGATATTTTTAGTTTTGAATATGTGGCCGCTCGCTGTATAAGACTGCTTACGCTCATTCCATGCCTGGTTCGGGTCAAAAGGAATGCCGAGAGTCGTTGCAAGCATTGTAGCTGCGAGGTCTTCTGCGTATTCCCCGGAGACAATAGCTTTTTCACCGAAAGCATGATGTTCAGAGATATACCCGTACTGGGAGTAATCCGTCGGCCTGGCAAAACCAATTGCTGAAGAAATAAGACGGTTCGGTTCATTTGTCTCATTTCGAGACATTACGCAATAAGTGATCTGACCGGGGATGAGAAGTTTTAGACCAGCAGCCTTCGAAAGAATCTTGCACTCAGGCGGGAATATACTTGATACATACACAAGATTACATTTCTCAATGCCTGCATTTCGTAATGCAACCTCGAAGGCTGATAGTTTCTCTTTATGGACACCCACCCCCTTCGTAAAGAAAACTTTTTTTGGGGTCATTTCCGTATCCTCCCTGTGAGCGAAACGAGAAGCAGTCGTCCTTGCTGGGCTCAGATCTCTTTCCCATTGTAGAAGGAGCACCATGTATTGTCAATAGTTCTTTGGTTCGATTTGATACACCGCCTGGCTCAGGGAGGGTGGTGCAGGTGCCCAGAGATGGAGCGCCAGCACTTCTGCTGTTTCGGTTCAACGGTGCCAGATTTTCTCCGACCAGCGATCTGCGTTTCCATCGCACCGGACACTGCAGAGCTTTGCTACCGATAACCGCCAGCATCAGGATCAAGGCTAAGGCGAACAACGAACCACTCCAGGGGAATCACGTTGTGTGTCCGTTGGGCCGTCTATGAATGAAGGCAACGTCGTACGGATTACATCAAAGAAGCGTACTTAAGCCAGATGAATAGCTGACCCTGCGGGAAAGCCACATGAAGGAGGAGATCGACCTCAAAGTGGATAAAGACCCAGGCAACCGCAGCAAGAAGAAGTGTGAGCAGCCACCTCTCGCGCTCACCGATCTTCAGTCGTATGAAAGTGCAAGGCGCGCCGATGGTAAAACCGAGCAGCCGGATCGATACGAACCATGCGAACGTCCATATGAGGACATTGGCAGTGCGGCGATTAACCACCAGTTGCGGGTAGCCCCCACTCCAACTCCTCCATCTCGTCCTCATGGCCTTTACGTGCACTGAGACCCGTCAAATCGAGCACAAGCTGAGTCGTAGCAAGAGCAAACACGGGAAATCCGATTACCCATGGAGGTTCTACTCACCGGTAGATGAGCCGTTTACGATCTTCCTCCGTCAGGTAATCCTGAAGATCGACCTCAGGCCAGCTGCTCCTCGTGAAAAAGGTGATTCCGGGCGACACTTCCGCCGTTCGGTAATGCCAGGGGATCGTCGCATCGATGATCATCTTACCTCTGACGATGGGCTGGCCAAGCAGCTCCCTTACGCCGGCGATCGGATTGTTCTGATGACACCGGGCCTCCGGAAGTAAGTGGACCTGATGGGCGGGGTTGCAACGTGTGGCCACTGCCCAATCGATTTCACGATAGTCGCGAATATCGACGTCATCGTCCACAAGAGTCACGGTGTCCAGGGCGCTGGCCGAACCGAAGCCGAATGCCTCCAGGGCAACGTTTATCTGATAACCCTCGTGGTGAAGATGGCTTTTCTTGACCTTTATCACTGCGTGGTGGCGGCGTGCGCCCGGTGTGAGCGCCGCGTCGATCACGAATTCCCCGCCAAGCGCGCGCAGGTGGCGAAGCAACTGGGCCTCGCTTGCGATCGGAACTGCCTCGGGAACCGAACCGGGCGTAAAAACGACGTTGATCGGGTTGCTCCGGTAGGTGACCGCGGTTATATCCATGAGCGGAGGGTGGATGTTCATGCCGAGATATCCGAGATACTCAGGCCACGGACCTTCGCTCCCGAGTTCATACGGGGGCCTGATCTCCCCCTCAATTACCACCTCTGCGTACGCAGGGACGTCGAGGTCAACCGTCTCCGCCTTGACCATGTCGAGAGGCTCGCCCATCAACGCTCCCGCAAAACCCGTCTCTTCATACCCATAGGTCTGTTGCGAGCTTGCGGCCACGTACAAGGAGAGCGGTACTCCGATGCAGATAGCCACCGGGAGGGCTACGCCCATCTCTTTGGCTGCCTGGAGCTGCTGCCCGCCGTGTTGTGTGACGCGCAAGTTCACCGTGACGCGGCCGGGCTGCTGAAGTGAGACGCGGTACTGGCCCACGTTGATCTTTCCTGTTTTCGGATGACGAGTGAAAATAATCGGCTGGTAGTAGAAATGGTGCGACTGAGCGGCGCCATGGGTGGTAAAGATCATCTTGCCCACATCCACCTGACCCAGGTGGATGTTCTCTTTACAAACCCCTTCCTT
>CAWIHO010000059.1:0-106392 GCA_963835605.1 uncultured delta proteobacterium | reverse complement strand
TCTTCACCCTTTTGGATAAGGACGCACTCATCATTGAAGTCAGCACCCCCGAACAGGACAAGCTCCTCTATTTCCTCGACACCGTGGCGAGGGCACGCAACGGGAAGCGCGGAGGACCTCCTCTTCGAGCTCTCTTCGTTCACGAAGGACGACGGCAACGGAGAGAAAACCATTCCGGGTAAACGGTCCGTCTTTGACCTGTCCGGGGCCCAGCTCCGCGTCGTGCTTGCTAAACTGAGCCATCTGGTGGGCCAAAAGGAAGACTCATGTTCGACACCCTCAAGACCATAGTCGCCATCCTCTTTGAGAAGGACCCCCCGCGGGAGAAGATCGTACTTTCCCTCGATGACCTCTGTCCCCTCTGGATCAAGTACAATACGTCGTTCAAAACGGCAGAAGAGAAACCGCGGAAAACAGAAATAGTGACATCCGAACAGCCTGTTCCCGCCGCTGCAAGCGAACCGGAAGCAGCAGCCTCCTCTCCTCCCCCGACCGGCAGGGCCCACGTCCTCGTCCAGGCTTTCTACAGCGAGGTCATCGAGCCCTGCCGGGAGGCCCTCGTTAAGAACAACATGCTCGAAGGGCTGAACAGGATCATGGATCTCCTCGAGCAGCACGGCGACTGCTCTTCTGTCGCTGTCCTTCCCTGGGATTCGGAGAAGGGCGAGCTCAAACGGGTGGGTGACATCCTCAGCCGCGTGAGCCTCCGCGAGCACAGCTTCGACGTCACCCGCATTGCGCTCGGGCTCCTCAAAGACGCGTATAAGGACCCTGTGGGTTACATTCCCCTCATGCTCATCGCGGGCCTGGGCCACGATCTCGGCAAGATCCCGGCGCTCAGAAAGGAGGGGCCGTATGCGAAGGCCGACCATCCCCGCCTGAGCGTGGCCATTCTCGAAGAGATCTTCGCTCGTGATGTGCAGTCCCATTGGTTCAGCATGGTCAGAAAGGCCGTGGCCGAGCACCACGAATCAACCACGGACCTCTTCTCGGCCCTGCTCAAGGAGGCGGACGGCAGGGCGCGGCAGCTGGAGATCGACGAGGAAAGACACCGCGCGTCCCTTTCCTGGGAGACATGGTTCGACGTGACAACCTTTCTTGCGATGGTCGGGGCAAAGGTGGACGTCATCCAGACGGGCCACCTCTGGTACGCCTTCTCGGTTGACGGGACCGTCTACTGTGACCCCACATTCCTCTACGAGACGGCGGGCACACTGGCGCTCACGAAGAACGTGCTTGACATCAGCCTGCTTCGGGATACCGACAAGGACCGGGCGCTTCAAAAGATCGTAAGAAGCCTGAGAAGAGCGAACGCCGTTACCGCTGCACTGGGCGAAGGCTACACCACCCGCCGCTTTATGGTCGAGATCGAGCAGGCACCACCGACAAAGATGTCCCTCGTGCCTCTTAAGGCAGAGGCCTTTCCGAACCACACTCAGTTCGAGGAGACGAAGAAGACCTATCCTCCCATCGTCAGGAGGGTGCACGCCGTATGATCCACTTCATCGACTATCTCGATCCCTTAAGCTACGTCTCCCATACCCAGTACCTCTCGTTCTGGCGGGTGCTCTTCGAGGCCGCACTCCAGGGATTCTGGGCGAAACTCCTTGCCTCCTCCTCACTGTTTCTGGCCTTCTTCGTCGGCGTCTACCGGCAGAAAGTGGTGGCGGGCGTGCTTTTCTTCTTTCTCGCCGTTGTGCTCGCCTACGGAGGTCCCCTTTTGAAGCTCATCCTGGGGTTCTAGATGCATAAGGACGGCGATCGGTCGAATGACATTACGCCTGTCACGGTGGCTTCCTCACAGAAGCCGAGGAGCTTCATCGATGTGGTCTCCATCGTCCAGAACTATTTCCTGGCGGAAAAGGACGGAAACGACCTCCCCGAGAACCTCCTCACGTTGAAGGGCAAGATCGTGATCTCGGAGGTGGGTTTCAAAGGTGCGTTCATCTCGGGTCTCGTGAGCATCTTATTAACGCCGTTTTTTGTGGGCGTCATCGAGCGCTCCATCCCCATCTTCGGGAGCTACGAGTTCACCGTCTTTGACCAGGCGTTCGCCGTGGCCCTCACGCTGAGCTTTGCCCTGGGCTATAGCCTCATTCTCGCCTCCATCGGGAAGTTCTACATCGGCCGGCTCTCCAAACGGGCCATCAACTGGCTCATGTGCGGGCTCACCATGGCGGGCATCCTCAAGATCATTATCGCGTTCATCCTCTATAACACCCTCTATGCTTCAGTGCTGGAAGAGGGGAGAGTGGCCCGGTTCCTCCTCTGGTTCCATCCGCAGGTGAGCTATGCTTTCTTGAACAGGATTTATGCGTTCCTCATGGGTGTGAAGCCGGTGCTCCTCACGTCGGCAAGCTTCGTGATCCTCACCACCTTCCTTATGATCACCGTGCCCTGGCTCTTCATCGCGGTGGCGTCCAGGAAGACGAGGAAGATGATCGAGCGGGAACGCATATGGCGATGAGAAGAAGTAATACGTTATATATGCACTCAGTACCTTTAGTAGGCGCTGCCGAAAAACTTGTTACTCGGTACCTCCCTTCGAGAAAAGAAGGAGAGACGACACAGTGTCCCATACCCCGGTTCGTACGAGCTGGGAGACTAGCGGGGGTAGCTTTCTTACCGATAGAGGGCCCTGCCAAGGTAACGAGCATAACCTTGGCTATCTCCAAAGTACGGCCCCAGGAGAAAGCGTTCGATGATTGCATATCACGAGCCTCTGACGGTACCACAAATTCCCTTGGGGTAGTCGAGGGAGACCAAGCACAGATACTCAATACTGAACAGCTTTCCTCTTAAGGGCGGGAAACCGCCCTTTTCTTTAAAATCCACACTACGATGAAGGAGGTTTTTATGCAATCCGATTGTATCGGCATCGATATCGGCTATGGCTTTACCAAGACCTGCTCTGGGACAGAGCGGCAGATCTTCCCCACGGCCATTACTCTGATGGCGGGTGAGCCCACGTTCTCCGACGTGAAACCGGTTGTCGTCAGCGGCCGGAGGTTCCTTGTGGGCAAAGAGGCCGAACGGGAGGGCACCACCATCGACACCCGCCACTCCCATTTCGTGACCTCCGATGCGTGGCTTGCCATCCTGGGCCATGCGCTCCATCTCCACAGCTTTGTACGGGGAGATATCGTCCTCGGGGTTCCTCCGGGCATGTACTCGAGAGCTTACGGCCAGAGGATCCGGGACGCCGTGAAGCGGTCGGATATCAGGATAAGCGATGAACCCTATCGGTTCAACGGCAACGTGAAGATCATCCCTCAAGGCGCGGGCATCTTCTTCCGTCACGTCAAGGATCACCCCGAGGACTTCAAGAAGAACGTGACGGTGATCGACATCGGCCACCATACGCTGGACATGACGTTCTTCTGTAACGGTAAGTATGTGGAGAGCGCTACGGAGAGCCAGGAGCTCGGCACTTCGCTGATTCTCGACAGCATCATCAAAGCCTTCTACCGTGAACACCGGTTCTCCATCGGCTTCAAGGGCGCACTAGACATCCTCCGCGAGGGACAGATACCCATCTGGGAATGCGTTACGCTGTTGATATCCGCGATGAGATTGCGCGTTACACTCAGCGCATTGATTCTGTTCTGGACCGGTACCTGGAGAAACTTCCTGTCATGCCCGATGTGGGCATTCTGGGCGGAGGCGGGGCGCTGGTACTGAAAGATATAGCAAATTTCAAACACCGCCTGCTTTTGGTTTCTGAGCCGGCCATGGCGAATGCGGTCGGCTACTACTACTTTGGGAGCAGCGGCAGGTAGCGGAGGTCAAGGTGGTGAAGGACTTCGTCACATACAAAGTGCATATCCATAAAACGAACCACGAGGATCTGTATAGACTCCTTGAGAACATGCCAAAATCCACAAGGGGAATCTATATTAGAGAAGCGATAGAGCACTATGCCAGAACGAATGGGTTGCTCGCCGAGAAGCCGAAGCGCAAGCCATGGGCATCTCGTTTCGAGGTACCTTCGATGAGGACTTTGGCGGAACGGTATGATCATCGTCACGGTTCGCCCAACATCTCGCTGGCCGGCGAGCGAGAGATAATAAGTAGTAGTGTTATAGAACCATCCAGTATCTTCAGTAAGTCCACCCGAGAGATTACTGCCCACACGGACTGATAGGGACGCGCGTGTTACACAACGCGTGTTCCCGGCATGCCCTGTACAAGTACGGGGACGAGGGCGTCAACCGTCAAGAAGGTCTGCTTGGCGCACGAGAAGAGGTTCGCAACGTGACTAACGCCACGACCGCATGTCAAGGCGTGGCACCTGATTGAAAGGAGGAATAGATGATGAGTACCAACATGGAGTGGGTTGAGAAGAACGGCACCGCGGCACGGGGGAAAAGAGAGTACCTTGCCTTCCTCCGGGGTGAGCATCTTACCCTGAAGCAGCGTGTTCTGGCAAACTGCTATGAGTGTACGGGGATGTATGCCGACGGAAGGGAAGATTGCGACCAGATGGAGACGTGTGCCTTTCACGTGTACATGCCGTATCGCAAGGGCGGCGTCATGAAGGTGAGAACTATGTCCGAGGATATGAAAACCAAATTGAGGGAAGGACGGGAGAGAAGGGGCGCTAGAATCGAAAAGGATGTTCTGGCGTGATGTCTGTACATTGTTTTAGACCATCAAGGCCGGGGCAAAGGGCAAAAGGTTACGAAAGGCCACTAGGAGGGGTGCAAACCATGCTAATTTGTGACATTGAAAAGAACGTGAAAAAGCGAATCCGAATATCAATCGAGGAGCATCGGGGCCACAAATATTGCCCGCTGTCAAATACAGCCAAAGAGGGAATGACCGCTGACAGCTTTCTCCCCAGCTAGCAACATTACAGTTGATTCAATGGGACGTTGGACGCTTTCCACCGGCGCTCTGCGGCCGACAGGAGAAACCTATCGCTTGAATAGCTTGACACATATCCCCTCCTCTGATTACAATCCCCGTAAAGACCATACCGGGGGGCTACTCATGGATCTTCTGAAGCGGGGAACTATTCTCTGTAACAGATCGGGCTGCAATTCCAAGATGGATTACAACCTTGGGAAATGCCCACGCTGCGAGAACAAGCATTGCTATATCAAGCTCTACTGGAAGGGTAATCATTACAAGTTTCGGCGTGACGTCTCCGGCCAGGTTCTCACCGTGATTTCCGCTATCAGAAAACTTTCAGGGATCAATGAAGCCATAGAGACGGACCCTTCCTTCAACCCGAGGACCTGGACCGACGATGCGCTGAAGGAGCGGAAATTCGAATATCAATGGGACTTGTTCATGGCGGAGTATGACGAAGCTGAAGCGGAAGATGAGAAATCTCCGGAGTACACCCGCATTCTCCGATCGTACCGGCGAATGTACTACGCCATTCTCGAAGGGTACGACGTAACGCTGATCAATCTGGAGCTCCTTTCGAAGCTCAAGCAGTTGATGGCGGGCAAGAAACCGAAGACGAAAGCGAACATCATCAACGCCCTTATCCATTTCTTCAATTGGCTCCGGAGGAATGGGATAATCAAGACCCTGCCCGGCTTCCCGGAGATCGACGGCAAGAGTATGAAGCCGCAGCGGGCGATTGATACCGACTCTCAGCTTGAGGCCCTCGCGCGGATCCCCGAGCCCTACCGTGACGTTATTGAGTTTGGCATGGAACTCGGCCTCAGACCGGGCGAGACGTGCGCCCTGAAGGTGAAGGACGTCGACCTGTCACAAGGCATGATCTTGATAGAGCGGACCTGGAGCGGCGCAAAGCTGAGGACAACGACAAAGGGCGGCACGCAGGATTGGTTACCCATGTCAGACGTCGCCGGAGACATCGCTAAACGTCACTGCCAGGGCAAGCACCCGGAGGCCTGGCTGTTCGTCAATCCTCACACAAGAGGCCCATTCAGGCGGAAGCGCCTGGGAGAGATATGGAACCAATACGGCGGGATCCCGGTGAAGCATTACGAGGCCTGCCGGCATTCCTTCTGCACTCAGATCGTTGAATCGGGGGCCTCGATGAACGAGGCTAAGCTCCTTATGCGGCACAAGGACCCGAGAACCACGGAGAAGTACTTTCATGGTCGGGCGGAACGTCTTAGACACTTTGTAAACAAGCGCCGGAATCAGGAGAACGTCATCCCGATAAAAGGGACCGAAAAGGGACCGGCTTTCGATGATAAGAAGTGAACAAAGATATTGAAATCATTTAAGAAAACTGGCGGAGGGAGTAGGATTCGAACCCACGGGGCGCGTAAACGCCCAACGGTTTTCAAGACCGCCGCTTTCGGCCGCTCAGCCATCCCTCCGCGCGTATATTGTACGGGTAAGTCGGTTGCTTTTCAATAGAATTTGGGCGTGCCTTGCGGGCGGACATCGGATAGGCTCTCGTTCCGAGTTGCGCGTTACGAGTTACGAGTTATCACAACCCTAAGTTCGTAACAGGCTTTTGTTTGTAACTCGGGACACGTAACAGGTCTCTGCTTGTAACCCGCAACATTGTCGAGCCCGTCAGGGCGAAGGCCTCACCACCGTATAAGGCTTGAGCCCCAGGTAAGGCCCCCGCCGAAAGCGGTCAGGAGCACCAGCTTCCCTTTCGTGATCGTGCCGTCCCTCACGGCTTCGTCGAGTGCTATGGGCACTGTAGCAGAGGATATGTTGCCATATTTGTTGATGGTCACATAGACCTTTTCCATGGGAGTCTTTAGTTTCCGTGCCACTCCTTCGATGATTCTGATGTTTGCCTGGTGGGGGATGATCAGGTCAACATCTTCGATCTTGTAACCATTGGTCGTCACTGCCTCAAGCGCGGCCTCAGCAAAATGATTCACTGCCGTGCGCAATGAAGTGCTTGCATTGATCATTTTAAGGAAATGGAGTCCTTTGTCCACGCTCTCGTGAGAAATAGGCGTCGTAAGGGAGCCACCGCCAGGCATAAGAAGTTCACTCCCATTTTTCCCGTCGGTGTGAATGTGTGTCGACAGTATCTCAGCGCCCTGAGAGGTCTCCGTGACGACCACGGCGCCGGCGCCGTCGCCCCACAGGATACAGCTCTCCCGTTCCTTCCAGTTAACCGTCCTGCTCATGATCTCACCCGCGCAGACGAGGGCTGTCCTGTTCATGCCAGCCTTAATAAGCGCGGATGCCACGTGGAGCGAAAAGACAAAACCCGTGCAGGCCGCGGTGACATCGAAGGAAACGGCATTGTCACAACCGAGCTTTGCCTCCAGCCAGTTTGCGCCGGCAGGGCAATGCGTGTCAGGAGTTATCGTACCCAGTACTATCAGGTCGATATCGGAAGGCCGGACTCCGGCAGCCGCCATGGCCCTTTCGCAGGCTATTTTACAAAGCTCAGAAACGCCCTCTCCCGGCTTGGCGATCCGTCTTTCTTTTATGCCCGTCCTCGTGTAGATCCATTCATCAGACGTGTCCAGAATTTTCTCAAGGTCGAAATTCGTGAGAACTTTTTCCGGAAGGTATGAACCGGTTCCGACGATACCTAATCGCATCCCCAACCTCTTTCTAACATTACTGCACACTGCATGCAGTAATAGAACAAAAACATGGCCTATTGTCAAGCGCGAGACCGCTTTTTGACCCCCTCGGGAGACCCACGAATTCTGGAATGGATTTCCACGGGTGAGCCGGGTTCTCGCGCGCGGGTATCCCAGTTATGGGTCACGGCTATCTTGCTGTGCACGCTCAGCTTACGATGAGAATCTTGTGGGCCAGAAGATCGATCTGCTTGATTCTTCCCGGAACGATCTTCTCTTCGCCAAAGAGGTTAACCATGCGCAGAGCCCCATTTTCCGGCATAATACTGATCACATCCTGCAGCAGCAACACCTCCCTCTCGCCCTCGATAACATATGCGGTTGTCTGGCACATCGCTTCCTCCATCTCATGCGAATCCGGGATAGCCCCGCAAAAGTCAGGATTATGGGACCGTAACTCATTCTATTGTACCAGGAAACAGCGCGATAAGTACAGCCCCAGAACGTGATGCAGCTTCGTGAAAGGATAGATGGAGTATAGGAGATCAGGTGAGGATGGACCCTTCCGCAATGCACGTCAGGCCAAATAGCGTATTGATTCTGGCAACACGTGCTTCAATGCCGATCACCGATTTTAAGAGAGTGTTGGTGAACGGATGCGCCGGCCTCAAATCGCCCTTCAAAGACACAGGTTTTGGCCTCAGTTTCCTGAGAAGAAAAACGAGGGGGAATATGGAGGCATACAGATAATATGCTCTCTCCACGGCAAACCCATTCTGACACAAGGCATCTACGAGTCCGGTCCTCGAATACCGCCTGTGATGACCCAGGAACTCATCATGGCTGGACCACATAAAATTAAAGGCGGGGACCGTTGCGAAGAAGTAATTCCGGCCTTTAGTTCGCTTTCTTATCTCGGCAAGAAGCGCTCTGTCATCGGCCAGGTGCTCAAGGACGTCCATCATCAGAATAAAACTATTCGAGATGGTGTCGGGGAGGGCCGTCACCTTTTGCACCCTATCGAGCTTGTTCCGTGAGATCCCTTCCTGAGTGTAGCCGGTATCCACCAAGACAACGCCGTCGATACAAGCATCGAACCTTTGTAGCAGCACTTGAGAAAAAAAGCCTGAGCCGGCTCCGATATCGAGGAGATGGAGTCTGGTAGCCTTCTGCGTAACACATTTTTCAAAGTAACGGAGGAGCGGAATGCTCTTTGTCCGATAATACCAGTGTTTTCCCTCGTCTATGCCGGTCGTGAATTCTCGGAGATCCATGGACTATCCCGCAAAACCTTTTCAGAACATGGGATCGGCTGACCTTAGATCAACATAGCAAAAAGGCGTCACATCTTCAGCCCTTGTCAAACAGATTTCCACGGGCAACCAGGTGCCCGCGTGTGGGTGTCCCATTAATAGAGCGCGCCAACGACACACTACCCGGGGATTCATTGAAAAAGCATGGAAAAACAGCGCCCCTTGCCATATAATGCTAGAACCATGAAGAAAAGGCAATGGATTACTCCACTCGGTTTCGCAGTCAGCATACTTCTTTTGTATCTTTCTCTCAAGGGCATCAGGCTGCATGATATCTGGGAAACGCTGAAACGTGCTGACCTCAGGTATGCCTTTCTTCCTCTTCTTTGCATATCCGGGGCTGCCAGTGGCGCCTCCTACCGATGGGCACGCGTTTCAGGAACGGACGTGCACTTTCGCGAAACGTTTGCTGCGTTACTCATTGGCCTCTTCATCAACAATGTCTTGCCCGCACGTATCGGTGAGTTGGCGCGCGGTTATGTGTTGTCGAGGAAAAAGGGCTTCACGTTTACGTATGCTCTCTCCACGGTTCTGGTTGATCGGTTTTTTGATCTGACCGGCCTTCTGCTGCTCGTGTTCTTCTTTTTTCCCAAGCAGCAGCTCCCGCCCCGGATATCCCAGGGCATATACCTGATTATCGGCTTGGCAATAGTCTGCGTTGCCGGGATCCTTATTTTGAGTAGAGAGCGCTTTGCGAATCGCCTGTCCTCCAAACTGATGAAGGTTGAGACGTCCTTTCTTACGAGATTTGCCAAGACGATCCTGGGTATCCAGGAGAATCTAAAACGCATCACGTCACCCCTGCTACTTCTCCTTTTTGTTGCGATATCTTTCAGCACATGGTTCTGTATGAGTCTCGCGCTCTATGCCGTTATTCTCGCCCTCCACGTTTCCGTGCCCTTCGTCTGTGTTCCGTTTGTATGCGCGCTGCTCAACATGGGCATCACGATCCCCTCCTCACCGGGATACATCGGTCTTTACCAATTCCTGCTCGTCTATCTCCTTTCCCTTTTTGGTGTCCCTAAATACGAAGCGTTTACCGTCTCGGTGCTCTATCATGCTTCATGGTACATCCCTTACACTATAATCGGCTTCCTCCTGCTGCTGCGAGAGCATCTGAAAATCCGCGATATCCGGCGACTCAACGAGGCGACGGCAGATTAAGATTTTTTTTCTCTTCCTTGAGGGGGGGAGGCCCTTCAAGCAAGCCATTCAGACGGCGGGCTTTCGCCATCAAATCATCTGAGCGTCCCACATCTCCCTGTTTGCGGTATATTCCTGCGAGGTCCAGAAGCATCGCCACTCGCACAGGCTGAAGGGGCGCGTATTCCTTTAGAAATGCGTTGCCCGCTTCGAGTATCTGAATGGCCTCTTTGTCGCCGCCCCGAGTCCGCGTACAACTGGGCCAAGGCAAGCGGATACTGCTGGTCATACGGATACTTCTCGGATTACTTTAAGAAGATAGGACTGCGCCTGATTTGGCCTATCCGGTCCTGGCATAAAAGTTCGCCACGCTCCACATACAGGGGCCCATCCAAGCTATTGAGCGCAAGGGCTTTCAGATAGTTCTTTTCAGCAATCTCAAGAAGATTGCCATCCTTCGCGCCGGAGAAGAAATAAACGTCGGTTAGCAACCGGGCGGTTTCAGCAGGAAACAACGATACGGAATATCCAAAATAGTCCGATGCAAACAGATACCGGATTGCCTTTACTACGTCCTGTTTCTGAAGTGCCGCGTTCGCCCTCCCAAGAAGGATGTAGCCCGTTACCGGAAAGAGGTGCACCAAAATAAAATAAAGAGCCAGGAAAGCGGGAATAATTCCTGCTGTCCTGCCCCTGATGTGCAAAAGGCTTGGCGCCGGTGCTTTTTCCCGCATGATGGCCGCGCAGAGGATATAGAAGAGCACCTGAAAGGGCGGAGGAGGAAAATTGTACTCCACGACATTATGGAAGAGAAAGGACAGAAGGGCAATCTTCAGGAGAAAGGAGGGGTAGACCGGGCCTTTAAGGACAAGTACCAGGAAAGACAAAAAGAGCGCAAGACCCACAATGCCCAGTTCAGCCAGGATATTCAGATAGAGACTGTGGGCGTGTATGACGGGATTGACAACATATGGGTTGGAAATAGTGCCCATCACCGCCTGGAATGAATTGAGACCATGACCAAGAAAGGGGGCTTGTCGTATAACCTGAAGGGTAACTTTAAGAATATTTTCTCTTTCAACTATCGCGGTTGGCTGTTTCTCCAGCATGCCGCCTATGGCTTTCAGCATGAGCGCATCTTTCGCTTCTGAAAACAGCAGAAAGGAGCAGAACCCAACAAAAAAGACAAGAAGCAATGCCTTGACTACAGCCCAATCCCTGCTCCGATAAAAGAAGAACCCCATCGCAACGAAGGCAAGGATCATTGTAGCGACTCCCGTCCGCGAGGCGGATATGAAATTGGCAAACACGAGCAAACCCGACGCAACCACATAAATGTTTTTCCGGTACTTTGAATAAAGATACAGAGAGACAGGCACCAGGGGTGTGAGGAAACCAGAAAACGGGTTAGGATTGTAAAACAGTCCATGGGGCATGAGGTTTACCTGCCGAAGAGCCTCGCAGAGACCGACCGTACAGCCTCCAATTACGATGGTCTTCAGTAACGGAGGCTCCCAGCCTGAGGAGTTCCTCAAGGTGACATAGAAGAGAGAGCCTGCTACAAAAGAGCCTGAAAAGAGAATGGCTCCCCACTTGTCACCGGCATAAAGCGCGGAGGCTGCGCCACAGCACGCAAAAAGGAGACTCAACACTTCATCTTTTGCAAGTTGGATGTCAGGCCCGACGGTAAAAAAAAGGAGTACGGCCAACATGAAAAAAAGCGTGATACCCCAATGAGGACTTAGATAGCCCCCCAGCACTGAAGAAAAGAGTACGATTAAAATGAGCATGAACTTTTTCATCTCCGTCCTCTCACAATGAGAAGGCCGAAGAGAATGAAGCCGATCGTCGTGACCAGAAGGCCGACATAAAACGAGATGGGTACGTATCGGAATACAATGGTATGCTCACCAGGTGGCACCTTTACCGCCCGGAATGCCAGGTCTGCTCTCAGTATTTCCGTCCTTTGCCCGTCCACATATGCTCTCCACCCCGGGTAGAACGTGTCGCTTGCGTAGAGGAATACATCCTGCGCCGTCTTGCAGTTCAAGATTACCTTATTCGGCCCATAACTGACCAGCTCCACTTTACCGGGTGTGGTCGACGGAGTCTTGAGCTGCGGGACCCTTCCGAGAACGATCAGTTCCTGCCTCAAGTCTATACTTCGATCCGCCAGCATTTCAATCATGCTCCTCTCGTCAGACGCACTGCGGATCCGCGAAAAAAGCAAGAAGCGACCGGGGTAGTCATTATATTCATAAAGATAGAGAGGCGCGTCACCCAACATTCTACTCTCCAGCAGGCTAAAATCGTCGTCGTCCACTTTCATGATGCTAACCAAGTAACGTATGCCCGCGATGTCAAAAAAACGCTTCGCCTCCTCTAAAGAGGGAGCACCCTTCAGCCAGTTCATGAATATCTCATAGTGGCTCAGCCGGAGAACTTCAGCGCCGTCGACAGTGTAAAGCCCTGACAAAGGTGCGTAAGCCGAGGCCATGGCAGCTTTATCTTTGGGAAACCGGTTATACGTGCCATGTGTTTTTGGAGTCAGGAAATACCTGTCCGTCTTCCCCCTTTTAACAATCTCGCTCACAAATTCGTGCGGTCGCACATAGGCTTCCCACGGGAGATAGGAATAAAATCCGTAGTTGGCAAGAAATAGATCAAGCCCCAGAATGATTACCATAAATACCATTACAAGCCTCTTCCGTGTGATTCGCCGGTAGACAAGCAACAGAATGCAGAACAAAAACGCGAAGAAACAGAACCTGCGAATGTCATGAATGTTCACGCTTATGAGATTGTAAGCATCCGGCTTGAAGCCAATCCTGTCGAAGAGCTTCACCACACTTTCCCTGAAAAGCGCCATGTAGGCAAAGACCAAAGCGAAAAGAAAGCCGAGATAGAAAAAAACATGGATGGCCCCGTGAATTCGCCTGTTTTGTTCCGCGACTCCCTGACGGAACTTGTCAAGGCCGAGCCCCGACGTGACCGAGACGATGAAAAAAAACAAGAAGAGAAACTTGACCGGGTACCGCACGCTACTGAACGGCGGGACCCTATACAGCAGTTTGTAAACGGGGGTGTTACCGCCCAACGCAAAGATCAGAGAAATAAGCATGAGAAGCGCAAACGGCCAGCGCCTTCGGCCGGCAGTCAAGAAGTAGAATGTCGAAAGGCAGAATGGCACGATACCGAGATAGATTGTCTTTAACCATGACTGATTCTGCCAGTATTTTTGGTCGTTCATCATATTTCCAAATGGGTCGGGCACAAAGAATTGGATAAAGTCGCGCCAGGCCATGGACCAGATACTCGACTCGAAGTATGTAAGTCCGCCCTGGCGTATGCTTTGAGCCTTCAACTCATAAAAAGGCAGCAGTTGCACGCCAGAAAGCAACATAAGAAGGAAGAGGATGATCACGAAGGAACGCACCCGTCTATAAAGGTTCGCATCTGTAACAACGAGGGTGTTCAGAAAGAGCGCGACAATGAATAGTGCCAATAAACTCATCATCAGGATCTCGGGGGCGCCGGAGAGAAATTGCATAAGAAGAAACAGAGACACAAGGGCAGCATAACGCATCTGTCTCGTCTCGAAGTGTTTGAGAAAGAATAGAAGCACGAGTGGAAACCAGCTAACGGCAAACAGGTGTGGCAGCAAATTATGAACCGATAACAGGTACCCGGACAGCATGAATATCAGGGCCCCGACAAACGCGCCCTCCTCGGATGACTTGATGTGAACGAGAAATAGATAGACTGCGACGGCCGCCAGCAAAAAGTGAAGAATGATCAGCCAGTTCCAGACGATAGGGAAGGGAAGAAACAGGTAGAAGACGTGAGGGGGATAGAGCACGCCAGGCTGCAATGCTGCAAGAAGCGGTATGCCGCAGTACTGGTGCGGATTCCAGAATGGAAAGATCCCACTCTTTAGGAGGTTTACCCACAGGAATTTAGGCGGAATGAAAAAGGCGGAGAGGTCCCTTTCGATAAAGACGAATCGGCAGGACAGGACGCGGTCAAAGTAAAGGAGCGCCAGGATCAGCAAAATAAGGAAATAGAGCGCCCTGGTAAAAGATTTTTTCTCAAAAGGCTTCATCGTACCCACAACACCTCAGAGCAAAGTTTATACACCATGAATCTTCCGACTTAAAGAAAAAGTTAAGCGCGCTGCGCAAACGTGAATGTTTTTCACGGCCTTCGGCGAGCTGATACTAAAAACCAGGGCGTTCAGGAAATAGGTGGCCGGGGGGATGTCGAGAGGACGCGACCAGAAAGGCGTTCTCAAGACAAATGCCAGGGCTATCGATATAAGGGCAAGTAGAAAACTTCGTTGCCTCTCGAACAGCCATTGGCCGAAAGATCTGCTAAGACTCACCGGTAAACAAAGCCGAATGGCACGGTCTTTGAGGTGAATGATCATGCAGGATAGCCACAGCTGGCTTGCGGCTAAAAAGATGGCGTCTCCGCTACGCGCCAAAATATCAGTGCGAAGGGGATGGCCCTAAGGCCTCCCCTTCGCCCATGGCTTGCTGGATACCCGGCGCCTATTACCACATGGTATAAACCGAGGGGCTAGCCACAGCCACACCGTTGACCTGGTCTAAGTAGATTTGAGCAAACTGGGTCGGCGGGAATAGCAGCAGTTGCTGCCGCCGACCGTCGGTAGGTAGGCCATCGTGAACTCGTAGGTGGTAGCGCCAAGTGTCACGGTCATCGTGAGGTTGGCGTGATCGTAGTTATCATACCACCTTTCAAATCCATGCTGGCGATGATCTCCGGAAAGCTGTAGGTATTGGTGTTGTTGCTAATAACCCTGTTTCCCCAGAGCACGGTGTTTGCGCCCCTCATACCTCCGAGCATGGCCTTTATGGTTGAGTTGACCGCGTCCTGCCTCATATCGAGGTACTTCGGTATAGCAACAGCAGCCAAAATGCCCAGGATGATGATGATGATGATTAATTCAATTAACGTAAAACCCTTTCTGTTCCTTTTAAGATTCATTCACATTCCTCCTTCTGGCATAATTTTGTAGTATACCTCCTACTTCATTATCGTCAAATACTGCCGGCTACTTTAGGGTCTTCTCTTTTTCCACCTCCCTCCAAACATAATGATATCTTGCACCTCTATTCCCCCGCTTTCCAGTGAAAGCAAATTCCGTGCCGTTGTCCCAATTTGGCGTCTCCCTGGCCTTCTGCTCAACCCCCGCCACTCTTCATCGCTTCCATCATGCTCCACCAAGGCAAAAATACCGCAAGTGCAATAAACAGGACCATCGCCCCAAGGACTCCGATGAGAATCGGCTCGATCCAGGATGATAACCGACTTAACGAATAGCTCACTTCGCTGTCATAGTGCAGCGACACCTCTCTCAGCATTTCCTCCAGCGATCCCGTGTCCTCCCCGGTTGCGATCAAGTGTAGTACGAGAGGTGGGAAAATTCCGCTTTCCTTCATTGGCTTACTGATGCCTTTACCTTTCTCTATTTTCTGGCTTATCTCAACGACCTTTTTTGTGATAACCAGATTGCCAACAGTGCGGGCCACGATCTCCAATGCTGTGACGATCGGCACACCGGCACGGATGAGGTTCTCCTGGACATAGGCAAATCTACTCATGCTGATTTTGAGAATAATATTACCCACGAAGGGGATCTTGAGCTTCAATTGATCCCTCGCCAACTTCCCCTGTTGGGTCCGCGTACACATATAACCGGCAATACAGATAGCGATTACGCCTGCAAGGAGGTAAACACCATAAGCCTGGACCAGATCATTGAGCCCGAGCATGATGCGCGTCGGAATAGGAAGCTTCATGGTCGATCCCTTGAAGAGGAGGGCAAACTTGGGTATAACAAACGTAACGAGCACGCAGAACGCTATGACGATAGCTCCCACAACCATGGCGGGGTACCGCATGGCTGATTTGAGCATCTCTCTGGTTTTCATCTGAAATTCGAGAAGCTGCGCAAGCCTTTCCAAAACTTCGTCCAGCACGCCCCCGATTTCGCCGGCCTTCACCATACTAATATACAGATCGGAAAAGACATCTTCATATCCGGAGAGGGCATCCGAAAAGCTCTCGCCGCGGTCCAGATCCTGCCAGACTCTCTTAATCACCTTCTTGAGTTTCCGGTTGTTCGTCTGTTCTTCAAGCGCCTTCAGCCCCGAAATGAGTGGGACGCCGGCCTTTATGACCGTGCGGAGTTGACGTGTGAAAAATATGATGTCGTCCAGTCTGACCCTGTCCAGCTTTGTCATAAAGTCTTCAAAGGAAAGCCGGCCTACGCCCTTCTTTTCCGAAACGGCAACGGGAAAAAGACCCATACTGTCAAGATGGGCTGAGACAGCCCGGTGGCTGTCAGCATCCATGGTGCCGGCAATCAAAGAACCTTTTTCATCTCGGGCTCTGTATGCAAATACGGCCATGTTATTAGTCCAGCTGTGTCGTGTTCAGGGCTTCTTCCAGGGTTGTCACTCCCAGAAGCGCCTTCTTTATGGCATCCTCGCGCATCTCTCTCATGCCCATCTCCATCGCCTTCTTTTTTATCACTTCAGTCGACACCTTGTCTACCACCAGTTCCCGTACCTCATCTTCCATGACGAGCACTTCGAACACACCTGTACGTCCCTTGAACCCCGTATTCCGGCAAACGGGGCAACCCCTGCCTCTGTAAAGTGGGACGCTTTCGTGCACGTCGATGCTCTCAAGCACCGCCGGTGGCGGCATATATGCTTCCTTGCAATCCTCACAGATTTTCCGCAGCAAACGCTGTCCCATGACGCACGAGACGGAGGATGCCACCAGGAACGGCTCGATACCCATCTCAACGAGGCGCGTTAACGCACCGCCCGCGTCATTCGTGTGGAACGTAGAGAGAACGATATGGCCCGTCAAGGCCGCATGGATAGCTATGGTTGCTGTTTCCTTATCCCTGATCTCGCCAACCATGATGATGTCAGGGTCCTGGCGGAGCATCGACCTTAGACCCGACTCAAAGGTCAGGCCGGCTTTCACGTTGACCTGCGCCTGCGCGACATAATCGATCGTATACTCCACCGGATCTTCTATGGTGATGATATTTTTCTCGACCGAATGGATGTGGTTCAGGATCGCATAAAGCGTTGTCGTTTTACCGCTGCCCGTCGGCCCGGTAGAAAGAACAAAACCGTACGCTCTCGTGAGGACCCTTTTCAGCCTGTCCTCATCATCGACCAAAAGACCCAGTTTATCAATGCCGTATAAAGCCGCGCTCTTGTCAAGAAGCCTCAGCACGGCCTTTTCTCCCCACATAGTGGGATACGTGGAGACTCTGACCCCAACCTCTTTTGTGATGTCGAATCGCCCATCCTGTGGGATTCTGGTTTTGGCGATGTCCATCCCTGCCATGATCTTTACCCTTGAAATAATAGGGAGGAGCATCTTTTTCTGAGGCGCCTGCATTTCACGAAGCCGCCCGTCCACACGCATGCGGATTCTCATTATATCCTCTGCCGGTTC
Organism: uncultured delta proteobacterium; assembly: GCA_963835605.1. Taxonomy (GTDB): domain Bacteria; phylum Desulfobacterota; class Syntrophorhabdia; order Syntrophorhabdales; family WCHB1-27; genus JADGQN01. The sequence goes on along the minus strand of CAWIHO010000059.1, from coordinate 88,937 downwards.
GATATGGATATCGCTCGCGTTGTCCGAAAGCGCCTGGGCAAGGAGGCTGTTGACAAACTTGATGACCGGTTCATCCTCAGCAATCTCCACGGGAGGTTTCTCCTCTTCTTCCTCCTCCTCGTCACCGAGAGCCTCTCTCTCCTTGATAATATCAAGGGTCTCCTCAACCAGACTCTTGATCCCGTAGTAGCGCTCCAACGCCCATTTCATCTCGCTTCTGGTCACTATGCAGGGCGAGACCTCCATGCGCAGAAACCTTGCTACTTCATCCAGCGCGTTGATGTCGAGCGGATCGATCATGGCGAGACGGAGCACGCTGAAATTCCGTTCGAAGGGAATTACCATGTGGTTCTTGGCCACGTTTTCCGGAATCAACCTGACCAGTTCTTCCGAAAGGTTCGCATCAAAGAGATTCACGATGGGGATACCGAGCTGTTTGCTTACGGTCTCCATGATCTCCTTTTCCGAAAGGAGCCCCATCCTGATAAGCACATTTCCCAGCTTCTCGCCGTACTTTCGCTGTTCAGAAAGGGCCTTGTGCAGATCTTCTTCCTTTAACTTCCTGGCATCGACAAGAATTTCACCCAATCGTTTTTTCACTAGTGACGGCATGAGCTACGTCAAACTCCCTTCTTTTGGTTGTCTTATATACTCGACTATGCTTGCAGTCATGAGCGCATCATCCCACCGAATCAACTTCTGCTGCAGCAACTTATTCAGCCTCTGTTCCATCGTATGCATGCCATATTCAGTTCCCAGCTCGATCGCTGAGTAGAGTTGGTACGTTTTCCCCTCTCTTATCAGATTCCGAATAGCAGCGGTAACTACCATCACTTCGGTGACCGGTATCCTCCCCTTGACATCCACCCTCTTGAGCAGTCTCTGGGTCATTACCGCCTGTAACGTCGTGGCTAGCTGGGAGCGCACCTGTGCCTGCTGGTAAGGCGAAAAGACATCTATGATTCTATCGATGGTCTGCGCAGCAGATGTTGTATGAAGCGTCGAGAAGACGAGATGACCCGTTTCAGCGGCGGTGATGGCGGCCTGCATGGTTTCGTGATCCCGCATTTCACCAATCAGTATGACGTCCGGGTCCTGCCTCAACACATGCCGTAACGCATTGCTGAACGAGAGCGTATCATCGCCCACTTCTCTCTGGGAGATAATGCTCTTCTTGGGCACGTAGACGTACTCGATCGGGTCTTCGATCGTGACCACATGCACGGACCTGAGTTCATTGATACGGTCAATCATAGCAGCCAGGGTAGTTGACTTCCCGCTCCCCGTTGGTCCAGTCACCAGGACAAGCCCATTTGGTTTTTTCACCAGTTCTTTGAGCACTTCCGGAAGGTTTAGATCCTCCAGTTTCGGTATTGTCGCGAAGAGGTGACGGATGGAAAAGGCCATTGAATCCCGTTGGTAATACGCATTTACGCGGAGACGTGCCTTCCCCTTGATCTCATGGGCGAAATCAAGCTCCTTCTCCTTCAGCAATCGCTCTCTCCTGGCCGGGTCCTGAACTATTTCGTTGAAGTAGCTTTCAATGTCACTCTCCGTGAGCGGTTCTTTTACCAGAAAGCTCAAATCTCCGTCGATCCGTATCGTGGGCGGTACACCTCGGATGAGATGCAGGTCCGAAGCCTTTTTTTCTACAACAATATCGAGCATCTCTCTCAGTAACATGCACGCCTCATACGAACCGTATACCGCTAAAGACAGCTTCCTTGACTTCATAGTCAAAGAGCAACATGAAATATCTGACAACCCGTCCCTGATACATCCTTGGTATGGGCAGGGTCAAAGTGTGCCAATTTCCGTCGGCAATCAGGTGAACCGCGCTTTTGGGGATCTCCAGGATCTCCTTTGAACTTTCGGCAATCCTCAGCTTGAAGTCATACCAGGCCCGATCTTCTTTTGTCCTGACGATCTTGTAAGAAAGACTGAAGAGCGACGTCAAGGAAAAAGCCGGTTTCTTGCCATTCAGGATAGTGTAGTCAGCGATGAAATGGACATGTTCGCCTGCCCCGCCTTCGTCTCTAAACAAGAGGCCCGTGGGCGAGTCGATCAAAACACCAGAGGCATCGAAGAAACGGAGGTCCGGGCCGCCATACTGGGAAAGGTAGGCAACCTTCTCTTGCTGCAGATCAAGAAAGCCGCCACCCGTAAAGACCTCTTGAGCATTCGGCAGCTCCTCTGCCAGTGTGTCGAGGAACCTCTTATCCTGCGACGAATGCGCAATCACCTGCTGAATGTCTATTATCTCCTTCCGGTAGAGCTCGAGCAGGGCCCTGTCCATAGTCACCATGCCCTGCCGGCCTGAACTTTCAATAATCGCATAGATCTCATGGGGCTTCTCCGCCCTGATGAGATTGCGGATGGCCGAATTCACCTTCATGACTTCACAGGCGGGGATGAGACCCCTTCCGTCTTGGCGGGCCAACAGCCTCAGGCTGACGACGCCCTTGAGCACCTGCGCAACCTGAGTCTTTACCTGGTTCCTCTGGTCTTCCGGAAAGAGGTCGTAAATCCTTTCGAGTGTCTGAACAACGTTTGACGTGTGCATCGAACAGAGGACCAGATGTCCTGTCTCGGCCATCTCCAGCACAACGCGCAGAGACTCAGCATCCCGCACCTCCCCCACCAGGATGACATCCGGGTCTTCTCTGAGCGACCGCCTTAACGCCTCGCCGAAGGAGGCTGTATCCCTGCCCACCTCCCTCTGGCTGATAATCGACTGGTGTGGTCTGAAGAGATATTCGATAGGGTCCTCAATGGTGACGATATGACAGCTTCTTTCCCGGCTGATTATATCTATTAATGCAGCAAGGGTTGTGGACTTCCCATTCCCCGTCGGTCCGGTAATGAGGACAAGCCCATCCCGGAGACTGGTGAATTCCTTGAGCACGTCAGGCAGGTTAAGGGCTTCGAAGCGTGGGACCTCCGGCGGTATGAGCCTCATAACCAGGGCCGTCTGTCCCATGTTGGAGAAGGCGCAGACTCTGAACCGTCCCACCTTTTCTATGCCGTAGCTGTAATCGATCTCTCTCTCTTTGTTAAATCGTTCAAGCTGCCAGCTCGACGCTGTACTCTTAAAGATTTCCTCTATGTCCTTCTCTTCCAGGTCGTACTCTTCCAGCTTCGACAGTTTGCCCGTGTTTCCAAGAGGAGGAAAGCCGGCAAAAAGGAAGACGCTCTTGGCACCCCGCTCGATGCCTTTCTCAACGGCCTGTTGCAGATTTACTCTCCTCAAGAAATGTTAACCTCTCTATGACCTTTGTTCGATCCTCTTTTGGTGACGACGCCTGCAGGTAATATCTGTAATACTTAGCGGCCTCTTCATACTGCCCGAGATCATCCTTGATGAGGGCTGCTGAAAGGTAAAGTTGCGCTCCCCGAAGCCCTCTTCTCACGGAAGCATCAATGACCTTGTTTGCGTCTTCGAGTCTCTTCTCGGAGCGCAGCAACGCCGCAAGGTTCACGTAGGGTTCAGCTCCCAGCGGGGCTACCTCGATGGCTTTCCTGAAGTATTCTTCAGCAATCTTCTTATCACCGTCCCGCATCGCTATGATACCCAGGTTGTTATACGCCTTAGCGTAGTCCTTGCGATATTCAAGGATTCTCCTGAAATAGAAAGTGGCTTCTTTTGTATTGCCCTCGCCCATCGCCAGGACACCCAGGTTGTTCAGGGCCTCAATATTATTAGGTTCGTCGGCGAGCACTGCCAGGTAGAGCTTTTTCGCCTGTTCGCTGCTGCCTTGCTCAGCGGCCAGAATGGCACTATTGTAATTGGTCATGATACGGTCGTTGGTCATCCTTTTCACAACAACGGTCGAATCCGGAGTCGGCACTGCCGGCGCTGCTGTCTCTGCCACCTTTTCAGGAATCGGCGCAGGCTTCTGAGGCTCGGCCTCTGGACCTTTCTTCGGCTCGTTCTTCGCCAGGCGCATTTCCTGACCCGGAGCTTTCCTCTTAACCTCTTTCTCCAGTCGTGGCCGCTCTGTCACCTCGGCCTTCGGCGTTACCGCGAACTTCGGAAACTCTTCCTTGACGGGCGCTTCCGGAGGCTTTGCCGGCGGCGCCTCGGGGACCACCCTGGGCGGGACGACAGGCGGCGGCACCGGGACTTCCTTCTGCTGGGCGACCTGAGGAGCGCTCGGGACTTTCATTCTGTAAAGGTTTGGCAGGAAAAGGAAAAAAAGTATTGCGCAGGCAAGAGTGCCGACTATGACGTAGAAGACCCATCGGGTCCGCTTTGGAGGGCCTTCGTCGCCGCCACCATTACGATAGACCGGCCTTTTTCTCTCTTCCTGTGCTTTTTTCAGGGCATCAAGGATCACGCTCATACGGGATCCTTTGCATAAACGACTTTCGGCGTGAGGAAAATCACCAGTTCAGAGCGGTCCGTGGTCCTCGTCCAAGCCCTGAACGGCCAGCCTATGAGCGGCACGCTGCTGATGCCGGGCACTCCTGTAGTTTGCTCGGTCTTCTGCTCTTTGATGAGACCCCCGAGGACGACCATTTCGCCCTCTTTCACTCTCACGGTTGTATCGACCTCGCGCACGTTGAGGATAGGCACGGTGTTGCCCGTCAGCTTGTCAGTAGTGACCTGACCCGTATCCTGCGTCAGCATCGGGTGTATATTCATGACAATATTCCCCTGATCATCCACGTAAGGCACTACGTCAAGTACCAACCCGATAGTAATATATCTTATGGTTGATGAGACGGTCGGAACACCTCCCACACTGACCGTGCTGGTCGATTCGAAGACGGCTTCGTCCGTGGCGACCTTTATCACCGCCCTCTGGTTGTTCAACGTGCTTATCTTGGGGTTGGACACAACGTTCACCTTGCCCTGCGTTTTCAAGAGATCGATAAACGTCCGGTCGATGCCTTGCGCATCAACCCCGACGAGATGACTGGCCCCCACAACGAACCGCGAGAACGTTGCCCCCACTGCCTGGTTGGCCAGGGGATCGATCGTTTGTTGCGTGTAATTGATCCCATAACCCAGGACTTTCGCGTTGATAAGTTGCCAGTCTACACCTTCCCGATTCGAACCGGTCAGCTCCACCTCCACGACCCTGGCCTCTATCATGATCTGCCGCTGAACAGACTCGTCCAGGACCTTTACGAAAGAGGCAATCTGTTTCAGGTTCTTGGGGTAGTCGGTGATTGAAACGAGGCCGGCCTGTTTGTTAAAGGTCGCTTTGCCGTCAGCTGACAGCATGTTCCTGAGCGTATCCTGGAATCCCTGCCAGGGGTCCATGTCCGTCCTGGTTCTCATGTTTATGCCAACAACAAATTGCCCTGCTCGTTGAGTCCCCGATGAACCGGTGACTATGCTATCAGTCAGCTTCGAAAATGCCGCGTAATTGAGCTGAAAAATCTTCGTCTCCAGCTTCGGCTTCGAAACATAGATCGTATTGTCATTGATCTTGTACGTATAGTTCAGCGGATCAAGAATATAGTCAAGGGCCTTATCCATGGTCACGTTCTTGAGATCGAGCGTGGATGTGCCTTTCACGTCAGGCTCCACGACAACGTTGTAATTGGACTGCTTCGCGATACCCCGCAACACATCCTTTAGATCGGCCTCGCGCAGAGAAAAAGAGAAAAGTTCTTTGGGCCCTTCTATCCCGATTTTCTTTTCTTGTTCCACCTGGGGAAACACGGGGCTGGGAATATCAACTGGTTTGACCAGCTTTGGCGCCTCCTTGGGCGGCTCAACGTGGGCGCACGCAAAGCATAACAAACATGTTGCAACGACAATACCACCAATCTTGGCCATTGTGTCTCCTCCGTGAATAGGCATCTTTCTATCCCTATCGAGGCTCCTTCATGGTTATCACTCGTTTAGATCCGTCCTGGATGAGTGTCACCGTCTCTTTTCCGATCTCGACTATGCGTTCTCCAGCGACAACGTCGCCCTTCCCCACCACCTCGTTATCTATGATGGCCACTCTACCCCTCGCCCCTTCCATGATAGCGAGAAGCTTTAACGGTACTCGCTCTTTTTCTTCCTTCTTCTTCTCAGTCATCAAAAACGAGGGAAGCGTAAATGGGTCCCTCTCCCATTGCAAGGTCTCCTGGACCGCTTGAACGCGTGCCTCTTTGGTCCGGACCTCCGCCGGGGGAGCCATGAGCTTCGGAGGTTCGAGGGACGCCGCCATCGAATCCATCTTCTTCTTTCCGCCCGAGAAAAAGAATACATAAAGAGTAAGGGAGACAACGACGACAAGGCCTATGAGTATATACTTATTGACTTTCAAGGGTGCCCCTCTCTTTCCATGCTTTGAATTCTATCTCGAACCTGCCAGCCAAAAGAGGATACTCCTTCTCATTATATGAAATCACACCTTTGATGATCTTGCGATACGCCCTTGATGAACTTATCTGCTCAAGGAATTTGCCCATCTCCATGAATCTGCCCTTCAGTCCGACCTCGAATACGGGGTACGTAAGGATCGTCTTGGGTTGCATGTCAAGGCTCTTGAACGTGCCACTGAACTTATCCAGCACAAGCCCGCTTTTCCGCGCGCTCCCGGCCACTTCGTATATAAAATTCGGGAAATTATCGAAAAGGGGTATCTGGCCCCGGTACTCCCTCAGTGAGGCCTTGATGCTATCTTCTTTTCTCTTCATCTCCGTGAGGGCCTTGATATCAGTCTCCACTTTCTGGGTCTGCTGTTTCACATCATTAAGCTCGTTCCGCTTATTGCTGATATCCGCCTTAATGGGCATATAAAAAACGAAGAACCAGACAGCGGCGATTACGATCGGTAATGCGATCCACACATAGAGGCTTTTAAATCTCATAGGGCACACTCTTCGCTGTGATCTGGAATTCCATGGCGGGTCTCCCCTTCATGTCCTTGACATCCTTACTGACGACCGTCACGTTATGCACGACGTTCGATTTTTCAAGGTCGATCATGAGCCGCAGGAGCGTTGCCTCCATCGTCTCCACATCGCCGAATATGAGCCCTTTCAATTGGACGTTGTTCGCGGCTTCCGGGGGCTTCGTCTCCTTGGCGTCTTTTGCGGGCGCCGCGGGTGCGGGCGCCGCGGGCACCACTTCCGGCCTGCTGAATTCGACTTCCTTTACGTAAACCTCTTTAGGGATGCGAGAGGCCAGGTACTTCAGCAAGATGATAAAAGAAGAATCTCTCCGTTCTATTTCCGCGACGATAGGCCCGAGCTCATTGTAAACAAGCGAAGACCTGATCGGGGCGAGCCGGTCAAGCTGTTCTCTCTTCTGTTGGACGCTGGCCCTTTCCGCGTCAACGGAAGATCTCAGCCTGTTATACTCGGTCAGCGTGAGAAGCGTCCATACCACAAGAATGGACAGGAGGGCAACACCGCCAATCCTTGCGTACCTGGTGTATACTACCTCCCTTTCTCTCGCCTTGACCTGCTCCGGAAGGAGGTTAACAAGGATATCTTTCTGAACGGCAAGTGTGTAAGCAGGCAGGAACTGCTCCTCGATCTCGATCGAAGAAGGCAGATAAAGAAGGTCCTCGACAAGGAAGGCCTTAAGTTTCTCCAGAAGGTTGGGAATCTGGGCGCCTCTGCCCGCCAGGTAAACCTTCGTGACCGGACGGGAGGGATACTTCTGGGCGTACACGTTGAAGGTACGCTGTACCTCGCCCCCGAGCCGCTCCATGGGCACGGCCAGGATGTCGCTCGACGTCTCGTCAAAGCCCTTTTCCTTCGTATAGTTGTCAGCTTCCTCGTAGGTGAGACCGAACCCGCTGATCAGCACATCGGTAAAACTTTCCGATGCGGTCATAATTTCCCGCACCAGATGAAGTTTCTTTCCATCGAAGATGTAGATACCCGTCTGCCTGCCGCCGATGTCGACGATGGCAACAGAGCCGTCGATCGCCTCCTCCACCACCGGCAGGTAGACGAAGCCGATGTCCGTCAGCAGCGTCATGTTCTGGAAGCCCACGTCTTCAAAGAGGCTGATGATCCTGTTGACGTACTCTTTGTGCGCCCCGACAAAGAGCACCTCATCTTTTCTCACGCCGCGCTCGTCGATCTCTCCGAGCATCACGTACTCATGGCGCATATCGTCGAGGGGTATCGAGATGATCTTCGACGCGGACCAGTCAAGCACTTCACGCAGCTCTTCCTTGGGAATCACGGGGATGGTAAAGGTCTTCTTCAGGATCTCCTGGGAGGTGATGCCGATGGCCACTTCGACGTTCGCCCCTTCCCTGCTCTTGATGGAAGAGAGAATGCCTTCCAGGTCCTCCCAGCCTTCCTTGTAAGGGTACTCGCCGCGGGAGACGACAACGCCCTTCCCCTTCTTCCTGTATCGTACATACTTTACACTGACGGTCCCGATATCTATGCCGAGTATGTCCATGTCAGTCTCTCACCTCTGGCGGTCCAGCTCCGCCGTTTCCCTCATTATCGCATAAAATGCAGACTTCTTTAATACAAAAGTTTTAAGCCTCACCACACTTGAGCAATTCCCGTGCCACGCTGCGTTTTTCTGATCCCCGCCTCGCCCCGTCGCGTCAATGTGTGCTGAAGATGAATACCTTTTCGACCGTGGAGTTTCCATTCTGCGTCTGGAAGTCTAAATAAAACGTCACGGGCGTGATGGGGTCAATGTGACCGATGGTCTCGATAACCAGCCTGTTGAGGTCTGTGTTGAGTGTGATGTTTTCAAACGAGCGTGGGATGCCGGAGCCATCTGTCGGGTAGTAGCAGGTCACGAGGCTTTTGGCAACTCCGTTTATACTGCCGTTAATCTGTCTAGTCGTGTGGCACGTCGTCGTATCGTCAAAGCAAGGGTACGTGTTTTGGTATTCTGACATATACCCCCGGTGAGATATTATAACCATCGTTGGTATAAGGGCAAACGTTGCCGTAGTTCATGCGATTACAGTAGTTTAGCGAACTTGGGTTACCAGGAGCACAGTTGGGGTCAGCTGGTAGGGTCGCACGGTACTGCAGGCCGGCAGATGGCGTCCCAGTATGTGCTCCCGGTTTGGTTCCCGCCTTCCTCCCCGCCCTGAACCGGCAGAGTTGTGTTCCAATACAGCGGAAGTGTGAGGGTCGGGGTATTTGGATAGTTGGTCCAGTTGGGCAACTTCGGGAAGTTGTAATAGCCGCTCGGCCGCTCGTGTAACAATTGACGAATGGAGCCACGGCAGATAGATTATAACTAGCAGGAAGAGTATTGGCAGGCCAGGCAGTTTGGCCGGCAAATGGTCCGGTGGTTTTGGGGCACGTATTAGGGGCTAGGGGGGTGCCGAATGCTTGGGAACAGTAGGGCCCGCTGCTACCCATACCCCAACCGGGAAACCCGGTGAAGCTGCACGTCGCGTCCCATACCCAGCTTACCGCAAGGGCATTTGCCGGGCTAGTCCCTAACGGAGTCGGAACCCCATTGGCAACGGGTAAGCCTGTTGAATTGTCCTTGAATCCCAACCTCCCGAGAATCACTTGCTGCCCGGTTGCGCTCTGCGCAGCCAGATGTACATTGGCTTGGTATTGGCCTCCGCCGACTATGGCAATCGGCATGAACCAACTGTTTGCACCGCCCGGGTTACAATAGTTTATCCGCGATCCGGTCACCGGCATAGGGGCCGGGGTCGGATCGCGGGTCAGCGGGACAGGGGAAGTGGCTGGTGCCATTCCAGCATTGTTGTGCCAAGACAGTCGGAGCCGTAACAGGTTCTCGTTACTGCCGCGAACGTCATGTACGGGGAACTGCCCCCCTGTCCGAGAAAGGAGCCGAAGTATTTAACTTGCACTTCCCTCGTGGCGGTTCCGGACGTACCTTTGGAATAAAGGACGTCCGGGCAGCCCGACTGATAACTGAGAGAGAACGTACCATTCCCGAAGGTGAAGTCCTGGTAACTGGGGTAAGCAGGTATATACTTGTACGGATTATTCATGAAACTATCTGGATCGAGCGGGTTAGCGTTGTTCGTGTTATCCTTGGCGTACCGGATCGCAAACTCCACGCCTGCGTGGGCGAGCGTATAGGCCTGATACGACTGCACCTGGTACGGGTAGCTCTCGTACCTCGCGCGAAGGAGGGTCACGATGCCTATCGCAACCCCGGCGAAGACCGTGATTGCAATGATAAGGAGCAGGAGGGAGACGCCCCGCTGGCTACTTAATCTCATCGTAATAGTTTCCACTGAACGCCCTGTCCGACCCGATGCCCGATGCGGGAGGGGCCTGGATTGTACGGAGTGTAATTCCTTGGAGCCACGCGACTGACCAGCGTGACGGACGGATTTGTTGAGTACTGCGCACCATCCCAAAGGTTTAATCGAGTGCGGTCGGCTGTCAGCGCGAGCTTGATCTCGTAATTGTCGCCGATGCCTGAGCCGGGCCAGTAAGCCATAACCTGGAAACCCATGGCGGTGTTCGCGGCCATTGCGCGTGCATGCTCATGACGTTGCCGCTCATCAGAGCAACCGAGGAGATGACTCCCCCTACGACAGGATCCCCGCTTGCACATTGGTCGCCGTACGGCGGCGTGTTATTGTTGAACTCAACCCTCCAGAGCTTTGCCCGGTAATACCCGACCCCGGCGTCGCAACCGCAGCGATGCAGTACTGCACCCAGTGAGGCGGATTGGCCGGCGTGCCGGTGGCGCCAGGCGTTCCGTGGGTAAGCTGGAACGTGAGGTAGTCTGTGGACGATGCCCCCGGTTACGTTCCAATCAACTGCCTCGGCATCCTTCAGCTCTCTGGTGATTCTCTCCAGGACGGCCGCAGCCTCGCTGTAAATGTACCCTCCCCTCGTACTCATGTAAATGTTTGAGTATTGCCAGACCACCGAAAAGGTGAATGCGCTCAGGATGCCAAGTACAATCACCGTTAAAGCCAGCTCGATGAGGGTGAACCCTTTACTCATAGCAGTCTCCCGCTAGTATCTCGCCGTTATGGCGCTGGTAGCTCGATAGGTCACGCCCTGCGGGCCCGTTACCCTCAGGTCGATCTGCTTGTAATTCGTGGGCGATTCGACGTCGTGGTCAGCGAAATGCCGGTATAGCCCACCTCCCCCCCGCAGTGACTACCGGGGCCATTACAATCAAGGTAGGTAATCGCCCAGCTATACTGGTAACCGGCATAATCGGCAGCAGGAAAAAACGTATCGCTGTCGGTGCAACAGTCGAAGGGCCGTACGGACCTACGATCCATGGTCGGGGTATCGGTGAACCGGTACGCCATCAGTTCTTCCATTTTCCTTTCCGCTGCGAAGCGGGCCTTGATATAGGACTGTCGGGGTCATCATATCCTTTATCACCGGCTGCGTGCGAGATAGAATATGGGGATCACCAGCGCAGCGAGTACGATGAATATGACCGTTTCCATAAGCGTAAAGCCCTTGCTCATCAATATGCCTCCTCCACATTGCCGGAAGTCGCCCAAATCTTGATGCTGCCGGTCAGGCCCTGGGAATTGAGCGTGAGAACGGCGTAGGGAGGGTTAGTGGTGGTGGGAACATACTCCCCCAGAGAATTGTAGGTAACGGTCAGGCCGCTGCTTATGGTCACCCCGGAGGGAAGGCTCTTTACCTGCCCACCGAGATAGTAGGTGTTTGCCCCGGCCGGAAACGAGACGGTATTGGTATAAGTTCCGCTGGTGTAATCCAAAGTGGCCATGGTGCGGCACTGGACGAACCGCAGGTCACCAGCCACCTGATCAATCGCCAGCCTGAGGTTCGAGCCCGAGGTCAACCACCCCTATTTCATGCCGACAAAGGCCGCAAGGATGCCGACTATGATGATTATCACGATCAGCTCGGTCAAGGTGAAGCCGGCGCATGAACGGAGGCGGCCAAGCTTACGCCACAGGCGCCCGGTCCTTTTATATGCCCTGCTCCGTGTGCTGTTAGGTGTCCTGTTAAGTGTCCCGCGAAACATTCTGCCGCATGTCCTCCCACATGCTACAATGTTTGCACTCTTTGATGTTGCCTGAACTTCTCCCCTTTGTTATCGGTCAAAATCGTGAGCACTTTAGCAACGATAAGACTCATCATCTACCGGAACAGATTATACTTGATAATCGTGAAGAGGGCCCTTATCCCGTCCTTCCACGTGATCTTCTTTCCCTCCGTGTAGCTTCTCCCGTGATAGGAGACAGGGACTTCGTAGATCCTGTATCCCTTCCTTGCCACCTTTGCCGTGATCTCCGGCTCAAACCCGAACCTGTTCGATTCTATCGTAATCTCTTCAAATACCCGCCTCGCAAAAACCTTGTAGCCCGTTTCCATGTCGGAAAGGTTCAGGTCGCTAAAAATATTTGAGAGCATGGTCACAATCTTGTTCCCCACATAGTGCCTGAAGTAAAAGACCCTGTGGGGCCCGCCCAGAAACCGCGAACCATAGACGACATCAGCGTTGCCCGAAAGGATCGGCTCCAGCAGCCTCGGATAATCCTTCGGATCGTACTCCAGGTCAGCATCCTGAATGATGATGATGTCACCTGTAGCAATCTTTATACCACTCCTGACCGCTGCGCCCTTGCCGGCGTTCTTTTCGTGGAAGACAACCCTGATGTTGCCATCGTTGAGTCCCTGCAGGTAGCTCCTCGTACCGTCGAGAGAAGCATCATCTACGATGATGATCTCTTTGTCGTATGGCGTCTCCTTCACCCTCCGCAGCACTTCGGGCAGAAAGCTCTCTTCATTATAGGCCGGTATGACTATAGACAGAAGCATTAGGAACGTTATACTAGAATGTATGCTGTCCGTCAATAAATTCCGTAATGATTACCTATAAAATAGGGTCAAGTCCTCCAGAGTAATCTGCTGCTGCTCCGGCGTGTGTCCACCATCATCAATTAGGACGTCTATGCCTTCTACGCTTTTCCTGAAAGTGCTCCAAAAGGCCCTGTCCGCTTGGTCGCCAATAAAGACGGACACGTGATCATTTTCATATGCTTTGCATGCTTTCTCAATGTCTACTCCGTATATGTGGCTCTTTTCTCCAAAATAGGATCGCCACATCTCAAGGCTTCCACCACTATAAATACCAATTTCTAGGACATTCACCTTCTGACCAATAAACCGCGCAAAATGCCGCTGATAAACGTCGAAGTAGTGCTCCCATTTCCAGATACCATGGCCTTCCTTATGGTTCTGAAAATACTCCCAAAGTGGATTTATCGACGAAGAGACAGGGTCCTCTGCTTCTTCTATAGTATCCGTATAGGCGCGTGAAAAGCTATAGCCGCTACAAACGGAAGGTACTGTATCGACCACTCGGTGCAAGCACACGTCGATCCGTTGCTATGGCGGGCGCAAGCAGAGGCTTCCGTCTCGATCAGCTCTCTCATGGCACCCTCTGATCGGTCGATAGCCTTCTTGAATAAAGGTACGGCCTGCGCGCACGCCCCAAGCCGCGAAAGGAGATCAGCCTTGAGCTTGTAACCGAGATGTGACTCCGGATAGGTGCTGATTATCGCATCTGCGTAAGGCATCGCTTCCCAATACCGCCCTTGGCGCTGATAGATCGTGGTGATGGCTGCATTGACGAGCCCGCCATGCGGATACATCTCCGAGAGACTTAACAGTTCCTTCAAGGAAGGCCGATCATCGGGGCTGCCGCGGACCGGTTCGCTGTAAAGAGAAAAGGGGTCGATGGTTTTGATCTCGTATCGTAAAGCCAGGGCCGGCTCTTGCGACCCATCCACATACAGGACCTCTGCGTCGTCGAAAAAGAGAAGACGGTACCGCGGATGGCCCGCGATCAGCGCCTTAAACCCATCCATCTCGATGGGGACGGTAATGAAGACGGGCCGGTAGCGCGAGATAACTTCCCGCAGCGTGCCCTGATCCGTGAAAGCGCTCCGGGCGGTCCTGAAATCTTCCGCCGTGAACAGGAAAGGGACCTGCATATCCATGAATATCTTGCACCTCGGGTAGAGCTCCCATTCGAGGTATCCCCCCGTGTCCGGATAGTTCAGGACCGAGCCCGCTCCATCGACCCGCTTCAGAAACAGAGCCACACCTTCGGGAAGCTGCCGGGCAGATACCGGATACCGGGGCGTATAGGAGAAAAACCAGTGCATGAAGAAGAAGGGCATGGCCATAAATGCCACGCTCAGAACGGCAGCCACAAGCTTGAGCACCTTTGTCCGGGGCGCTGCCGGGATGACCGGTATATAGGCTCTCAAGAGGGGCAGCACCAGAAGCGCATACTCGTTGACAAAGCGCTTTGCCTCCAGAAGAAGAATGATACAGCCCAGGAAAAGCAGCAGATGACTGATTCTCATCTTCCTTTTCCTTACCGCAGTGATAGCCACGAACCCGGCAAGAAGAAAGAGGATGCCAAAAAAAGATATGAAATCGTAGATAGACAACGGCCTCAGTTCATAGACAAACCGTGACACCTGCGCGATGCTCTTGAAAGGCACCGCAAGAAGTCTGATACCATGAGGTGTACATAGAACCGCAGCCGCGGAAAAGTACGAGAATACCCGGGTAATACCAAGTTGCCTTCATTTGCATACCTTCGTTGTCGCTGCGTCGCTCTCCTCGACGTACTTCTGAGTACGCCTGCGTCGGCTCCTCGCTGCCGCCTCGGTCTGCATTCGAATGCAACTTGGTATAGCCGTACTTTTCCCCGTTTGGTCGTTTCCCATGCGTCGTCATCCGCTCGTACACAAGCTCCGTGAAATAGGCACCGAGAATCAGGAGTATGACGGGATACTCAACGCCATGCAGATTCGACCAGAATACGGCCAGAGGCGGCAGCAACCAGCGCACCTTTCGGGGCTTGAATTCAAGCACATAGAGAAAGATGATGATGAAAAGGTAGGAGAAAAGATGCGGCCTCACCGGCAAACTTCTGGGCAGAAACAGGAGCACATAGAAGACAAAGAGAAGCGTGTAGTAGAGGAGGGCATCCCTATCCTTCTGATCCTTGTAAAGGTAAAAAAAGATCATCAAAAGTGTGGCGCATGAAAGCAGCGTTCGGAAAAAAATCAATCCCATGTATCCGGACCATGAGAACACCTGGTAAACAAGGGCCTGGAAAAGCCAGTAGTAATTGACCCATACCCTTTGCGGCTCAATGAAGGAAAAGAAGCTCGTTCTCGCTACAGAACCCGTCTCGTAAAGATATCTCCCCCCGTTCAGGTGATACCACATATCGGTATCTGTTCCCGCTATCGGCCAGGTCACCAGATAACAAAAACCGGCTGCGAGAAGGAGAAGGCTGAAGAATAGGTAGACTTTTCTCGGCATCTCTCTTTGCATCCCTTTCAAGTAATGGGCCATACCGAAGTCTCAGAGACGTACTTTTCCGATGAACCCGCACCCCTTAATAACAAAGGCTCCGAGAAGGGCCGGTTTCCGATAGTCGCGGACGAGACCGGTCCCGGTACTAAATTATTGCATAAAAACCCCAAACCGTATAATAATACCGGTATGGAAATACCGTATGTGGAGTATTGCGGTCTCACGGAGAAGCCTTTCGGGCTGACACCCGACCCATCCTTCTACTTCGAATCCAGGAGTTTCAGAGAGGCAACGGATCACCTCAAATTTTTTCTAGACCAGAAGGAAGGTTTCGCACTCATATACGGGGACGTGGGTTTAGGTAAGACGACGATCTCCCGCATCTTTCTCGAGAACCTGGATAAGAGCCTTTACCACACCGGGCTCATCCTCAACCCCATCATGGACGAGGCTGAATTCCTGAGGCAGGTCCTCAAAGAGCTGGCGGTGCCTGTATTCTCTATCAACAGAGAGGAGCTTCTCGAAAATTTGAGGGACTTTCTGCTGGATGAATATCGCGAGGGTAAGGAGACCGTGCTTATTATCGACGAGGCGCAATTACTCTCGTCTCAACTCTTCGAATTCATCAGGGTCCTCTCCAACTTCGAGACGGATAAACAGAAAATATTGCATATTATCCTTTTCGCTCAACCGGAAATCGTCGGGAGGCTTGGCGAGCCGGCCATGCGCTATCTGGCCCAGAGAATAACGGTCATTTACAGACTCAAGGCTCTCAGCGAAGATGAGATCTTTCTGTACATCCACCACAGGCTGCTCAGGGCAGGTTCCAGGGGCTTCGTGCAATTCACGGACGATGCGGTCAAAGAGATCTATCGAACGTCACAAGGGTGCCCTCGTTTGATAAACGTGATCGCTGATCGCTGCCTGCTCTACCTCTACTCGCACTCAGAACGTATTGTCGAAGGGGCGGCAGTGAGGGCGGTGCTCAAAGAAGAGAGCCAGACCCTTATGCGAAAAGAAACCAAAAAATACAGGAAGACCCTATACGCGATTGCCGGTTGCATCGCGCTCTTCTTGCTGGCAGTTCTGTTCAAGTCCTATTTAACTCCCATCTACAAGCTTTTCCATCTGTAAGACCAGAGTAGAACAGGAAAAAAATAAAGCAGGTGTCCTTACCTCTACCTTTGGTTCTGCTTTTACCTTTATTTGACCGGCAGGTGCTTGAACCTCATCTTCTTTCCTATCTCAATTATGCCGACGGTTGGTGTGCCGGAAGCTGGGTTTTTCACCGCCCCCGGATTAAACAGGAGAACGCCCCCGCGCTCGGAACAGGTGGCCACGTGGGAATGGCCAAAGACTATCAGATCAACATCCGTAAACTCTGAGATCACGAGTTGTTCGACGCAATAGGGAGGACCCTTCCCGTGTATGATCCCGATCCGTCTGCCTTCTATCACCTCCACCCTTTTATTCGGTAGTAAACCCGCCAGATCAAAACTGTCCATATTCCCGAGGACTGCCCTCACGTCCCAGTTGCACAGATACTCGTAAACTTCACGAGTAACGATATCGCCGGCGTGAATGATAACCTCTACGTCCCGGAACAGGGTGCTCACCATTGATTTGAATTCCCGGGTAAGCGCCGTTAGATGGGTATCGGAGAGTACACCTACTTTTGTCACGCTTCACATACTTTAGAGAAACTTAAAATTGCTGTCAACAAACCAGCGTCAGAGTCACCAAATTGACATAAATTCGCCCCGATGATAGCATTATCCGTGATCCGCTGGCGCACGCTCCATAAAAGGTTTTATCTCTATCTTCTGAAGGAGCTGGCCTCGCTTTTCTTCCTTTCCTTGTTCATCTTCACGTTTATTCTTGTTGTGAGCAGGCTTGGCCGGTTGGCCGACCTCGTGATCAACAAGGGAGTGGATCTCACCGACATTCTGCTTCTTGTCTTTTACTCGTTTCCTGCTTATCTCACCTTTACCTTCCCCATGGCCTTTCTTCTCTCTACGATCGTCGTACTTGGAAGGCTCTCCAGCGAAAACGAAATACTCGCGCTCAAGGCAAATGGTATAAATCTTCGAAGCCTGCTCGTCCCGTTTGCGTTCCTGGGGCTCGTGATCTTCATAATCGGCGTGCTCAATACAACAGTGTTGGTCTCACACGCCGGGGATGCATTCAAGGATACCCTGGTGACTATAGCCAAAAAAAGTATCTCGGTCGAGGATAAGGAAGGCGCCTTCAACGATTCTATTCCGGACGTCGTCATTTTCATAGAAAAGGTCGACAAACAAAACCGCGATCTTTCAGGAGTCTTCATCTCGGATGACAGGGATGAGGGTGTGAGGCAGACAATCTCAGCTGAGAGAGGTATTGTAAGCCTCGATGTCAACACATTGGATCTTTCCTTTTCACTCAGGAACGGGAGCGTCCACCGGTGGGAAAAGGCCAATGACACATACCGGACGGTGGCCTTCAAGGACTATGTGTTTGCCATGAACCTCATGAAGGTGCTGCCGTACAATCCTGGTCTGAGGCGGAAACCGCATGAAATGGGCCTCCGGGAATTGGCCGCAAAATACCGCGCAGCAACGGGGCCTGAGAAGTATGAGTACCTGCTCGAAGTGTACAAGAAATTCACCATACCATTAGCAGCGGTAGCCTTCGTTCTGGTGGGCGTACCCCTGGGTATCAGGCACCGTGCTGAGGGGAAGTTCTCAGGCGTCGTTTACAGCCTGCTCATATTCCTCTCTTACTACGTCGTCGTTGCACTAACGGAGAATATTGGCGGGCAATACAACATCTCTCCGTTCCTCGTAGCGATTACACCCAACGTGCTCGTTGCAGGAGCCGGCCTCTATCTTCTCAAAGATTTAAACAGTGAGGAGCAGACAAGGCCATCAGGCCAATGGAAGGTTATGCTGGAGTCGCTGATTGAAAAAGTTAAGTAGCTACCTGATAAGAAACGTACTCAAATTCTTGCTGCTCTCGGAATTTGCCGGGGTAGCTATTTTTGTGATTATCGAGTTCTTCGATCACGTGGATTTATTCACCCAGACGTTTCGCAACCTTGTTTACGGTGCGGCTTATCTCGCGCTTCGTCTCCCGTACTATTTCAATCTTATACTCCCTCTTTGCTTTCTCATATCCATACTGATCCTTATCATCGTCATGATCAGAGCCAACGAGATTATCCTTATCCGGACCTCGGGCATCAGCACATTTGCCATGATGAAGCCTTTACTCTTCTTTTCACTGGCGCTGGTCATCTGCTCCTTTGCGCTCTCCGAGTGGATAATACCGGTTTCATCTTCCGCATCCGAGTACATTTACAGGGCAAAGATCAAGCAGGAGCAATCCCTGGTTCATTTCAAAAACGACAAGATATGGTTCAAACGGGAAAATGTCATATGTAACATAGGCTTCTTCGACACAAAAAGGGACCTCATGAAGGACGTCACGTTGATCGAGCTTTCCGATCAATTCTCGATCAGGAAAAGGTATGACATGAAGGATGCCACATGGAAGGATGGAGCCTGGGTCTTCCATGATGTGGTTGAAAGGACATTCGGACCTGCCGGCGTCACCGGGAAAAAGTCTTACCCCACGCTTACAGGGCTGATCGACGAGCCTCCGTCAGTCTTTAAGATCGTGGAACGCAATCCGGAAGAGATGAGCTATGAGGAGCTGAGCCGGTATATAAGCAGGCTCCAGAGGAACGGACACGACGTCACGAGATACCTCGTCGATCTGTACAACAAGGTCGCTTTTCCTTTCATCAACGTAATCATGGTATTTACGGCGTTTTCGGTGGGCTTGCGCTACTCCAAAACAAAACAGATTGCAAAGGGGATCTTCTGGGGGATCTCCGTGGGCATGCTTTACTGGTTCTTTCATTCGATTTCACTCTCCCTGGGCTATTCGGAGATATTTCCACCGCTTTTCGCCGCATGGTTTGCAAACCTGTTCTTCTTCTCTCTCGGCACTGTTGGCGTCGTAACGCTTAGGACGTAAGAGCAGGGTGTAGGCCTACACCCTACACCCTACACCCTATACCCTAGTTTGGCATAGGAGGCCTATGATCAACGAAAAATTTCGAGGTTACATCTGGAGATCACCTGGTAACCGGGCTTCTTTCAATCCCTGAGGGTTCAGGACGGTTTCCCTGTGTGATACTTTCGCACGGGCTTGTCAGCTCGAAAGAGAGCTCCAAGTATATCTACCTCTCAGAACGCTTTTGCGGTACGGGCATAGCCGCCTGCCGTTTTGATTACCACGGCTGCGGCGAGAGCGGAGGCAACATTACCGAAACAACGCTTACCATCCGCGTTCGGGACCTGGAATCAGTCCTTGAGCACGTTCTGGACCATCCGTCCATAGAGAGTGGCAGGATGGGGATCCTCGGAAGCAGCTTTGGAGGCTCCACGGCGCTGGTAGAGGCCGCAAAAAACTCGAGGATATCATGCGTGGCCCTTTGGGCGACACCGTATATGATGGAAGAAAAGAAGGATGGCAGTATCTCTGATATGCACTTCCAGTCCTCGATCTTCGAAGATTTCTCAAGATACGATCTCTTATCGGAAGCACGGAAAGTCTCTCGTGCCATCGTCATCCACGGGGAACTGGACGAAGTCGTGCCCTGTTTTGAAGGGAAGGCAATTTACGAAAATCTAAAAAGACCGAAAAAATTTGTTCCGATCAAAGGAGCCGATCATACGTTTACCAGCCTGGCCCATCGCGACAGGGCCGCCGAGCTGAGCCTGGCCTGGTTCAGGCGCTACCTCTGATACCAAGCTGCCTTCATTCGTATACCTTCGTTGTCGCTGCGTCGGCACGACTCCGACGTACTCATAAGTACGCCTCCGTCGCTATCCTCCTGGTCGCCTTGCTCTATTTTTGAATGCAACTTGGTATAAAGCGGATAGAAAGAGGAAAAAGATAAGACAGGTTAAGGTTGAGAAAGGGACGGGATAAGCGCCAACTCGCTACTGATCTCGGTCTTTAGTTTTTCTCTTAGCCTTAACCTCAACCTTCGCTTTAGTCTTTTCCTGTATCCTTGTGGTGGTTCACAAACTTACTCTTGATGATATCGGCTATGACATGGCTTAACCCTATGCCCAGCGCGAGAGAAAGCGTCATGACGATCCCGCCGAAGATAATGAGAAAAGATATGCTCAGGATGGTGCTGCCCAGCCCCATGTACTCGAAGACAATGCCAAAGGTGATGATGATAAGCAGGAGGCGCACGGCCTTGGCTATGACGTCACCATAACCTATATTGGCGTTCTCGCACCCCACATAGATCACCCTGCTCAGGAAGGTACTGAAGATTATGCCCACCACCACGATAATCAAGGAGACGAAAATGTGAGGAAGCGCGCTGGTAATCCTTGACACATATTCGCCAAACTGCGGTACTCCGACGAACGTGAGCCCAAAAGAGAAAAACGCGATGATAAGCAGCCAAAACACGATCCTTCCGACGACCTTTGAAGGCGTAGACTTTACCCCTCCACGAGCCAGAAAATGGGAGATTCCAACGTCGGATGCCCACCTGTCGAAACGAAAAAGCATCAACAGCCTTTCTATAAGCTTTTTCACGAACCAGCTTATGATAAGCCCGGCAATCATCACGAGCACCATGACGATGACGCCCCAGAAGACTTCCAGGAAATTCTCGTAAAAGTCCCAGAACATCTCGCGGAGAAAGCTGAGAAAGCTCTTCATAGCCAACAGCTTAGTAGATGTGCCGGTTTATGTCAACGGAAAACCGATTCTTTTCTATTGACTTAGTGTATATTTTCACATATAAGTTATGAGACCAACAATCTTAGGAGGGGGCTATATGGAAATTGGGAGGGAGATCTTCTGGAACGTCGGCCAGGGGGCGCGGTGGATCACTTACGCCCTCATGGTGGTGATGTTTATCATTGTCATTTATGGACTCAAAAAACGGTATGCTATGTGGAAAATCGGCAAGCCAACTCCCTTCAGCTTTAAAGAACGCTTGGGGGAAAGGATCGCTTACTTCCTCAAGAGCGGAGTTTTTCACAGATCAATCCTCAAACCCAGAGAGGGCTACCCGGGTTACATGCATCTGTTCATTTTTTGGGGATTCCTGGTGCTTGCCATCGGAACCGCTCTCGTGGCCCTCGAAGATGACTTGCTGCGACCCATCGCGGGAATAACCTACCTGCACGGCAACTTCTATCTCATTTTCTCCTTCCTGCTTGACGCCGCCGGCCTTGCCGCAATCGTCGGCATTGTCATGGCCGGAATCCGCAGGTACATCTTAAAGCCGGAAAGGCTGGATAACAAGAAGGATGACCTCCTTGCCCTTACCTGGATACTTGTGGTCCTGCTTACGGGCTTCCTGGTCGAGGCCGCGAGGATAGCCTACGACCGACCCGATTACGAACGCGTCAGCTTCGTCGGCTATTTCCTGTCATCCTTATTCCTCGGCTCCACAAAGGAAGGTATCAAGACGGTCCATGCCGTGCTCTGGTACACACACGGCGTCCTCTCCTTCGGCCTGATGGCATATGTAGTATTTGGCAGGCTCCTGCACATCATTACGTCATCGCTCAACATGATGTTCAGGGGCGTTGAGACCACGCCACGCGGTTCTGTGGCTCCTATTGAGGACTTTGAAACTGCAGAGGAGTTTGGTGTCAATCAGATCAACGGTTTCACGTGGAGGCAGATTTTCGACCTCGACGCATGCACGCGCTGCGGCCGCTGCCAGGATCGGTGCCCTGCCCACCTGACTGAGAAACCTCTATCACCGAAGAAGCTCGTTCAGGACCTGAAGGGTGAATGGGAGCGCGTCGCCCACGGCGTAAAAAATGAGGATGGACTGATCGACAACGTGATTCAGGAGGAGACGCTTTGGTCCTGCACCGCATGCCTCTCCTGCCAGGTAAATTGCCCTGTGTCGATACCTACCTTTGACAAGAACCTCGAAATGAGGAGGTACCTTACGATGACGCTGAGCAAGGTCTCCTCAGAAATGAAGCTCTTGTATAAGAATCTCCAGACGCGGTTTGACCCGTATGGAATGGGCAAATCGCAACGGCTCGAATGGACAGAGGGCCTGAACATCAAGAAAGCAGGAGAAGAGGAAGCGGAGTATCTTTACTGGGTGGGCTGTGTTGCGTCTCTGGATGACAGAAACCGCAAGATAGCCAAAGCCTTCTCCACGATCCTCCAGAAGGCGGGCATCTCTTTTGGCGTCCTCGGACCGGAAGAAAAGTGTTGCGGAGACCCGCTGAGAAGAACAGGGAACGAATATCAGTACCAGGAGCTTGCGGCCGGCAATGTTGAGCTCTTGAAAGAGCTCAACGTGAAAAAGATCGTGACCTCGTGCCCGCATTGTTATAATACGCTCAAGAACGATTACCCGCAGATCGGCGGCACCTTTGATGTCTACCATCACACGCAGCTGCTCTCCATGCTTGCGAAGGAAGGAAAGATTAATATCACCCCGTCCCTCGAAGGCATAACCACCTACCATGACCCCTGCTACCTGGGGCGCGTCAACAGAGTATTCGACGAACCGAGGAGCATCGCGAAGCGACTTGCCAAGGATCGGTTCATGGAGCTGGGGCGCCATCTGGACGAAGCCCTCTGCTGCGGAGGCGGCGGCGGAAGGATCTGGATGGAAGAACATCACAAACGGATAAATCACTTGCGGCTGGACGAGGCCATCGCGATCTCAGCCAACACCGTTATTACTGCCTGTCCTTACTGTCTCATCATGATGGAAGATGCCATAAAGGACAAAGGGCAGTCTGAGTCGATGAAGGCCCTTGACATCTCTGAGGTAGTGGCAAAAGGCTTATAAGAACAGAGAAAAGAATAGTAAGTAGAGCGATATAAAAGGATGGGAAGCCTCCCATCCTTTTATATTATCGCAGGAGGAACATTACTCCTGTATCGCAATGGCCTCAACGGGACACTCTTCCACGCAAGCCCCGCATTCCGTGCAAGCCTCGGCGTCAACCTTAGCCGAGTCCTCGACGGTTATGGCATCTACAGGGCAGACCTCGGCACAAGCGCCACATGCGGTGCAGGTTTCTTCGTCAACTTTTGCAGGCATTCTTTTTACCTCCTCTTGTAGTAGGAATTACCGATACGTATACATATTGCAAGACTGCAAATGAATGTCAATAGAAAAATATATAAATTTTTTTCTTGACAGACAGCTTTTTTCCTAGTTAAATGGGAAAAACGTTGGGGTCGTCTTGTGGGGAAGAGTCTGCGACAATTTTTTTTAATTTTTCTTCTTCTGCTTTTTTCATCCAGTTATGCCCTCTCTGCGGTCACCTACAAGGTAAAGAACGGTGATACCCTCGGAAGTATCTCAAAAAAGCATCAGGTCTCTGTTGGTAAGCTTAAAAGCTTGAACGGACTCACCTCCAACAGGCTAAAGATAGGACAGACGCTCCTCTTAAGCTCAGACGGGGGTTCCTCCGTAAGACAGAAGGAAAGAACCAAGGCACCGGTCAATAAGAACCAGCGGGCCAGAACCACCGCCAAGAACGAGATAGAGGGCGAGTTCATTCAGTATAAGGTAGAAAAGGGAGACACGCTGGAAAGCCTTGCTGAGAAGTTTGATCTCGAGAAAGACGATATCCTCGATCTCAATAACCTGAAAAAGAAACGGTTAACACCTGGAAAGGTCATCCGGCTGCCAAAACCTGAAGGTGAAAATAATGAGGAGATCATCGCTCTCACACCCGACGTAGGCAGTAGCTATCCGTTAAAGAAGTGGAAGAACGAGGATGAGCGCGGTATGCTCGTGAAAGTTGCGAAGAGCTTCGCAGGGGCGCCCTATCGTTACGGCGGGGATTCGGTCAAGGGCCTGGACTGTTCAGCTTACGTAAAAAAGATCTATGATATTTTTGAAGTACAGCTCCCAAGAACCGCCCGTGAGCAGTATTGTGCGGGACCGAGAGTAGCCCAAAACGACCTGACCACGGGTGACCTCGTTTTCTTCAGAACGAGGAAGCAGGCCACGTATCCCACCCACGTCGGCATTTACATCGGTGATGGCAGATTCATCCACGCGTCGTCCTACTGCAGGCAAGGGGTGAGAATAAGCAGCCTCTCGGAAGATTATTATGCCAAGAGATTTATCGGTGCAGTGCGGGTAAAAACACTGCAACCGGAGTCATCAGAGTCAACCCACACTTCTTCAAAAGAGCCCAGTAACAGTTAGTAAGTGAACCTCCCTTTCATTGTATTATTCCTTGCCGCTCTTGTTCATGTGTCGGCCTATGTGCTGCTGGCCCGCCGCATCGAACCTTTTATGTATAATTTTTACATCGTGGCCTGGTGGTCATACATTGCTATGGCCGATGCGGCTTTAGCATTGAAAAGCAAACGGTTCCTCGTTTTTAACCGGAACTTGCCCTTTCTGGTCGTACTCTCCGCGGCCTTCTGGTGCGTTTTTGAGCTGATCAACCTGCGCATCCAGAACTGGTACTACATAAACATCCCCTCCATTGGGCTCATTAGATTCGTCGGTTACCTGCTCGCTTACGGCACGGTCATTCCGGGCATCTATGTCACCAAGGAGGCTTTCTCCGCCCTCCTGGGCAGCATTCGGGTGCGCCCCCTATCTTTGCGGTTTCGCCCTGCGTCCTGCATGGCTCTGGGCCTGCTTCTGTTTGTCATCCTCATGTTCTTCCCCTCTCAATTCTTCTTTCTCGCGTGGATTTTTTTGATTCCAATCATCGAGGGATATAGTTACGCCAAAGGCCGTTGGTGCTTCATGGGTGATCTGGAGCGAGGCGAGGCGGGCAACCTCATCTCTTCCGTGTTATCGGGGCTCGTCTGCGGGCTGCTGTGGGAGACGTGGAACTATTGGGCTATTTCAAAATGGGTCTACAGCATCCCCTCCTTTGAGACATTTAAGCTTTTCGAGATGCCGATATTGGGCTATTTTGGCTTTGTCTTCTTTTCCCTTGAAACAATCCTGTTCATCAGTTTTATTCATGAAAGCCAGTTGGTAAGAAGGCATCGCTCATGGACAGCCATAATCGCCCTCGCGTTCTCTCTCGCATCCTTCGCAGCGATCGACCGGTATACCGTCTTTTCATACACGGCCACTGTTGACCAGCTCAGCTTCCTGCCTCAGAACGAACGCGAAGAACTGAAGCGGAAAGGCATTGAAACAAGCTTCGCGATAGACCCGCGGCAACTCAATCAGGAAGAAAAGGCATCTCTCGCGCTCCTCCACCTGAAGGGATTGGGCCCGGCAAATTTTGAGAAATTACGGCAGCGAGGCATTAAATCAGTACCGGAGCTTGCACGGATGACTGAAGAAGAGCTCTCCAACGCCATTGGAGAAAAGAACAAACGGCGGCTGAGAGTCTATTTGCGGGCCGCACGTCAGTACCGGCCTCAGTGACGCAGGCGTCAGACCATCCCCCTTCCTGATACTGCCCCATCTTTCCTCGTATTGACTTCCTGCCCCCTATATGATGGAATACTCACAACACAAGGACATTCACAGAACTATGACGAAAAGGAAAGTAAAAGAAGATCTCAAGAAGCCTGACTTCATGCTCGTAACGTTAGGGCGTCTCACAACCTGGACAAAGCAGCATCTGAGGCTCTGTATCGTTGGGGCGGCAGTGCTGGTCGTATTCGGACTTGCGCTAACCGCCTACAGAATTTACGAGACCGGGGAGGCTGACAAGCTGCAATATCAGCTCGAAGAGGGCATCAGCGCCTATCAAGAATACACGACAAATGGGAGCGGCCAGGCTTTGCAGAAGGCCGAGTCGATCTTCAAAAGCGTGTCGGCTTCGCGCCACAAATCCCTGGATGAAGTCGCAAAACTGTATCTGGCCAAAATCTATTATTCGCAAGGAAAGAGTGAGGATGCCAGATCTCTCTACCTGGACATAAAGGGTCGAGCTTCAAACAGCATCCTCAGGAAACTCGCGGAAACCGCCTTGCAGCATATCGGGCAACCCGCAAAATGAATCATGCGGAGATAACCCTTTATCTCATCTTCTTGGGAAAAATCATCAACAGCAAGTCTGAAAAGAAGAGGGCAGCCACTACGGCAATGAGTCCGGCAGCTATTAGGTAAAGCTTCTTATCCGTGCCGGAGCTTTTCAGGGCCCTCTTAATTCTGCTCTTCAGACTCCGCTTTCTCCTGCGCCGCACCCGCCTGACTTGAGGATGAGGCTGCACGATCTGGTGCTCATCAATCATAAGCGATCACCTGCCTACCAAAGAATCAGGGCATATCATAGCAGGCTCTGTTGCAAAGCACATACCATACACGGCCAGATTCATCCCGGTTGCCCTGTTCCACGGATTTCGAGTGGAAGTCAGAAACTGTTTCCGCGCTACCGGGATTGCTGTGCACCGCACGCCTATGCTATCGGTCAATTCCTTCGCCTCGAAGGGCTCGGCGACCACCGTGTTGAATTTCTCGGCTTTCAAAATTGACGCGGTTCTTTCCGCCTCGTACGGGGAAGTCCAGTCCGTCCAGGTGACGATGTCCTTCGCCACAAAAGGACGGGGCATCAAGGCGTGCGAGCGCAATGTGCTCAGCACGACTGCATCTCTCGGGAGCACGTCATCAAGCCAGCGCATCATGGCATACTGATGCGCATTCTCTCTCATGACATGATCGCGCAGCCCGGCCGTGAGGGACCCCGGAAAGAGCTTTACTGCTCCGAATCCCGCGAAGAGGAGCATCGCCGCAACTTGGGCCATAAGAAGCCTGTAGACGATCTTCTTGCACGTGTTCCATGGGATGGAAGCAGCGGCTATGCAGAACCACGTGTAAGGCTCAAGATAATAGCCTGCCGAGCGCGCACCCGCGAAATAATTGATCGTGACCGCGGCAAAGGCCGCGATAATGAGAATCAGAGAATGCCTGACGTGAAAGAGCGCCACAATGCAGGCGAGAACCCCGAGCCCCAGCACCGAGCTTATGCTTCCGGGAGAATACGGCACGATGATACCCAAGGGGAAGGGCAGCGTCGACATAGTGTAATATCGAATAAATTGCGCAAACCTCATGAGCGCGGCATCGCCGTGATGCCTGAACCCCTCAAGCATCGGAGAAATAGGGTCCCCATAAAAGAGAAATTTTTGCATCTCCATGGGAAAAATCATCACCAGATAGAATAGCAGTGCCATCCCCATAGCCACGAGAAAACGTCTCGAGCGGTAAGCCGCAACCATGCCCGTAATCAGCACAATACTCCCCTGACAGCAGGAAGGAATACTTGCACGACATAGCGAAGACGCAACAGCCAAAGGCCAGAAAGAGTGATCGTGTATCAAGCGTGCGGAAACGCTCCCAGATCATCAAGAGGGCTAACGTGTTCGCGACCGCAGGCAACAGGAACGGCTTCTGATTGGGCAGAAGAAAGAGCAAGAAGGGGCAACTTATAAGGCAGCTCACGATGAAGATCCTGTCCCTGCTCGCCCGGAGCCCTGAAATAACCGTACTCACGAGGGCAAAGAGCCCGGCCGCGGATAAGGTAGCGCCCAGGATATCGGTTCCTCCGGCGAGCCCCAGCATATTGAGTGCCTCTCCTGAGCCTATGAGGCGCGCGTGAAACCAGTCATACCGTGGATAGATACCACCCCTCCGGAGGAAATCGAGGGGCACACCCAGATGATAATCGAGGGAGTCCGCATCGGTCGGGGGCGAGAGCGCCAGGAGCACGAGACAGACGGAAGTACCGAGTAGAAGGAGCACCGCAGCACGATCCAGGATTGGCTGCTCGTAAAGAAAAGAACTGAACCTTCTCCACGGACTCAAATTTCTTGCCCGGCACATGAGCCACAACTCCAGGAGGCCAAGGGCCGCGAGCGACCATGCCACACCTCTTAAAGGCCAAACCGGCATCCTCCAGGTAACGAGCACGAGCTGCAATGCGGACGCGACGAGCGCGACGACCAGCACAAAACTTGTGGCAGTGTTCAATGGCTCCCGTGAACCGCGAAACAACAACCGGCAGAGATGATCACCCAGATACTTGCATCCAAGCACGATAAGGATGGAAAGGATGGCAGGCAGCGGAGGCGGAGCGATCCAGTCATTCAGCGTCGGAAATGGGCTGTTCACATTGCAACTCTATCAAGATTCATGCCGCGACGGATGAGTACCGCGTAAGACGACCGCTACGCTCCTTCTCTTTTTTGCCCCGTCCGCAATCTGTAAGCCAGCCGGAACAAGGTATACAGGAATATTGCGGGTCGTTTAATACTTTTGACGCCGGCCATCGCTGGCTGACTTTGCCTTTAGCTTGTAGAGTCTTAAACCCGGTATCTGCTCAAAATGCTTGTCTGCCGTGAGAATGGTGAGGCCGTGCTCCAGGGCGAGAGACGCGATGAGAATGTCCGACAAGGGGATGGTCTTGCCTTGTTTCTTAACGAGGGTGGATAGCTCTCCAGCCTTGAACCAGAGCGCTTCATTCATTTCCACGTACAAAAGTGCTGTAAAAGCGCTCGTCAGTAAGGCCTTCTCCTTTTCTGACTTAATTCCCTGGATCAACTCATAGAGAACAGGACCGCAAACGTAAACCTGTTCGGTAAGCAGGAGTTCCTCAACGGCTTGCTTTAGACTTGAGGATCGGGACTTGAAGTAGTCTACCCACGCACACGTGTCAAGAAGCAGGCCCTTACTTTTCAAGGTGTTTCTCCCTTTTCTTTTGTGCCTCAAGTTCGAGTTTCTCCTCCTGCTCCCAATCGTAATCTATCTCGATTCCGCCTTTGAGAGCAAGAAGCTGCTCCATCCGTTTTTTCCCACTAATTCCTGTATAGCCGTCACCACTGCCTTGGTCTTCGACCTCGCCCCGGTAATGTTCTGAACCTCGGTTATGAGTTCGTCAGGTATGTTTAATGTAGCACGCATTTACCTCACCTCCTTAATATGCGACAATTATATGCTCTCAACATCATACTGTCAAGGAGAAAGCGACTGGACCGACCCGTGCTGCCTATGAACCTCATGACACAATCCATTGTGCGAGATCACTTATGGTGACATAAAACCTGAAAGAAATGAATCGAACAATCCGGAAAATATACACTCTTTCACTCGGCAATTGTGATCGGTTGTGGGAATGAAATGCATCATTTTATCATAGCTATCTTTGAACCTCAGGTAAAACACTCCTCCGTATGTCATGTTCCTATATTGGTGCAAAACCTCACACTTCCCCGGCACACATATTGCACACGCCATTGCGTGCCCTCTAGGAGATGTCACTGTGCTTGGGGCGATAATGATCGGGAGGGGCAAGTCCAGTCGGTTTTTATGAGGGGGACTTGTGAAAAGGAGGATGATTGTTGAATCGCCGACGTGTTCCAGCATGTCCCGGCCAGGAGGAAGTGAGTTGTTCTTGACGGGTCCGGTTTTCATTGAACTTCTGCACGCAACGCTGGCCAAAGGAGTACCGTTTCCGTTCCGGGCCAGAGGGTCGAGCATGCACCCCTTCATTAAGGATGGCGATGTGATTACTGTTTCACCCCTGGGGGAGGATTCGCCAGGCCTCGGCGATGTGGTGGCGTTTGTTCAAGGGGAAATAGAAAAACTCGTGGTCCACCGGGTGATCAGGATAAAAGCGGATTCTTGCTTCATGAAAGGAGACGGCTCAGCAGGCGTAGACAGTCCGGTTCCCACGGCAAGTATCCTGGGATTGGTCACAAGGGCTGAAAGGGGTCGCAAGAGAGTCTTTATTGGCCTAGGTCCGGAGAGATTTCTCATTGCTTTGCTAACACGAAACGGGTTGATGGTTCCACTCGTTCGTGCCGTAGCGAAACTCCTTCGCCCCATCCGTTACGTAGTTTGTTCCATTTCAAAGAACGGGTAGTTCGTGAGGAGGCGACAATGGATGGTCGCGGCGGTTCTTCAATTATTGAAAGCTTGTGAAAAATCCCAAAGGAATAGTATAATGCATCCGGCCCGATGCTTAAGCGAGAGGAATTGGCGGCGATCTTAGTACGGTGAAGAGCATGGCTGAGCAATTGGTTCAAAGAATGAATGGCCGCCCTATTGGCAAGAATATGAAAAGCAAAGAAAAAGATGATTACCTAGACCAGCTCGAAAGGAAGATGCTTCCCGGAGGCCGGCCCGTCAGCGGCCAGATAGACCTTACATACCGTTGCAACCTTAAATGCCAACACTGTTTTATCGCGCAGGAAAAAGGTAAGAAAGAATTAACCTTCGAGGAAGTAATCTCTATTATAAATAAAATCCATAAAGCCGGCTGCCTTTGGCTGTCTTTTAGCGGAGGAGAGGTATTCTTAAGGAAAGATTTCTTGGATATCTATACGTATGCCCGTAAAAAGGGTTTTTTGATCAGCATATTAACAAATGGGACATTGATTACCAAACATATAGCCGATTATCTGGCTAATCTTTCGCCTTTTTGCATTGATATCACCCTTAACGGCATCACCGAAAAAGTCTATGAAGGAGTAACACAAGCAAAAGGAAGTTTTGCGCAGGCGATGCAGGCAATAAAGCTGCTTAAAGAAAGAAATCTGCCTTTGACTCTGAAATCTAACGGCATGAAGATCAACCGTGATGAAATCTTGCAGATAAAACAATTTTCCGAAGAACTCTTAGGTAAGAATCGTTTTCGTTGTGATCTTGCGCTTTGCGCCGGAATGGACGGCTCAAAAAAGCCCTGCAAACTGAGGCTTACGCCCGATGAGATCTTGCATATACAGAATTCGGATAGTGATATGCTTTCTTTATGCCGGGAACAATTCCTGCATCAAAAGGATAATTCACGGTTGGAGCAAGGGTTTTTATTTCCCTGTGGTCTATCCTCTTTTCATATTGACCCTTACGGCAACATGCGGCTCTGTTCGTTTATCAAAAAGCCGTGCGCGGATATAAGAAAAGAGGCCTTCCCGGAGAGTTTCATGAGGCTTTATGCCTATTTTCAAGGGTTGAAAGCCAGCGTTGCTACTAAATGCCGGGAGTGTAAAATTCAATACCTCTGCCGCCAGTGTCCCGGAAGGGCATTGGCTGAGAATAGAGATATGGAACGACCGGTAGAGTTCTTTTGCGGATTGGCGCATCGTCAGGAAGAAACGAAAGGAAGACTGTTCAACTGATATGATCAAAACCTTAGATTATTATAACCTACAGTCGCGGCTGTTTAAGAAAGCGGCACGGAAGATTTTCCCGATGAAGGCGATGTTTGAGCTTACCTATAGATGCAACCTTAAATGCCGCCACTGCTATGTGGCGTCATCCGCTGTTGACGAAGGACGAAAGGAACTGGAGACGAAGCAGGTCTTTACTATTCTGGATCAGTTGGCAGGGGCGGGCTGTTTGAATATAGGGTTTACCGGCGGTGAGCCTTTTTTACGTGAGGATATCTTTGAAATTTTAGGATATGCCAAGAACAAAGGGCTGAATGTCATAGTTCTGACTAATGGCACGTTGCTCACGCCGGAAAGGGCCGATAGACTAAAAGAATTGGGCCTGAACAAAATAGACATTTCCTTCCATACCACAAATCAAGATACCTTTGATTGGTTTACTAAAACAGCCGGAACATACAATAAAGTCTTAAGGGCTATCGGCCTTCTAAGGGAGAGAGGAATTGACGTATACCTGAAAGCCACTGCGATGACCATCAATGAGGATGATTTAGTAAAGATAAGGCACATGGCAGTGGAGAAGTTCGGAGCCCATTTTCGCTGGGGCTCGGAAGTAACCCCTGCCTGGGATGGCGGAACGGAAAATTTAAGGTTCCGCCTGGCGCCGGAGGAGATACAACGGCTCGGGAAGCTATCCAAGCAGATAGCGAGGTGGAATTTGAGAAAGTCGGCGCTTCAGAGAAAGAAAAGAGAAAGCCGAAAAAAGGGAAGAGAAGGGCTTACGAAAGAAAACACGATCGGTTATTTCATTGTGAAGCAGGAAGAACAGAAGTAGTCATCAGCCCCTACGGCGAAATGAGGCTTTGTCTAGATATCCCTGAGCCCAAATACGATATCTTAGAGGGAAGTTTTGCTGAGGGCTGGCAGCGCTTGGCGGATTATGCGAAGCGCACCCCGCCCGGACCAAGCTACCGTTGTGGTGACTGCGACTTAGCCCGGTATTGCAGCTGGTGCCCGGGGCGCAGCTGGCTAGCCTGCGGGGATATGAGCGCCTGCCCGCCGTATAATCGCCAGATGGCGGAGTTGGTGAAGAGGGAATTAGAGAAGAGGAGTACCGCATGCCAAATGTAAATGATATCTACAAGAAGAATGAAGACGACTGGGTGAGCCGGTTTATTCTGGATGAGGTGGTTATAATGCCGCTTTGCAGGAGCGAAGAGGATATGCAGTATATCTACTCCATTGCCAATCAAACCGGCGTAAGGATATTCCAGCTCTTAGATGGTAAACACAGCGTCAAGGAGATTCAGGACGTTTTGAAAAGAGAATTTCAGGAAAAGAATGAGGAGATTATTGAGGGGGAGGTCTTAACATTCATAGAGGACCTCTCGAGCGTCAAGCTTATAGAAAAAGTAAGAAGGGCGGGGGCGTTGAAGGGAGACGTTAGTGACAAGAGGGACGAGGGACGAGTATCAAGCAAGAAAAAGCCTTATGAAGCTCCTGAACTCATAAAGGTACGAATGCAACCGGAGCAGGCAGTCCTGAGTTGCTGTTTGAATGACACGCAGCCAAAGACCTCTTTCGACCCCGTAAATTTTCCCTTCAACTACTGTACGTATAACGGCCAACCCTGTCCACCCACTAACGGATGCGTTGGTCGTTATAGCTATCTTTGGACTTATGCTTTACCCAGTTAGTCCAATTTGGTTATTTGATAGGAGCGGATGCTGGATCGCCTGATGCCATACCTTTATGAGGATGCTGCCCGCACCTCTCCTTGGACAGCGCCTGTCCGGGACGAAATACAGGGGGCAGGCTCGAAAGGCAGGGGCAACGGTACAACACTATGAATAACCTGCGGGTTGAGATCGGTGACTTGGGAATACGCTTTCGCTACAAAGATTGTCTGATGCAGCAAAACGAGAGCGGAGAAGTATATATGAAGGATTTCATCCGGCCCTGCGGCAAAAATGATATTGTCATTGACGTCGAATTAGGCACCCCTCCTTTATATCCAAGGAGGCATAAGCTGTTTGAGGCGAGGGAGAACTGGCGTATATTCGAAGATAGAAAGCGCTATATATTTGAGATCTTTCAACCAGGCAAAAGAGAAGACAGCGGGATAAAAAAGGTTTGTTTTGTGGAGAAAGGGTTATCAACGGGCAAAGTCTATATTTTGCCTGAGGCAGATGGTGCGGCCGCTTGCAAAACCTGGTCTTTAGAGGAACTGATGAGAATTTTAGGCCAGCTCC
Organism: uncultured delta proteobacterium; assembly: GCA_963835605.1. Classification (GTDB taxonomy): domain Bacteria; phylum Desulfobacterota; class Syntrophorhabdia; order Syntrophorhabdales; family WCHB1-27; genus JADGQN01. Next base: position 55,356 of record CAWIHO010000059.1, on the reverse strand, counting down.
TCATGGTAAGCATAATCCTTCGGTACCAGGGTATGCTTATCCATGCTTCGGGTGTAATGCTTAATAGGGAAGGAATACTATTTTGCGGTATATCCGGGGCGGGCAAGACTACGCTATCCAGATTATGGCAACAAAGAGCCGGTGTTACGGTACTGAGCGATGATCGAGTGATTGTGCGGAAAGAACGAAGAGGATACTTTATCTATGGCACTCCCTGGCCTGGTGAAGGGGAAATGGCTTCTTCTCAAAAAGCGCCCCTTAAAAAGATTGCTTTTCTTTTCAAGGCTAACGAAAATACGCTTGTTCCGCTAGAAAAAAAGGAAGCCTTGCGCCAGATAGTTACCCAATGCTTTCCGCCTTTATGGGATAGAGACGGAGTTCATGCTGCCCTGGAGTTTTGCGGGGCATTATTGGAAACTGTTCCCAGTTTTCGTTTTGGTTTCGTGCCGGATGCAAGCGCCGCAGAGTTTATAGAAAAACAAATTTAATTATGATTAAAGAGCTAAATTATACCGAAGATTACGGCAAAAGATTGGCTAAAAAACGAGACAAAACGGGATTCCCTCGCGACGTCATCTTTGAAATAACGCACCGGTGTAACCTGCGGTGCCGACATTGCTATGTTGCGCCGGAATCGGGTAAGAAGGAGTTATCTACGCAAGAAGTGAAATCCGTTCTTGACCAGTTGGTTGAGGCCGGATGCCTTCATCTTACTTTAACCGGTGGTGAGCCTTTAAGGCGAAAAGATATTCTTGCTCTGATAGACTACGCCAGAAGGATCGGACTTTTTGTCCATTTATTTACCAACGGAACGCTCATTACCCCACAGATCGCCGACAGATTGAAGGAGTTTCAGCTTACCTCTTTGGAGCTATCCCTTCACAGCCTTAAAAGAGAACGCTTTGACTGGTTTACGCGGGTGGCGGGCTCTTATGACAGAGCGATAAACGCGATCAATCTTCTTAAGGAAAGAACGCTACAGATAGCTTTGAAAATTACTATGACCAGGGCGAACCTTGATGAGATTGGGGAGCTAAAGGCATTTATAGAATATGTGGGCGCAACGCCCGAATGGGCGGCCGTCCTTGCGCCGCGGCAGGATGGGTCGAAAGATAACATTACCGTACGTCTTGAGCCGGAAGGTGTTGTGAACTTGAACGCTCTGCTTTTCCCTGATCCTACCAGATACCCATCGTTAGAGGAGATGCCGAAGAGCGATAGCGGTCCGAGAAGAAGATGGATAAGGGGCAGATTATTTCAGTGCGGGGCAGGCAAAAAGACATTAGCTATTAGCCCATACGGGGAATTAAAGCCCTGCCTTGAGTTACCTGCCGCTGGATATTCCGCTTTGAACAGCGGCTTAAGAGAAGGGTGGAAGATGCTGGGTGACTATGTCAGGTCGTCTACGCCAAACCCGGAGAACAGATGCTTTGATTGCAGGTTAAGAAAGTTTTGTTCCTCTTGTCCGGCAAAGGCAAGGTTGGAGTGTGGTGATATGAACGCCTGCCCCCCATATTATCGTAGATTAGCGGAGTTAAATAGAGATAAACAAACGGTGGACGAAAGAAGATGGACGAAATAGAAAGAACGAAGTGAATGCGAGAGAAAGAATACCGAGATTTCAGCTTACAGCTTCATGATAAGGGCGCAATAAGGCCGATGGTCGGCCAATTTGAGCTTACCCACCGCTGTAACCTGCGCTGTCAGCATTGTTATATTGTCCGTAATGCTAAGAAAGCAGAGCTTACCTATGAAGAGATTTGCCGTATCATTAATGAGGTCCGAAAGGAAGGGTGTTTGTGGCTTTGCCTTACCGGGGGAGAGCCCCTATTGCGCGAGGATTTTCTGGATATATATTCTTACGCTTATAAAAAAGGATTTGTTATTACCATTTTTACTAATGGCGCGCTTTTAAACGAAAAGATAGCCAAATACCTGAGCAGGTTCCCTCCCTTTTGTATTGAAGTGACTTTAAATGGTGTTACTAAAAAGACATATGAGCTGATTACCCAAGTTGAAGGCTCGTTTAAAAAAGCGATGCAGGGCATTGAGCTTATCCGCAACTACAAACTTCCTTTTAAATTAAAATGTCAGGCAATGACTTTAAATGTAAATGAACTACCCCTGATCCGCAGGTTCTATAAAAAGATGGATGTGGGATTTCGCTGCGGCACATTGGTTGACCCGCGCATGGACGGCTCAGCTGAGCCTTGTTCTTTACGTTTACCCATAGACAAGATAGCAGAACTTCATAATCAAAAGGAAGCAGTCAACGGGAGGGATGAGGTTGAAGATAGCTTCTTGGAAAACAGCGTTCCTTCCGATAATCTCTTTCGCTGTCCGGGAGGAACATGGGCGTTTTATGTGAGCCCCTATGGCGAACTTTTTTTCTGCAATTCGGTACGTAAGCCGTCATTGGATTTAAGAAGGCACTCATTTAAGCAGGGATTCTATGGGCTCTTTCCGAAGATTCGCTCGCAAAAATTTAAGACAGGCTCTCCTTGCAGAAAATGCCCTCTAAGGAGCGTTTGCCTTTGGTGCCCGGGCAAAGCGTATTTAGAAACAGGCAATATGGAAGCACCCATAAGCTATTATTGCGAACTGGCGAAATCATCGCGCTCGGTATGCGCAAGATAGCTCGAAATGAGGCTGCTTATTATGGCATTTTGCCATCCGCAAGAGATGCGTAGAACATGAAATTCTACATATATGAAGGAGATTTCAGGCTCGCTGCTTCCGTACAACGCGGGAACGTCTCACGCTCGAGAATCGACCTCCGTGATAGCCTATAAGCGATGGTTTTTCCACTGCCTGAACAAGCTGGGGCGCATCATCGCGCTTCCTGAGTCCGTTCACAAAAACAGACTCAAATGGCTTCTTGCGAAACCGGACGCGATATTCGTGAAGGTCAACGCACGGATGGGTACCGAAACATGGGAAGGCATCGCTCACCGACTTCTGACGCTCTCATTGGGGGGTTCCCTCTCCCTGGAGGGTCTTGATCGTATAAGAACGCTGCCCACGGCACAGGTCAGCGTTGTGTCAACCCTTCGGGAAAAAGACCTAACCGCGGCTGCGCTGGGAGATCTTGCCCCGCGGATGAACGTCTTTGCTCCCAGGATTGCAACGGGCTTTTTCACTATTCCTGACAAAATGGAGCGCCAGAGGGCGCGCGAAGAAGAAGGGATCGGCGAAGACCAAGTACATATCGTATATGCGGGGAGATGGGTGGTGGCCAAAGGCATCTGCCAGTTGATCCGCTGCCTGGATCTCTGGCCTATTCCCCACGTGGTCCTGACCCTCGCGGGGAACATTGAAGAGCGCAACAAACTGCCCTTCTCATTTGCGAATCACGCGACGTTCTCTTTGTTTCTCAACGACGAGATACTTCACGGCGCTTCCCGGCCCTGGCTGCGGCTGCGCCCTGCGAAAAACAAAAGAGAGCTGCGCGCGTGTTTCTGGTCCGCAGACCTATTTGTCAATCCTTCGGTACAGCCGGATGAGAATTACGGCATCACCCCCAGGGAGGCGCTCGCCTGCGGCGTGCCGGTAGTGACGACTAATTTTTGCGGCCTCTATCCTCTGGCGCACATGATGCCTTGGCAGGGCATCGATACGTATCCGACTCTGGCCGGCTCCCGTTTCAGCCTTAGGCAACTTAACAACACGCTGTGTCGGGCCGTGGCTGACCGCACTTTTTTTTCCGCTGAAGAAAGCTGCAAGGCTATAGCCAGGGAATCCGATCCTGCTGTCGCATTGGAAAGCCTCAGGGAATCAATAGACTATCTTTCGCAGCGCGCCCCTGAAACCCCCCTTAATCACGAAGAAGCCAAGCGCAAAATCAAGAGACGGCTCTTTGAGACCGCAGACCCTGCCCTGTTGCACTATTTCATCGAGATGCAAAAAGAAAGCCCACGCAGAGGCGCCCTTGTCTATGGAGACGTCCCGGTCCATTCTTCCTTTCTTCTCACGCAGGGCCTATTTTCAACTCTGCCTGCAAGGCCTCATGTGGAAATAAATAGTGCCTGGCGTGGATTTTTCCGGGTCACTCTATGGAAAAAAGAATCCGCTTTGGTAGAGTTTGGCTTTCCCGGGCCGCGGATCGTGCGCTATCCTATACCGATGTTCAATTCCCTAACACAGTGTGCCCGCCTGGAAAAAAGTGGAGAAATCACCTTTGCACCCAAAAATTCCATACACGCGGGTTTGGTTCAGGGACTGGTCGACTTAGGGTATCTCGTTCCAGACAAATAAGGGCAACCGGGAGAGCCTTGACGGGTTACCCATCTACGCATAACGGCAAAACTGAAAATTCCCATTGCCAGGCAAAGGCGTGAAGACCGCCTATAAGGCCTATCAAGCCCCACAGCTTCTATCCGATAAGCATAGTAGATACACGGGAAACGGCCATTACGGAAAGGTGAGCGGAGGGAGGTGATCGGCAGGCGCGCTACTAATACAAACGCGTTTAATGTTAATACGACTTCGTAGGGCGGAACCTCCGATCACGCCGTAAACCTGGGCGTTGGGAGAACGCTCTTTACATTTTTCGTAAACTTATTTCCTACGTTTGTATTAATACAAACGCAATAAGTCTGAATACGTAGTGTAACCATTTGTGGGCGTAAAACCAAGGCTAAAAAGGCCCTGTACTACAATTTATTTATTGCGTGCGTTTGTATTAGTAACGCATGTGTTGGCCCAAGAAGGAGGGGCGAATATGAACAGGAGACGGGGGAAACCGCGGAATGGGGCCTGGTTTTCGTCATTCAGCTTGGCACTGTGCTTTATTTCTGCGCTATTCAGTTTCATCTTTGTGTCTGTTTCGGTTGGGGGGGAATACACTTATACCCAGTTACAGCCTACCGGATGGGATTACGGAGGTACTGTCAATAGTTGTGGATGAGAATTTTGGACGCATCCTAATATTTACTCCGTTACGCAGCCTGTATTGCCTCGTCCACTAATTCACCGTCAACGAATCTGACTCCTTGGATCACTTTGCCAATCAGCCGATACCCCTTTATCCGTTTCCACGTTTTCTCCGCCTGCTTGCAGAGCTTGAAGACCATCGTAAGTGTTGCCAGCCTGGTCCCGCAGCCTTTCGTTCTCTTGGTTCTATGCCGTACCGTTGCAAAGGTCGATTCAATGGGGTTGGTCGATCTCAGGTGGATCCAATGCTCGGCAGGGAAGTCATAGAAGGTGAAGAGTACGTCCTTGTCCTTGGTGAGGCACTCACAGGCCTTGGGGAACTTTGTACCGTAGAGGCGAGAAAAGAGTTATACGCAACGAATGCCTGCCCCTTCGTCGGTGCCAGGTACATATCATGGATCTTCTCCTTGGCCTCCGGTTGACGCTTGATGGCATCTTGTCCAGGATGTTTGCGGTCTTGTGCACCCAGCAGCGTTGCTCCTTGGTCTCGGGATAGACTTCCGGCAGTGCTGCCCAGAAGCCCAAACTCCCGTCACCGACGGCCAGATTCGGGCCTTCGGTGAGTCCTCGCTGTTTCACGTTAAGCAGGACCTCCAGCCATGAAGACTTGCTCTCCCGGTACCCGTAAGGATGGCCACGAGTCCTTCTTCCCGTCCTCGAGACTCCTATGACTACAAGGAAGCACATCCGGTTGGTGTCCGGTTCTTCTAAACGGACGTTGAAATGGATGCCGTCCACCCAGAAGTAGACGTAGTGTTTTCCGGTGAGATCCCGCTTGGCCCAGTCGCGGTATTCTGTTTCCCAGATCCTCTTCAGACGGACGATGTTATTGGCCGAGAGGCCCGGGGCGTCAGGACCGAGGATCGATTCCAGGGCCGAGGCCATGTCCCCGGTGGAGATGCCTTTGAGATACAGAACGGGAAGCAGCTTGTCGATGGTGGGAACGCGCCGCATGTAGCGCGGGAGAATGGCGCTGGTAAACGTTTCTCCCTCGCGTCTGTCATGGATGCGTGGCTGCCTGATTTTGAGCGGGCCGACACCGGTCACGAGCATCCTCTCGGGCGATGTTCCGTTCTTCACCACCAGGCGATGTTCCTTCTCATTCTTCAGTTCTTTGAACCGCTCAACGTACTCGGCCACCTCACTCTCGATTGCCGCCTGCAGCAACTTGCGTGCACCTTCCTGGATGATCTGTTCAAGAACGGACTTCGGCTCGTCTTCCACTTGCTTTTTCTCGTCGATAGGTTCATCATTCTTCATGGGCGTATCCTTCCTCCCTGCTTGCTACAGGGAACTATGGGTATTTGGTGATTCCCATTAGGATACGCCTTTTCTCTTTCCATCAACAGGATTGGATTATACCTCATTTGGGTGAAACCGGCCTAACGGAAAACGGCAAGCACGCCTTTTCACTCCCCCGGTAATACTCCCTTGTCCGGCGGTTCCTCTTCACAGTTACTTCACAAGACAGGGAGGGGGATGTCCGTATGTCTTTTCCAAGGATGGGAAAAGGCTACAGTCCTTTGTACGCGATATGGTCAACGCCATGAAACCTGAAAAGGTGGCTATGGCGATCACGGGCCACAAGACAAGGAGCGTGTTGATAGATACCACATCGTCAATGAACAGGACAACGGGCCAGCAAGATTGTAGCAGATATGCACACCGCAAAAAAGACACGGCTACAAAACAGCTACAGTGCCCCCGACAACGTAATAAAAATGTGGAGACAGTAAACTGTGAACGCTTGTTTTTCAGTAATCTGCAAAGACACTCCTCACAGAGCCTTGAGAATAGAGGCTATCAAAGGTGGGTATTTCTGTGAACCGGCTTGAAATAAGGGCAAAAGAAATGCCGGGGAGCGGAATCGAACCACTGACACGGGGATTTTCAGTCCCCTGCTCTACCGACTGAGCTACCCCGGCACGCGCCTGTATTTTAAGCATAACACGTGATAGCAGTCAAGAAATTACGCCAAACACCGTTGCGTTGAGTCCCTGGATGTGACATAGTATGTCCCTCGGGCCGACAAAACATGCTTATCTGCACGCATCATACAGGCGAGCCGCACGGGATACTGGGCGCTCAAGTCGCGTCTACTTATTTCTCAAAACGGTCGGGTATCCCGTCCATCGTGGTGGGCCTCAAACGGGAGTTCCAAAAAGAAAAGCTCCTTGCGTTCATAGAAGATTATTACCAAGGGAAGGAACGGATAATCGGCTTCTCTCACCTGGGTGGAAGAAAAGATATTTTTGATTTGATCGCCATCCTGCACGAGATGGGCTTCACTACAATGCTGGGCGGGCCGCAGGCGCTGCAGGATTACGCAGGCGAGCCTGATGCCGACAGGTTCCCACACCGGTTTCACGGCCTCAAGGACCGGGTAGACATCGCTGTCCAGGGCCCCGTCGACGGCGTGCTGCCGGAATGCTTGAGGGAAAAAGGACGAACGTACCAATCTGGGTGGAAGACCGATCTTTATCTCGATGTTGACTGGTCCAACATCTACACGTTCTCCGAGAAACTCGAACCACTGGATGTGCAGGTAGCGCAGGTGCTTGCTGCCATCGGGTGCCCGTATGCCAAGCAAGAGTCAGTGGTCATGCTCGATCCTCCCGCTTCTCTGGCGGATAAGGCTTCGAAGGTGACTATCCGGAGTTGCGGCTGTATCTTCTGCGATGTCGCGTGGGACAAGGGCTTCCAGGGTCATGTGAACCGAGCATCGCTCCTGGCGCAGATTAAAAACCTGCCGGAAAAGGCTGGCAGGAAGATCCCATTCGAGCTGATCGACGAATACCCTATGACAACCTTGCAAGCGCTTCTCTATGAGACGGAAGAGGAAAGCGTCCACCTGTCCCAGGTGAACCTTGTCTGCCGGGTCGACGCTGTCACCAGACATGCCGAGACCCTCACAAAGATACTGAGTGCAGCCCGCGAACGAGGCCATCCGCATCATGTTCTCATCCATTGGCTTTGAGTCGTTCAGCGAAAAGATTCTCGCCCACTTCAATAAGGGCGTAACGGTTGCGGAGATTATTGAGTGTGTCGAGCTGCTGCGGCGTCTGAAGGACGAATTCGGCGACACCCTCCTCTACCGGAGAGATGAAGGCGCCACACATGGTTTCATACATCCCACGCCATGGGATGATAGCGAAACGTTTCCGGAGATGGACAGAAACATCTTCCTGCATGGTCTCTTCGACGACATACTGCCGGAACACAGTACCCCGCTCATAATCCACCACGGCTCTGTCCTGGGAGATTGGTTCAGGCAGATTGAAGAATCGACAAACACAACCTTTGGCCGGGACGGCACCTGGATCGAGTGGTGGAATCATGCCGAGTCGCCTTCATTCATATAGCTTCGTTCCACTGCGTCGGCACGACTCCGACGTACTTGTAGTACGCCTACGTGGGCTATCCTCCTGGTCGCCTTGCTCTATTTTGAATGCGACTCGGCATCATTTCTCGCGTTAGCCGGCGGTCCTCAAGCACAGTGCAGCGCGGCTTGGCATTGACATTACCTGATTGGGTTTGTAGACTACGCGTGAGGTACGTCGCCAGTATGTTTGCTCCATTGACAGACGAGGATCTTGCCAGGTACAACCGGCAGATCATACTGCCTGAGTTCGGCGAAGAAGGACAGAAGAAGCTGCGCCAAGCAACTGTCTTTGTTGCAGGTGCCGGAGGACTGGGTTCACCTGTCTCCATCTATCTCACGTGCGCCGGGATCGGTCGAATTATTCTGGTTGATTATGAGTCTGTAGATATCTCCAACCTGAATCGACAGATACTCCACTGGGAAGAAGACGTGGGTGAAAAAAAGGTTGTCTCAGGCAACCGGAAGCTGAAAAGGCTCAATTCCACTGTGGATGTGACCGCGCGTGCAATCAGGGTTACGGCCGAAAACGCGGAAGGTTTACTCGATGGCGTGGACCTCGTCATGGATTGTCTCGATAACATGGAGAGCCGATTTGTTCTGAATGAGGCCTGCTTCCGGAAAGGCACCCCTTTTATCCACGGAGGGTTGCGCGGCCTGATGGGTGAAGTAACTACCATCATCCCCGGCGAGACTCCGTGCCTGGAGTGCCTCTTTCCCCGCGGCCCGGAGAGAACCGAGCCCTTCCCGGTCTTCGGGGCGACCGCTGCACTCGTCGCCTCCTTGCAGGTCATGGAAGCGATAAAACTGCTCGCAGGGTTTGGAGAGCTACTCACCGGGAGGATGCTGTATATTGATGGCAAGGAGATGCAGTTTCGTTCAATACGGATGAAAAAAAATCAACAATGCCGAATTTGTGGCGGAGGTGTTTGAATGAGCGTGAAAGTCCACCTTCACCCCTATCTGACTGAAGGGGGGGAGGCGCAGGTTGAGCTGGAGGGAAAAACCGTGGGAGAGTGCATCAAGGGTCTCGTGGCGCGCTTTCCGGCCATGCAGGCCAAGCTCTTTGCGAAGCCTGACAAACTGCATGGCTATATAGAGATTCTGGTGAACGCACAACCCACGGTTCCCAAGGAGCTGGCTTACCCGCTTAAAGACGGGGATGAAGTCACGATACTTGTATTCCTTTCCGGCGGCTGATACCAAGTTGCCTTCATTCATATAGCTTCCGGGTACCCACGTCAGTGGGTGTTGCGTCGGCACGACTCCGACGTACTTATAGTACGCCTCCGTCGCTATCCTCCTGGTCGCCTTGCTCTATTTTTGAATGCAACTTGGTATAGCCAGGGATCGAGTTGAGACTGAGAGAAAAAGAAAAGGTTGAGGTCGATATCCAGCTAAGACTTCTCTTAGCTCTTTCTCAACCTCAACCTCAACCTGCTTTTACCTGCTTTATTTCTTAACTGTTTCTTGATGGCCGAGGCAAACAAAAAAAGGTTCGAGGGGCCACGCCTTGAGTTCTTTGCTGGAACCCTTGACCCCTCGAACCCTTGAACCCTTTTCTTCTAGGCTGCTTCGCCTACATTTCTGCTTCTAGTTCTGTTGCCTTCTTCTGTGCTGACGAAATTCTGAGTGCGGCATCTCTCTTCTTGGAGATCGATACCTTCGCGGCGTCCACATAGTCCACGGCCTTGATGTCGCAGAACCGGACGCACTGCGGTTCGCCATCGCACAGGTCGCACTTGATCACTTTCTTGTCGATCGTGTTAAAGTTCATCGCCCCAAACGGGCAGACCGCCACGCAGGAACGGCACCCGATGCAGGTATCGTAATCGACCATGACCCTGGCTAGCGCCTCATCCCGGGAAATGGCCTTCACCGGGCAGACGTTCATGCAGGGTGCATCCTGACAATGCTGGCAGATCATGGGGACGTAAAGACCCTCGTGCTCCCACTTCTCTATCTTTATACGCGCCCTCATCGGGTTGATCACGCCATCATGCTTGACCGCGCAAACAGACTCGCAGAGGCGGCAACCCGTACACCTCTCCTGGTTTACTACAAGTGTTTTTGCCATTGCTTCCATCTATCGTTTCCTCCTTTCGATCTCTATTACAGCAAGTGAGACGGTTCGTTCTCGAGCCCGAGTCTCTTAAGGGTTTCCGGCGTGGGGATGCCGTTCTCGTCGCAGCCTTTGTGCTTATAAAACTCAGCCCGCATCACCTTGAACTTCTCGCGGTCGATCGTGGCGCCGATAACGTCGGGCGCGCCGCGCTTCGCCGGTTCATTGTGGTACCTGTCGACGAGCACGTCGCCCTTGTGCGGGTCGTCCTTCTTGAAACCTTCCCGAATATTGACCAGTTTCTCGAGCATGTTGCACCGTTCTGCCGCCGTCCATATTTCCGTAGGAGTGAGCTCCAGGCCGGTGTTGTACTGAAGGACTCTTGCCCAGTCTTCGAAGTTAGGGAGTGTCGCACCGAGGAACGTTGTGTGATACTTGCAGATGCCCATGCAGTCCACGCCCATGAAGCAGTTTTCCTGCCAGAATACCTGCCACGGCTTTCCTTCGTAAGACCTGTGGTCTGAGCTGAGATCCCCCTCGAAGGCCACCGGGCTTGAGTATATTCTTTTCATGACGTCCTTCGGCAGGTGGTAGAGGTCGATTGCAGGCCGGCTTCTCAGGTGGTCGGAGCCCCTTGAAGAGACTGCGATGTTGAGTGCAAGACCGGGCGTTGCCCTCTCATCGGAGTGCAGATTGCTCATACCCTTCACGTGCACGAGGTACTTTTCCGAATCCCTGCCTATCTTCTGGGCCGCCCTGATCGGGCCTTCGGCCAGCGCCTCGCCCAGCCATGTCTTCTTCTGGCAGATGCGATGGATCATTTCAAGCACAGCCTCGCCATTGCCGAATCTCAGGTCGACGCCGTCCGTGTCCTTGCTGGTCAGGATGCCGTAGTCGTAAAGCTCCATGGCCCAGGCGATCATGCTGCCTATCTCCAGGTTGTCAACGCCGTACTGGTCGACGAGGTGGTTGGCGCAAAGCAGGGTTGCTGCATCCGTACAGCCCGGCTCGCAAGAGAACCCGCCCTGTGAGGTATACTCCGGACCTTCATCGTACTTTCCTACCAGGCCGAACTTCTCGGCTAAAGGGCTGGCCGGGATTTTATATTTCGCGCGGCAGTGCACCTGGCAGTTAAAGCATGCCGTCATGTTGTACTCACCACATGTTTCCTTCGAGATCTCGTCGAGATGCTCAGGCTCGATGTCGTCAGCATAGCGGAGCTGGTTGTACTGGAAGTTGTTTGTCCGCACGCCGCCCCATGAATTGGTTGCACCCCAGATGAAAGGCGTGCCGAGGGTGCCCATGGTCTGGTTGACCTTAGCGCTCGTGATCAAGTCGATGAATCTCTTGTTGTACTCCAGGGCCTGGGTGGGGTGAGCGATCTTTATATCCAGTGTGCCCTCTCGCCGCAACGCACTTCAGGTTCTTCGAACCCATCACGGCGCCCATGCCGGTCCGGCCGGCTGAATTTTTTATTCCGGTCATGACGTTTGCGTAGCGCACCAGGTTCTCGCCGGCAGGGCCGCAGACCGCGAACTTGATATCTTCGTCGCCCATCTCTTTCCGGATGGCCCACTGCGTATCGGTTACGCTCTTTCCCCAGACATTCGAGGCATCACGTATCTCGATCTCACCGTTGTGCACCCAGAGGTAGACCGGCTTTTCGGCCTTGCCCAGGAATACCAGGTGGTGGTAGCCGGCAAGCGCCAGCTCTGCCGCGAAGAAGCCGCCCATATTGCTACTGCCGATCATATTGGTAAGGGGCGATTTCCCCATCACGTCCGTCCTGGAAGTTGCGGACGCCATGGTTGCCGCGAGCACGCCGATGCCTATCACCAGAACGTTGTCGGGTCCAAGCGGATCAACACCGGGCTTCAGATAATTATAGAGCAGATACGCGTTCATTCCCCTTCCCCCGAGGAACTTCTTGCGCACATCGATGGGGATGGGCTTTGATTCTATTTCACCCGTCGTAAGATTGATAATCCCTACCTTTCTGTTCAACGCCATGTTACTTTTCCTCCTTCTTCGCCATTTTCTTTGCCATGGCCTCTTCAGCCAACCGCTCGCTCGTCTCCCACACGGGCCCGCGTACTCTCGGGAAACCTGCCTTTACCCATGCAACGCGCCACTCGGAGCCGCACTTCGCGCATTTAACCGTCGCCTGGCCTGGTTGAGCCGAAAGCCTGGATGTGCAGCTTGGATTGAGACATCTGAACTGACCATACGTCCTGGTCTGCGCAACAGCTTCTTGTGTAGATAGTTTTTCTTCTGCCATCGTCGCCCTCCTATCAAAAAATGTAGTTTATACATTCGGTCTACTATCTCTCATTGTCAACTATGCAGCCTTACGGGCCTTGTAAGCCTTATAAGCCTGATTCAAGAGCACCATCGGATGCACGATCTTAAGACCGGTGCCTTCCTGGATGCGTAACCCGCACCCTCCGCATTCTGTCACGACCGCTTCGGCTCCCGACTTCTTTGCCTCTTCCCACACCTTCTGGGCGATCTCGACCGAACGTTTATAGTTCTGCTTCTTCATCCCGTAGGAACCACTTAAACCGCAGCAGTTATAGTTTGTCCCAACCACCTCTATCCCCGGAATCAGCTTCAGGAGGTCGAGCGGCTCTTTGGTCAAGCCCTGCACCTTCAAATGGCAAGGGTTGTGGTAAAAGACCTTCAGCGGCACCTCTCCAAAATTGGTGTTAAGCCTTCCCTCCCGGTGCAGACGCAACACGTATTCATCCGCATCAAAGACGTGCTCTGATACGTATTTTGCTTCTTCGCTGTCAAAGAATTTCCGCCCTTCTTTCCGCAGCATCATGTTGCAGCTCGGGCAGGTCGTGATCACGTCATAGCCCGGGGAGGACGCCGCGTAAAGCGACTTCATGATAAACTGGAAATTCTTTTCCGCTCCCTTCAGGTTGGCATTCGCCATCATCGGCATCCCACAGCATTTCTGCTCGGGCACGAGTACTTCAAAGCCGTTTTCCCTCATGACCTCCACAAAGGCCTGGCCGATTTCAGGTCCATAATAATTGGCCCAGCAACCGGTATAATAGACAACCTTGGACCAATTCGACTTCACGCGCATACCTTCGTTGTCGCTACCTCGCTCTCCTCGACGTACTTCTGAGTACGCCTGCGTCGGCTCCTCGCTGCCGCCTCGGTCTACACTTGAATTCAAATCGGTCTGATTACTCACGGGCGCCTCCTTTGAACCAATCCCTGAACGTCCGACGGTGGAACGTCGGTAAGTTGGCCTGGTGGTGGATGCCCGCCGTGAGTTCCATGATCCTTTTGACGATGGGAAGGCCTCCGGCCCAGTTAGCAAGGGGCGCGGTCAGGGTTCCCATCTTGGCAAGGATTTCGGGATCGTCAAGCAGCCTCTTCTTCAGACTCCTTCCGTGCTTCTCCGCGTATTCAATCTGGGTCTTCCAGACCAGGGTCGGAACGTCAATCCCAACCGGGCACTCCACTTCGCAGCGACCGCAGTGCAGGCACTCGTCAAGGGGTGGCACCTTACCCTGCAGGAATGCAAGGATATAATTCTTCGGGCTGTAGACCAGGCCCCTCTCGACCATGAGGTGCTTACCGATGGGACACTGGCGGGCACATGCCCTGCAGTCGATGCAGAGGAAGAGGTCCTGATAACCGTTGTTGAGCAGTGCAGTCCGCCCGTTGTCCAGTATGATAAGATGAACTTCTCTCTCCTCTCTGTCCTGGACGCCTGAAAGCACGGGCAATTCTTCGAAGTTGTAAACCTCAGCGGGGTTTGGGTTAAGATCGAGAAGAACGCTTTCAAGGCCGAATATGCCCATCGAGCGCGTATGGAAAAGGGCTGCCTCTTTATCCTTCAGCACTTTTTCAACACTCACCACCAGTATTATCTTCCTGGCCTGTTCCAGATCCTTCGAGATGTTTGACATGTGCTGCAGGAAAAAAAGCGTGCCATCCGCAGCAGATGCTGCATTGACCCCGAGTACGGCCACATAATCACGTACTTCCGGCGAGTTCAGCCGCAAGAATTGCTTGCGCACCTCAAACGACTCAACCAATCCCCTGCCGTGCATGCCGGGCACAGACCAGTAGTCTTCCACCTTCTTCTTGAAATTGTCGATGTCAAAATTATTGAATTCGGTGAAATAGCGCAGGTACGTGTTAAAGCCCAGGGCACGCAGTTCCGGACGAAGCTCATTCACCACGACGTTTGACTTGTTCATCGAAACCAGGCTTGTGGCGCCGGCGATCTCTTTTATCCGTGAGGCAGCGTTTTTTGCGTTCTCTGCAAAGGTAACCTTAACGCCGGAATACTGTTCGAGGCTCCTTTTCAACTGATCAAGCAGAGGGGCGTAATTGTTCTTCGTGTAACCGCGAATATCTTTCAGGCTGGCCTTAATGGCTTCCGGGTCGAGGTATGAATCTTTGCGGGAGAAGATGCCGGCTGCTCTGCGCTTACCCTGTTCAGACGAGGGTTCAATCACCATTATGCCGGGCGTTTCTAGCATATTGTGTCCTATTCTCTCCTAGCGATCAGCCTTGGCTTTGCATATCGGGATGTCGAATCCGCTGGTTTTCTATCGTAAACGTTATACTTATATCAAGCACGGAATATCTTTGTCAAGCGTTTAATAGATGTGGCATAGCCTGTGATACCGTGCCTTGACAACCCGGCCAAAATCGTGTTCTCTATTAAGAATTATGTATAGCGCTCCTATCATAAAAAGGGTCCTGCAGATCATCCGGTTTATCGTTCAAGACCATAAGCAGTTCGGTGTGACCCAGATATCCCAGGCCTTGTCAATCAACAAAAGCACCGTATTTGGCATCTTAAAAGCTTTGCAGGCAGAGGGCTTCGTCGTCAAGGACCCGGTCACCAAGAAATACACGATGGGCCCAGGGCTCTTTGAGCTCTCCGCCAGGATCTTCAACCGCACGGACCTCGCCAGCCTTGCGCACCCGTTTCTTGAACAGCTGGCGGAACAGGTCGGAGAAACGGTGATTCTAGGGGCAAGGCAAAACAACCACGTCAAGTTCCTGGACGTGATCGAGGCAAGAAAGGATCTCAAGATCTCATCTCATGTGGGGGCGAAGATCCCCCTCACCGCCGGCGCCACCGGCAAGGTTATTCTGTCCTTCATGGAAGACAAAGAAATTATCAGCCTGTTCAAAGAAAAGGGGCTGCCACAGTTCACGGAGAAGAGTATGACGGACCTTAATCTTTTCCTCGGCGAGATTGCCAAAGTCAGAAAACAGGGTTACGCGCTCGATTTTGACGAGTACCTCAAAGGAACTACCGCGGTCGCGGCGGCCATCCGCGCAGGGAAGCGGCTCATAGGGATTGTCTGGGTCGTCTGTTTTACCAGTGCAACGGATGAAAAGAAGGTGGCCGAGATCGTCGAACAGGTGGCAAACACCACCAAATTGATTGGCAGGGCAATCGAGTCAGCGATCGTCCCCATTTATTCGGGCAACTTCGAGGAGATGATGAGGGTGCTCGTCGGGCAAAACAAAAGCCAGTTCCATTAGTTCAATTAGCTTCATTCGTTTCATTGGTTCAGATAAATAGCGATTGCCTATTCGTTGTACATGCAGCCAGTCTTAACCAATGAAATCAATCAAACAGTATCTTTTCTGCTCTTGGCAAAGTCACTATCACCCGCACACCCCCTTCGGGAACGGGCCGCAAGTCGATCTTGCCGTAATGCTTTTTTGCGAGCAACCGCGCTATCGCCAAACCAAATCCCGTACCCGTCACTTTCGTCGAATAAAAGGGAGCGAATAGGCGTTCTGTCTCTTGAGCTTCAAGAGGAGCGCCGGTGTTAATGATCTCCACCCGGATATTGCGTGTAGTACCATCCTCCAAACGTGAGGAGATTTTGATGAAGCCTGCGTCCGGGATGACAGCCTCAAAACTATTCTGAAGCAGATAGTAGAAGAGCAACTGAAGACCGTCCGGGTCCCCCTTAACAAAACGGGCTTGCTGATCCAAATTCACGTCGACATGCGCCTGATTTCTTGATGCCGGGTCTTCCGCTCGCAGCTTCCGCAAAACCAGCTCTATAAGCCCATCCAGGTCAACCTCCTTTATGCGCGGCTCACCGGCAAAAACCTCCATGTAAACCTTTATATCCTGCATCATCCCTTCGAGCCTTAGATTCTCCATGAAAAGCCGTTGAAGGAGATCATACTCTTTGCTCGCTGCATCCATCTTTTTTTGCAGTCTCCTGATATTCCCGCCAATCACCATGACAGGATTCCTCACCCTGTCAGCCACCTCCTTCATCACCTCAAGATCGCACCGCGTAGTATGGGTAATGTAGGCCTCAGTCTCAATCAGTAAACAGAGGTCGAGCATTTTACTTATGATGTTCAACAGGGGAGCGGCTTGGTCAGGAGGCATTTCGGACAGCACAATATCGTGGCAGAACTGGCGTATCACCGAGAACCCCAGGTTTGAGAACCTCTGATCCAGGTTCACCTCGACGTGCCTGACGCCGATGCGCCAGAGGTAGGCAAGCAGGGTGTCATCCAGTCGTGTCCTGAAGAAGAATTCAAACCAGGCTGCCCACGCTTTTTTCAGGAACCCGGGGCGTCCTTCTTGCTCCAAGATGAGATGTGTCTCAGGGATAGTATCGAACACGTCATAGAAGCGCTGCGCAAATTGATCCTTACGCTGAACAAAGATCTCACGGTAGGGATCCAGGGCTTGAAGATCTCCCTCGGTAAGCCCGATCTTCTCCTTGATAAAGTAAAGCTTCTCGTGCGGCACGCCGTCCGAAATCACAGGCACCTCGTTTACTTGTTATGATAACATTATAACCATCAGCCGGCAGCCGTGCATACTGACACGTAAATCTAGCCAGAGCAGGTATGTCGGAACCTGGCCGGGTATCCCTGCGGCGATGTTTTCACAGGTTCGTATCTTTAAAAAACAGTTGTCACATGTTACGTTATACGGACAGCCGTGTACAGCCTTTATACGGAAGGGAGCTGGCATGAAAGGTAATGCATCAGCACGCTTCGCAAAACTTCTAACCTACGCCCTGATATTGGGTCTATTCTTCTGCCCTCAGGCAAAAGGTCAGGTGAGGAGTCGTGCTCCTGAGATCACCGTTTTCCCGCCTTCTCTTGCAGACCTCGTCGATATGGTGAAGCCGGGTGTTGTAAACATCAGCGCGACTACCACGGTCAAGGTGCCCGGTAATCCTTTCAGCCACTTTTTCGGTCCTGATGACCAGGGCCCCTTCGGTGATTTTTTCAAACGCTACTGGAGTGACGTGCCTGACAGGGAGCTGAAGCGCAGGAGCCTTGGTTCCGGCTTCATCATCGACAAAGAGGGTTACATCATCACGAACAATCACGTGGTGGAAAAAGCCGACGAGATTACCGTCAGGGTTAACGGGAAGCAGTACACAGCGCGCACGGTAGGAAGAGACCCGAAGACCGATCTTGCTTTGATCAAGCTCTCCACTCCGGCGAATAACCTCCATCCGCTCTCTCTCGGTGATTCGGATACGATGAGGGTAGGCGACTGGGTCATTGCCATCGGAAACCCCTTCGGCCTCGAGGAGACAGTCACGAAGGGCATCATCAGCGCGACAGGCCGGGTGATCGGCGCAGGGCCGTATGACAACTTCCTGCAGACAGACGCACCTATAAACCCGGGCAACAGTGGTGGACCACTGCTCAATCTCAAAGGAGAGGTGATAGGCATAAATACCGCAATTGTTGCTACGGGACAGGGTATCGGCTTCGCCATCCCTATCAATACGGCGAGGTTTATTACCACGCAGCTGAAAGAAAAAGGGAGGGTCACCCGCGGCTGGGTGGGGTTGGCACTGCAGAGCATAACCCCTGAGATTGCCCAGGCCTTGGGCCTCAACGAGACAAGCGGCGTCCTGGTATCGGATGTGCTTCCAGGCGGACCGGCTGAGAATACGGGCATTCAGAAAGGCGATGTCATCATCAATTTCAATGGCAAAGAGGTGAGAAACACGTCTGATCTGTCCCGTCTTGTAGCAGAGACACCGATCGGGACAACGGTCTCCGTGCGCACACAGCGAAAAGGCGCACAGCAAGACGTAACGCTCAGGGTTGCAGAAATGTCCGGCGATGCTGCGGCCCCGGCCGGGCACACGCAGACACGAACTGAGCTTGGCATGAACGTCGACGGCATACTGGAGAAGTACCAGCGCCAATTCCAATTAAGAGACCGGACGGGGGTAGTGGTTGTGAGCGTAGCTCCCGGAGGTGCGGCTGAACGGGCAGGGATTCAGGCGGGCGATATCATTAAAGAGATGAACCGCTTTTCCGTCCGGAACCTGAACGATTACCGGACGATTCTCAGACAGGTCAAGAGTGGCGCCTCCCTGCTCCTCCTGGTAAAGAGAGTCAGCAACACGTTCTATGTTGCGATGGGCGTGCCGTGAACCGGAAGACAGGGTCATGGGTCTCCGCGATTTCTTTCGTAACGGAGAAACCAGAGAAACTACTGATAGCCAGACAACAGTGTCCTCTATCCCGGTCACTTATACAACAGATTCGGAAGGAACGTACAGATCGACGGGAAGATGAACAACAGAATTCCGACAAAAAGCAGAGCCAACAGGAACGGATAGACCCCGGCATAGATCACGCTGAATGGTGTCTTGGTAATATTCTTGACGACAAACACGTTGATGGCCACGGGAGGAATAACCACGCCGACCATAACGGTTATAGCGATGATCATCCCAAACCACAAGGGGTCATACCCGAGCTTGATGATAGCGGGGTAGAATATCGGCGTTGCCAAGATCATGAATGCCAGGTCATCGATGAACGAACCACCGAGCAAGTAAAAGAACGAGATGACGATCATGATGATCCAGTGCGGCAGAGGCAAGCCTGCAATCCACTCAGCCGCCAGCATGGGGATATTGGTCACGGCGATGAAATGGCCGAGCACGGCGGAGCCGGCAATGAGCATGATGACCATGCATGCGGTGCGGAGGGATTCATCAACCGATTTTACAAACTCTTTCCATCCGAGGGCTCTTTTCAGAAGGGCCAGAACAATGACCGCGGAGCAACCGATACTCCCTGCTTCCGACGGCGTGAAAAAACCTTTTAAAAGCCCGCCGATGACAACCAAGAAGATGATGACCGGCCAGGCGACATCCGGGAGGGAGGCAAATCGCGCAGGCCACGTGGACTTTTCCGCTCTAGGCGCGATGGCGGGATTCATCGTGGCCCATCCGATAATGATGAGCATAAAACAGAAGCTGATCATAAGGCCCGGAACGAGCCCTGCCATGAACAACCTGCCAATAGACTGCTCGGTGATTACGCCAAAAACGATGAGTGTGACGCTGGGTGGGATGAGAATGCCCAGAGTACCAACCGTGGCGACAATACCTGTGGACAATCTCTTGTCATAACCGAAACGGTCCATTTCCGGCACTGCCACACTGGCAAACGTTGCTGCGGTGGCAGGAGACGAGCCGCAGATGGCCTTGAAAATAGTGGCTCCCACAACCGTCGCCAGGGCCAGTCCACCGGGGATATGTCCTATGAACCGGTTTGCCGCTTCAAACAGCTTCTTCGCTATGCCCGAGTTAAAAGCGATCTGTCCCATAAAGATAAAGAGGGGGATGACGGTAAAACCGTAGGACGCGAGCGAATCAAAGAAATCCTTGGCCAGCAGATTGAACGCAGCAGGCATCGCAACCAGATATGAGAATCCGACGAAGCCGATGATTGCCATACAAAAGGCGAGTTCTATGCCCGTGAGGAAAAGGAGGAGCAGCACTGCCATAGCTATGAGCCCGACGACTACCTCATTCATATTCGCCTCCCGCGATCTTCATCATGTCCACGATCAAGACAAAAACCTGCACGAAGAAGGCAAAACCAATTCCGTATGCAACGGGATAGAAAGGAAGCTGCAGTGTCAATGATACCTCCCCGGACCTGTACATATCCGTGGCCATCTTCACGAGGTTCCAGGCCGTGAAGAGGAAGAGCACGATAGACATGATCCTCGTTACGTAGTTGAAAATATCTTGCGTTTTCCGGGGGAACTTCTGGTAAAAGAAATCGACGAATATCTGCCCACGCACCCAGGAGGTGATAGGCACTGAGAATCCTATGACTATCCCTCCTGATAGGGCCACCATCTCATACGTGCCGATGATGGGTCTGGAAAAAATCCGAAGAATAACGTCGCAGGTGGTAAGGAGCATCATGAACACGAGGAAGACCCCGGCCACCACCTGCATGACCCGACTGAGCCCATAAACAAAGCTCTTGAACCCGCCTTGCATGGCCTCTCCTTTCGAAACTTTTTTCACAAGATATATTTAATCCCGCTTTGTTGTCAAGGTAATTCTTTGAAGGATTGCATGCAATCGCCTCGCCGGCGTATTTACTCAGGCGTCAAAAGATGGTAAATAGAGTTGCGTGGAGATGACAGGTGCAATCCTGGCAGGGGGTAGGTCGAGAAGAATGGGGAGGGATAAAGCCACCCTACCATTCAAAAACAGGCCTATCATAACATACGTTCACGGGATCGTGAAACAGGTTTTATCGGAGGTCTTAATCATTTCAAAGCACCATGCGGCGATTGAAGGTATTGAGTCCCCTATCCTAAAAGATATAATTCCAAAAGACGGCTCCCTGGTGGGTATTGCGTCGGCACTGCTGTACGCAACGACAGACTATGTGTTCGTGGTCGGTTGCGACATGCCCTTCCTACGGAAGGAAGCGATCATCCACATGATGGACCAGACCCATGGCGAAGATATTGTCATACCTCGGACAGACGCGGGATATGAGCCCCTTCACGCCGTTTACAGCAGGTCCTGTCTGCCGCACATGCTCCGGGCAATCGACCGTAACAGAATAAAGATTACCGACCTCTTGCCTTTTTTGTCGGTCAAGGTGGTGAGAGAGCCGGCGCTCTTTCTTAACAAAGGGGTCTCGATATTCACAAACATCAATACCGAGGAGGACCTTGCTCTTGCCGAACGCCTTATCTCAGAGCGTGACGATACGGGAGATGAAGGAGTCAGACCTTGAAGAAATTCTCGCGATAGAAAAAGTATCCTTCGCAGACCCCTGGTCCCGCAGACTCTTCAAGGAAACGCTCTCGTTCCCGCATTCCGTCAATTTCGTGCTTCAGGGGGCGACTGGCGCTGTGCTGGGCTACATCAACTTTTACCTTATAGGAGAAGAGGCCCATATGCTTAATCTTGCCATACACCCGGACTGGCGAAAGAAGGGCCTTGCCTCGCAGCTCTTAAACCACGCGATTGACTTCCTCAAGCAGAGGCGTGCAACCCATTTCTTCCTGGAGGTACGGGAAGGCAACCTGGGAGCAATCCGGTTATACAGCAAGTTCGGTTTCGAACACATAGGAAGGCGAAAGCGGTATTACGTTGAGACCAACGAGGACGCATTGGTGATGCATCTGGCCTCCGGGAGCGAACAACATGCATGACATAGAAGGTGTGATCCGAGAGAACCAGCATATATGCCAGGATTTTTACCGTTGCAGGATCGAACTCGCCGCTCCCATGGGCAACGTGGTTCCGGGCCAGTTTATCATGCTCAAGGTCCCCTCGGCCGAGGTCTTTTTGAGGCGGCCCTTCAGCATATACGACTACGGAAAACAGACAGTCACCATTCTTTACAAGGCAGTGGGCAAGGGTACCAGAGCTTTGACTTCTGCGGGCCGAAAAGAGCGAGTAATGGTGCTCGGGCCTCTTGGTCACGGTTTTCAGTTGCACAGGGGGTATACGCCCGTGCTTGTGGCGGGCGGCATCGGCATAGCGGGCCTTCACCTGCTGTGGAAGCAGGTGAAGAGGAAGGCCTGCTTTTTGTACGGGTGCTCCACCGAGCAGGAAGTCTCTCTCCTCGGAGGAACCACTCAGAGAATGACTAGGGAAGAGCCTCGCGTCTGCACGTTGGATGGCTCAGCAGGGTTCTGCGGGAACGTTGTCCAGTTGCTCCAGAGTTCTCTATCTCTGCTTGGAGAACGACCTTACATTTACGCCTGCGGGCCGCAACCCATGTTCGCAAGCCTGAAAGAGGCTCCTCGCGGAAAAAAAGATACCCTGTCAAGTACTCGTAGAGGAACGCATGGCGTGCGGCCTTGGCTTATGCTTCGGATGCGTGAAGAAGACTCTGGACGATAACGAACCATACAAAAGAGCCTGCGTAGAAGGACCGGTGTTTGATTTATGGCAACTCTCTCTATAGACCTCTTCGGAAAAACGTTAAGAAACCCCGTGATGAATGGCTCGGGCACCCTGGGCTATGGCCGGGAGATAGAACCCCTCTGGTCCATTGATACTCTTGGGGCTTACGTTACCAAGGGCCTCTCCCTCAAGCCGCACCACGGCAACCCACCTCCCCGCGTCTGGGAGGAAGGTCGAGGAATGCTCAATAACATCGGGCTCCAGAACGTAGGGCTCGAAAGATTTTTCGCTGAGCATTTCCCATTGTTCAAGAAAAGGAATACGCCTGTAATAATTAACTTCTTCGGTTTTACGGATGAGGAATATATCCGATGCGCAGCCAGCATAGAACCGGACCCCCTTATTATTGCCCTTGAAATCAATCTCTCCTGTCCCAACGTCACCAAGGGAGGCATATGCATGGGGAAGGAGGCCCAGGGCGTATTTTCTATAATCAAAAGAGTAAAGGAGACAACCCCGATACCGGTGATCGCCAAGCTGACGCCGGAGGTAGCCGATATCGTCGAGATCGCCCGAGCCGCGGTTAGCGCCGGCGCCGATGGCGTAACGCTGATCAACACCATGCCCGGAGCGGCGATCGACGTGCAGACCAAACGCATGGCCTTTCGGGGCGGGCTCTCAGGACCTCCTCTTAAACCGATTGCGCTCAAAGCCGTAGCAGATGTCTCTCGGGCCGTAACCGTGCCGGTGATAGGAGCAGGAGGCATCATGGATCATGAGGATGCCATTCAGTTTCTCATGGCAGGGGCGCGAGCAATCCAGGTGGGCACTGCCACTTTCATTGACCCATTCGCCATACCGAAGATACTGGCGGGACTCGCCACATACATGGATGAACACGGGCTTTCTCGATTGAACAGCCTCGTTGGCGCGGCACATGCTTAAGATCGCTCAGTGTGAAGAGCGCTTTGTCAGGGCCGTCGAGGCGGATACCGGCCTACCCCCCTTGATTGCCCGCCTTCTCGTTGCCCGGGGCATGCGTTCGCCCGAGGCCATTGAAGCCTTCCTTTCGCCAAAGCTTGAGGCTCTTTCTGATCCCTTCTTGCTCCCGGACATAGAGCAGGGCGTAGCTAAGGCAGTCGAAATGATTGAGGGCAATAGAAGGATCGGCCTCTTCGGGGACTATGATGCGGATGGCATCACATCAGTTGCGTTGATGAAGAACTTCCTGAAACAGGTGGGCATCGTTCCGGACGTCTGCCTCCCCACACGGCAGGATGGATACGGGCTCAGTCTGGAGGCGGTAAAAACGTTCAGCGAGAAATCGATTGAGCTTTTAATCTGTCTCGATTGCGGGTCGTCAAACAGAGCGGAGGTTGAGGCAGCACATCAGCTCGGCATGCAGACTATCGTGATAGACCACCACGAGCTGGCCGACACACCGGCCCAACCGCACGCCCTCATCAATCCGAAAAGAGAAGGGTCGCGCTTTCCCACGCGGGAGTTGGCCGCGTGTGGTGTCACCTTCTTTTTTCTGCTTGCGCTCAGGCGCGCCCTTTCTGAACGCGGCCTGTTGCGAGGTACGATAAATCTCAAAAGGGAAATGGACCTGGTCGCCGTGGGCACGGTTGCTGACATGGTGCCGCTGACCGGCGACAACCGCCTCCTGGTGAAATTCGGTCTTGAGACCATGCGGCAAAAGCCGAGGGCATGGTTCAGATCCTTTGTTAAGAAGCATGTAGTGCGCAAAGGATACGTAGATGAGCTTACCCTGGGCTTCGGCATCGCGCCGCGGATCAACGCGGCGGGACGCGTCTCTGACCCGGAAATTGCGCTCACCTTTCTCACCACTGACCGGGAGAGTGAGGCTGAGGGCCTTCTTTCAAAACTGAACGAGGCGAACAGGAAAAGGCAGGATATTGAGGAAGCCATCCTCAAGGATGCCATGGAACAGCTTGAGGTTGAAGGACTTGGCCGGGAGAATTCAGTGGTGCTTTTCAGGGAGGATTGGCCAATAGGAGTCCTTGGCATAGTGGCCCAGAGGCTTGTCGAACGATGCGGGAAACCTGCCGTTGTCATCACCCGGACTGAAAAAGCATGGAGAGGCTCGGCGCGCGGCCTGGAGGGCATGGACCTCCACCAGACGATCACATCGGTCTCTTCTCTTCTTCTTGCTTTTGGAGGGCACAAACATGCTTGCGGCATTACGCTTTCCGGAGAAAATCTCCTGCCTTTACGCGAGGCATTCGAGCGAGAGGTAAAGAAGAGTCTCGAAGGATTTGTCAAAGAAGTCTACGTCGACGCAGTAGTTGAATTCGGGGATTTGACTAAGGATGTCGTTGAAATGATAGATATGCTTGCACCCTTCGGCGTTGGGAACCCACGGCCGAGCCTTTTGCTTCCACCATCAGCGATCTCGGTATACAACGGCTTTGCAAAAGTAACCGACGACAAGAACAGGACGTGGCACGGGTCCATTCAGAGACGTACGTCCCTCCCTCGGGTCCTGTTGCGCGGGTCGTTGCAACGCCTACGATACGGGAGGAGATGGGAGACAAGTTCGTGCACCTTTTGATCAAGGAATTCCTTCCGGCGGATTGAAGCAGGGACAGAGGGCACAGGCCTGTTACGATCGGTCACTACGAGCCCGCAGAGTTCAGAGTTGAGCGTGCAAAATGAGAGATCGTAGTAAGTTCTTGACCGTGATCGTGAAGGCGACACGTAAGCCCGTCAGTTGGTAACGAGGAGTACCGATGTCCGGATGTCACTCGGTGCGCTCAGACGATTGTGAATTTGCCCGGCAACTGCGGCGTCGACCGCACTCATCGAACAGACCCTTGATATTCCGGTGCGGTTCAACCGTCTGCGGGTTCTCTCTGGGGCCTGCGAACTCGAGTGAAGCGAGTGGGCGTGATATACCGTGTCTCCGCCTCTACCTATTCGAACGACCGCTGTGCAACATGGGCTAATTGGTATATAATAGTACCTATGGATAGCTTTCATTGACAGGCTGAACCACTGCGAACTCTGCCCGCGCAACTGCGGCATCGACCGCACTGAGGGACAGACGGGATATTGCGGTGCGGGCGACCGTATGCGGGTTGCACACTGGGGCCTTCATTTCGGGGAAGAGCCGCCTATCTCCGGGTCAGAAGGCTCTGGAAATATTTTCTTTTCGCCCTGCAACATGCGCTGCGTTTTCTGCCAGAACCATCAGATAAGCCACAAGCAGTTCGGTGAAGAGGTCTCTGCGGCCGGGCTGGCAGAAGTCTTCTTCAACCTTGAAGCAGCTGGTGCCCACAACATCAACCTTGTCAGCCCCACACCTTATGTGCCTTTAATCGCGTCGGCCGTGCATCAGGCTAAAACGAAGGGACTGCGCATCCCCTTCGTTTACAATACCAATGCCTATGAAAACGTCAGCACGATCGAGATGCTTGCGGGCTTGATAGATATCTATCTACCCGATTTCAAGTACTGGGACTCCTCCATCGCCCGGAAGCTTTCTTCCGCGGATGAATATCCTGCCGCAGCTATACAGGCCATCCTGGCCATGAAAAGGCAGGTGGGCGACTTGAGGATCGAATCCGGCCTGGCAACGCGAGGCTTGTTGATCAGGCATCTGGTGCTCCCCGGAAGGCTTGCGGGTACGGAGCGCGTCATTGCCTGGATAAAGACGGAGTTGGGTGCACAGACAGCCCTGAGTCTCATGGCGCAGTACCAGCCTTTACATCGAGCCGCGGGTCACCCGATGCTCATGCGGACGATAATGGCCCACGAGTACGAAAAGCTGCTCGACCTGTTACTCGATCAAGGATTTGAAAACGTATTCATCCAGGAACTGGATAGTGCACCGCTGTTTGTACCGGACTTTGAGAGGAAAGAACCGTTTAAGAGAAACAGGTCGCAGGTAAGGCGTAGCGTGTAGGGTGCAGTAAACACTGAGCACGACTGGCGTCACCAACCATTGATGTTTTTGTCTTGGCTACACTCTATACCCGTTTGGATTCCCTATCACCCCTTATCTTGGGAAAGGAGGATATATGGAACTCAAGACAATCAAGGTTGCTATTCCTCAAGGTCTGAATGTCATCATCGGCCAGTCGCACTTCATAAAGACGATCGAGGACCTTTATGAGATCCTTGTTTCCTCATCGTCGAGCCTCAAATTTGGCGTGGCATTCTCCGAGGCGAGCACAGAGTGTCTTGTGCGCCACGAGGGGAACGACCCCGAGCTTGAGATGCTCGCGGCAGACACGGCTTTCTCGCTCTCCTGCGGCCATATTTTTGTCATATTCCTCAAGGACGGTTTTCCCATCAACGTCCTGAATGCAGTCAAGGCTTGCCAGGAAGTCTGCCGCATCTTCTGCGCCACCGCCAATCCTTTGGAGGTAATCGTCGCCTCGTCGGAGCAGGGTAACGGCATCATGGGGGTCATAGACGGCTCCAAGCCGCAAGGCATAGAAACAGAAGAGAACAGGCAGCACAGGAAAGAGCTGCTCCGAAAGTTCAAGTATAAACTGTAATACCATTTCAAAAGCCTTTCCGTTTGAGTCTGGCATAAAAGGTTTCAGAGTTATAAATGGCAGCCAAAGGGTTGTGACCCGTAACTCTGTCCTTAACCGCAAGGACAGTGGTGGGTGCGTGCGCGTATTTGAAAAACAGGGCATCGTGTCCGACACAAAGCCCTAGTAACACATTGAGATCCGTCCCTGCTTCGTTGACAAGCATGGCTTGAAAAATGGGATTGCACATTGCTTCGTATTCTCCAATCCGTATCTTCTCGTGCTCTTTCACGCCAATCTCTTCCTTTGGTATTGAACCTGCCTTACACACCACGGATACCACTTCGAACCCCTGCACTTCTAATATCTGCGCCACAATTGCCGCCTCCCTGCTCAGACCTATACATGAAATAAGCCCCAGGCGAGCATACTTCATTTTGGAGGCAAACTCACAAATCTCCTGGATTCTCGGTTTACCAGGATGCATCGTAAAAGGTTTCTTCTCCCTATTCAGGTAGCATTCGGCTTCCTGAATGGAGGCCTGTCTTGCAAACTCCAGAATTCCTTGCTTCTGGTACTCCTTTCTCGCTCTCTCCAGAAGCTTTGTCTTGCCCAAGGTTGGACATCCTTTGGAGCCCTTTCCCTCCGGAGAAAGGCATATTCTCTCTCTAGTCGGTAATGGGCACTCCGCGCACTGTGGCATTCGGTTCTTTGACATACGACTCACCTCCCCGATTTTCTTTGTATCCCTACCTTCGGTCCGATCTCCATTCTGCTCCTAGCTATTCTGATGAATGTGGAGCGCTTCCCATTCCACTTACATCGGAAGTTCGGGCCTGCCCTCAGTCGAGCACTGCCGTAAACTCTATCTCTATCAGCCAGTCAGGCCTGAGCAGGCTGTGCACGACAACACCAGTGGCCGCGGAATAGTTACCCTTGAAGTATTCGCGCCGGATATCGGCTGTCTTGAGGTAGTCGGCCACGGCCTGGGGCGCGATATAATCCGTCGTCTTGACAACATCGTCGAAGCTCGCACCTGCCTTCTCCAGGATGCCCTTGACCGTCTCGTAGATATACCTCACCTGTCCCACAAGGTCGCCTTTGTAAAGTGTCTTGTGGTTCTCATCGGTCGCTACGGTACCTGAGATGAAAAGGATCTTGCCTTTCTTGACCGCGTCGCTCCAGGTAAAGTTCTTCCGCTTATACATTTCATCAAACAGATTGTAGTTCTCTCTGGCCATGGTCACTCCTCCTTTTAAGAATTAGGAAAAGACAGAGCAGGTTGAGGTTGAGGTTGAGCAAAGGCAACGATCTGTCTTCCCTAACCTCAGTGTTTACCTTTACCTTCTCTTGATTCCATTTTTCTTAACGTTAACCTTTGCTTCAGTCCTTACCTCAACCTGTTTTTGTTCTTACCTGTTTTTATTCGGGAAGAGGCCGCACTGGAGACACCGGTCTGCCTCGAACAGTGCCGACCGTTCGCTGAAACCGAGTGCCACTTCGCTGAAGTTCTTGACTCTATCAGCGATGGCGCCTCCGGCATCGCTTGCCGCTCGTGCTTCTTGAACCGTGCGACCTCCACATCCTCGATCCCTATGATCCGTGGAGCCAGCTCCTCGTGTCAATCTTCTGACCACGCAAGAATCTGTCGATCGCTACGGCTGCTTTTCTGCCCGCTGCAATCGCCTCGATGACGGTTCTCGGACCGGTCACGACATCACCGCCGGCAAAGACCCCGGCTCTGTCCGTTGCACATGAGTATGGGTGCGCTCTTAAGGACGTGCCTGCCTCTTTCTCAAACGCGCTGCCGAGGAAGGCAAGATCAGGGATCTCACCGATGGCAGAAATCACCGTATCGACGGTGAGGGTGAATGATGATCCTGCTATCGCTTCCGGCCTTCCGCGGCCGCTCTCATCCGGCGCCCCCAGCGCGGTCCTCAGGCACTCGATGCCTGTCACCCGGCCGTTTGTGTCCGTGATCTTCGCGTGGCATCGCGAGGAACTCGATCTTTATCCCTTCCTTCTCGGCTGCTTCCACTTCATCCCTGTACGCAGGCATCTCCTCTCTCGACCTGCGGTAGATAATGGTAACGTCGGCGCCGAGCCTTCTTGCTGCACGTGCAGCATCGACCGCGACGTTGCCGCCACCGATGACTGCGACCTTTTTCCCGATCTTCACGCGATGACCGAGATTAACGTCCTTGAGAAATGCGGTACCGCTCAGGGTACCCTCCAGCTCCTCACCCGGCACATGGAGCGGTACGCTCTTATGGGCGCCGATGGCAACAAAGATGGCCTGGTAACCTGCCTGTGACAGGCTGTCGAGCGTGAGGCCGCCCGTTCCCACGGGGCTATTCAGGCGTAGCTCAACACCGGCCTTTTGGATGTACTCTATTTCTCTCCTGACCACGTCCCGGGGCAGACGGTATTCCGGAATGCCAACCGTTAACATCCCACCGGCTATGGGAAGCGCCTCGAAAACCGTAACACCGTAACCCATCTGGACGAGGTTGAAGGCCGCGGTGAGGCCGGCCGGCCCCGCACCGATCACCGCTACGCGCTCGTCATGTATCCTCGGTGCCGGGGCGACGGTCTTTGTTCCCCGTGCATAGACAGCATCGGCGATGAAGCGCTTCAGGCCGTTTATGGCGATCGACTGATCCAACTGCGAGCGGTTGCATTTTGTCTCGCAGGGATGGGGACAGACACGTCCTATGGTACCGGGAAAGGGTATCTTCTCTTCTATGATCTCAAGTGCCTTTTCGTAGTGACCGTGGGCAGCCAGGTCTATGTAGCTCCGGATATCCAGCCCGGCAGGGCAGGCTGCTTTGCAGGGAGGAACCAGGTACCACGGGTGAGGAGCATTGAGATCCCCCTTGGGCCACTCTATGCAGGTCACGGTTTCGTACCGTTCGTCAGACTCACTGCAGTACCCGCAGGCAGCACACTTGACAATCTCGTCAGGTTTACCTGCTTTTGCTTTGGCCGGCCAGTCGGGATCCGCGAGGAGTGTCCTCGCCATGCCCACGAAATCAGCCTTCCCCAGGGCGACGATCTCCTCAGCGAGATCGGGCATGCGGATCTTGCCCGCGGCAACAACCGGCGTGGTATAGCCTCCCTCTCTGACCGCCCGGCGTATGCCTTCGGCAAGGTAGACCTGGACGCCGTCCGGGTTCCACCAGCGCGGGCTCATGCGATAACCTGAGTAGCCGGTACCCGCAAACGGGGGAAAATTGGGAAATGGCGGTTCCGCATCTTCAAACCGCTCACCGGCTGAGACGCTTATGTAGTCAAGGCCCAAGGATGCAAGCCTTCTGCCCGCGCGTGCGCTCTGAAGGAGCGTGTTCCCTTCTTTCGTGAACTCCTCACCCAGGATGCGGGCGCCGATGAGGTAGTCATCGCCCACAGTCCTGCGCGCTGTGAGCACCACATCCGTGGGTAGTTTTATTCTGCCCTCGAAGTCACCGCCATATTCATCCGTCCGCTTGTTCACGAGCGACAGGAAAGAGGCGAGCGTCGTGAAGTGCGCCATGTGCAGTTCAACGAAGTCAAAACCGGCTGCGCGGGCGCGTGCCGCGCCGCCGGCAAACTGGTCGGGGATCACTGCTATCTCTTCGACTTTTAGGTCCTCGACCTTTTGCCTCCAGCCGCTCCGGGCCACCTTCAGAAAGTGGATCAGCTGCAAGCCTATCTTCAGATCCGGGTTGACCTTGCGGATCTCTTTGACGAACTCCTTCAGTTCATCAATAAACCGATCATCACTGACGCGCAGATTAAAGGAACTCCGGGAGGGCAGCACCACGGCCGCTTCCACGACCATGGATCCCACACCCCCCTGCGCGATCCTTCGGTACCGTTCCTTGATATTCTCCGTTACGTGGCCGTCTTCAGCGGCCAATCTCGTGACAGCGGCAGTCAACATGATGCGGTTGGGAAAGGTGCAGTTCTTGATGGTTAAGGGGGAAAATAAGCAGGGGTATTTCATTTTGTACTCCTCTGCGGGAACGTTCATTGCATACTACCCGCTCAGGACATTGCTCTGAACGAGGCGATCCGCCGCGGTGTCCGGCTAGAGATTGAAGCATTGGTATTAAGTATGCCCGCGGGAAAAGGATTTCACCTACGGATCAATCCTTGGCAAGTTTATCCGCTTCGGCCACCCAGCCTCCACCCATAGACTTGTACACGTTCACGAGGGCACGAAAAAGGGTGCCCTGAGTCTGGGCGTACAGAAGCTCGCCCTGGAAGAGGCTCCGTTGGGCATCAAGTACCTCTAGGTAACTGGTATAACCGTTGTCGTAACGCAATTCGGCGAGACGGGCGTAACTCCGCAAGGCCTCCACCTGCTGCTTCTGTATTCCGAGCTGCTCTCTCGACCTGTTCTGATCGACCAGGGCATCATCTACCTCCCTGAATGCCTGCTGGATCACCTTCTGGTACCTGAACAGGGTCTCCTTCTGCACGGACTCGGCCACCTTCACCTGCCCGGCTATGGCGCCCGCGGTGAAGATCGGCATGACAACCGAGGGAGTGACGTAAGTCCAGGCACTCGTTGCCCCGGCGAAAAGATAGGAGAGTTCCCTGCTCGCCACGCCATAGTTGCCTGTGAGGAGAATCGTAGGGAAGTAGAGTGCTCTTGCCACGCCGATCCTCGCATTCGCTCCGATAAGGTCTTGCTCGGCCTGGCAGATGTCGGGGCGTTTTTCGAGAAGGCTTGAAGGCAATCCCTCCGGCACTGCCGGGAGCACAAGGTCGTCAATCAGTTTCCCTCGTGGAATCGGTCCGGGGTTCCGCCCTAGCAGGACGCTCAGGGCGTTCTCCTGCTGGGCGATCAGTTTTTGAAGGAATGGGATGGTGGCGAGCGCCGATCGATACTCCGATTCTACCTGTCGCAGTTCCAGCTCTGAGATCAGGCCCCGACCGAAGCGAAGCGTAAACAGATTGAAAGAGTTTTCGCGGCTCTTTGCCGTCCGTTCAGCAATTTCGAGCTGTTTGTCAAGATCCAGGAGATCCGTGTAGGCGATTGCTACAGAAGTCACAACGGTCAGGATCACCCCGCGGCGCGCCTCCTCAGTACTCAGGAGGTCGGCACGCGCCGCTTCAGTTGCCCGGCGAAGCTGTCCCCAGAGATCGACCTGCCAGCTCACGTTGAGGAAGGCTTGGTAAACGTCACCCGGGTTTTGAAGCGTGGGAGAAGGCAGAGGGTTGGTTAGTTCGGAGAATTGCTGCCTCAGGGCGCTTCCTGTGCCGGTCACCTGTGGAAACTGCGCTGCGCGCGTGACCCCGTAACGTCCCATGAATTCATCGACCCTTGCGGCAGCTATCTTCAGGTCCTTGTTCTCTCTCAATGCGCTCTGAATCAGGTCGGCCAGGACAGGATCGTTGAACTGCCCCCACCATGCGGTATTGGCAAGATCTCTTGCCTCCTGCTCCTCCACGCGCCATGATGCGGGTGTGCTAACTTGCGGACGCCGGTAATCAGGACCGATCGCACAGCCGAAAAGTAGGAGGAATAGGAGAGCTGAGAAGAGCTATCAGTCTGCGCATTGTCGACTCCTCCCTTATCGGGTCGTCCGTGACTCCCGAACCACTCCCGCCGCCTCTCCTTTTCTTGCCGCTCCGTTCTTCTTTCGCCAATCGACCACTTTTCCCACGACGTAGAACGTGACAGGAATCAGGAAGATAGCGATCAGCGACGCCGCAGCCGTGCCGCCCATTACGGCAGTGCCCATGATCTGCCGCGCTACCGCGCCTGCACCGTGGGAGAAGGCAAGAGGGAGCACGCCCAGGAGAAATGCAAAAGACGTCATGAGGATCGGACTGAGACGCAGTCTGGCTCCTTCAATGGCGGCCTCCGCAAGAGGCCTTCCCCGTTCATGCCTCGTCTTTGCGAACTCGACGATCAGGATCGCGTTCTTTGCGGAAAGACCGATGAGCACGATGAGACCGATCTGGGCATATACATTGTTGTTCACCAGCGCTGCTCATCTGGTGGCGCAGCGCTATGGCGGCAAAGGCCCCGAAAACCGCAACAGGGGTGCCGAGGAGCACGCTGAACGGCAGGGACCAGCTCTCGTACTGGGCTGCAAGGATGAGAAAAACACAGAGCAGAGAAAATCCGAAGATGGCCGAAGCCGGTATCCCTTCCTGGGCTTTCTTTTCCTGGAAGCTCATGCCGATGTAATCGAGCCCCATCTCAGCAGGCATCGTCTGTCTTGAAGACATCTTCGAGCGCTGACATGACCTGCGCCGAGCTGAAGCCGGGTTTGCCCGTGGCGTTAAGCTGGGCCGCTTTGTAAAGGTTGTAACGCATCGTAAATTCGGGCCCCGGCCGGGACTCGATTGTAGTGAGCGCTGAAAGCGGCACAGGGTCACCCCTGTCGTTGAGCACATAGAACTGGCCGACATTCTCCGCCTTGGTGCGGTATTCCCCTTCTGCCTGCACGTAGACCTGCCACTGACGGCCGAAGCGGTTAAAGTAGTTGATGAAGTAGCCGCCCATGAAGGCCTGAAGGGTCTGATAGACCTGCGCCACGTCAACGCCCTGCTTGAGCACTTTTTCGCGGTCTACGTTCACGTAAAGCTGCGGGCACGGACGGAGAGAAAAGTGGTCGTCACGCGGGCCAGCTCAGGCCTCTTTCTTGCCGCGTCGATGAACTTGTTGACATTCTCGGCCAGAAAACTGATGTCTCTTCCGGCCCGGTCCTCGAGAACGAAATTGGCCCCGCCGGCCAACTCCGATGCCGGGAATGGCCGGAGGCTGGAAGGCATACGCAACGGCCTGGGGCAGCTTGCCCAATTCGCGGTTCAGGTGGGCCATGATGGCCTGGTACTCTTCCTCCGGCTTTTTTCGGTATCTCCATTCTTTCAGCGTCACAAAGAAAAAACCGCTGTACGTGTTCTGGGCAAGACTCATCAGGCTGTTGCCGACCAAGGTCTGGTAATGTTCAACACCGGGCGTGTTCCTGATGATCTCTTCAATCTTTCTGCAGACCTGATCTGACCGCTGAAGCGAGGCAGCATTGGGCAGGGCCACGTTGATGTACATGTACCCCTGATCTTCTTCCGGCAAGAATCCCTTGGGGATTCCATTGCCGATAAAAATGCCAACGATTGCCACCACCGCAAGAAAGAGCAGGCTGAGGGCGCTCTTACGGATCAGGCCTCCGCACACATTCAGATAGGTCTTGGAGGCCCGTCCGAAGAGATTATTGAACCATCTGAAAAAGGGACCCAGAAAGCCGCTGCCCTTCTTTCCCCGGCTTGAGGATGAGCGCGCAGAGTGCAGGGCTCAGGGTCAAGGCGTTGAAAGCCGAGATGAGAACCGAGATGGCGATGGTTACGGCAAATTGCTGATAGAGCCTGCCGGTGATACCCGGTATGAAGACCACGGGGATGAAGACCGCGGCGAGGATCAGGGCAATGGCCATCACCGGACCCGCGACCTCGCTCATGGCCTTGAGCGCTGACTCCTTCGGCGAAAAACCTTCCTCCATGTGGCGCTCCACGGCCTCCACCACGATGATGGCGTCGTCCACGACCAGGCCGATGGCCAGCACCAGCCCGAAGAGCGACAGGGTGTTGATCGAAAAACCGAGCAACGGAAAAACAGCGAAGGTACCCGATAAGAGAGACAGGAACAGCAAGGGTCGGAATGAGCGTGGCCCTCCATCCCTGAAGAAAGACAAAGACCACGAGAATGACGAGGCCCATGGCAATCAGGAGTGTTTTGAAGATCTCACGGATACCTTCGCCGATGGAGCGCGTGGTGTCGAGAGCAACCGTATAGTCGAGATCAGCAGGGAAACGCGTTTTTGCCTGCTCCATCACCTTCTTTACGCCCTGGACGATGGAAAGGGCATTGGAGCCGGGCAACTGATAGATGGCCATGATCCCGGCGGGCTGCGCCGTCAAGACGGCCCATGAGGTTGTAAGTCTGCGAGCCCAGTTCGATGCGCGCCACGTCACTCAAATGGACAATCGACCCGTCGGCATTCGCGCGTACAACGATAGAGCCGAACTCTTCCGGAGAGACAAGGCGGCCCTGCGTGCGGACCGTATAGGTGAACTCCTGTCCGGCAGGCACCGGCTCGCTGCCGATCTGTCCCGCAGGGTTGACCGTATTCTGTTTCTGGACCGCATTGATAATATCGGGCACGGTGATACCGAGTTTGCCCAGGGTGTCGGGTCTGACCCAGATGCGTATCGCGTATCGGTCGGCACCGTATACGCCTACCTGAGCCACGCCCGGCACGCGCAGGAGTTGATCATTGAGGTTGATGAAGGCGTAGTTCGCCAGAAATCTTCCGTCATAGGTCCTCTTGGGGGAATGCAGGGCAATCAGCATGAGCGGCGACGCTCTCGATTTCTGGATGGTCACGCCGTAAGTTGCGCACGTCAGCAGGGAGCTGGCCCTGGATCTGGTTCTGCCGCATCTGGGTGAAGATCAGGTCCGTGTTCGGGTCAGTCTTGACGTCGAAGTTGACGAATATGCGCATGGTGCCGTTGCTGGCATTCACCGAATACATATAGTTCATGTTGTCCACGCCGCTGATCTGCTCCTCGATGGGCGTGGCCACGGACTGTTCCAGGGTTTCTGCGTCGGCGCCGGTATAACGCGTAAAGATCTGAATCTCCGGGGGAACGATCTCCGGGAACTGTGCTACGGGTAATCCCGTCATGGCAATAATTCCCAGGATAACAAACATGATGGAGATAACCATCGCCACGATGGGCCGGTTTATAAAGAACTTTGACATAAAGGCCTGTCTCCCTACTTCTTCCCGGTCTTTTCCGGCATTGGCGTGGGCTCTGATTTTACGAGCACAACCGTGCCCTGCTTGACCTTCTGGAGCCCTTCGGTTATGACCCGTTCACCCGGCTTCAAACCCTCGTCTATTACCCAGAGGCTGTCGAGCTGCTCGCCCGCTTTGACCGGCCTGATCGCAACCTTGTTGTCCGAACCCACCACAGCCACCTGGTATCCTGCCTGGAGCTCCATGATCGCCCGCTGCGGCACCAGAAGCGCGCCCTTCTTGACCTCAGTCTGCGCGCGAACCCTGGCGAATTGTCCGGGCCGGATCACGTTTCCCGGATTGGGAAAAAGAGCTGCGACTTTGATCGTGCCGGTCTTTACGTCCACCTGGCGGTCGGCAAAGGCGAAAAGAGCCCCGTATGCGGATGAACCTTACCATCCGCAAGGATCAGCTCGAGCGGCATCCGTTGGCCGTGTTCCCGAGCCATTCTGCACGTATTTGAGGTACTCCTGCTCACTCATAAGAATGTAAACCTTGATGGGATCTACCGTTGAAACCATGGTCAGCTCCTCCACGGATCCGGGCCCCACGAGGTTGCCCAACTGCGCCTTCGCAATACCCGCTATGCCGTCTATCGGAGAAGTGATCTTGGTAAATCCGAGGTCAAGCTTTGTCTTGTCAACCAAGGCCTGAAGCGCGATCACCGCAGCATGGGTCGCTGCCTCGGCGCCGACCGCATCATCATAGTCCTTCTTGCTCACAGCCCTCTGTTCTACCAGAGGCTTTATACGTTCGAGATTGGCCTTCGCAGTTTCCCAGCGTGCCTGCTGTTCTGCGAGCTGTCCCTGCGCTTGCTCCAGTGCGGCCTGGAAGGTGCGCGGGTCGATCTCGAAGAGCACCTGCCCCTTCTTGACGACATCACCCTCGGTGTAATCCCGCTTTATCAGGTAACCTTGCACTTGCGCACGGATGGTGGCATTCACAAGACCATCTGTCGAGGCCGTCCATTCAGAATATATCGGTACATCCTTCTTAATGACGTCCACCACTTCAACAGTGGGTGAAGCTGAGGTCTTCCGTCGTTCGCGCTCTTTCGCATCCCGACAGGAGAAGCGTCACCCCAAAGATCGCGAGAAGACTCGCGCAAAAAAACTCCGCTACCCTATCTTTCCACGCCATTCACGGTCCTCCTCAACCCTGCCACACCCCCTTCGTCCGGGTGTGAGTCGTATGTGCACATAACCTATCCTCCCACTCTCTTTATGGTGCGTCCATCCGGCCAGTAGCCCACCGGGTTTTGCCGGATGACCCTTGTACGCCCATTGCCTTCGTCTACCGAAGTCACTCTTCTTTGGTACTGCCTTCGCCACTAAAAAATCGCGAGTAGTGCATCCAGGCCCTTGCCTCGCGGTTGGAAACAACGGGCGCAGTAAAATGAGCTATCGTAAGCCTTGCTGTCAATCATATCCGCATACAAATAACATACCAGGCATTCAGTCGCCTCAGTACAATAGTCGATCTCCGCTCCTAAGCAGGTTCATCGGACACTGGCTCTTTCGGACGAAGGAAGGCCCGGAAATGCACCCGGGCTATGATACCACGGGAGGTCCGCGGTAGATGCGAGTAAAAAAGATGACGGGAGATTGGGCGCAGGATCCGACCAGAACAACCAAGTCGGTGCCGACATCTTGATATATCTGTAACTGATCATCTGCGCAATTAAACTCGGCTGCACTGATTTTTGCCGCACAGGCAAAGATAAAGAGCAATACAAGCACGCCCGCCTTCGTAATACAAAACCTGAAACAAGGCATTACGAACGCTCCCCGAATCTGAAAAAATAGCATAATTCGTGAAGAAAGAAAAGGAACGCGGCACGCCCCCACCTGGTGCAGCCGCCTCGTCAACCAGAACTGCCTCCTTTCGCCGCATGCAGTAGTGACAGGGAGAGACAAGGATTTACGCTGGCAAGTTTGGCCTAGATTTTGCTAACCTGTACGCCATGCCATGGAAACCTCTGCCCGCCATGACTTTTTTTGAACTCGGCAGAGTGCCGTCTCCGTGGCACTGTGCGGGACCATTCGCACACTCCCATTGATATACCACGTATCTATTTCACTGTCGGTTATCCCTTATTGACTTTAAAGAGCCAACGGCGGTAGCCTATCTATTTTCAGCGCCTTACAAGAGGGGAGCGATATGCATCTGGCAGAGAAGATTAAATCAAAGAAAGCGCGGATAGGCATCATCGGCCTCGGTTACGTCGGCCTGCCCCTCGTGATCGAGTTCTGCAAGGCAGGGTTCAGTGTCACAGGTTTTGACATAGACGACAAAAAAGTGGCGCTCCTGAAAAAGGGTGAGAGTTATATAAAACATATTGACGGCTCCCGAATCGCTCCCCTGGTACATTCGTCACGGAAAAGCTCTTCGCCGTTTTCTCCCACATCCGATTTTTCGCGCCTTGCGGATATGGATTGCGTACTCGTCTGTGTGCCTACACCGTTGAACAAAAACCGGGAACCAGACATGACCTATGTCTTCGACACGACGAAAACCATAGCGCGCTACCTTCGAAAAGGTCAGTTGATCATTCTCGAATCGACGACGTACCCTGGCACGACAGATGAAGACATGCGGGACATGCTCGAAGAATCCGGCCTCAAGGCAGGCGTCGATTTCCACCTCGCCTTTTCACCTGAGAGGGAAGACCCGAACAACCCGCAATACACTACATCTACCATTCCCAAGGTAGTCGGGGGTTACACCAAAGCATGTTTAAGTGCGGCGACAGCCCTCTATGGCCAGATCATGCAGCGCGTCGTTCCTGTTTCATCAACAAAAGTTGCAGAAGCGACAAAGCTCCTGGAGAATATCTATCGTTCGGTTAATATCGCGTTGGTCAACGAGTTGAAGATACTCTTCGACCGTATGGACATAGATATATGGGAAGTCATCGAAGCGGCAAAGACGAAGCCTTTTGGCTTCCAGGCCTTCTACCCAGGCCCCGGACTGGGAGGGCATTGTATTCCGATCGATCCGTTCTATTTAACGTGGAAGGCCAAGGAATATGGCATTGCAACGAGGTTCATCGAGCTGGCCGGCGAGATAAACTCAAATATGCCAAACTATGTCGTCCAAAGACTGATGGCGGCGCTGAACGAGAAAGGGAAGTGTCTTAAGGGTTCCCGCATTCTCGTGCTCGGTGTTGCCTACAAGCCGAATGTCGATGATGACCGGGAAAGCCCTGCCTTTGTCATTATGGATCTCATGGAAAAAGCCGGAGCCGTTGTCGATTACAGCGATCCATACGTGCCGAGGCTTAAGAAGGTCCGCAAATTCAACTTCGATAAGGCGTCCGTGCAGCTCACCCCGAAAGACATCAAAAGCTACGACGCAGTCGCGATCGTGACTAACCACGCAAACGTTGATTATAAGCTCGTAGAGAAACATGCCAAACTTATTATCGACACCCGCAACGCCCTCAACAAGATTGGCATCAGAAATGACAATATCTGCAAGGCTTGACAGTATTCGGGCCACAAGCCCCTTCCTATCGGTGCATCTCCTGAGCAGACTTCATCCTGAACAACGACGTGTCATAAAAGGTGATAGGCTGCGGGCGTAGTGATAAAGCTCTTCTGAGGTGAAATGGAGACTATTCTAGTCAGCGGCGCAGCCGGTTTTATCGGCTGCAAAACAGCAAGCTTGCTCCTTGAGCAAGGGTTCGCGGTTGTCGGCGTCGATAATCTCAACGACTATTACGACGTCCGGCTGAAACATTACAGATTGGAAACTCTGAAGGCTAACCGCGACTTTACATTTCTTCAAGCCGATATCGAGAGCGTAGGCGAGCTGGAGCCGGTATTTCGAGACCATAAGTTAGCTGCGGTCATAAACCTTGCCGCTCGTGCCGGAGTTCGGTACAGCCTTCGAAATCCTTACGTATACATGAGCACCAATGTGCGTGGCACCCTGAATCTGCTTGAACTGATGCACAAACACAGCGTTAACAAGATGGTACTGGCCTCGACATCATCGTTGTACGCCGGGCAGGAGATGCCGTTCTCCGAAGACCTTCCCGCAAACACCCCCATATCACCCTATGCTGCCTCAAAGAAAGCTGCGGAGATGGTCGCATATACGTACCATTACCTCTACGGGATTGACGTGTCAATACTCCGCTATTTCACGGTCTACGGCCCGGCAGGCAGACCCGACATGAGTCCATTCAGGTTTATTAAGTGGATAGATGAGGGGACTCAACTAACGATGTATGGGGATGGCTCGCAGATCCGCGATTTCACGTGGGTTGACGATATTGCAGAAGGGACAATAAAGGCCGTCAGGCCCTTGGGATTCGAGATCATCAATCTCGGAAACAGCCAACCGCATGCACTCTCACAGCTTATCTCCCTCATAGAGTCCAATTTGAACAAAAAGGCCCGAATCTCGCATCAGCCATTCCAGAAGGCGGACATGAAAGAAACATGGGCAGATATCGCCAAAGCCAGAAAGCTCTTAGGCTGGTACCCAAAGACCTCCCTTGAGGAGGGCGTGCGTGGAGCTGTGGCGTGGCACATCGAACATCGATCATTGGTGAGACAAATCGAGATAGACCTCTCAGTCTGAGTCTTTAGAAACCGACAGCTGAGCGACCCCAGAGGTGACTCACGGACTCACCAGCAGCCCGGGAAATCAAATTCACCCCATACTCGAGGAACACGAGCTCCTATCTTGACAAAGACAGCAACATGCTCCATAACATACATCCATAGGGAGGTAATGTAATCATGAGACACAGCAGAAACCACTTGTGTGTGACTGTTGTCGGATTTTTTTTGGTTCTTGGACTCTTCTCTTCGATTGCGCTCGCCCAGGCGGCGGTGCCTGTGATGACCCTGGCCGATGGGACCAAGGTTACCATGACACAGGCACAGTTCGATAGTCTGGTGACACAGGCCGGAATAGCCTATTATGGCCCAACAGGCGCGCGTCCCCAAGCGACGGCAACGCAAGTGGTCGTGCCTCTGCCGCCGGCATCGGGTGGCCTTTTGGGCGGAGGTTTCATCGTTGGTGAGCCTGCAGCTATTGCCGCAGGTATGAACGCCGTGGGCATTACCTCAGCGGCAACCGGCGCAGGGCTGACAGGTGGTACGGCGGTAGCAGGGGCGATTTCAACCGGGGCAGCCGCGCGGGCACGGCCGCAACCGCGGGGCCGGAGGGGAAACAATAGCAGCTGGCGTGGCCGAGGCAACCGCTGGCCGTGGTGGCCGCGGGAAGGCGCCGACGAGGGCGCACCGCTAACATTCTGGTTTAGCAAACAAGAGGGCCGACGAGGGCGTTCGCGTGCTCGTCGGCCTTTGTTCTCTTTTGCCAATTCGCCTTCATTTATATTGATATAGTTTCCGGTTATCCACCGGGTACCCGCTTGCGGGTGCGGTGCTCCTCGCCGCAAGCCTGCTCATCCTCCTTTCAGGTATGGTATACTTTGTTAGCGCACTTTAGGATGATGAATCAGATGCGGTCATTCAATAAGCCGGCTTGCCTCAGGATATTCAGGGACAAGAATTTGTGAAAAGTCGGTCGCATTGAGACCATCGGGAGAGAGGCGCGACAAGTCAGGGTGGTGGCTTAGCATGAAAAAGGTGATCTCTTTTGACCTTGATGGGACGCTCGTCCAGGGAAAATTCGGCGATATGGTGTGGCACGACGGCATCCCGGGCAAGTATGCTGAAAAGTATGGTGTGCGTTTGGAAGAGGCACAAAGGCTCATACACAAAGAGTACGACCATATAGGCGACGAAAACTTGCTCTGGTACGACGTGGAATACTGGCTCACGAAATTCGGTTTACCCATATCCGCGCATGAGTTGCTAGACACCTATGTTAAGCACATAGAAGTAATCCCCCACGCGCTCGATGTCATACGCGTTCTGCGAGAGCGTTACAGGCTTGTGATAGCCTCAAACGCCGGTCGGATATTCGTGGAGAAAGAACTCGTGCAGGCCGGTCTTACCGACTATTTCGAATACGTTGTCTCCGCGACCTCCGACCTCGGGATGGTCAAAAAGGAAGAGAGATTTTATCGTACGTTGGCCACCAACCTCGGCGTTTCGCCCGGGGATCTCGTTCACGTGGGCGATCATCCGGTTTTTGATTACGAGGTACCTCGCGCGCTCGGCATTGAATGCTACCATTACAATCCGTCCGGCGAGACCGATGGTACGGTGATCAACGATTTACGGGAGCTTCTGAAAAAATTATGAAGGCACGCGCCGAAGGCTGCATGAAATGAGTGTTACGGGTTACAAGTTACGTGTAAGGAATGAAACATGAAAATGTGCTTCAAGTGCGGGACAACGATTGAGTTAGAGAAAGTTTCACGAAGGGATGAATGCCCGAAATGCGGGACTGACCTTCGTGTTTGTCTCAACTGCGCGTTCTACGCCGAATCGAAGGCTAACGCCTGCACAGAGCCGCAAGCTGAGCCTGTCAAAGAAAAGGACAGAGCAAACTATTGCGATTTTTTCCGCTTCAAGGAGGGGGCGACCGGGTACCCGAGCGCGGGTGTCCCAGCAATAGAGCAGAAGAAGACCGGAAAAACAGAGGCCGAAAAGCTCTGGAATGAACTCTTCAAGAAGCGTTAGCTCTCTCGGGCCTCTTTGGCCCTCGTGTAAATGATCCTGTATCGTTCCCTGTCTACGTCGAAGCACGCGGTGCAGCCGCTTTCCTCGCAAATTGCACCCTTCAGTTCCTCCTCCGTCGGCAGGGGCTCAAGGAGCACTTCGAACCCTATCTCTTCGTAAAGCTCGACCGCTTCCTGCAGCCTCGGCTCGGTCGCGACAAACCTCTTCTCCCAACCCGCCGCAAGCAGCTCTTCCTCTCTTTTCGTCATAGCCCCGATAGTATACACAATTTCACATCCCGTCAAAAATTCTATCCGGAGTCTCCTTCATACCCTCAGGCGGGGTAAACTTATCGCCCTTAAGGACGATAAAAGGCTTGACGGCGTAGCTCAGGGGACGCCCTTAGTGCGGGTTGCCGGATTGATACCGAATCCGGCACACAATTTGCATTTAGCATACAGCATGGATATTCGCATGTTCGAAAAAGATGCTAACTGCGTTACACGTCAAATAGGGACCGAAACGATCATCGTTCCTGTAAGGGCGTCCGCGGCTAATTTGCGTGCCGTGTATACCCTCAACGAATCGGCAACGGAGATCTGGCGGCGCATAGACGGTCAGACCAATGTAGAACGGATTGTGAACGCTTTCTGTTCTTTATACGACGTCTCCCCGTCAGAAGCCGAACAGGATGTTGCCGAGTTTCTCTCTGTTTTGAGCTCGGCCGGCCTCGTCCGCGCACAGGAAGACCCGAGTGCGCCCGCGGCGTGAGTCAAGGACCGGTATCGTATGGAGCAGATGAGCTATGCCGATTTCAGCCGCCTGTTTCACACGGAGGGCCTCCAGGCGCGCATACCCCTCAATGGAGCCATTGAGGTAACGAGGCGATGCCCCTTGCACTGCGCGCATTGCTACAACAATCTTCCGCCAAACCACAAGCCGGCGCGCTGCGGCGAACTTACGTACGAAGAGCATTGCCGTATCATTGACGAGATTAGCGAAGCCGGGTGTCTCTGGCTCTTATACACGGGCGGAGAGATTTTCCTGCGTAAGGATTTTCTCGACATTTACATGTACGGCAAAAAAAAGGGCCTGCTCATCACACTCTTCACCAATGGGGTCCTTATTGACAAGAGAATCGCTGACCACCTCTCTGAATGGCCTCCCTTCAACATCGAAATAACAGTCTATGGAAATACAAAAGAGACCTATGAGCGTGTCACCGGTGTGCCAGGCTCCTTTGAGCGGTGTTTAGTGGGAATCGAGCTCTTGCGGGAACGCGGTCTCCCCTTGAGACTCAAAACCATGGCGCTCACCATAAACAAGCACGAGCTCGAATACATGAAGGCATTCGCGGAAAGCCTCGGGCTCCAGTTTAGATTTGATGCCATGGTCAACCCGAGGCTGGACCAGTCTCTCAGGCCTCTGGCTGTGAGATTGCCGCCGGAAGAAGCTATCGAGCTAGACCTACGCGACCAGAAAGTGGTTACGGACTGGCAAAAATATGCAGCGCAGTTCAAAGGCCCTGTCCACACCCCTGAACGTTGGGATGACCTCTACCATTGCGGCGCGGGAATCAGTGGCTTCTCCATCGACCCTTACGGAAATCTGCAGGCCTGCGGGTTTTGCACGGGCGACAGGTGGGACCTGCGCCTCGGGCAGCTTTCAGGAAGGGTGGGAAGGTGTTGTGAAGGAAACGCGCACAAAGAAAATTACAAGACGGACCAAATGTACCGGCTGCGAAATAAAGGCACTCTGCGGCATGTGCCCCGCACTGGGCGAGCTGGAAAATGGCGACGCGGAAGAGCCGGTTGATTACCTCTGCCGTGTCGGCCATCTCAGGACAAGAGCTCTTGGTTTACCGATTCCCTCGCATGGCGACTGCCCCTATTGCGAGGCAGGAGGCAATGCATGACATCTGATCCAGAAGAGGCGAAGGGACAAAAGAGGCCGTACGTGAAACCTCACATCAGAGAGGTGGAGTTGAGGCCCGAAGAAGCTGTGCTCGGTTTTTGCAAGAAAACAGGAAACTCCGGCCCGCTACAGACACCTTGCACTACCCCACTCAACTGCTCTACTCTCGGGATCGTAACGGATATCCTTCGCCGGCCCGCACAGGCCCTAAGGAAAACCTCTATGCCGACACCTTACGAGATCTCTTTCAAGATAGCCGACATTGTCTTTCGCCTGTCAAGTCCGGACCAAACCGTCAAGCTGAGGCTCGATGAGACCACACGTCGCTTTTCCTGCCATAACGCGCGGCCGGACGTGCAGGTCGCCGCACGGTGGCAAGACTTGTCTAACGGTGCAGTGAAAGGAAGGATGCTGTTCGATCCGGGTGAGTCCTATAAACTCTTCGAACAGGATGATGGCTACCTTTTCGCATTCTATGCACCG
Organism: uncultured delta proteobacterium; assembly: GCA_963835605.1. Taxonomy (GTDB): domain Bacteria; phylum Desulfobacterota; class Syntrophorhabdia; order Syntrophorhabdales; family WCHB1-27; genus JADGQN01. The sequence continues at coordinate 10,517 of CAWIHO010000059.1, read as the reverse complement.
GCTACCGAATCAATCCCTTACAAGGCAGCACGCATGAGGCGCGGCTTCACGAGTGGCGAGGTCCTGCTTCACCCACTTTTTTTTGAACGCGAAGAAACACATTTCCCGCTCGACTACCCCCTGGACGAGCTCCTCTTCGTCAACGTGCTTTCACGCGGGAAAGGCGTTGAGCTACATGCATGCGGGATGACTGACGCGAAAGGAAACGGCCACCTGTTTGTAGGTCAGTCCGGTGCGGGTAAGAGCACGATCGCACAATTGCTGGCGGACCTCCCGGGCATCACCATCCTGAGCGACGACCGCATAGCTATACGCACAAAGGGGGGCAAACCCTGGATGTTTGGTACACCCTGGCACGGCGACGCCCAGCTCGCGTCCCCGGATAGCGCGCCTTTACGCACCGTGCTCTTTCTCTCAAAACATCCGGCGAACGAGCTCGTCCCGCTTCCAAGAGCCGCTGTCGTCGAACGCCTTTTCGCGTGCAGTTTTCTCCCTTTCTTTGACCCGACGGCCCTGAAATTTGCGCTCTCGTTTCTCGAGGGTGTGGCATGTAATGTTGCATGCTATGAGCTCCGCTTTCGGCCAGACAGCGACGTCGTCAGTCTTGTCGAAAAACTGATGTACGGAAGGCCCTAGCCCACCGCCTCGTTTCACCACCACCGATCCTCTCTCCTGACAGCCGTAATACCTCACCAGTCCTTAAGTTGTTGTCATTTTTGTCCGAAAAACTATACAGCCCGAAGAGGATATCCGGCTGAAACTACAGGCGCGTCCAGCCGATAATCTACTCCGGGAAGAAGCCGGGAACATCACCGGCTCAAGGGCTTCGAAGATACAGTGTTGACACGGGCAGAACAGAAGATTACCTGCCGATGTTCCGTGCGCGGGAACTGCCCCCAGAAACGCCGAGCCACACCTGTTTTCTTCCTCGGTCTCTTTACCCTTACCTTCTTCCTCTTCCTTTCTCCTGCCTTTTTGTGGGCCGTCGGCATCGAAAAACAGATCGGGCCTCTGGTCGGGGCTGATTCAAGCGGCGCCCAGACGAGCTATGCCGATCTCGGCAATGGAACAGTCTATATACACTGGGACTCCACCCAATACACGGGTGCAACGGTCTACTTTGAAGCCCTCCTCGAATCTTCAAACGGCTCGTACACGGCATCCGCCGCCCTCTATACCTCCGGTGGTGTTCAGGTAGCAGGCAGTCCTGTCTCCACGACGAGCACGAGCTATACCATCCAGCGGAGCGGTCCCATCACCCTCACCAACGGCACGGACTATAAGGTCATGGCCCAGATCAGCAACGCCTCAGGTACATGGTCTGTGCGGGCTGCCCGGCTCATCGTGGTCCAGAATTGGACCAACCTGAGTAACATAGAAACATATGTCCCCTTCGTCGGCTACACGACGAGCGCGGCCACATCCGCCACCACCATCCCGAATCAACCATCATACTACTATGACAGCTCCCACATTGATGGGACCGTAACCGCCTACTTTGAATCGACCCTGTGGGCAACGAGCGGCCAGACCGCGTATGCGCGACTCTACAACATGACGGACAGAGCGGCTGTCGCCAACTCCCAGATCAGCACCACCAATACCTCAAAAACACGTGTGCGTTCCGCTGCCATCACCCTGACCACCGGCAAAGAGTATGTCGTCCAGCAGTGGACAAGCGGGGGCACCGGGTATCTCTCCTCCGCTGTGCTCATCATCCAGCAGTCGGGCAGCATCAGCATCACCGAGAGCCACATCCCCTTTGTGCTCACGGGCCAGGCCACTGCCGCTACCTCCTATACCGATCGTCGCCGTCTACCAGCAGTGGACCCCCACCAACTGGCAATACGTTTCTAATACAGCCTATTTCCAGGTCCATGCCAGCACATCCACGGCAACCGGGGTCGCGTACACCCGGCTCTATGATGCTACCGATTCCGCTGAAACGTGCACGCTCACTTGGCAAGGCACGACATGGACACGGCTCAAGAAGAGCTCTAACCTGGGCCTTCCCACTGCGACCAAGATACTGACCGTGATGGATAAGTATGGTGTAGCTTCCGGAACCACCTCTTCTCGGATCATCGTCGTCACGCGGCTGTACGGGTATTTGAACCGTGTAGTCAAAACGGTCCAGCTCCAGGCCAGGGAGGCAATGGGGAACACTAATTCTGGCGCCTGGGACAAGGTATCATCACAAATCGACGGCGTCGCCGGCGTGCAGGGCTACAGCGGCGTGCCCTTTTTGTACGAGTCCTCCCGCTGGACTTCCCCCAAGATCTACTTTGAGTCGGTCGTCGAGACAGGTACGGCAAACACCTATGGCACGGTCGCCCTCTTCAAGCTAGTGGATGGAGGTGCGAACGACGTCATCGTGGATGGCAGCCAGGTCTGGACAGGAAACAGACATTCGAGCACCTGCGCAGCGGCGAGATCACCCTGGAAGATGGCCAGCAGTATATCATCAAGGCAATGGGATACAACGGCAACCGCGTCATCCTCAATCAGAGCCAGGCTCGTCATCTACCTGGAGGGGACAAACTGACCGACATGGATACGCTCGCGCACGTCTGCGGGTACGATTTCAAAACGAGTACGAGCTATGGCCAACATTGATGCGGAACGTTACCTCTACGACAGCAGCCAATTCGACGGAACCGTTACCATCTACTTTGAAGCGCCCTTGTCACCGCCACCACTCCGGCGCCATCGCCTACGTGATCTTGCGCGACCTTACCGCCGGGGCGACGTCGGCTCCGCTTTGACGTCAACCAACACGGACCTAACCCTCTTCGCCAGGGTCCGTTCCGGAGCCGGTCACTGCTCACCTACAGGGCAAGACTATACGGTACGTCTGAAGAACGCATACTTGGTGGTAACAGACCTATCTCGGCGAAGTTCCCACCTGGTTATCCAGCAGCATGCGGCGGCCGGCCTCACCAAGACGGAGAGCACCCAGCAGATGACTTACGAAGATGCCGGAAACTACAACAACACCTCCTACACAGCGAAATTACGTTACCACGCTCTACGAACCCCAGAACTGGTCGGGCTCCAGTATCTCGTATTACCATGAAGCCACATTTTAAGCTCAGTAACAACGCCCCCAACGGCTACGTTATGTTGGCATACTGTTCAGATGACACGTGCCTTCCCTCCTACACGCAGATCGATGTGGCACGCGCAACGTGCCAGTTATGCTAGATCGCGAAGTGGCGCTCCTCGCTATGCCTTCTGACCGACGCGTTCTCGAAACCTACTATTATATGATAACGGCGGCGCTACATGCACGTCGGCAGGCAGCCGCTTCGTCATCCAGTCCACCTTTACGCCCACCGTCATCACCCTTGCCTCCTTCTCCGCCACCATCGAGGGCGGCGCCGTCGAAATCGAGTGGGTCACCAAGACCGAGATCGATAACCTGGGGTTCAACCTCTACCGGAGCATCAATAACGGACCGCTGGTGCAGCTCAACAGGAACCTCATCCCGGGCCTCATCAGCTCCATCGCGGGGAGGTCCTATACGTATACCGACACCGGAGCACCGACCGGGACCCCGGTCTGCTATACGCTCGAGGATATCGACCTCAACGGAACAAAGACAAGCCATGGTCCCGCGTGTGTCTACGCACCCGGTGCGTCACCGACGACGCAGGAAGGAACGGGCGCGGCAATAAACCCTTCAGAGCCGACCGATGTACAGCAGGGTGGCACCGGAGCAGGCTACAGACACCGGGACACCACAGGGTGGTACCGGAGCAGGCACAACGGCAGGTGGAGGAACCGGTCGGCGCTCCCCTCCAGGAGTCCTTGTGCAGTCCGGCTCCGTGACGAGTGTCAAGCTCAAGTCCTTGACGGCGCGCACGGATGGAGAAGGAGTCCTTATTGCGTGGACCACCGGCCAGGAGGTGAACAATCTCGGCTTCAACGTCTACCGGCAGGACCATGGACAACGCGTGAAGCTCACCACGGGACCCCTCGCGGGCTCCGCCCTGAGGACCGGTAGCGCGCATCTGGCAGCAGGTCATGCTTACCGCTTCTACGATTCGCAACCCGGCAGTGGTTACTGGGTAGAGGACATCGACCTCAACGGGATAAGGACCCTGCATGGTCCGGTTACCCCTACCCCTTCAGCGACGCCTCTTCTCAAGGTAGGGTCGCGCTCCTTAAGTGGCCTTACCGGGGACCAGAGGAGCGGGGCTCAAGAGGCGCTCTTCGCACGGATCGGGCAAGGACGCTTCTCTACCGGCCGTACCTCACCCTTTTCCGGTGGGCTCACAAGTCCTCAGGATACCCAGCGGGCCCTGGCGGGGGCTCAGGCGGTCAAGCTCTTCATCCGGGATGAGGGGTGGTATCGCGTTTCCTTTACGGATCTTACCGCGTTAGGACTGCCGGTGGGGAACCCCGAGTTCCTCCAGCTCTACGTCGGGGGAAAAGAGCAGCCGCTTGTGGTAGAGAATGGAACCCTTTCGTTCTACGGGGCAGGCGTTGACACCCCGTATACGGATACCAATGTCTACTGGCTCGTGAATGGCTCACAGCCGGGCAAGCGCATCCAGAAGGTCACCGGGGGAGGGTCGGGTACCCAGACGAGCTTTCTTGCTACGGTTACCCTCAAAGAGCGGACCATCTACTTCGCGGCTTTATTGAACGGCGACAAAGAGAACTTCTTCGGTTCCGTCATCGGGAGTGACCCGGTGGCGACGGGGCTTTCCGTCACGCACCGGGCAGGAGGAGCCGCTGTCCTTGACGTCCTCCTCCAGGGGGTCACGGTACAGCCCCACGAGGTCACCGTCACGTTCAACGGACACGTGGTGGGGCACCTTGCCTTCTCCGGGCAGAACGAGGGGGAAGCCTCCTTCACGATCCCCGAAGCAGGGTACGGGGATACGAATACCCTGACGCTGCAGACATCGGGTGAGCTCGATGTCTGCATGATCGATACGATCAAGCTCACGTACGCAAAAACCTATACGGCGGATCAGGACCGGCTCTTGTTCACGGCTCAAGGGGCAAAGCAGGTAACGGTGGGGGGCTTTGACACCAACCAGGTACGCATCATGGATATTACCGATCCGGCAGCGGCTATGGAGGTGACCGGTCAGGTCAAACCCAACGGGGCGGGCTATGCCATCCAGATCGGGATACCGGGATCCGGGGCAAGGAGCCTCATTGCTTTTACCGGCAGCGCCTCGCTGGCTCCCGCGGCGCTCGCTGCCAATGAGCCCTCGGCCTGGTACGCGAGCCATGGTGCAGACCTGATCATGGTGAGCCACCACGACTTTATCGGCAGTCTCGCCCCCTTGAAGACCCTCCGGGAACAGACCGGGTTGTCGGTAGCCGTGGTCGATATCGAGGACATCTATGATGAATACTCCTTCGGGATAAAGACCCCGTATGCCGTGAAAGACTTCATGACGCGAGCACACGCCTGGAGGAGACCACCTGCGTATCTTGTCCTCGTCGGGGATGCGAGTTTCGACCCCAAGAACTACCTGGGTCTCGGTTCCTTCGACTTCGTACCGACGAAGCTCGTCGATGCCACCTACCTCGAGACCGCATCCGATGACTGGTTCGTCGATCTCAATAACGATCTTCTCCCGGATATCCCCGTCGGGAGACTGCCGGTGAGGACCCAGGACCAGGCAGCCCTGGTGGTGAGTAAAATCGTCGGCTATACCGGGACACCACAGCATAACCAGGCCCTCCTCGTTGCCGATGAGCAGGATGACCAAGGCTCCTTTGACTTTAAAGAGGCGAGTGGGGCCGTACAAGCACTCCTGCCCCAAGGCACTGCCACAACCTTCTACCGGGGAACCATGGATGATACGACGCTCACGGCGAACCTTCTTGCAGCATGCAATCAGGGACCGCTCCTGGTCAACTACGCGGGGCACGGCTCCGAGGAGACCTGGCGGGGCGATATCTTCACCTCGCCTCTTGCCGAGACCCTCGCCAACGGGTATAAGCTCCCCCTCGTGGTTGCCATGACCTGCCTGAATGGCCTCTTCCAGGATGTCTATACGGAGAGCCTGGCAGAGGCGCTCATCCTCGCGCCCCAGGGAGGGGCAATAGCGGTCTTTGCATCCTCGGGCCTGACCGACCCCGGGCCGCAGTCCGTTATGAACCAGGAGTTCATCAGGGTGCTCTTCTCAGGGGGCCTGCCCACCATGGGGCAGGCCGTTATACGGGCCAAGCAGGCTACCACGGATCCGGATGTGCGCAAGACCTGGATCTTCTTTGGGGACCCGACAACAAAACTGAAATGACGCATCGTTCCGGGGCAGGGGCAGACTGCACCAAGCTGTGTGTGCCCCGGTTACCTTCTGTTTTCTCAAGTTGGGCTAGGAAATGCCGATAATACATAGGTAATTCTGTATCCTTTTGCCTCAAGTAGGGGCAGAGAAAAGGCGGCAAGAGGCGAAGGGGGAGAAGGAGCAAGGTGAACAGAAGAAACCGCATACTCGGCATGGCCTTATGGGTCGTGTGTTTCCTACTCCTTGAAAGGGCTAGGCCATGAACTTCTGGAAGAGTAGCCAATTCATTGTCTCCATAGCCTCTCTGTTCCTCTTCCTCGGGATGTCTGTCCGGGAGGCACAGGCAGTCTACCTGTGGCAGAAGTCCATTACGGTTAATGCAAACCAGGTGAGCGGCGGTCCCCTTGTCCAACTTCCCCATGCTCTTCAGCGTGACCGATACGGATCTTGCATACTCGGGGCGAACGCAAGCGGATTGGTGCAGAATGCCAACGGCTATGACATTGCCTTCAGGGACAGCTCGGAAAACATTCTCAACTACGAGGTTGTGTACTACAACGGGTCGACGGGGCAACTCATTGCCTGGGTGAAGGTCCCCACCATCAATAACGGGACCAACATCTTCATCGAATACGACGACAGCACTATTACGACTTCCCAGCAGAATAAGACGGGTGTGTGGGGCTCGGACTACGGAGGCGTATGGCATCTGGCAGAAAACTTAAGCCCCTATAAGCGACTCCACGAGCAACGCGAACAACAGTACGGGCGGCACCTACCCCACGCAAGGCACCGGTAAGATCTGGAAAGGACAGACCTTTAACGGCGCGTCAAGACATCGATATCCCTTTCGCAGGCTCTCTCAACCTGACCACCAATGGCACGGTCTCCCTGTGGTTCAACCCGAGCAACGTGTCGCCGCCGCAGTGTATTACGACTGATCCTTAGACGAGTACGTACCGGTGGTTATACCTTTTTCTTCGGCACTCAAGGTTCACAATGGTTATGGCATGTGGTATGGTCCCCAAGATGTGGCATCGAATTGCTGGTCCACGTTGCAAATCCGTCGATGAGCCACCGGCACTTGGTACAAAATCGATGGGGTTACCAGCGGTGGACAAAACACAATTTACATAAACGGTAACCAGTTTATCGGCACGTCTTTCAAGCGCAATGACCTTCAGCAACAACACCACCCTCCAGATCTGTACTGGCGAAGACGGCTACTGCTATGGCACCATCGAGGACGTCCGTGTTTCGACCACGCAGGCGCGCTCTGCCGGCTGGGTTCTGACGGAGTACAATAACCAGAATGCCCCCGGAAGCTTCTACACGGTGAGCGCTCGGCAGGCAGACCCCTCGGTCATAAAGCTTGCCTCCTTCTCCGCCACCATCGAGGGCGGCGCCGTCGAGGTCGAGTGGGTCACCAAGACCGAGATCGATAACCTCGGGTTCAACCTCTACCGGAGCATCAATAACGGACCGCTGGTGCAGCTCAACAGGCAGCTCATCCCGGGCCTCATAAGCTCCATCGCGGGGAGGTCCTATACGTATACCGACACCGGAGCACCGACCGGGACCCCGGTCTGCTATACGCTCGAAGACCTTGACCTCAATGGAACAAAGACAAGCCATGGTCCCGCGTGCGTCTACGCACCCGGTGCGTCACCGACGACGCAGGAAGGAACGAGCGCGGCAATAAACCCGACCGATGTACAGCAGGGTGGCACCGGAGCAGGCTACAGACACCGGGACACCACAGGGTGGTACCGGAGCAGGCACAACGGCAGGTGGAGGAACGGGTACGGGGACATCCCCTTCCGGTCCTGTCCAGTTCGGCTCCGTGACGAGTGTCAAGCTCAAGTCCTTGACGGCGCGCACGGATGGAGAAGGAGTCCTTATTGCGTGGACCACCGGCCAGGAGGTGAACAATCTCGGCTTCAACGTCTACCGGCAGGATCACGGACAACGCGTGAAGCTCACCACAGGACCCCTCGCGGGCTCTGCCTTGAGGACCGGTAGCGCGCACCTGGCAGCAGGTCATGCTTACCGCTTCTACGACCCGCAACCCGGCAGTGGTTACTGGGTAGAAGACATCGACCTCAACGGGATAAGGACCCTGCATGGTCCGGTTACCCCTACCCCCTCAGCGACGCCTCTTCTCAAGGTAGGGTCGCGCTCCTTACGGAGCCTTACCGGGGGCCAGACGACCGGGGCTCAAGAGGCGCTCTTCGCACGGATCGGGCAAGGACGCTTGCCTAGCGGCCGTACCTCACCCTTTTCCGGTGGGCTCAGAAGTCCACAGGATACCCAGCGGGCCCTGGCGGGAGCTCAGGCGGTCAAGCTCTTCATCCGGGACGAGGGGTGGTATCGCGTTTCCCTGGCTGATCTTACCTCGTTAGGACTGCCGGTGGGGAACCCCGGGTTCCTCCAGCTCTACGTCGGGGGAAAAGAGCAGCCGCTTGTCATCGAGAATGGAACCCTTTCGTTCTACGGGGCAGGCGTTGCTACCCCGTATACGGATACCAATGTCTACTGGCTGGTGAATGGCTCACAGCCGGGCAAGCGCATCCAGAAGGTCACCGGGGGAGGGTCGGGTACCCAGACGAGCTTTCCCGCCACGGTTACCCTCAAAGAGCGGACCATCTACTTTGCGGCTTTATTGAACGGCGATAAAGAGAACTTCTTCGGTTCCGTCATCGGGACCGACCCGGTGGCGACGGGGCTTTCCGTCACGCACCGGGCAGGAGGAGCCGCTGTCCTTGACGTCCTCCTCCAGGGGGTCACGGTACAGCCCCACGAGGTCACCGTCACGTTCAACGGACACGTGGTGGGGCACCTTGCCTTCTCCGGGCAGAACCAGGGGGAAGCCTCCTTCACGATCCCCGAAGCAGGGTACGGGGATACGAATACCCTGACGCTGCAGACATCGGGTGAGCTCGATGTCTGCATGATCGATACGATCAAGCTCACGTACGCAAAAACCTATACGGCGGATCAGGACCGGCTCTTGTTCACGGCTCAAGGGGCAAAGCAGGTAACGGTGGGGGGCTTCAGCACCAACCAGGTACGCATCATGGATATTACCGATCCGGCAGCGGTTATGGAAGTGACCGGTCAGGTCAAACCCAACGGGGCGGGCTATGCCATCCAGATCGGGATACCGGGATCCGGGGCAAGGAGCCTCATTGCTTTTACCGGCAGCGCCTCGCTGGCTCCCGCGGCGCTCGCTGCCAATGAGCCCTCAGCCTGGTACGCGAGCGATGGTGCAGACCTGATCATGGTGAGCCACCACGACTTTATCGGAAGTCTCGCCCCCTTGAAGACCCTCCGGGAACAGACCGGGTTGTCGGTAGCCGTGGTCGATATCGAGGACATCTACGATGAATTCTCCTTCGGGATAAAGACCCCGTATGCCGTGAAAGACTTCATGACGCGAGCACACGCCTGGAGGAGACCACCTGCGTATCTTGTCCTCGTCGGGGATGCGAGTTTCGACCCCAAGAACTACCTGGGTCTCGGTTCCTTCGACTTCGTACCGACGAAGCTCGTCGATGCCACCTACCTCGAGACCGCATCCGATGACTGGTTCGTCGATCTCAATAACGATCTTCTCCCGGATATCCCCGTCGGGAGACTGCCGGTGAGGACCCAGGACCAGGCAGCCCTGGTGGTGAGTAAAATCGTCGGCTATACCGGGACACCACAGCATAACCAGGCCCTCCTCGTTGCCGATGAGCAGGATGACCAAGGCTCCTTTGACTTTAAAGAGGCGAGTGGGGCCGTACAAGCACTCCTGCCCCAAGGCACTGCCACAACCTTCTACCGGGGAACCATGGATGATACGACGCTCACGGCGAACCTTCTTGCGGCATGCAATCAGGGACCGCTCCTGGTCAACTACGCGGGGCACGGCTCCGAGGAGACCTGGCGGGGCGATATCTTCACCTCGCCTCTTGCCGAGACCCTCGCCAACGGGTATAAGCTCCCCCTCGTGGTTGCCATGACCTGCCTGAATGGCCTCTTCCAGGATGTCTATACGGAGAGCCTGGCAGAGGCGCTCATCCTCGCGCCCCAGGGAGGGGCAATAGCGGTCTTTGCATCCTCGGGCCTGACCGACCCCGGGCCGCAGTCCGTTATGAACCAGGAGTTCATCAGGGTGCTCTTCTCAGGGGGCCTGCCCACCATGGGGCAGGCCGTTATACGGGCCAAGCAGGCTACCACGGATCCGGATGTGCGCAAGACCTGGATCTTCTTCGG
>CAWIHO010000058.1:0-14587 GCA_963835605.1 uncultured delta proteobacterium | reverse complement strand
GCAGATGAGATGAATCTTTCAGACATGAGGTTGCCCAGAGAGCTAGAAGCTGACGGCACCGCCGGAACCATCCGTCAGATCCTGATGGTCCGCACCGTTCAACTCTGGTCCGGCAGCGATCTTTCCGTCCCCATGATCACCATGGGCGATCGTCTGAAAAAGGCGCTCCAGAGGGCCAACACTAACGGTCACGTTCGGTGCGGATTGGAGGCAATCTCCAATAGGCTGGAAAAGGAACGAAGAGGGATTGCCCATCTTCGGGAAGGCAGGGGTCTCCCCACCGGCGACAGGGTTTCCAGGCTTCTCCTCATTTCCAACGATGGCGCCCAGCGTTTTTACCGGCACGTTGAACACCTCCTGCAACTCCATGCCCCCAGACTCCTCGGCTGTATGCTCGACATGGACGGCAACGCCCTGGGCAGCGTGATTACGGGCAAGGAGAGGCAGATCAAAGCCATCATCGTGGAACACAAGGAGGCTGTTGCTGAACTGCTGCGTGCGCTCCTTGAAGGCCGGGGCGATCAATCCGCCCACCGGGGCGAAGCCCCTTCAGTGAAGTGAATCCGGAGAGGAATTGGAGAGCTGAAACAGTTTGGAGGAACTCACATGGACGGTACAAAACGGTCTGATATAAAACCGGGAATTAGAGTCTCAATTGTTCTGAAGAAGGATCAACGTACAGGAAAACTCACGGAAGGCGTGGTAAAAGATATCCTGACCAACTCTCCCCAGCATCCCCATGGAATAAAAGTACGTTTGGAGAGTGGAGAGGTGGGAAGGGTGAAGGGCGCGCGGGGTAGGAGAACGGTAGCGTACCAAGCTTTTCTGTCAAGAGCCTCTTTTCGGTTGTTTCTCTAGTTGCTTTTTTGCCTTTTGTTGCTGTTTTTCGGCGTTCTGTTTCTGACCCTTTTCCTTATCTTTCTTGCCCTTGTCTCCCATAACACGCTCCTTTTTCCTCTATAGAAACAACAGCTATACCGCAATCAATCTTATCCCCGCAGGTATTTTTTGTCAATCAGTATTAATGCCTTCCCTATTTTTCGCGAAAAATTCTTCCGGCTTGTTACCTCAAGAATTGTAGTTTGGGCAACAGGGGTGAAGATTTGCGCTCCATCATTTATGCTTACTCCAAATGGACTTTACCTTTTCAACTTTTTCATTGTACCTGGCCTTAATATCCGCTGGGGAGATGTTTTTCATTACCCCTACAACCGGTAGGATATATTTGATGGTTGATGAGCCTTTGAAAAGGCTGCTGTTCGCAGGAAGAAAGGCGATTAATACCATTACTACAAGGGAGACGATCACACAGCCTTTCAAGAATCCTACCAATCCTCCACCGATCCTGTTCAGGAACCCCAATCCCGAAATGCCAAAAAGTTTTCCTACCACCCATCCAATAATGTGGGCACAGAGAATACATGCAACAAAGATGGCGATGAAACTAATTACTTTGGCTGTGCCGGGACGGAAGCTCGTAAAGAACCGGGACGCCGGCTCATAGAACCTCATGGCTACCATATATCCCGCCACCACTCCAGCAAGCGCGACGAGCTGCTTCACCATGCCCTTGAATAAACCCAGAAGGGTCAATCCCCCGACAACTACAATGACTGCGATATCAAACGTGTTCATAACCCTCCTTCGATCCTCGTCGACAAGGGGAGGGAATGGGGATGTCTCATTTCAGATTATATTTTGTTTTGGCCTCGGCAGCTATTTTACCGGTGATCGGCGCTGAAACATGATGAGGAACTCCTCTGCTTCTTACCTCGGCTGACCAGTTACAACCCGTGCCGTCAGGCTCTGACCGCTGAATAGAAATGAAGCTACACTTTTTTAGCTCCGCGTGTTTGTAAAGCTCCGAATTCAATATGTCCAGCAGTTCATCTTCCGTAACCTCTTCCCTTACTTTCATATGGCACCCCTCTTACAAAAAGCTAACACATACACTCGTATATTTAAATAGATACCTCCGCTCCGCAATATTGGAAAATACCAGTGGCCCCTCGCGTCCCAGTTGACATGTTGGACGGTTGTCTGCTATTCATTTATAGAACATGGGACACCCGGTAGTTCTGCTTCTTTTGTTAATCCTTTTTGAGAGGTGTGGGTGGAAGTTATTCCTGACAACATTCCAGGACCTACTCTTCTTCGCGCGGAGCAGGTACGCAGGACCTACATAAGAGGCGAAAGCGAGATTACAGCCTGCGCGAACATCAGCTTTTCCATCAATAAGGGAGAATTCGTCTGCATTGTTGGTCCTTCGGGGTGCGGGAAAACGACCCTGCTCAAATGCATCTGCCACCTTCTGAAGCCAACCGAGGGGAAGGTCTTCATCAACGAGAGAGAGATCGAGCGTCCACCCAAGGAAATGATCCTCATCTTCCAGGACTACAGCCGGTCTCTATTCCCATGGCGCACCGTGCTGAAGAACGTTCTCTTTGTCCTTGAAAAGAAAAACCTCTCCAGGAAAGAAAGACTCGATATCGCCAAGTCAGCCCTGTCCGCTGTTTACCTGAGCGGATTCGAGAACCATTATCCGTGGGAGTTATCCGGGGGTATGCAGCAGAGGGTTGCCATTGCGCGGGGGATAGCCTTCAATCCTGACATCCTGTTGATGGATGAACCCTTCGCATCCGTGGATGCGCAGACGCGCAGCGACCTTGAGGATGCGATCCTCGAAATCTGGAGCAACTTTTCGCAGACCATCCTCCTCGTCACGCACGACATCGAAGAAGCGATTTATCTGGCGGACCGGGTGCTTGTGCTGAGCGGAAGACCTTCAGAGATCCGCGAAGAGATCCGGATCGATTTAGCGCGGCCAAGGAATCAACTGACGACCAAAGAGGACAAGCGATTCATCGAATACCGCCATCATATCTACACCTTAATCAAAGAAGAAAGCCAGAAGTGTGAGATCGCGGATATATGACAGGGCACACAACAGGACAAACCATCAAAAGGGTTGTGTTCGAGACCCGTCTTTCAGGAGCCTTGCTTCTCTTGTTCTTGATCATTCTCTGGGAAATCCTTCCCCGCTCCGGTATCGTGTATGCCCATTATTTTCCCGCTTTCTCCACGGTCATGGGAGCACTGCTTGAAGGAATTCGATCGGGTGAGATTCTCAGACAGACGGCTATCAGCATTTACAGGGCTTTCTGCGGTTACCTTCTCGCGATTATCATCGGAGTCACCCTGGGAACGCTTACGGGGACAATTCGATGGGTTTCCGATCTTCTGGACATCACCGTTGAGCTCTTAAGGCCTATGCCGTCGGTTGCTCTGGTGCCCATTGCCATCCTGCTTTTTGGAACGTCCAACAGCTACAATATCTCTATTATCACCTTCGGCTGCACCTGGCCCATTTTCGTCAACACCTTTGAGGGAACAAGAAGTGTTGATACCCAGTGGATCGACACTGCCAGGATCTACGGGGCCACGCGCTATGACCTGCTCAGGAAAGTCGTTGTTCCGGCAGCCCTTCCTTACATTGTCAGTGGCCTTCGGGTCAGTCTCGCGACCTCGATCATCATTGTCACGGTGACCGAAATGCTCGCAAGTTTCAAGGGGCTGGGCTTCTTCATCATGGACACGTATAATAGCTATCGCATTCCCCAGATGTACTCCGGGATCATCACTATCGGCCTGGTTGGTTACGGCCTCAACTGGCTTTTCATGGCAGCCGAGGGGAGGTTCATGGCCTGGCATAAGGGCTGGACGGCGAAGTCCGTATGAGAGAATTCTTTTCGACAAAGGCCAAAGGGATATGCTTTCTCCTCTTTCTGGCGCTCCTTTGGGAGATCGTCTCACGAAACAAGCTGATCTCACCCCTCTATTTCCCTCCCATAAGCAGGGACCTGGTTGCATTCTATCAGCTGATGCTGGATGGAACATTGCCTCTGGAGGTCATCCGGAGCCTTGGCCGAATCTTCGGTGGATTCTTCCTGGCCGTTGCTGTAATGGTTCCCCTCGGCATCGTCATGGGGCTTTTTAAGCCGGCCTACAACCTCTTTGAGCCCATTACGGAATTGATTCGTCCATTGCCACCGCCCGCCATCATTCCTGTGGTGATGCTCTTTCTCGGGATCGGAGAAGCAATGAAGATCATCGTCATTGCCTTTGCCTGCTCTTTTCCCATCCTCATCAATACCATGGATGGGGTCAGGAGTGTTGAGCCTACGCTCGTAGATACGGCAAAGACCTTCGGGAGAAACCGATACGAAATTATTCTCCAGGTGATCCTGCCTGCATCTCTTCATCAGATCTTCACAGGGTGGAGGGTCGCCTTGCCTATCGCTTTGATTGTAGATATCGTTGCGGAGATGGTGGGGGCTCTCAACGGGATCGGACGTTTTATCTTGCTGATGCAGCGAAGGTTCGATATCCCGGAAATGTATGCGGGCATCTTTCTGGTGGCTATCGTCGGTTATGCACTCAATGCCCTGCTCCGTTTTCTGAATAAGTCGCTGATCGGTTGGCACCAGGCCAAGTTTGAAGCTGTAACCTGATAGTGGCTCAGAGAAGACTTTAAACGGCCGAGAAGGCTGTCATAAATCCAAACACGGGAGGGTACAATGAAAAAGATTGGTATTTTGAAAGTGGTGTTGGTATTGGGTATCAGCCTCATCCTAGCTTTTTTCACGGCGGGTTCCGGTCTTGCCAAAGAGCTTCTCCCGATGAAGGTCTCCTACATTCCCATCATGGATTGTCAGCAGCTCTACGTTGCCTGGGACAAGGGTTATTTTGAGGAGGAGGGGCTCAAGGTGGAGGGACAGGTCGCTCAAGGAGGAGCCGTGAGCCAGACCCTCGTTGAGAGCGGGTCTGTGGAGTTGGGTTGGACTGCGGTGGTCCCTCTGTCACAGGCTTATCTGAAAGGTTTTGATTTTACCTTCATTGCCGCAGGCGCATTTTTCGGTAGTGCCAACCCAAAGGCAGCAGGCATACTGGTAAAGAAGGATTCCCCCATCCAGTCGGTCAAAGACCTGGCGGGCAAGAAAATTGCCGTTAACGCCCTTCAGTCTGTCAACCATCTTGCTGTCCTCGCCATTGCGGACTTCTACGGTGTGGATATCAAGACATTGAAATTCGTGGAAATCCCCATGCCCAGTCAGGCGCCGGCCCTTAAGGAAGGTGCTGTGGACGCGTGCCATAATGTCCAGCCTTTCATAGCGGCTTCAGAGGCGGAAGGAATAACGCGGCTGCTCTACGGTGGTTTCTATCCACCTGAGATAGCAGATCGTGAAATGATATCGGCCTGGTTTGCTAAGAAGTCATCTTTGGAGAAGAACAAAGACAAGATGACGAGGTTCCTCAAGGCTATCACCAAGGCCACCGATTTTATCAACAAGAACCCTGATCAGATGAATGCGATCGTTGCGAAGTATACAAAACTGGATGTCAACCTTCTTAACAAGGTTACGCAACCGAAGTTCTATACAAAGATAAATAAGAAAGATATCCAGGTTAGCATCGACCTTTGCGCCAAGTACGGTTTCATCAAGAATGGGTTTGACGCCAAGGAGATTGTTGCGACTAGTTTGGTTCCCCTGCAATAGTATATGATTTAACGGAAATAGAGGGGCACCGGACGGCGAGTAATGACCTCAGATGCCGGGCCCCTACCCCATCTTCCGCGGTAGCAGATTTCGGAGCCAAACTTTTTCTGGCCGGAATGGCCCTAACACCAATTTGCATTCAAGATGGAGACCGAGGCGGCAGCGAGGAGCCGACGCAGGCGTACTGAGCAGTACGTCGAGGAGAGCGACGCAGCGACAACGAAGGTATACACTTGAAGGCATTGGTGTAACATCCCTTCCCCTTGAGACAGCTCGAAGCCTGTGGCAAGGGCTCTAGGGCGCTATGTTACAAAACGGTACTCAACGCCGGTAGAGACCGGCGCTTACTTCTTCTCTTCTTTTTCTCTCTTTGCCTTCCTCTTCTCTTTTAAGGTTTTCTGGGGCTTCTTCTTCTCGTCTTTCTTAATGGTCTTTTCTTTCACTATTTCCTCCTGGCTTTTTTTAATGGTGCCGACCTATATTGTAACATAGACATCTGTGGCAGTGTTGGGCACATCCAAAAAATTGGGGACATAGTCGCTTACATTGCATAACTCATCCCTGAGTACACCTGCGTTATTTGAAAGGTTCACCTCTGAGCTTAAAATTTCCGGTGAATGCAGTCCCGTAACACAGGACGGAATCCTGTAAGCCGGAACAATATTTGCTTCTCGACGTATACTTTCTCGTCTTCATTTCCGGCACAAATCCTTATCCAGGCTCACGATACCGGCCACGGCAATCGAAAAGAGGCCCTGGCATGCTTCTTGTAACTATTTGGGCTGCGACGAGATAACAGTACCACTTCTGGACCAAGGAGGAACAAATGAGCCTAGGCACATATCAAAGAATTCTCCCTGCTATCATGCAGGACACGGCCCTTGAATCGGCTGCCGGACAAGCTTATGGAGCGATGCTTGACAGCATGTGCAGAGTGGTGTCCATCTGTCTGCCGATCTTTGACCGGGCTATGCAGTCATTGACAGAGGGTATTCACGGACGGCTGGATTCTTCTCGGTAATAAACTCCAGCCAGCTCACGATAATGCATTTCCTGACCGACTGGCTGAAGAGCCGATCCCTACTTTGTAGGCGACTCGGGGTTCTTAAATTCCCTGATATAGTACCGGCGATGCCAGTCCCAATCGTAGAGGGCGTCGTCTTTCAGGTAATACCTCTTTATCCACCTTTTGTCGAAAACCGAATCATCCCTGATATAATACTGGATCTGCCAGTCAAGGCTGTAGAGGATGTTATCCTTCAGGTAATACCGTAGCTGCCAATCAAGGTCGTACACGGCTTGAAGCGGCTCGGTCTGAGCCGCGGACGATATTGCCATGACAACGACCAAAAGGCCTGCAAGCCCGATGCACCTTCTCAGCTGAACTGACATGAGAAAGCCTCCTTCCATTTGTAGAAATCCGGTCCGGCCCAACAGAATTGCATTTCCATTTTACCACAAGACAGGCTGCGTCGAGCCATTTTATTGAAAATTAATGGTCCTTCCCTTCGGGTCTCTTTTCCTCTTGCCATTTACAGGGCGACGCAGCAGTCTTATGTTTTGACATGAAGCAGCCGAATGTCTCTTAAGGATTTGATGTCTTTCTGCCATCCGAGTGGCAGGCAGTCCGATAGCAGCGCAGGTGGGACGGGAGCAAGGTGAAGAAGGAGAAGCCAGAATCCCCCGATAGCCGGGCAAGCAACAAACAGAGAGAGACGCAAAGGAGAGACCCGCTCGCTGAGCGGGTCCGCAAGCTGCTCTCAGAAGAGCCTGCGCCGATGTTGCCAGATGACGTTCAGGCTGCTGACGATTTTGACGCCTACGAGATCGAATTAAAACTGCAGCATGAAGCACTCCGTGTCGCGGATAAAACGATCCGCGAGGCTCAGGCCAGGTACGTTGACCTTTACGATTTTGCCCCTGTGGGCTATTTCACCTTTGACCAACGCGGGTTAGTTAAAGAGGTCAACCTCACCGCTGCCGGCTTGCTGGGCTACGAAGTAAGTTTTCTGATTGCCAAGCCGTTTGGGGCTCTTATCACACCTCCCTACAGAGACACGTTCCGCCTCCATATAAAGAGTGTTTTTGAAAACGGAGGAAACCGTGTCGATGGGCTGGAGCTTAAAAGAAAAGACGGGACCACCTTCTATGCTTCGATGGCCAGCGCACCCGTGCGGGACGCCAATCGGACCATCGTCGAGTGCAGATCCGCCGTAATCGATATTACCGAGCACAAGCAGATGGAACAGGCACTCGCAAAAAGTGAGGAAAGGTTAAAGCTGGCGTTGGAGGCATCTCGGCAGGCCGTGTGGGACTGGAACCTTGTGACAAAGGTTGTTGAGTGGTCAGAGAGGGCTAAGACGCTTTTTGGTTTTGAGCCGGACGCCGAGGTGACCTACGATCAGTTTCTCGAAAGGGTGCAACCTGATGACCGGGATCGCCTGCGCAGCGGGGTCATGAAGGCTCTTGAGCAAAAGCAGGAGTACGATGACGAGGTTAGAATCGTTTGGCCCGATGGCACCATACACTGGCTGACGGCGAAGGGGCGGGTCTTTTACGACGAGAATGGTAAGCCGGTGCGCATGGTCGGTGTCGGCAGTGACGTAACCGAGCGGAAGCAAATGGAGGAGGCCCTCCGTGAGGCCCGTGATGGACTGGAACTAAAGGTGCAGGAGCGGACAGCCCAGTTGAGCACGGCCTATGAGGTTCTGCGGGCGGAGATGCAGGAGCGGCAGCTTGTCGAGCATCAACTCCGGGAGTCCCAGAAGATGGAGGCTATAGGAACGCTTGCCGGCGGCATCGCCCATGACTTCAACAACATCCTTGCGGCGATTATTGGTTTTACCGAGATGGTGATAGACGACGTTTCAGACAATACGCACGTGCAACAGAAGATGGAGCAGGTACTTAAGGCCGGTCTGAGGGGAAGGGATCTCGTGAGGCAGATCCTTACCTTCAGCCGCAAATCTAAAGCGGAATACAGAGTGGTAGCCCTGGGCCCGCTCATCAGGGAGACGTTCAGGCTGCTCAGGGCATCTTTACCGACGAGCATCAGCATGAGCCTTAACCTGGAAGCTGACGCGGATGCGGCTTATGCAGACCTGTCGCAGATTCAGCAGGTGCTGATGAACCTCTGCACAAACGCGGCGTATGCGATGCGGGAGACCGGGGGAAAGCTTGAGATCTCGCTCGGAAGCATCACGCTGGGTCCGGATGATCAGCTACCCGAGGCAGACACACCGCCGGGAGACTACGTGGTGATCTCGGTAAGGGATACCGGGATCGGCATGGATGAAGCAGTCAAAGAGCGCATATTTGAGCCCTTCTTCACGACAAAACCGCGTGAACAGGCATCTGGCCTCGGGCTTTCGGTGGTTTACGGCATAGTGAAAAGCCACAAAGGCAGCATCATGGTTCTGAGTGAACCTGGCAAGGGTTCCGTTTTCAGGGTTTTCCTTCCGAAAGCCGACACAGTCGACTCCACTGAAAAGGAAGCATCCGGACCCGTCCCACGGGGAAACCAGAGAATCCTGTTTATAGATGACGAAGAGATCCTGGCCGAGATGGGGCGGTCTATGCTGGAACGGCTCGGATACAATGTTGTCGTGCAAACCGACAGCGCCCAGGCCTTGCGAGATTTTGCGGAGCATTCTGGCGCGTTCGACCTGGTCATCACGGACCAGACCATGCCTAAAATGACCGGCATGGCCCTGGCTGAAAAACTCCTGCGGATACGGCCCGACATTCCGATCGTTCTCTGCACCGGATATAGTGACCTCGTCTCTGAAGAAACGGCCAGGGCTAAGGGTATCCGGGAGCTTTTGATGAAGCCCGTCGCCAGGAAGGAAATGGCGGAAGTGATACACCGGGTGCTGGAAGGGAAAGAGCCTGCCTGACAAGGTCGTGTCCTGGTCTGTCTCGTCATTTAGTCTATCTAGTCCATTTCGTTTATCTCGCTCGTCCAATCCATGTGCCTCATGCTCAGGCATACTTCGGGACCATGTGGTATATAATTACTGAAAAAGGGGCCATGGTTAGAAGGCCCGGTATAAGGAAGGGAGATCGTGAGTCATGTGTCACAGGTTCAGAAAGACAAAAGCGAACGATACATTGAATATACCAGACGGACCGAAGGGACCAGATAGGCCAGATAGACCAAATGGACCAGCGATGCCGTTTCTGGTTCTGCTGGTCGCAGCGATCATACCCCTCTTTGCCATCGGTCTTTCTAATCACGGGCTCTGGACGGCAGATGAGCCCAGGGTCGCGGAAATCGGCAGAGAAATGGCGATCTCCGGAGACTGGGCGGTTCCGACGTTAAACAAGAAGCCTTTTTTGGAGGAGCCACCTCTCTATTACGCATCGCTGGCCGTGATCTTCAAGCTGTTCGGAGGCGCGTCGGACAAGGTGGCAAGAATTCCATCCGCCGTCTTCGCGTTCGGAGGCGTTATTGCCCTGTTTTTCCTGGCATCCATGCTGTTCGGCCCGAGGGTGGGTTTTCTGTCGGGTTTTATCCTGGCCACGTGTGGCGAATACTTCCGGGTGGCCCACTGGCTCGTGGTGGACAGCGCGCTGGCCTGTTTTGTGATTTGGGCCATGGCCTTTTTCATGGCAGGGTACCGCTCTGACAGGCCCGGGAAAAGACTTCTGTTCTACATACTCTGCTATGTCTCATGCACGCTTGCTTTTTATTCCAAGGGTTTCATAGGGATTGCCATTCCAGGCCTCGGGGTGCTCGCGTTCATCATCTTTGACAGGAACCTCAAGGAGCTGCTCAGGATGCAGCTCTGGCTCGGTGCACTCGTATTTGTCCTGATGGCTTTGCCGTGGTTTATGGCGCTCTGGTACCAGGGCGGGACAGAGCACCTCAGAGTTTACGTCCTCTATAATCACCTTCAGCGATTCCTGCCCGGAGGTGCGTCGGGCCATCACCAGCCCCTGTATTACTATCTCACGGAATTTCCCATCGGCTTTCTCCCCTGGGGCCTCTTGCTCGTGCCGGTTCTCTATTTTTGCGTTGAGCGACCAAGGAAGGAATCGGCTGGATACCAAAAGGGCCTCCTGTTTGCCGGATGCTGGTTCCTCACCGGATTTGTCTTTCTGAGTTTCGCGTCAACCAAAAGGGTGCTTTATCTGATGCCGATTTTCGCCCCGGTCGCCATGCTGACCGCCTCATACATCGACGCGACCTTAGAATCTCGAACCTTTCACAGGGTGGAAAAAGTTTTCCTCTGGATTTTTGGCTGCGTTCCCCTGCTGATCGGATTCATGTGTATACCGCTTTATCTTTACGCCGCCAGACTGTACGCGCTAGACTCATCATGGAAATTGCTTGCAGCTGTGACGGCTGTTTCAGTGTTGGCCGTGCTGTTCTCTCTTCTCTCGCTCCATTTTCTTGCCACGCGGCAGATAACTCGCTTCTGGATATATTCGAGCGCGGCAATATACGCCTTTCTCATATTTGCCCTCGTCATAGTCGTGCCCTTGGTGGACCGGTATAAAAGTCTCGTGCCCTTCTGTATGCAGGTAAAGAGCGTAGTCGCCACGGATGCCGTGCTAATCGCGTACCAGCCCGACGAAACCTTAAGGGGCGCTCTGCCGTTCTATACAGGATACCATCCGAAAGAAATAGAGGATCTCAAGGCTCTTGAGGATGTTCTTGCGGGCGGAAGCCAGGTCTTTGTTACGATCAGGGACAGCCATCAGCGTCTGGAAAAGGAGCTGCTTACGACAGGCAGGCTTATGGTGCTCCGTCGCCAGGATATGGGCACCGATCGGTCAATGGTGCTACTCACCAACAAACCGACACTAAATGAGAGTCTGATCTGGTCTGTCTCGTCTATCTGGTTTCTCCGGACCCTGGACCCTATCCTTGTTTTCTCGTCCATCGTCCTAGCCCGCAGGGCGGTCGTCTCAGTCACGCGTAGCGTGACGGTCGTCCATCGAGTTCCTATTCCGCGCCCTTCAGCATGAGCCGGGCCACTGTTCTGGCCAGCGCCACGGGATCCTTGGGCTTGGAGCCTTCCAGGAGGAGCGCCTGGTCGTAAAGCAGCCCGATGTATTCGTCGAGGAGAGCACTCTTTTTATCCTTCTCGAAGATGCCGTTCATCATCTCGAAAAGCGGGTGATCCTGATTTATCTCGAGAATTCTCTTGCCTCCAGGGACCTCCTGTCCCATGGCCCGTAATATCTTTTCTGTCTGCGGATCAAGATCGCCCGTATCGGTCACGAGACAGCAAGGAGAGTCTTTGAGCCTTCCCGAGAGGCGCACGTCTTTCACGTCGTCTTTCAGCTTTTCTTTGATGAGGTCGAGGAGCTTTGTATACTTCTGCCTGGTCTTTTCCTTCTCGCCGGTCTCACCTTTCAGATCGATGTCACCCCGGCTTACCGATTTCAAATGTTTTCCCTTATATTCGAGGCCACCCATCACGACGTCATCGATCTCATCGAGCATGATGAGCACCTCGTAATCCTTGTCTCTGAAGGCCTCAAGATAAGGGCTCTTAAGCGCCTCGTCCAGAGAGGTGCCGGTAATATAGTAGATCTCTTTTTGATCTTCTTTCATACCCTCGACATATTTTTGAAGGGTTGTGAAAGCATCCTTTTCGGTCTTCGTTGACGGTACGAGAAGAAGGTCGGCTATGGTCTCTCTCTTCGCAACATCAAAGTAGACGCCTTCTTTCAGAATCCTTCCGAATTCCTTGAAAAACTTGAGATACGTTTCGTAGTCGCCCTCTTTCATCTCGGCGAGAGTATCGAGCACCTTCTTCGTGACGTTGGTTTTGATGATCTCCACCTGGCGATTCTGCTGCAGGAGTTCCCTGGAGACGTTGAGCGGCAGATCCGACGAGTCAACCACGCCTCTGATGAACCGCAGGAAGACGGGGATGAGAGCCTCGCAGTTTTCCATGATCTGGACCCTGTTGACGTAGAGCATAGGCCCGATTTTGTAATCGCGATAGAGAATGTTGACGGGGGCGTGCGATGGTATGTAGAGGAGCGCGCTGAACTCGGACGTGCCTTCAGCCCTGTAGTGGATCACGGTAAGCGGCTCCGCGAAATCATGAGAGACATGGCGATAGAACTCGTTGTACTCCTCCTTCGATATCTCTGACTTGTCTCGCAGCCACAGGGCCTTCCGCGAGTTTAACGTTTGCTCTTCCTTGACTTTCACCGTCTTGGTCTTGTCGATGGTGCTTGGTTGGTCCCGTTCCACCTCCATAACGATGGGGTGCTCGATGAAGTCAGAATATTTGGCGACTACGTCCCTGATCTCCCACTCGTTGAGATATGTCTTGTCTTCATCCCTGAGGTAGAGAGTCACGTCAGTTCCTTTCGTGGTCTTCTCTACTTCTTCCACGCTGAAAGAGCCCTCGCCGGCCGATTCCCATTTCACGCCGGGTTTGCCCTGTTGCCCGGCGCGCCTGGAAGTCACAACAATCCTGTCCGCAACCATGAAGGATGCGTAAAACCCGACGCCAAACTGGCCTATAAGGTCAGGGTTATCCTTCAGGTTCTTTTCCTGGAGCGCCTTGAGGAACTCCCGTGTGCCGGAGCGGGCGATGGTGCCCAGCGCTTCAACTGCCTCCTCCTTCGTCATACCTATGCCGTTGTCACTGACGGTCAGCGTACCGGCATCTTTATCAGCGGTTATCCTGATCTTCCACTCCCCGTCATCCTCCTGAATCTCCTTGTTGGTAAGAGATTCATAACGTGCCCGGTCAATCGCGTCCGAGGCGTTTGAAATCAGTTCTCGCAAGAAGACCTCTTTGTGCGAATAGAGAGAGTGAATCACCAGATTGAGTAGCTGCTTGGCCTCGGCCTTGAATTCCAACGTCTGCGAACTCATATTGTGTTCCTCCATTAGAGATAATTACAGTGCGAAACGGCAATGCTGTCTCAAATAATATAATGCGAATCGAACGAGCAGGCAAGAGGGCACCGCACTCAGCGGGCCGTCAGCGCTTTAAGGTAATTTCTTATCCTTCGCGCATTTGTGCCGAGGTCACTTTTCCCTACCCGGGAGACGGAGCGCACGTCTATTTTTGAGACGGGCGTCGCTGTGGTGCTGCCGTCCTGGGACGGCCTGACCCTGATGATAATGTCGTCCTTGAAGCGAAACCATCGTGTCGTATCGGTAGCCTCGATCCGGCCATCCTGCGCGTTGGCGTCCACGATGGTCCAACCCATTTTCCGGGCTGTCTCGAGCGCCCGGTCAAAGGCCTGGTCCGGCTTTAAAGGCAACGTAGCAGGGGCTATGTCAGGATAAGCGGCTCGCTGCAGTGCAGCAACAGCAGGACCACCATACAGATAGGAGTTTGGAGCATTCTTTCGTAATGGAATGATCGAGACGAACTGCGGCGGATGTACTGTGTCGGTCGTAATATCGTGGATGGGCGGAACGAGGTGCGCCAGACGATAGTGCGACCAGGGGACAGCGACCAGAAAGAGGCCGATCAGGATCCCGCAAATCGATACGATACCCGCCAGCCAGTTCGTGGCTATGCCCACCTGCGCGGCTTGCGCCGGTCTGAGGAGCAGGCTTGAGATTGCACCTGCAACGGAGAGGCCCACAGCGAGGAATGCGAGATAACAGGCGTAGCGGAGGATCGAAAAGCCGGTGCGGAAGGACCACCAATCCCAACCGCTCCCAAAAGCGGATACGGCTGCCACAAGCCCTGCAACAATAGCCAGTGCACATCCCACATACCCAGCGTATATAAATGGCGATGTCTTCATATTCTCGCTGCCACAGGGACGCCCACGCGCAGGTGTCTAATTGCTTCCTTGTCTCAACTTTAATCACGTTTCAGCGACTTGTCCGCCGCATCTTCAGATAAACGGACCGAACTTGTCTCACACAGAGATCACAGAGTTCGCAGAGGAAAGCAGGAGGAGGGGGAGTGATATTCTTGCCCGGAATGGTTGAGAGGACCATTCCGGGCAACCCCCGTCCGGCTGAGCCGGAATGGGAAGAATGCACCAGAATTCGCCCTTTGTCTTTTGGTCAATTCTCTCTCTGTGGCTCT
>CAWIHO010000057.1:0-25563 GCA_963835605.1 uncultured delta proteobacterium | reverse complement strand
TGCTTAACGTAACAAAACCTGCTTTGTCTTGTTATATCAGTTAGTTACGTAGCATTCTCCATTATCTCTTTTCGGTGTATTCCTGTCAAGAGAATTCTTTGTTTTTGTCTTTGCTTTTGGGGCCGTCGCTCTCAGATAGAGTGTAGTCAGCACCGCCGCATTTTTGTGACTCAGTGTTCCTGATGGCAAAAACCAATCATTGCTCATACCAGGGCTCCCCATTGCGCACGTCATCAATGATACCTCGTACACCCTGGTTGTCTGCCGGGTTGAGCCAGAGCATGCGGGTAAACACCGCATCGGCTTCTTTGAACCGGCCGAGCCGCCAGAGGCAGAGTCCATAGCCGTTGAGGCAGCGAAGGAACGGGCGGTTGTTGATATGCCCCCAGGGAAGGAGCCCGTCAAAGTTTTCTCCGAGGGAGAGCTCACCGATCCGTACGCCCACCTCGTAGTGACGGATGGCTTTCTCGGATTCGTGATCGAAGGCAAGATTGCCGAGGTGCGCGTGCGCATCGAGACAGCGGAGATCTGCAAGAAGGAGGTTCATGAGCGTGCGGCGCGCTTCACCATAGTCGCCTGACTCTTTCAACTCGACTGATTCGAGTATGGGATCCGTATCCGGATCATCAGGATCTTCGCCGGGGATCACCTGTTCCATTTCATACGCAGGTCGGGGACCGCGTTTGATGATCTGCTTCTCCCAGCCTTCGAGGGGTTTGTCCGGTTCTCCCCGGTGCTCTTCGTTCGGGAGCCACATACCCTCATCTTCGAGCGTAAAGGGTGTGAGGCCTAACGCGGCCACATCGAGGCGCCAGCTCTTGATCTCTCCGGAGAGATACGGATGGCCCGCGTAGCGCCACTTCTTATGCGGCGTGACCGTGATCAACTCACCCGGCACCACATCCCAGGAGCGCGTTGAGCGCAAGGTGACGTGACCCTTTCCCGGGATGCGGCAGGAGATGGCGTTTCCCTTCACGGCGAGGGCGATCAGTTCCATGTCGCGAGTAAGATCAAGATCATCCTGCGTCACTTTTTTGGGTTTGTGTTTCGTGGGTATGTTGCCTTTTGGATAGGGCTCGATGCCGAGCCACTTACGGTATGCAGCCACGTAGCGGGCAGCGGTTGTGCCTCCCGGGAAGTGGAGATCACAAGCGGCTACCTGATACTCCATGCCGTCTTCACGCCGGCAGCGCGCGGTTATTCCCCGTCGCTCATTCTCATAGTCAAGCGTAAGGACCGTTACCGGCTCTCCAATGACGAAGGCTTCTTTGGGCAGCTCGAGTTCGTCTTCAAGCACTTGCCGGAAGGCCCACGATTGTTCGTCGTCGCCGTAGGCATCGACAATAATCTCATCGATCAATACGTCCAGTTCATCGTTCGCCTTTTTGTTTTTCATGGAGCGCCTCTTTCTCCGCGATTCCTTCCCTCGGTGATGGGGAGCACCCGCGCTGTTTCTTCACGACGTGATCTCACGCTGCGATGATAGCGAGGATCCTCATCTTCCTCGAGCGCCTGCATGCGTTGCATAACCACCTCCATAGCCCGGTGGTAGTCCCGCTGCACCTTGAGGTTCGCCACCCGACAGTAGCGCTGCGTCGTGGTGATGTGGCTATGTCCCAGGAGGTCCTGGATGGAGGAGAGCGGAGCGTCTGCATTGAGTAACTGTGTGGCCATGGTATGACGCAGCGAATGACACGACGCCGCGACGCCGCTCTTGCGCGCATAGTATTCGATTCTCTTCTGGATACCCCGGACGGAGATCGGTTGCCCTTTCATGGGTCCTTTCTCCACCACGAAGAGTGCCCGCGTCTTCGATGACCGCTTTTCAAGATACGTCACCAGTGCAGCCAACGCGTCGTCACTCACGTACACCATACGGTCCTTGGCGCCTTTGCCGTTGGCGACAAAGAGCTGGCGTCGCTGGTACTCTACCGCATCGATGGTAAGGCGGGCAACTTCTTCAACGCGAAGGCCGCAGCGGAGCATCACCATGAACATCGCCCGGTCTCGGACTTTTTTGATGACGGCAAGAAGGCTCGCAACCTGGTCATCCTTCAGGTGACGGGGCAAGGGTTTGGGCAGACGGATGGCGATTTTGGTGACCGGGTTCTGCATCACTATTCCTTCTTCGTTGATGCAATAGTCGAAGAAGAGCCTGACGGTCTGCAGGTAGTTCGTGATCGTCTTCGGGGCCAGATGCCGCCTCTGGAGGTGATCCACGTACGCACCGATCGCATCGCGGGTCACGGAAGCAAGCGGGACCGCAAGCCATTGGATGAAGTGCGTCACGATATGCATGTAGGTCTTCATCGTCTGCGAAGAATAGTTCTTTCTCTTTAACGACCTTCGGAAGCTATCGGTAATTACCATCGATCTCTCCTTTCTCGATTTTCGCCATGGCCCGGAAGTATTCTTCTCGTCGCGTGGTATCGGTGAGCCGGGCATATCTGCGGGTTACCTCGATATCCTGATGGCCCAAGAGTTGCTGGAGCACTTCGAGACGCATGCCGGCATTTAATAACTCGGAGGCCATGGTGTGGCGAAGACAATGCACCGTGTAGCCCTTCTCCGTGAGTTTTGCTCTCGTGAGGTATTTATGGAAGCGCGAGAGCGCCGCACTGTAGCAGAGAGGCCTGTCTTTCAGGCCATAGAAGAGGAACTGCTTTTCGGGATCCCGTCGTTTGAGCCAGCGCCTGAGTGCGAAGAGTGCGTCATCGGAAACGTAGACCACTCTTCCCTGGCTATTCTTTTCTCCCTGGTAGAGGTGCACCTTCCGGTCACGAAGGTCGAGGTCGTTGAGCGTGAGGCCGAGCGCTTCACCGATCCTGATACCCGTCCTTAAGAGCAGCAGGGTGAGAGCACGGTCCCGGGTGTTGTGGATCACGGAGAGGAGCCTTCGCACATCCTTGGGGGCTATCGCGCGGGGAAGCGTGTCGGGGAGCTTGAGCCTGATCGTTTTTTTCAGGGAGCTCCCGGGGATGAGATCCTGCTCGATGAGGAAGTGGAGAAAGGCAACGATGAAGGCCATCCGGGTTTTGACGGTCGTGATGTGCATACCGCGATCTTGTTCGTGTTCGATGAAGGCTTCCAGGTCAGCACGCTCGAGATCCTTAAGATCACGCTTCGATCTTCCGTAGAAGCTCAAGAAGAGCATGACAGAGGTGAAAGAACTTTCGAGCGTGCTCCGCTTGTGGTTCAGGCGTGACTTATGCTTGAGGTAGCGCTCGAACGCTTCCTTTGCGGGAACCTCGATAGGGGAGAGCCGCTCAAGGATATGGTCAATGGTCGTGTGCGCACGATGCTGCTCAGTTGCTCCTGCGTGTTCACTTCTTAATGCTTGGCGAGTGCTCGGCTGTGTCTCGGTCATCTCTGTTCCTCCTTTTCTTTTTTCAAGAAAAAGCAGGTTAGATAATGACCCTCAGCCGTCCTAAAGGTCAATCCATTTTGTTACGTTGGGGTAGGTGGACTCAACACCTAATCTGACTTGCTCCTCCACTGCCCGTCATGTCGAGTTCAAGTTTTTACAGAAGAAATACAGCCTTGTTCTCTTCTCTTAACCTCTGTTCCTACCTTAACCTTCGTTTTAGTCTTTTCCTCAACCTTCGCTCTTGCCCTTTCCTGTCTTATACCGATTTGGATTCAAGATGCATACCGAGGCGCGCCAAGGCCTGGACTACGCAGGCGTACCTGGAGATACGTCGAGTAAGGCCAGGCTGAAGGGCAACGAAGGTAGGCGCTTGAAGGCAAATTGGTATCAGTACAGTGCGTCGTGCTCCGGTTGGCCATACAGCTGCCTGATATGGTAGCTGACCGTGTCCGGCAGATAGCGCCCCCAGAGCTTTACCGGCAGTCGCTCGATATGGGTCTGAGGGCTCAAGCCAGCGGCTAAGAGGTATTCAATCAGAAACTCAACATTCATCGGAATATAACCCTTGTACATCTTGTGGTTTCTCTGTGCCACAATGCGCTCCTCGTGGATGCTCATTCCCAGTTCCGACTCCACAAAGTCAGGGAAGGTGGAAAGAATCAGTTCAACGCTGATTCTTGGCTCTGCTTTGTCGAGGAGCGGCTCTATCCCGTTGCGCAGCACCTTCTCAGGGACCCCCCGTTCCAGGTATCTCTGCCAGGCTCTGCTCTCCATGTACCGCCGGCAAATGGTCTCACGATCCCACGGCACGTCGATGATCAAGTTCCTGGCCCTATAGTCTCCTTCATGCTTCTCCTGCTCAATTACCCTGACTACCGGGTCGTTCTGCAAGGATTCCGCGAGACTCGATAAAGCCTCATCTTCTGCAATGATCTTTATGCCACCAACGTCAGGTATGGTCAGGGCGGTTTTGTCAAGCTTTACGCGGCCATCTTTGAACCCCTGGGCTATCGTTTCCTCGGCAACCACGAATTCGCGCTCCATCTCTTCTTCCGGGGTCAACAGGTAGTGCAAGGGAATGCCCAGCCTCTGCGCCCTTTCCTCTGCCATGCGTTGCGCCCTGTCCTGGACCATGCGAAAGATCCAATTCGCAATGTAGCGGTTGGCCTTCTCCGCAATCCTGCGAGGCCGCTTGATCCGGTAAATCCCCAAAAGGCGCCCCTCCCCGTCGGTGCATGTGCTCCCGTTGATCGGAGCTTCCACGTAAAAAAAATCCGGGTTGGTTCTGTACTGGCGGAGCAATTCTTCAACGCGGGGCGTTACGATCCAAGCATTCCTGCAGATGAACTCCCGCAGTTCACCCTTGAAACTGATGCGGCTGGTACGGTAAGCGGTTGCGTGGACTTTAGACAAGAGGAGCCCGGTAATCGCGTCCAACGTTTCTCCCAGAACAAACCCATCACAGATAAGAACCTGCGTGAGGCGGAGCCCGTCGGTCGGCTCAAGCCTGTTGCAGAGCCATCTTTCGGTAATATCAAAAAGCTCGTCACGGTGTACGAATGAAGTCAAATACATGAGACGGAATCCTGTGTCGAAAATAATACCACGTTCTTCTGTCAATCGTGAGTGTAATTCAGTGTTCCCTCGTCTCCCGCCCCGACTCCATGCTCTAATGTCTGAACCGTATGTCAGCTGAGACTTATAGCAATTTGCATTCAAGATGGACGACCCAGCCTTCGGCCGGGTACCTCTTGCGCTCGTGTCGGCGTAAGTCTATGGTCTAATGTCCGAGAACCACATCGCTCAGCAAAAACCGGAAAAAGGAGGAATCAACATGAAGGCCGTAGCCTTTAACGGGAGCGCCCGCAAAGATGGAAACACAGCCATTCTCCTCAACTATGCATTGGCAGAGTTGCGGAAGGAGGGCATTGATACTGAACTCGTGCAGCTTGCCGGAAAGAACGTCAGGGGCTGCACTGCCTGCCGGAAATGCTTTGCGGCAAAAGATAAGCAATGCTCCGGTGTCAAAAATGACATGGTGAACGCATGCATCGCTAAGATGATCGAAGCTGATGCGATCATTCTTGGTTCACCCGTTTATTATTCCGACCTCACTGCCGGGATGAAGGCCCTGATTGAGCGGGCCGGCTTCGTGAGTAGGGCAAATGACGATCTCTTCAAGCGAAAGGTAGGCGCCGCCGTTGTGGCTGTGCGGCGCGCGGGGGCCATTCACGCCTTCGATTCAATTAACCATTTTTTCTTCATAAACCAGATGATCGTTCCAGGCTCCAGCTATTGGAACATAGGCATCGGCCGGGACATAGGTGAAGTGGAAGGGGATGCCGAAGGGGTCCAGACAATGAAAACGCTCGGACAGAATATGGCGTGGCTCCTCAAAAAGCTGCACGCAGCACTATTCTTCTGTCAGCCGCTGGCGTACCGCCGTACGAAACGCGACAGCCCTTTGAAATAAAAGGCCCGGTCCGAAACTGGAAGGCGGAAGGGATACAGATGGGTGCGTTTCAGGACACGCTGCGGGCTGAGGGGACTATTTCAAGGTCCATCTCAAGCGCGCGGACGAGCTGATCAATGCCTTCACCAGTCCGGCAGGAGATGGAGATGGCGCCGTAGCGCACTTCCATCATTTCCACAAAGGATCTCTCCACCTTGTCCGTCTTATTGAAAACGAGCAGCTGTTTCTTCTCAGACAGGTTGAGGGCGGCAAGCATCCGCTCAACCGTGCTAATCCGCTCCTCAAAGTCGGGTGAGCTGATGTCGACCAGGTGGAGAAGGAGCGTGGCGTCATCCAGCTCTTCAAGGGTTGCAACAAAAGCACGGAGAAGCACCTTGGGCAGGTCCTCGATAAAACCAACGGTGTCGGTCACGATGATATTCTTTCGGTCCGGGTACTTGATGAGCCTGCTCGTCGGGGTTAACGTGCTGAACGGCTTGTCCTCAACCTCCACGCTGCTCTTGGTGAGCAGGTTGAGCAGGGTTGACTTGCCCGAATTTGTGTATCCCACGATGGAGACGACCGGGATCGCCGCGCGCATTCTTCGTTCCCTTTTGCGCTGGCGCACTCCCCGGATTTCCTGGAGCTTCTTTTCGAGAGAAGCAATTCTCTCCCGGATACGACGCCTGTTGACCTCCAGCTTCGTTTCTCCGGGACCGCGCCCACCGATGCCGCCCGTGAGCCTCGACAATGCCGTCTCCTTCTCTCCGAGA
Organism: uncultured delta proteobacterium; assembly: GCA_963835605.1. Classification (GTDB taxonomy): domain Bacteria; phylum Desulfobacterota; class Syntrophorhabdia; order Syntrophorhabdales; family WCHB1-27; genus JADGQN01. The sequence goes on along the minus strand of CAWIHO010000057.1, from coordinate 18,971 downwards.
CGAGGCAGAATATATCTGAGTTGCGCAAGCTCAACCTGAATCTTTGCTTCACTCGTGCGCGCCCTTCCCGCAAAGATGTCGAGTATGAGCTGGTTCCTGTCTAGTACCTTCAGCTCCGTCAGCGCCGATACGCTGCGCAGTTGGCTGGGCGAGAGCTCTTCGTCAAAGATGATAACGTCCGCACCCAACTGCTGACTCTTGATAACCAGTTCTTCGATCTTCCCTTTGCCGATGAGGTGTTTGGGGTCGAGCTGCTTTGGCCTCTGTACGACGACATCGATCACGGAGAGCCCGGCCGAACGGGAGAGGTCCTTCAGCTCCGCGATTCGCTCCTCAATATTCTTGTGGCTGCCCGGCGGAACGACCATAACAAGCATGGTTTTTTCAGCGTTTCCTTTCGTTGCGTAATACCTGCCCCTCTCTCTTAGGAATTCCGTCTCCAGTTCAGTGATGAACTCCGTAAAATCAAGCTGCAGTTCATCAATCGGAAGTGGACCGATGAAGTCCCACGCCTGCCCCTTCTTATTCTCCGGCACAAGGTAACCGATGTGGATCGTCTCAACCGGCTCGCCTTTTGTCTGGGTGACGCACGCGACGAGGTCCAGCTGCAAGAGCGCAAGATCCGTCAGGTCCTCCTTAGAAAGGAGCTCACCTGCCAGGTGGGTGTGGATAAAGCGTATACCCCTGAATCTGGCCCTTCCCACTCTGTCCGTAGAAAGCGGAGGGATCTCGATGCGTTCCTTCTCTCCCACGATGACCGCATCAACGACTCCCCTTCTGTTGATGAGCAGCCCGACCTGTCTCGAAATGTCACGCGGAGACTTGCATCATGGCGCGCGCTTTATCGAATGAGATGACCTGCGTCGGTTCCACCCGCCTGCGATAAAGATTAAGCAGCCTTCTTTTGGCGAGATGATCGAGACCCTGGAGATTTCCGTAGAGCTCTATGGGCTCCTCCTAAAGCTCTATTTTTTGTAACTGTTTGATCGTTTTCACCCTCATTGCGTGCATGGCAACCAAACTTGCTCCCAAGACCATACCACAGGTGATAGCGAATCTCACGAGCAGATTTGCAGGTATCGCTGACCCTACAACATTTCGCAGGAGAATCGCATAGGAGGACCAGCCAAGGGCGAGCAAAGTGAGCAAAGTGAAAGAAAATATGGCAAGCATCGTGAGTATACCGCCCAGACCTCCGTACGGATTGGGGGGCTCCCGCAGGTTCATATATTTGGTTCCAAAATAAAAGGCGATAACCGGGCAGAAGAGTGCTACAAGGACCACGTAGCCGAATGAGAGATAATAGAGAAGCGAGGGCGATGCAATATAGTGGTTCGACAGGCAGTTGAGTGTCAAAGCGAATGCCAAGCTAAGCACGACATAGAATGCAAGCTTCCTGTAGTAAACGTCTCTCACATCGACCGGTGACGTCAATACAAGCCAGAATGGCCTCCCTTCCAATTGGAAGGAGGGGTAGACGAAACGCACTGATATGGCCCCGATCACAAACGTGAGAAGCCCCATGTTGAGGAAGGAGAGTAGGCTCTCTAGGAAAACCGTGGGCAGCGCGGTTCTGTCTCTCGGAAACGATTTGAAGTTGTAGACGTAGACAAATATCAAGGCAAATATCAGGAGCGCCTGGGACCATTCCTTAGGATCTCGCTTCAGGTTCTTCACCTCTTTGAGCACGAAGAATCGCGTCCCGGGCGGGATAAATCTTAACAGTCTTCCCATGAGGTCGCTCTTCACGGTGCGTGACGAAACAAGCGCATTCGTATAGGACCTGAGGTAAAAGGCCTCAGATATCCAGTACGCAACCGTCACAAGCGCTGCGGCGGATGAGAGAAAAAGCCCGAGATCGATAACGATGTTCGCGGTTCCTCCCTTGGCAAGGAATACGACCGCCTCGATAAAAAGGTGTGTTGGCAGTAACGGATGGGCGGGTATCGACAGATAGCGCATATAATCATACACGTAGGCGAAGCTCTCGGGCCGGGCCAGCTTCTCGATCTCCATGGCGCGAAACGTGATAACCAGGGCAGCGGAGAGCAGCACGAAAAGAAATGAAAACGCCCTCTTGATGACTTTCGGAGAAAGGAAGCGGGCCAGTATCAGAACTACCATGAAGGCTATGCCGTAAGGAATAAGCGCATACGGCAGAAGCAGAAGGATGGACAGAAGAAAGGCGGGCTTGAACTTGAAGAGAGCAGTGTAGTATGCCAGGAGCACGGGGATGGAGAAGAACAGAAATGCCCAGGACGATTCCAAGAGCGCCTCGATCGACCTCGTGAAAAAGATGGTAGACGTGGACACGGGATTGGTCAAAAGGAAGGGGAGGTCCTCATTTGTAAGAAACCATTTGATCACGCCATTGATGTTACTCAGCACAAGAAACATGAAGAAGATAAAGAATATGAGCGCGAGCAGCTTCCCAATAAGGATTTCGCCGACCAGATCAAAGGACTGGAAGAAGCGAAAAGCCTTGAAGAGAAATACGAACATGAAGATCCCGACAAAGAGGAAGAAGGCCGGCAAGAAGGCACCCCTGGCGATCTGAGCCCTACGCAGGGCAAGCCCGTGCCGTACCATTTTCCATCTGAATCCAAAATACGAAAGAAAATGGTTCATTTTATCTCTTCTGAAAAAAGTCGAAAGAAGATCGTTTCAAGCCTCTCGTCCTGCGCATGTCTCAAATCTTCTAGAGTCCCTTCCGCCACAAGCTTACCTTTGTTCAGAACACCCACCCGGTCGGCAATCTCTTCAACCACATGGAGCATGTGTGTCGATATAAAAACGGTTCTGCCTCGCCTCGCAAGCTCAACAAAGATCTCCTTGACCCGTCGCATGCCGGCAGGGTCAAGACCTACGAGAGGCTCGTCAACCACGATGATGGAGGGATCGGGAAGAAGGGCCACAGAGATCGCAAGCCGCTGCCTCATCCCGAGCGAAAAGCTCTCGATCAGATCGTGGCGGTGGTCGAAGAGGCCCACCAGCTGCAGAAGCTCTGCTTTCCTGCTCTCGAGATCCTTACGGACCATATTGTGGAGGCTCCCCTTGAAGTCCATCAGTTCAAACGGAGTCAACCTGCCATACAAGAACGGCTCATCCGGAATGTAGCCGAGCTCTTTTTTTGCAGCCAGCGCATCCCTCTGCACATCAAAACCATTGACGAAGGCCTGCCCGCTGGAGGGCTTGAGAAGGCCTACCAGCAACTTTATCGCCGTGGTCTTGCCTGCCCCATTGGGCCCGATCAGGCCGTATATTTCGCCGCCCTTTACTTGAAGGGTAATCTCGTCGAGGGCCAGCACATCACCGTATGACTTGCTCACGTTCTTCAACGCTATCATCGAGCTTCCACCACCTGTATCCTGATGTTCGTCAGGAACTGCATAATCTCGATGGCATCGGAAATATCTCCCACGGCAAGCACTATATGCGTAGCGTCCGCCGGGGACTGTCCGAAAGTGCTGTCAACAGGCGTCCACGCTCCCTCAACATGGACCAGGTTCCACGCGTGGTAATAAAACCCATCTGATGCATAGACCATGCCTGAAGCAATGGCACACGGTATGCCTGCTGCCCGCGCGAGCGCGGCAAACAGGACTGCATGTTCGTTACAGTCCCCTACCCTCTTCACAAAAACATCCCCAGCAGTGGGCAAGGAGAAAGTGGGGACCTTCTTCACATTCTTGTAGACCCATTCCTGGATCGCCTGCACTTTCTCTCTTGGTGTCCGCCGATCTTTCACGATCGATCGCGCTGCCGCCCTTATCTGGCTGTCATCACTATTGACAAATGCCGATGGGGAGAGATATAGGGCCGGATCAAGATGCATGGTGCCTGGCTTTGTCGCACTTATCTCCAGCAAATCGCCTTGAAGGTCGTAGTATCGCCCGATCACTTTTTTCAACGCTTCTTTGGCATAGATCCTCACCTTTAGAAAGCCCGCGTGCCGAGGGTCTTCGATCCTTCCGGTCGTCTCTATCGAGGAAAAAAGGCGCGCATCGAAGAAGCCTGCCTCTTGCTTTCCTTTCCCTTCCTTCTGAATAGTCAAGCCGAGGGGGCTCAATTCTTTGACGACGGAGCCTCCCTCGTCGACCCAGCCGTGGATTTCCAGGCCCTTAAAAACCGTCTTTACATGGAAGGCCCGAACGACCTCATCTGCCACCTTCACCTTCTCCCAACCGAGAAGTTCGATCGTTGCATTGTAACTGGCGAGCGTCGACGGATCAAAGATGGGTATGGAAAGGGCCTTCTTGCCATCCTCATTGAAACCTTTCTTGACGAGATATGGAATGATGGCCGAAACAAGGATCGGCGACTCTTTCATCGGAAGATGATAGACATTTGACTGGCCCCGGGCAAGCATGCTGACTATTGCCTCCCCGTTCTGTACTTCGCCCTTTATGTCAATCACGTCCTTTCCGGAGTTGATCTGGAACAGGAACGTTCGAACACGAAACTCCTCATCCACGTCTCCGAACAGGTTCATGGCCAGCTCGCTCTTTTCTTCGAGAAACCTTATATTCATCCGTCCCTCTTCAAGAATCTTATAGCCATGTCGTGCCGGGATTATGATGCGTTTGAGCTGTCCTATTCTGAGATTCTGAATGTAAATGCCATAAGCACTCTCCTGCGCCCCGGCGCGCTCCATGTACTGGGCCGAGAGCTGAAGCCTGTCCTTTGGCGGCTGATGAAGACCCTTCAACTTGAGCGTCAGGAATACGATGAACGTGCAGAGAACTAAAATGCTGATGAATACTTTCTTGCTCAACCGTCATATTTTCTCAAAAACCAGGGATATAAGTCAAACGAGGACATCAAACGAGGAACAATTAATTCACCTGTGCTATAGTATATATATTCAAGCATCCCGACTACATAGGGGGTAACACATGTCGTACGTCAATAAGGTAATCCTCATCGGCAGACTCGGCAGAGACCCGGAGCTGCGTTACACGGCGGATGGGACTCCTGTCGCCACCTTCACGATGGCAACAACGGAAACAAGGAAGAATAAGGACGGGACAAAGAGCGAAAAAACAGAATGGCATCGCATAGTTGCCTGGAGAAAACTGGGAGAGATTTCAGGAGAGTACCTGAAGAAGGGTAGGCTCGTTTACATTGAAGGGAGCATCCAGAGCCGGGAGTTTGAGGGTCGTGACGGCGTCAAGAGGAAGACCTATGAGATTGTCGCATCCGCGATGAAGATGCTGGGGCAGGGCAGTTCTGATGAGCGCAAGGCGCCCGAATTTCATGAACCGGCTGACGTCGATTTCCCGCCTGAGAAAGAAGAGGATGACGTACCCCTCTGTAGGCTGCCTTTGGCAGCCGGGTGACTGGTTGAGTAGTTGACTGGTTGATTCGGCGATTACTACATTTGCAGTCTTGTTGTTCCTCCCGATCAACCAGTAATTAATCAACCAATCAACTGTTGTTTTGGAAAGGAGCGAGTTTGGATTACAGTCGTTATGAAGGGGTAATCGGTCTCGAGGTGCACGCGCACCTGCTCACGAAAAGCAAGATTTTCTGTGGCAGCTCCACGGAGTTCGGGAGCGAGCCCAACAGTCACACCTGTCCCACTTGCATGGGTCTGCCCGGGGCACTCCCTGTTCTCAACAAAAAAGTGGTCGATTTCGCTATCAAGGCTGGACTAGCAACGCACTGTACCATCAATCGAAGAAGTATCTTTGCCAGGAAAAACTATTATTATCCGGATCTTCCCAAAGGATACCAGATCTCCCAATACGAGGAGCCCCTTTGCACCGACGGCTATCTCGACATATTCGAGAACGGCGACAGGAAGCGGATACGCATAAAGAGGATTCACATGGAGGAAGACGCCGGCAAACTCGTGCACGAATCAACTATCGAAGCGAGCAGTTACAGCCTCGTTGACTTCAACAGATCGAGCGTCCCCCTCCTGGAAATCGTCAGCGAACCCGACCTACGTGCACCCGAAGAGGCCGTGCTTTACCTCAAGATGCTGCGCGATATACTCGTTTATCTTGAGATTTGCGATGGCAACATGGAAGAGGGAAGCTTTCGCTGCGATGCTAATGTCTCCGTTCGCAAGAGAGGAGAGCAAACCCTTGGTACCAGAGCGGAGCTCAAGAATCTTAATTCGTTTCGCTTCATCGAGCGAGCCCTCGACTACGAGATCATTCGTCAGATCGAGTTACTGGAAGGTGGCGGAGAGGTCGTTCAGGAAACACGCCTTTTCCACCCATCGGAGGAGATCACCTATTCCATGCGGGGGAAGGAAGAGGCCCACGACTATCGATATTTTCCCGATCCTGACCTCGTCCCGTTGATGGTCGACGAAGGGTGGGTGGAAAGCATGAGGGCGGAGCTGCCTGAGCTCCCCGTAGAGAAAATGGAACGTTTTATGGGCCAGTACGGTCTTCCTCGCTATGACGTTGAGATCCTGGCCGGAGACAGGGCGCTCGCCGCCTATTTCGAGGAGGCTGTTACGTATTTCCCTGAGCCAAAAACCGTAAGTAACTGGATCATGAGCGAGTTGCTGAGAGAGCTGAAAGAAGGCGGTGTCTCCGCTAAAGATGCACCCTTTCGTCCGAAGCAGCTCGGCGAGCTTCTTCAGCTCATAAAGGACGGGGTTATCAGCGGGAAGATGGGCAAAGAAATCTTTCCTGAGATTTACAAGGAGGCTGCTTCGCCAAAACGGTACATCGAGGAGAAAGGCCTTTTGCAGATATCGGATGAATCCGCGCTCGTCAACACGATCGACAAGGTACTGGCGCAATCCCCGAAAGAAGTGGCAGAGTTCAGGGCGGGCAAAGAGAAGCTTCTTGGATTCTTTGTGGGGCAGGTGATGAAGGAGACCAAAGGCAAGGCGAACCCGAAACTGCTCAATGAACTCCTGCTAAAGAGGTTAAAGGGCCAATGACCGAGCACATCATCTGGAAGGAGAACCAGCTCCATCTGCTTGACCAGCGGCGCTTGCCGTTCAAGAAGGTCTACGTAAAGTGCAAGACTCTCCGGGACATAACGAAAGTCATCAAGAACATGACCATCAGAGGCGCACCGCTCATCGGTATTGTAGCTGCGTATGGCGTATTTCTAGGGCTTCGAGAGGTTTTGCGCGGGCGAAAACGGATCACGGAAATCGATGTGAACCGTGTCTTCCAAGCGCTCAAAGCCACGCGCCCCACAGCGGTCAATCTTACCTGGGCGCTCGACAGAATGGTTAATACTTACCGACAATACAAAGATTCTGATGACCTCCTTGATTCTCTCTTGCAGGCCGCTATAGCAATCCACGTAGAAGACGTGGAGAACAACAGGACGCTCGCGCGCTATGGCTCAGAGCTGATCGATGACGGAGATGTAATATTGACCCATTGTAATGCGGGCTCGCTCGCCACGGGAGGCTACGGCACAGCCCTTGGGGTAATCCGCGCAGCACATGAATCGGGTAAGCGGATTCGCGTGATTGCAACGGAGACGAGGCCGTACCTGCAGGGCGCACGGCTTACCGCCTGGGAGCTTTACGAAGACGGGATCGATGTGGAGCTGGTGCCTGACAACCATGTGGGCCTGCTCTGCTGGCGTGGGCTCATCAACAAGATGATCGTAGGTGCGGATCGGATAGCTGCCAATGGTGATGTGGCGAACAAGGTCGGCACTTACATGCTGGCACTGGCTGCCCATGAGCACAACATCCCCTTTTTCGTGGCTGCGCCCAAGTCGACCTTTGACCCGGTCGTTAAGAGTGGCCATCAGATTGAAATTGAGGAAAGACCGGGGAATGAGGTAGTTGTGCTGCAGGGTAAACGGCTTACGCTCAAAGGGGTGAAGGGCCGCTACTTCGCCTTTGACATCACGCCCGCAAGGCTTATCACGTACATAATTACGGAAAACGGCGTGATGGACAAGCCCTTCAGCAAGTATATCAAGCTCCTGTTTTCTGCCTAACGTGAAGGCGATTACGCTGCTGACCGATTTCGGCTTGAAGGACCCTTATGTCGGGGTGATGAAAGGCGTGATGCTTTCGATCAACCCTGATGTCTGTATCATCGATATAACCCACGAAGTCGAACCACAGGACGTAACGGAAGGTTGCTTTCTCATAACGGAGTCCTTTCCTTTCTTCGGCAAGGGTTCTATCCACGTTTGCGTCGTCGACCCGACTGTGGGGAGTGACCGGAGAGCCATCGTCCTGGAACACGACGGGCATTTCTTCGTTGGCCCTGATAACGGGTTGTTCAGCCTTGCAATCGATAAGCGCAGCCGGGTTTACCGGATTGAAAACAAGAGGTATATGCTCAAGGATGTGTCCGATACCTTCCACGGCCGGGATATTTTTGCACCCGTCGCAGCCCATCTCTCTCTCGGGCTCGATCCGGCGGCTCTTGGAAAAAAGGTGGATGATCCTGTCCTGCTCCCCGACTTACATCCGACCATCAAGGGACATACCATGACAGGAAAGGTAGTGCGGCTTGACCGGTTTGGTAATGTGCTCTCTAATATCTCGATCGACTCTTTCAATAGGTTCGTTAAAGGAAGGTCTTTTCAGGTGCGGCTGCACGATATGCGGTTCGAAACAGTCTCCAGAAGCTATTTCGAGGACCCCTATACGTGTGTCGTAGGAAGCTCGGGGAATCTGGAATTCGGCCTCTTTAAGGGGAACCTCGCGCATGAAAAGGGCATCAAAAAGGGTGACGAGATCACCGTCACCCTGTAATACGAATTCACCTTCAAGTGTATACCTTCGTTGTCGCTGCGTCGCTCTCCTCGACGTACCCCTAGGTACGCCTGCGTCGGCTCCTCGCTGCCGCCCGGGGTACCCGGCCGAAGGCTGGGTCTCCGCTTGAATGCAAATTCGTATAAAGCCGCTAGAAACTCCTTGCCCCTCAACCGGGCCTGGTGTCACTTGATCACGACCTGATGGGTTAACAGATAATAGATGAGCACAACGAGGCCGGCAATGACAAGAAGGCCGATGAGGATACCGAACCCATCCTGACCAACACGTACCTCATCTAACCTCTGCGCCACCTGATGGATTTGCTGGTCGCTCAACTGGGCAATCCTTGCCCTGACCTCTTCCGGCGTGAACCCGAGATCCGCAAGTCTCTGACGCACCAGTTTCGTCTCGAGCGCCTCCCGGACCGTTTGCAGATCCAGGGATCTGTCGCTGCCGCCCGTCGTTGTTATGGTTTCAGAGGACAAAAACGAAGCTTCCACGGGAGGAACCACGCCGATCGCGACCATCGCGAGCACAAGATAGCATGTAATCCATTTCCTCATAACGTTTTCACCTCCTTTCGCTCACGGACGAGCGTTTCTCAATGATCTTCTCCAGTGTATCCCGGAAGTCATCCGCTTCAGGTCTCAGTTCCACGGCCTTTCGTGCCAGCTTTTCCGCCTCTTCGAGGTGCTGGTCGTGTGTGTAGTAGAGCCAGGCGAGATTGTTGTAAGCCTGCGCATCGTTTGCCCGCTCTATCGCCTTCTTATAGGCCTTCTCCGCGTGTTTCGCGTCGTTTTTCTGAAAGTATACGTTACCTATGTACAGGTAAGCAACGGATAACTTTTTGGAAGCAGCCTCATACTGCTCCAGCGCTGCATCCAGTTCGCCTTTTTTTTCGTAACTCACCCCCAGGTTGATGTGCTCTTCGGGGGTGAGAGGATCGTGCAGGACTGCTATTCTGGGAAAAGCGCATGATGCGAGCGCCAGTGCGACGAGCATCACGCTCAGGGCTTTATAAGAAGCATCCAGTAGCCAGTTCTTTTCCATACCTTGAGAAGATCCTCGTTTGCAATACGCACGCTTTCTTTCCTGCCTGAGTTGACCAGAAGGGCGCCGGTCGAGTAACCCTTCACGACCATGAAATGGTTACGCTGATATGAGGAGAAACCATAGTCTACCAGGACAAGCGGCGGGATACCCTTATCCAGGCTGCTTTTTAGCTGATCAATCGTGCCCGCAAGCTGCTGCGCTTGAAAGCTTTGTTTACGTGCATAAACCTCTAGATCGATCCCCAGCACGCCCCTTGCAGAAGGGCTGTAAATCTCCGCAGAGATCGCCTCAGGTGTCAGGGTCTTTATAGCCCCTGTTTTCCCATACCAGTAGTTGATCACGGTTGCAAGCGCCGCCGGTCCGCACTGAAAAGTCTCCTGCGGAAAGAACGGCACCTCGACGACTGTCAGGCGCTCCCCTGAAACTCTCTCCGTTGTCGCGCATCCGTTAAACAGAAGCAGCATGCACAGGCAAAGCAGGCCAAGAACGTACTCAGCCTCACGGATAGAAACAGGGCATGCTGTCACGCCCTGTCGGTTCTTTCTATCGTCCGTCATTTGGTGACAACTACTCTGTGCCCGGTAAGTTGTATGATGAGAAGCACAAGGGCTATGATGACAAGGATCGCGATCACGAAGCCAAGGCCATCACCACCGACCTTCAGATCGTCAAGTCTGGTTGCAAAATAATGGATTTGCCCGTCCGTCAGCTCAGATAATCTCGTAGATATCTCATCAGCAGAAAATCCAAGGTCTTGAAGCCTTTGCCGTACGAGTTTTTGTTCCAACGCCGTCCTGATTCTCTCTACGTCCACGGCGCGCACGGAAATTGCGGGCACCAGAGCTTCGGAAGGCGTAAAGGCAGCCTCGAGACGCGGCGCTATCCCGATAACAAACATAGCACACGCGAGATACAAAACCAGATATTTCTTGATCATCCGTCACCTCCTTCGGTTTATGCGCACGGACTATCTTCGTGGCATCATTATAGCCAACCGCGTGGCCGATTGTAAAGGTTACTCTCATGCCCATCCCGAATCAGTTTGCAAATATACATGCTTTATACTAGATTACTAGGTGGAAGTGCCAAGGCGCCTGGTGGGCCTCCTGGACTTCAAATCCAGTGTACCGGCCAAAAACTGGTAGGTGGGTTCGATTCCCATGCACTTCCGCCAGTAATAAAATCAATAACTTACAATGCATGGAGTTAAGGGGGGTAGTCACTTGCCGCCTCTCATGGGTACGATTGTGCCCGTAATTGTGCCCGACTGTGCCCGCTCGACTTCTATCTTCGTTTGTTCATGGGCACTTGACAGCCGTTCACATGCTGCCTTAAGGTCTTCCTCATTTACGATGTTGTACCGATCAAAGATAGCTCTCGTCTTATGCCCGCTGATCTTCATGGCTACCCGTTCGGGTGTCCCGGTCCTCACCATGTTCCTTACTGCGCTTCGCCTACAGTCGTGAAGCAGTCTGCCGGCCAGCCCCGCCCTTTTGCACGCCGAAACCCATGCTTTTCGAGAATCCTTAATCCTCAGCCCATTACGGAAGAACACGTAGGGGCAGTCGGGATGGTTTCGGTCTCGTATCATCTTCTGATTTAGTATCGCCTCGTACAGTTCGCCGCTCAGATAGAGATAACGGGCCTCGTCATTCTTGGTCATGCCGACCTCAAGAGTGATCTTTCTCTCAAAGACGTTGACCTGCTTCCACGTCAAAGACAGAATCTCACCCCTTCTCATGCCCGTGAAGTAGCCCATTGTGAGAACGGGCTTGAGGTATTCCGGAAGTTCATTCCGCAGCTTCGCAAACTCTTCATACTCGAAATAGCCGGTCCTTACGTTGTTCTCTTTCAGCTTCGGGATGTGCGGTACCTGGACCACCTTTGGTGGGGTACTTTGCGACCCGAGGGTAAACATTCTTTTGAGTGCGGCAAGTTCCCTGTTAATAGTTGCATTCTTAGCCTTATCTGAAAGGCGCGCCTCGATATACTTGTTGATGCGTCCGGTTGTGATGTCATGTGCCCTCATGCCCTTGAAATGTTTTTCCAGGTGGTCATTGCTGATAATGAGCCGGAAGAGTGATTTCCGTCCGTTCACCTTGTAGTCTGTCACAAGGTCTTCTTTCAGTTCATCCCACTTGGTACGCTCGGCATAAAGACCCGGAAACTTGCCTTCCGTGATCTGGCCCTCACGCAGCTTCAAGAGCCTCTTCGCTTCGGACTCCTTGTCAGATTTGGCACTTTCCCGGTAGGACTTGCCATCCCGATAATACTTGATCCAGTACGTCTCGCCTCGAAGATAGATCATTCCCATTCGCTTATCTCTCCTTTCTCTTTTTCGTTTCCGTGTCCCTTGACTTCGACTCACCCCCTTTTTTACATTCCAGGCGCTCAAGGGCTAAGCGCAGGAATGGCGGAATCTGTGTGGCACCGCGTTCCCAACGGCTGACGGTCATTTCATGAACGCCCAAAGCCTGTGCAAGCGTGATTTGTAAGTAGCCGTGTTTCTCTCGCCATGCTTTCAAGTCGTCCGGTGTCATACTCGTACTATAGGGTAAGCAGTTTGTTTAGTCAACAGATTTCTTTTGTCACCTTGGTCACCGTGGGTAAGCCTCTGATGGTTAATAGGTGAAGCGTTGCTTGTTGCACTCGATGAATTCATCAAGGTCCTTTACGTCTAAGAGTACCCGCTTACCATCACGGAAGAAGGGCAGCTTCCCGGCCCAAACCATTTCTCTCAGAGCATCGACAGTACGGCCCAGATAGAACGCGGCCTCCTTCATGTTGTACAGTCTCTTTGCCGGTCCCTTCGGGTGCTTCCGTTCCTGCCTATACTCTTCGAGCTTCTCTGCTCTGCTCATGTCCGTCGGTTGTCCTCCTTTCGGGGCTAGGTACTCATAAAAACTTTTTTCCCCTCAAAGAGGACCGGGGGAAAAAACATCTCAGGAGAGGAGAACAATAGCGTCGGCATGCAGGGCCGCATGACAGCCGGTAGGGGCCGCGGTACACGTGCGGATGGCGGGCGGTTTGCGATGACGGCAACCGCAAAGAAGAGTTATATATTTTCTGGATTATCCAGGCTTGTGTAACTTACCTCGCGCGAAGCGCGACTTTTTCAGTTTTCATATCGGGAGGGGAGCGTGAGTCAATCTGAATTCCGTTCCATTCGAGGCTCCTTCGGGAGTGCACCAATCGTACGCATATCTTCCTCGTGATCTTAAGGTTTCTCAGTCTAATGCCACCTTTCAATCGCTAATCCTGACCTTCAGGAAAGAAAAAGACAGGTCCTCCGTTCCGGTTTATCGCCTTTATCCTTGTTGCACTCTTGCCGATAACTCTTTAGACTGCGGCGTGCCGTGTAGAGGAGGGAAGGATGAGCACACTCATCCACCTCAGCAACCAGCTGATAGCAGAAGCCATCTACCAACTCAGTAATATAATCGCAATAGTATGCAAACATGAAGATGCTCACCTGACCTCTGTATTGCTCTCACAACGGTCACAGAACTTCTCGAGAGCGGCGTTGGAGCAGGTAAAGAGTGGGGTTTGATGCGGGTTCTCGTTTTTCATGGTGGTCATAATGAGCAGAAGGTGTGGCCCCGTGAAAAATTCCTAGCGAGGATTTCTCGGAATTGGGGTTAGAGGATAGTATACATGGGCGATGTGGTTGACTTTCTCGAAATGAGAAAGGCTGTGTTATCAAAGGAGAAAACTTTTAACGAATTGCTGAAAAACGCGGTTGAAATAGGGGAGGCATCTCTAGGAAGCGCAAAGATGGGTATTTTCGAGCCCGAAGCGGACGTTAAAACCTTGTTTGTTTCGATGATTACCGCTCTACTGCTTCGCGAAAAGCAGATTGACGATGAGCTTTTCAGATGCGCTCTGTATGCAGGGGGCGTATTTGAAAAACTTGTTTTCTCAGTTCCAGAAAGTTACTTTATATGTGACTACTATTTCAAGGGATGGGAAGAAGGCCAGCCACTATTTTTTCAGAAAGGCGCTGACCTCTGTTACGTTATCTGCGTTCTTTTCGACCAATTTGCACAAAGGAGGAGCATGAGGAGGGATGACTACGTTCGGTTGGGTACGCAACTCTACTATCTCTATTACCAGCAAACAAGCCAATCCATCGGCTGGTGCATGAGCAATAATTTTAGGGGGATAGTAGATGTTGCGAAACGAAGCTTCGAAAATTTTGCGAGAGGGGACACGTAGTCCTCTCTTTTTAGCGGAGGATTTCTCAGAATTGGGGCTATAGGAAATCCTCTGGCTTAGCGCTTCCATACATTGGCCCGTCCTATTTCACTCACGTGCTCCGTTTACCCTGGTAATGTTCAATGCTGAGCGAACACTAAGATTGCGGACTTGTACCCATCAGAGGGCACCTGTCAAGAGAATATTTTCCTCCGAACAAGAACGTACTTCTTCTTGCAGGTATGAACCCATGTGCCGAATCCGTCCGTCCTGGCCTCTTCGTCCCTTTGTTTTTTCTCTTTGTATGGTTAGCGGTCCCTTCCGCGTCGGGTCGGAGGAGGCGCCCTGGTGAGGGGCTGGCCTCCGTCCGCCGCTCAAACCGGACGTGCGGATTTGCCGCATCCGGCTTTCACAAGGATTACCCTTTTCGGGTAGATGCACGAGCTGGTATCAATGCGAAAAGGTTAACAAGACCCATCTCTTCGTACAAACGCTTTTCCGGGAGTTTCTTCCATCCCGTATTGTGCCAGCGCCTGCACTTGTGCGCCCAAAGACGGCGGACAATCCATCGGTCCAGACGGTTGAAGAGCTTACGGACATGGGCTTTGCAAAAATAATTCCCCCAGCCGCGTATGACGGGATTGATGTCCTCGATCAGCTTTTGCGTCTTTACCGGGGCCTTCCGCCGCGTGAGCCTGCGTATCTGCTCCCTGAAGTGTCTGATCGACTTTTCACGAGGATAGGCATACAGACCACCGGTCACCGGACGCTTTCCGGGCGGGAGCCTTAGGGTCAAGGGCTTCCCCCACTTGATCGTGAAACCGAGAAAATCAAACCCCTGCCGTACATGCACAATGCGTGTCTTCTCGGCATGGAGCGTAACTCCCAGCTTCTCAAGTATCCGTTTTGCAGCAGCAAGTGCCGCTTGCGCCTCCGACCGGGTTTTGCACGTCACCACCCAATCATCGGCATACCGGGTCAACTGGTAGCCCTTCTTCCTCATTTCCCCATCAAACGGAGTCAAAAGGATGTTACTGAGGATCGGAGAAATCACCCCACCTTGGGGAGTTCCCTGCTCTGTCGGGAGCATCTCACCTTCAGCCCAGCATCCGGCCTTCAGGATACTCTCGATGATGCTGAGCACCCGTCCGTCCGCTATAAGCTGGGTGATGAGGAGCAGGAGTTTTTCATGATCAACCGACCCGAAAAAGTTTTTGAGATCGGCATCTACGATCCACTCCCGTCCCTCTTTCAGCTCTCGCCAGACCTTCCTCAGCGCATCCTTTGCCGACCTGCCTTTCCGGTAGCTGAAGTTGGCATCATCAAATACCGGCTCGAAGATCGGTGTTAACCGGTTGGTGAGCGCCTGCTGACACACCCGATCATAAATACGGGGAATGCCTAATTCACGCTCCTTGTCCGGTTCGTCTGGTTTCGGTATCATCTTCTGCCGGACGGGCTGGGGCTTATACATATCGGCTTTGAGCTCTTCATGGAGCTTCGTGAGGTTCTCCGTAAGGTTCGCCTCAAACGACGCGATGCTCTCACCGTCAATGCCCCCGGCTCCCCGGTTTTCGCGCACCTTATGCCAGGCTAACTCCAGGTTCTTCATCTTGTACACCTTATCCACCAATGAGTGCACCTTCTTCGCACCGGTCGGGTTGATCCAGTCCGCAAGTCTCCTCGCATGGTGATGTACGGGTTTTTCACTCATGGAACTGATCCTCCTCATCATGTTTACTCATCTTGCCTACTTGATCTCTCCGGCCATCCTTGCCAACCGCCTTCCCCGGACCACTCAATCCGCCGGATTCTCCGGTCACGTGGCTTTCACCACGCTTGAGGTACTATTCGGTTGTCCGACTACTCATGCGGCATCGCTTCCCACTTCGCTTTGCAGGCTTATAAGGTCGCTTATCCCGGAGCCACCCAGGAACCGCATGAGTTCTCCTAGGGTCACGCACTGATCTTCCCTGCCGTGCAGTCCGCACGCACCTTGTTACGGTGGGTGGATGAGATGCGCCTTCGCCCCCGTAGAGCGGGCTCGACCTTGCCCCACCTTTGGCCGACCGGTTCGTCAAAGGGATGGCTCCCTCGACTACAGCCCGGCAGTTCTCCTCATGCCCTTCGGATTCCACCTCGCAGTGGACACCCTGCCCTCCGGTTGTCTTTCCGACAGAACGCAAGCGGTAGGTGCCTCCCCTTGTCTGTAGCCGCGGTTTCCCGCTTCGTGCCCGCATAGGGTTCTCCGTATCTCGCCTTCCCCGGCCAGCGAGGCATTACCCCGCTTTTGGATATGACGCCCCTCATCCGGGCGTCAGAGGGACTTTAACCCTCCTGATCATTGCGCTGCCCAGCGCGCTCCACGCACCCATCGGGATATCCGATCTTTGTCGGCCTTCCAGAAAATTGATCAGTACCCTGCCAGTCTAAGCGGTCTCACAGGACCCATGGTTGCGAACCACTCATGTGTTAGCTCATGGCAGGGGCGGATGAGACGCCGAACGATCGAGCCGGCTGTTATCGTCCGAACAAGATACTACCTCAGAACATCGAATCTCCTTCTCTTCTTATCGGGGACGCTTTCGCTCCCGTACTATACGCTCGTAACCTTCTTTCGCCGTATCGCAAGACCCGCCGTCTCTGCTCTCGGGGGAGGATCTCTGTTGTCATGGGGGAGAGGCTGCCACTTCGTTCACTGGTTGTGAGCCACCTATCCTTTTGGTTCACCTCTCCCATTTATTACCTATTGTAACCTTATTCTGTATCGTCCTTTACTGAACGCGCACTCAGGATCTTCGTCAACATCTGGCCCTTCTTCCTATTCTGTGAGGTCCGTTGCCACGCAGGTGACCTCGTTATAAACCAACTATGCTCTGCTTCTCCGCTCCTGGTTATTACCAATTGTAATGTTCTTTTGCATCGTTTTTGTACTCGAACAGGCACTCATGATCATAGTCAAGGCATGGACCTTCTCTCTCATTACTGTGGGGAGCGGTTGCCAATTAGGTGCTGTGGTTATAAACCAACAAATGTTCCTGGTTCACCGCTCCCCTTCTTACCTTACCGGAAGAGACGCGCAGGGTCGTAGTCCACCTGGTCCCGCAGCACATAGTAGGACGCCCGGGTCAGCTTATGGCTCAGTGCCTTTATGGCGACGATCCTGTTCGTCTTGGCCATCTTCTTCTCATAGTAGGCTCCGTACGGTCTCGTGGAACCTGCGGGCGGCCTGGGCAGCTTCCATATAAGCCCAGGAGAGGTACTTGTTCCCGTTCTTCCGGTTGCCGTAGCCGATGATCTTGCCGGCCGAGGTACGGATGCTTTTGACACAGCGGCAGTACGAGGAGTAGTCGCCCACGGTGGGGAAGCGATTGATATCCCCCACCTCGAGCATGATCGTGAGGGTGAGGATCTTGCCGATCCCGGGTACCGTCATGAGCTTGGCGAACTCCTTTCGTACTTTGAGCTTCTTGGTGATCATGTTCTCGATCGCGCTGATCTGGTCCTCCAGGTGGCGGATGAGGCCGACGCTCGCCAGGACCATGGTCTGCATCTCTCTGTCCGGGAAGAAGCGCTTGACCTCGGGGTCCGTGATCTTCTTGATGTCCTCGCTCTTCATCCGTAAGCCTAAATTGCGGGCAAGGATGTTCTTGACGCTCAAGACGTGGGAGGTCCGGTGGCGGACGAGCTGGAGCCTCTTGCGGAGGAGGTCTCTCGTTGGCCGCTCCTCTTTGGGGTAGATGTAGCCCGTGGGGAGAATACCCAACCGGAGGAGGTTCGCGAGCCAGAAGGCGCTCCGCTTGTCGTCGATCTGCTTCAGCCCTTCATACTGTTTGATGGCGGAGACGTTGGCCAGATGGACACGGTAGCCCTGGTCCATGAGGCCGTCCACGAGCCAGTACCAGTTAAAGGTTGATTCGACCACGACACCCTGGATATCCTTCTTGAAGGGATCGAGACCGGAGAGGATCAACGGGAGCTCGTTTCTGAACCGCTGTTTGTGGAGCACCGTGTTCTCCTCGTCAACCATGCCGACGTACGTGTTTGTTGCATGTAAGTCCATGCCGACGTAACACTTTCATTGGGGCACCTCCATGGGAAGATTTGGTGGTCTTTTCAACCATAGCACAACTTTATGTTGGCTGTGGCGAGGTGCCCTCTTAAGCCCTCTAGATGATTATCAGGTGAACTCGATATCCATCAACTTGAGGACTCCTTCCTGTAACACGCAAACAGCGGATATTGGAAAAACCTGAAGAGTACGAGTGGCAATCGTGAACCTTGAGGCTTATCTCCCTGAACGGGAACAAGGACAGGCGTGTAAAGAGCGACATAGAGTTTCTGAGCCACCAGGTCTTCCACCGTATAGCAGGCAAACGATAGCACAGTCTCCGATCGTGGAAGGGTGCGTTGCCACCAGAATCTCCGGCAACATCCTGCTTGACACGCTCGAAAAAAACGCTTAAATACTGAGTATCAAGAGCGTTCCGAATGGAGGTGCGGAATATGAAAAAAGGCCGTTGTGCGATGCTACTTATCCCGGTCATCTTTCTTCTTTCGTGTTCGACACCCTACAGCGTATACACCACCGATATGTTTATGGGCAAGAAATACCTCGACGAAACGGATTATCTGTAAGCGAAGGAATGTTTTACGAAGGCGTTTCAGGCTTTCAAGAACGCGGCCGCAGCAGCTTTCGCCGCAACGGCCAGCTACAAGCTGGGCGACCTGCCCGCCGCCCAGCGCTTTATAGAGGAAGCCGAACAATTGGGTGGAGGACATTCTTTCGACAGGGAGGTACTATCCCTACCTGCGCATTGTGGGCTACAAGGCCCTCATCCTGTTGAAGGAGCAGAACGAAGAGATCGGTGTGCCGACACTCAGCCAGTATCTGCAGGCGTATAAATACGTCCATTCCGGCCCCAACGTCGTAGGCATAGAGGTGATGTTGAGGAAGAAACAGTAAAGCACTTGCCAGGCTGGAGGCCGTGATAGACGAGCAGATCACGGGCTACGA
>CAWIHO010000056.1:0-12487 GCA_963835605.1 uncultured delta proteobacterium | reverse complement strand
AAGACCCTGCTGGAGGAGCTGAGAAAAGAAGGCCTGTAGCGGTTGATCCACGATCAACGGCTAGAGGTAAAGACTAGCCACCGCGCTCTTCGATCAGCGCCAGGAGCTCATCGTACGAAATAGTCTTTCACTCCGAGCGATGTGGCCTTCTGCAGCTTGGAGCCTGCATCTTCACCCACAACAAGAAAACCGGTGCTCTTAGAAATTGACGAGGCGCTATGCCCGCCCAGGCTCTCAATGAGGTCCTCGACCTCTTTCCTCGGCTTGGGGAGTGTGCCGGTGATGACAAACGTAAGTCCATCGAGCGGTTTTTTCTCCTCCGCCTCCGTCTCAAAATCAGGGTTGGTAAGCCCGAGACCCAACGCCTGCAGGGCCTTCAACGTCTTGAGATTATCCGGATGGCTGAAAAAGCTGGAGACGGAACCCGCAATCTTCTCACCCATCTGTTTGATCTCCATTATCTGTTCCGTTCGCACATGATACAGGGCGTCCAGGGTCTTGAAATTTTTTGCGAGCAGCTTAGCTGCGTACTCACCGACCTGCAAGATCCCGAGGGCATAGAGAAAGCGGGCAAGGGTGGTCTGCTTGCTCCTTTCAATCGCGTTTATCAGGTTCTCGGCAGATTTGTCTGCAAACCTCGGCAGCTTGAGTAGATCATCTTTGGTGAGCCGGAAGAGATCTGAGAAGTTGCGGATCAGCCCTTTGGAATAGAAAAGTTCCACGTTCTTCTCACCCAGCCCTTCAATATTCAAGGCATCGCGGGAGGCAAAATGTATGATCCTCTCAACGACCTGCGCAGGACAGTCCAGATTTATGCACCGGACAGCCACTTCTCCCTCTTCCCGTATCACCTTGCTTCCGCACGCGGGGCACTTCTCGGGGATCGCGAAATGTTTCTCCTTCCCCGTTCGTTTCTCCTTAATAACAGCTATGACGTGAGGGATAACGTCGCCGGCTCTTTCAACAACAACGGTATCACCGATCCTGATGTCTTTGCGAGCCATCTCGTCCCAGTTGTGGAGCGTGCTCCTGGAGACCGTGACGCCGCCAATGCGCACCGGCTCAAACACGGCATAGGGCGTTAGAACCCCGGTTCTTCCGACGCTCGCATTGATCTCGGCTATCCTGGTCGTGCTCTGATGAGCCGGGAATTTGTACGCGATTGCCCAGCGCGGCTCTCTCGTCTTGAAGCCCAGCGCCCGCTGCAAATCAAAGTCATTTACTTTGATCACCGCGCCGTCCGTTTCAAAGGGAAAGATACTTCGTTTCGCCTCCACCTCCTTAACGAGATCGATTGTCTCGACAATGCCGGAGGCGCGTTTAACAAAAGCAGGGGTCGGAAACTTCGCCTTCTGGAGCCATGTGACGAATTCAAAGTGGCTCTTGAAGGTTACACCTTTCGCATAGCCGATGCCGTAACAGGCCATGTGAAGTTTTCGGGCCACCGTGATAGTGGGGTCAAGCTGCCGCACAGAACCCGCGGCCGCATTCCGCGGGTTGGCGAAATGACGGCTCTCCCTTTTTCTCTCTTTCCTTGTTCAGCTTCTCAAACTCCGCTATGTCCATGTATACTTCCCCTCGGATATCGATCTCGGCAGGGGCATGCCCGTCCCCATCAATCTTGAGAGGAACGGCCTTTATGGTGCGGATGTTCTGGGTGATGTTCTCTCCCTCGTAACCGTCACCCCGTGTGGATGCGCGGTCGAGCAGTCCGTTCTTATAGGTAAGTTCCACAGCCAGCCCGTCATATTTCGGCTCAACCGTATACTCTATCTCCCGGGTTGTATCGAGGAATCTCTTCACCCTCTTGTCAAACTCCATCACTTCGTCGTGCGAAAAGGCATTGTCCAGGGAGAGCATCGGCTCGGTATGCCGTACCTTTTCGAATTTTTCAAGCGGTGCCGCACCTACGCGCTGTGTAGGAGAATCAGGCAATACATAGCCGGATTCTTCTTCCAGTTCTTTGAGCCTCCGGTAGAGCTTGTCATACTCATCATCCCCGATTACCGGCGCATCCAGCACATAGTAGCGGTAACTGTGATAGTTGAGTTCCTTGACGAGGCTTTCAATCTCTTTCCTGGTACCTTCACCCATTTTCTGCATGATACCTGAAGAATATATCTTCTCGAAAGAATCTTCAACAACGGCGTGAGAAAAGGCGACTTGAGGGAAGGGCGCCGTTTTGCTATGCTTATACGGCAGCTCACACTCGAGAGAGTAGTCGGAGGTCTAGAGAAATGTCCTTATTATCAGCAATAGGAAACACTCCCCTCATCGAGCTTCACAACGTAAGCCCCAACTCGGGAGTAAGGCTTTTCGGTAAACTCGAGGGATGCAACCCCGGCGGTTCAGTCAAGGACCGCCCGGCGTATTACATGATCAAGAAGGCCGAGGAGTCGGGGGCGCTTACCCATGACAAGGTCATCCTGGAACCAACATCAGGAAACACCGGCATAGCCCTCGCCATGATAGCGGCGGCTAAAGGATACCGCGCAAAGCTTTTTATGCCCGAATGTGTGAGCAGCGAGAGAAGGCTCATTTTGGAGGCTCTCGGCGCTGACGTGGTACTCACTCCGGCGAAAGAAGGCACTGATGGCGCAATACGACGGGCCCACGAGCTTTTCGACGCCGAACCGGACAAATACTACATGCCTAACCAGTACGATAATGAAAGCAATCTGCTGGCGCACTATGAGACCACTGGCCCAGAAATCGACCGTCAGACCGGTGGCGAAGTCGACGTGGTCGTTGCCGGCATGGGTACGGGTGGAACGCTCATGGGGCTGGCGAGATATTTCAGGGAAAAGAAGCCAAAGGTGAGAATCGTCGGCGTGGAGCCGACCCTCGGCCATACCATCCAGGGCCTGAAAAATATGCACGAATCGATAGTGCCTAAGATTTATCGCGAAGAGAATCTCGATGAAAAAATCGTGATCGAGGATGGAGAGGCCTTCGAGAGAACAAAACTCCTTGCCCAAAAGGAGGGTGTCTTCGTGGGCATGTCCAGCGGGGCAGCCATGGCGGGCGCTCTGCTCGTGGCCGGCGGCATGAGCAGGGGCAATATAGTTGTGATCTTGCCCGACCGGGGTGACCGCTATCTGAGCGTCACACAGTTCCGATCAATCTGCGCCAAGTGCCCGCCGTAACGGAAGGCGCCAGACTTAGGCAAAGGGGGCCTTCAGCGCGTTGCCTCACGGCCCCCTTTCCTCGAGCTGCGGGTAAGCCACGTTGATCACCTCAATCCCGGCAGCCATTCCCTGATTTCTTTCTGTGCCTTGCTTACTTCTTCTTTGCAGGAGCTTTTTTCTTCGCTGGTGCCTTTTTCTTCGCGGGCATGTTCATTCCTCCTTTCCTTTAGAGTTTTTGCTCCCTGTCATCCAGCTCAATTCTACCCTTGCGTATGAGCAGCCTCAGGAACGTAGAGACATTCATCCCGAGACCGGAAGCCCTCTTCTCTACCATCTCGTACTCTGTCCTGCTCAGACGAACCACCACGGGCACCGACTTTTTGTCTTTGTCTGCCTTTCTCTTTCTCATTATGTCTCTCTATACTATATACTAATAATCCGGTTATGCTGCGATGTCAAGCAAAAAGTTAAATAAAATAATATATATTAATTTATTGGGCAATCTTACATCAATTAATGTATTACAATATACTTCTATTTGCCTGGTTATAGCGGTGCGGGAGAGCGGAAGGAATAGTGTGAGCGAACGGCTTACCTGTAAACTCTTGTCGTTTGATTGGTTTGATTAGTTCGATTAGTTTTATTCGTTACATGCGTCAGATCGGAAGGCTTCTAACCAATCTAACCAATTGAACGAATGGAACCAACTAACTCTTCTGTTTGAAAATTTCCCGGATTACAGTTTTTGCTTCTTCCACCTGTGCGTTGCTCAGCTTCAACCCTTCGGCAGTGCTCTCGGGCGCTGCGTTGATTGAGTAGATACGCTCCTTCATCGTCGCCTGTTTTTTCATGCCCGGTGGAAGCTCCGGTACGAGCCCGATCGCCTGCTGCACGTCTTCGGGAAATTTGCCCGGATCTGCTGTTTCATAAATTACACTGAGCTGGTCGTGGCGGCCCGATGAGTACAGTTCAAGCGTTCTCCAGCCCACTGCACCATGCGGATCGAGCACGACTCCGAACGTGGTATAGACCTCCTTCATGGTCCTGTAGTGCTGTGAGTTATCTACGCCGACCGAAAAGATGTCCCGCCTCATGGCATCCATGTCGGGCATTCTTGTGATCACGCCCGGCTTCACTACATTGCCCGTAGCCGGATCTCTCTCGTCGTGCATATGGCCGCCGTAAAAGTCGATCAGCCTGGCGATATTACTCGGATGTGAAACGATCATGGCGGAAGAAGGCGATTTTATCGAGGGGCGTATCCGGTAAACACCGGTCTCTAGAAATTCAGGGAACTCGGTATTCTCGTTGACCCCGGCCAGGATACGCGAGACAGAAAGCCCCATGCCCTTTGCGAGGACAGTCCCCATCATATCACCGAAATTTCCAGAGGGGATGCTCGCAAGCATCGGCTCAGGATAGTCGGCTATTCTCGAGTATGCGTAAAACGGATAAACGGCCTGAGGCAGTAATCTGCCCACGCTGATGGAGTTGGCAGAGGTAAACCGTTCGCTCTCTCCGAAGACCTCCTTGGCAAACGTCTTGTTGCCCAGGAGGTCCTTGGCCAGGGCCTGGCAGACATCGAAATCCCCGTCCACTTCAAAGGCATAAATGTTGGCCCCCAGGGTTGTCATCTGTCTGCGTTGCCCTTCGCTGATCGAACCCTTGGGAAAGAAGACGATGTTGTCCACATTTTCGAGCCCGTGCAGCGCGTCGGCTACGGCCCCGCCCGTATCGCCGCTCGTCGCCACCACTACTGTCCTTTTCAGGCCCCTTTTTCCGAGGAAATAGTTGAGAGCCCTGGCAAAGAAGCGGGCTGCATAATCCTTGAAAGAGTAAGTGGGTCCCTTTGTCAGCCAGACGATGTGGGTTCTACCCGTCACGTGCTGGATCTCGGTCGGTATTTTGTCTTCCCGGTATGCGTCTTCAAGGAGCGCTCGAAGCGCATCAGCGGGAATCTCCGCGAGAAGGTATGGTGCCAGCACATGAAGAGCAATCTCGGCATACGGTTTGCCTTTCATGCCCGCTATCTCGGACCCGCTAAGCATCGGGATCTGTTCCCGTGGTATGGTGTAAAGCCCATAGTCAGGCGCCAACCCACGAAGCAAGGCAGTCTCGAAATTGACCCGGTCGTCGGGATTGTTCGTGCTTTTGTAGAGTATCGGCATCACGGGAAAATCAGCTCACTTCAGTCTTTCAGGAGAAATAGGATACATAATCAACGCCGCTTTATCAACAGTCACTCTCCTGCCTTCGCCCCTTCTTTAGTTGCGTCAAAGATGAGACAGGTCGAGACCGCATAAGCATAGAGAAGACCGTTAGCATCGAGCATCTTTGCCTCCGCCACGGCAGTGCGGCCTCCCTTATGGATAAGTGTGGCTTCGCCGCGCATGGGTCCCGTTTCGCTCCTTATCGGCCGGAGGTAGTTTATCTTCACCTCCAGCGTGGTCAAGGCCATGCCGGCCGGGAGCGTGGAATGAACAGCGCACGTTGCGGCCGAATCGAGAACCGTGAACGTAACGCCGCCATGGACCGTACCCGCGGGATTATAATGGTATTCTGCGGGATCGATTTCAAAAACAACACGTCCCACATCAACCTCTGTCAGTCGAAAACCGACTAGGCTCAAAACGGGCGGTGGCGGAACACTCCCGTCTTTCATCGCCCGGAGGAAATCGAGACCCCTCAAGGTTGCGATAGCTTTCACGACGATCATAGGATCTTCCCAACTCATCGTGCGGCTTCGCCTGTTAATGCTCATCTTCTTTGCGGACATGATGGACCCTCCCTTTTTCGTCACATGGCTCTTGGGCGCCACAATTGCTAAGTGACAACGCTCTATTTTAAGGACTCGCTGCGCGTGACTTTATTTTAGCTCTATACTAAGGTGCAAGCAAAGGAAGATTGCGGTCAAAACGCCCAATCCCGTTGACTTCCCTACACTTTTGCAGTAAATTAACGTTTCCACACTGATGGGCAATATCATTCTCAGGGTATGGAAAGGGGAGGCTAAATTCTTGAGGGCTGTCCTTTTCCTCCCGCTCGGATTCTTGTCCTGGATCTACAGGATCTGTCTTGCGGTCAGAGAATCCTTGTTCAAGGCAGGATTGCTGAGAGTTGAGAAGGCTCCAATCCCTGTGGTGAGCGTGGGGAATATTACAGTCGGTGGCACGGGCAAGACGCCCGTGGTGGAACTGCTCTCCAGGAGGCTGAGGGAACAAGGGTTCAGCCCTGGTATCGTGACCTTGGGCTATAAGCGAAAGCGAGGCGGCGTGTTCGGCGTCAATGCGAAGAAGGATGATGCAGCCAGCGTCGGCGATGAAGCCCTGATGCTGGCCAGGAAAACAGGGCTGCCCGTGATCGTTGGGAAGAAGAGGATGCAGGCTATAGAGATAGGGATCAAGGAGTTTGGAATCGATCTCGCTTTGCTCGATGATGGCTATCAGGTGAAGGATCTGAAGAAAGATATAGAGATACTCATACTTAATGGGAAAAAAGGTGAACACGAGGGAGACCTTTTTCCACTCGGGCCGTATCGGGAGCCGCTGGCCATGATCGGGAAAGCGGACGTGATTTTAATAAACAAAGGGGAGTTGAGCAACGGAGCAAAGGTGCGCGCCGCGGGCATCCCGTCATTTCGCGTGAGGTATCGCCCCACGTTTTTGTATAACGTCAAATGCGATCTTATAGGTCCGTCTGCTTTTCTGAAGGAGAAAAAGGTGCTTGCGTTTGCGGGCCTTGGCGACAACCGTTCTTTTTTTGAGCTATTGAAGGAACTCGGAGCCGAGGTGGTACATGAGGTCGAGTTTCCCGATCACCACGCGTACAGTAGACGCGACATGGAGCGGCTCAGCTTATTGAAGGATGCGGAGATACTCGTCACCACAGAAAAGGATGCGATAAAACTGGATCAGTTGGAAATACCTGAGAACCTTTACTATCTTGCCGTGGAGGCGATGGTGGAGAGGGAAGAGGAACTCGTCGGCCTCATTGTCAAACGCTTAGGGGGGAAAGATGTCAACCAGGATCCTCATATTTGACACGACCTTGAGGGATGGAGAGCAGTCACCTGGCGCAACGATGAACACTCAGGAAAAGCTCCTTGTGGCCAAGCAGTTGGAAAAGCTTGGCGTGGACGTGATTGAGGCTGGTTTCCCCATCGCGTCAGACGATGATTTCAACGCAGTCTCCATGATCGCCAAAACGATCAAGAACTGCGAGGTCGCGGGCCTCTGCCGTGCGAATAACGCGGACATAGACAGGGCCTGGGAGGCGGTAAAATCGGCGAAGCATCCCAGGATACATACATTCATATCGACCTCCGACATCCACCTCAAGTATCAGTTGAAGAAGACACGGAAGCAGGTGCTGGAGGACGCAGTGGCCGCGGTCAAACGCGCCCGCTCTTACTGCGACAACGTGGAATTTTCCGCCATGGACGCCACCCGGAGCGATACCGACTACCTCACCAAGGTGATCCAGGCGGTGGTTAAGGCCGGCGCAAAAGTCGTCAACATCCCGGACACCGTCGGCTACATCATGCCTTTCGAGTTCGGCCAGCTCATACGGAGCCTGATGGAAAACGTAGACGGCATCGAAGATGTCATCGTGAGCGTCCACTGTCACAACGATCTCGGTCTTGCGGTGGCCAATTCGCTCGCAGCCGTGAAAGAGGGCGCCCGCCAGGTGGAGTGCACCATCAACGGCCTGGGCGAACGTGCGGGAAACGCGTCGCTCGAAGAGATCGTCATGGCGATTAAGACCCGGAAAGAGGCTTTTGGCTGCACCACAGGGATCGCGACAGAGCAGCTTTTTCCCACGAGCCGCCTCGTCTCCAAGATCACCGGCATAACCTGCCAGCCAAACAAGGCGATCGTCGGCGCAAATGCCTTTGCCCACGAGTCAGGCATTCACCAGGACGGCCTTCTCAAGGACAAGCTCACCTACGAGATCATGACGCCGCAGTCGGTCGGCATACCGGAAAGCAACATCGTGCTCGGTAAGCATTCCGGCCGTCACGCGTTCAGAGACCGGATCACGGAACTGGGCTACGTCTTGACCGACGAGGAGCTGAACCTTGCGTTCAAGCGCTTCAAGGCGCTCTGTGACGTGAAGAAGTACGTGTATGATGAAGACATCGAAATGATCATCATGGACGAGATTTACAAGATCCCGGAGAAGTACAAGCTCTCCTACGTCGCGGTCGTCTGCGGAAATATGACGATACCGACCGCGACAGTGCGGGTGGAGATCGACGGCACCGTGCATCAGAATGCCGGGTTCGGCGACGGGCCGGTCGATGCCACATTCAAGGCGATACGAAGCATCATCAAGACGGAGAGCAAGGTGGCCAAATTCTATATCAACGCCATCACGGGCGGCACGGATGCTCAGGGAGAAGCCTTCGTGAAGCTCGAAGAGAAAGGGGTCTCCGTGATCGGCAAAGGGGTGGACACCGATATCGTCGTGGCATCAGGTAAGGCGTATGTAAACGCACTCAACAAGCTTGAGTTCGTAAAACGAAGAAAAATAAAGGCGCTCTAACATGAGGACGATATGGGTATGACAATCACGGAAAAGATTCTGGCAGCGCATGCGGGCAAATCTCACGTGGAGCCCGGGGAAATCCTCGACGTGAAGCTCGACGTGGCTTTGGCGAACGACATCACGGCCCCGCTCTCCTTAGAGGAGTTCGATAAGGTCGGCGCAAAAGGCGTGTTCGATCCTGAGAAGGTCGTCCTTGTGCTTGACCATTTCACGCCCAACAAGGACATCATCTCGGCGGAGAACTGCAAGACGATCAGGGAATTCGCCCACAAATACGGGATCACCAACTTTTACGAGGGCGGCGCCTGCGGCATCGAGCACGCGCTTCTGCCCGAAGAAGGACTGGTCCTTCCCGGAGACGTGGTGATCGGCGCGGACAGCCACACGTGCACGTATGGCGCGCTCGGGGCTTTTGCAACGGGTGTCGGAAGCACGGACCTGACGTACGGCATGGTGACCGGGACTCTCTGGCTCAAGGTACCGGAGAGCATAAAATTTGTCTGTCACGGGAAACTGGCAGAAATGGGTCACGGGCAAGGATCTGATCCTCCATATCATCGGCCGGATCGGCGTCGAAGGTGCGCTCTATGCGGCGATGGAGTTCCACGGTGAGGCGATCTCCGCACTTTCGATGGACTCCCGTTTTACCATCGCCAACATGGCCATCGAGGCGGGCGGAAAGAACGGCATATTTCACGTGGACAAGAAGACCGAAGAATTCGTGACCGGCCGCGCGAAAAGGCCTTATACCGTGTTTGAAAGCGACAAAGACGCGAAGTATCGCGAAGTCCATGAGATCGACGCGGGTAAGCTGGGGCTCCAGGTCTCGTTGCCTTTCCTTCCTTCGAATGCGAAGGACGTCCGCGAAGTCAGGAACGTGGCGATCGATCAGTCGGTTATCGGCTCCTGCACCAACGGCAGGCTCGAAGATCTTAGCATAGCGGCGGAGATCCTGCGCGGAAAGAAAGTCGCCAAACACGTGCGCTGCATCGTTATCCCTGCCACCCCGAAGATTTACCGGGAGGCGCTCGACCGCGGCTACTTCGAGATTTTCCTCGATGCCGGCTGCATTATTTCACCGCCCACCTGCGGCCCCTGCCTGGGCGGCCATATGGGTGTGCTGGCTCGCGGGGAACGGGCTGTCTCTACCACCAACCGGAACTTTGTCGGAAGAATGGGACATCCTGAAAGCGAGGTCTATCTGGCGGGCGCGGCCGTGGCCGCAGCGAGCGCAATCAAAGGAGAGATAGCCCACCCGGAGGAGGTTCTATGAGCATAAAGGGAAGAGTCTGGAAATTCGGAGACAATATCGACACGGACATCATCATCCCGGCGCGCTACCTTGCATACACGGATCCCAAGATGCTCGGTTCGCATTGCATGGAGCCCATGGCGCCCGACTTCCACAAGAAGGTCGCCAAGGGGGATTTCATTGTGGGGGGCTCCAACTTCGGTTGCGGCTCCTCGAGAGAACATGCCCCGATAGCCATTCTGGCCCTTGGTATCCCGCTGGTGATCGCCCGGAGCTTTGCGCGCATATTTTACAGAAACTCCTTTAACAAGGGACTTGCGCTGCTGGAGGCTGACATCGTAGACAGGGTGAAAGACGGGGACCTGTTGGAGATCGACCTGTTGGCAGGCAAAATATCAGGACCCGGCATAGACGTAGTGGCAAAGCCGATCCCTTCCTTCATGATTGAGCTGATCAATGAGGGAGGTTTGATGAATTATCTTAAGAAGAAGTTGGAGACGAGAGCATGAAAGAGTTTAATGTTGCGGTTGTCGGCGCTACAGGGGCTGTCGGAAATGAGATGATCGAGACGCTCCAGCAGAGAAAGTTTCCCGTAAGGAACCTGAAGCTCCTCGCATCGGAAAGAAGCCTCGGCGTGAGTATTTCCTACAAGGGTCAGGATGTGCCGGTGGATGTCCTGAAAGAGGATTCCTTCAAAGGCATCCAGATCGGGCTTTTCTCGGCGGGCGGCTCCGTAAGCCAGAAGTTTGCGCCTATCGCGGCCAAAGACGGTTGCGTCGTCATTGATAACACGAGTGCGTTCAGGATGGAGCCTGATATCCCCCTGGTTGTACCGGAGGTAAACGCGCACGCCATCAAGGAGTACAAGAAGAGGGGGATCATTGCCAATCCGAACTGTTCAACCATCCAGATGGTGGTTGTTCTGAAGCCGTTGCATGATGCCGCGCGGATCAAGCGGGTGGTGGTCTCAACGTACCAGGCGGTCTCTGGTACGGGCAAAAAAGCGATACATGAGCTGGAGGCGCAGGTGTGCGCCTTGCTCAACAATCAGGATATTGAAAAGAAGGTTTATCCGCATCAGATAGCCTTCAACTGTCTGCCGCACATCGATGTCTTCCTTGAAAATGGCTACACCAAGGAAGAGATGAAGATGGTCAACGAGACCAAGAAGATCATGGAGGACCAGACGATCCAGGTGACGGCGACGACGGTCAGAGTGCCGGTCTTTTATGGTCATTCGGAGTCGGTCAATGTTGAATTCGAAAGAGAATTGACGCCGGAGGCCGCGCGGAAGCTCCTTGCCAAGGCGCCCGGCGTCAAGGTAGTTGACGATCCGAAAAAGAACCAGTATCCGCTGGCGATCTATGCCGCGGGCAAAGATGAGACGTTTGTGGGCCGTATACGCAAGGACGAGTCGGTAAAGTACGGGCTCAACCTGTGGATCGTTGCCGACAACATCAGGAAGGGCGCAGCCCTCAACGCAGTGCAGATCGCGGAAATTCTGGCGGAGAAGTATCTGTAATATAGCCATTCTGGCCCTTGGTATCCCGCTGGTGATCGCCCGGAGCTTTGCGCGCATATTTTACAGAAACTCCTTTAACAAGGGACTCGCGCCTGCTGGAGGCTGACATCGTAGACAGGGTGAAAGATGGGGACCTGTTGGAGATCTGACTTGGTTGGCAGGGAAAAACATCAAGGACCCGGCACAGACGTAGTGCAAAGCTGATTCTGGCCTTCACGATCGAGCTGATCGAATGAGGGGATGTTTCTTGATGAACCAACGAAGAAGAAAGTTGGAGACGAGAGCATGAAAGAGTCTAAAGTTGCGGTTGTTGGCGTCAATAGGGCTGGTTGGAAATGAGACGATCGAGACGCTCCAGCAGATAAGTTTTTGGAAGGAACTGAAGCTCAAGCATTGGAAAAGAAGCCTTGGCGCCAGTATTTCTGACAAGGTCAGGATGCACCGGTGGACGTCCTGAAGGAGGATAACTTCAAGGCATCAAGATCGGGGCTCTTCTCGGCGGGCGGCTCGTAAGCGATAAAGTCGCGCCGATCGCGGCCGAAGACGGCTGCGTCGTCATCGACAACACCTTTCGCATTTCCGGATGGATCCGAACGTGCCGCTGGTCGTGCCGGAAGTTAACGGCCAAGCAATTAAGGGTACCATAAGGGGATCATTGCCAATCCGAACTGCTCGACCGCCCAGATGGTCCTGGCGCTCAAGCCGATCTATGACGCGGTCGGGATCGAACGGATCGTCGTTTCCACTTACCAGTCGACCTCGGGCTGGGGGAAAGAAGCGGTGGCGGAGATGTACGAGCAGCCGCGTGCTCGATGATCGATGATCCGAACGTTAAAGGTCACGCCTATACCTGCCGCGGCAGATCGCGTTCAACGTCATCCCGCAGATCGACCAGTTCACCGATAACGGCTACACCAAGGAAGAACTGAAGATGGTCAACGAGACCCAGAAGATCATGGAGGACGAGCGCGATCAGAGTCACGGCCACGACCGTCAGGGTCCCGGTCGCGGTCGGCCATTCCGAGTCCGTCAATGTTG
>CAWIHO010000055.1:0-39819 GCA_963835605.1 uncultured delta proteobacterium | reverse complement strand
TCGGTCAGAGCATTGTGTTAAGCCTAGAGCATAGAATGACATATGGTATAATATCTGGCATAGACGGACATGAGGAGGACAGCGATGTCCAGAGTAGATACCATAAAGAAGGCTATTGAAACTCTACCGGACGAAGATTACGCACAGCTGCGGAAATGGTTCTCGGAAAAAGATTGGCGGAAGTGGGACAAGCAGATAGCCACGGACTCACGAGCCGGGAAGTTGGATTTCCTTGTTAAAGAGGCTCTTGACGCGAAAAGCAAAGGAAAGCTCCGGGGCCTTTGATGCACCGGACGACCGACCGTTTCTGGAAATGCTTCGAAAAGCTTCCCGAACCAGTCCAAGAACTAGCAAAACGAAGCTTCGAGCTGCTAAAGGCAGATCCTCGTCACCCTTCCCTGCATTTCAAGAAAATAGGCAAGCTCTGGTCAGTTCGGGCAGGACTCGACTACCGGGCCCTTGCCGTTGAAGATGATGAAAGCTTTATCTGGGTCTGGATCGGCAGCCACGATGAGTACGAACGGATGATTAAGGTGACCGAACGGGGACATAGGTGACAGATTATTCTGGGGACATAGGTAACACTTTTGTACTACTTCATAAGCAGTGGAGGTGCTGCTTATGGGTTGGAAAGGAGTTACCGTCATGGACCAGAGAGTGCGTTTTATCGCAGAGTACCTGAAAGAGTATTTCCCCTTCAACGAGCTGTGCCTGCAGTTCAGTATCAGCAGAAAGACCGGCTACAAGTGGGTTGAGCGCTATGAGGAAGGCGGATCGTGCGCTCTGGCAGATCAATCGCGGCGTCCCCACACGTGTCCCCATCTCACCGACGATGCAATCATCGAAGCTCTCGTCAAAGAGCGAGGAAAGCACCCCACGTGGGGGCCGAAAAAGCTTCTTGCGATTCTTGAACGCCGCTACCCTGACCTTCCTGCGGTATCAACCGCAGCCGACATCCTGAAGCGAAAGGGGCTTATCATTCCTGGAAAAAGAAGACTCCGCAGGAAACATCCTGGCTGTCCCCAAACGATCGCCCGGCAACCGAATGATATCTGGAGCGCCGACTATAAGGGCCACTTCAAGATGAGAAACGGCCTGTACTGCTATCCGCTCACCGTCTGTGATATGAAGAGCCGCTATCTTTTAGGCTGCCATGCCCATCCAGCTATCTCGTTAGAAGGGACAAAAGCTCACTTTACGCGGCTCTTCCGAGAGTATGGTCTTCCCCGGAGGATACGCACCGACAATGGTGTCCCCTTTGCTTCAAACGCTCTGGCTCGGCTTTCAACCCTCTCCGTCTGGTGGGTCAAGCTGGGGATCTATCCCGAGCAGATCGAACCGGGCAAACCCTCGCAGAACGGCAAGCATGAACGCATGCACCAGACGCTGAAAAAAGAAGCCACCATTCCTCCGGAGAAGAATCTTGTCTTGCAGCAAAAGCGCTTCGATGCCTTCCGGAAGGAGTACAACAGGGAACGGCCGCATGAAGCTCTCCTTCAAAGGACACCTTCCTCGATCTATGTCCCTTCCTCAAGACGCATGCCGAAGAAGCTCACCCACTTCGATTACCCTTATCACTTCGAGGTACGTAGAGTTTCAAGGAACAACGGGATACGATGGAGCAACCGCTGGGTACAGGTAAGCAGTACCCTTGCGGAAGAATATATTGGCTTTGAAGAAGTGGAGGATGGTATACATAATGTATATTTCTGTGAACTGCTGATTGGAAGATTTCGTGAAAAGACCATGAAGATCGAGGACGTGATCGAGCGGGTGCCGGTACGACAGACGGGTATCGTTGAGTGCTGTAATCCCAAAACGAGAAGAAAAGTGTCACCTATGTCCCTGGAATAAAGTGTAACCCATGTACCCGGACCGGACCAGGGAATGGGTTAACGAGCAGCTGCACCTGACGCGGAAGGACATCCGGTTTGTTGCGTAGAGGCTTTCTCTTCCCCTTCTTCCCGTTCACCGCGCAGGTGAGCATTGTGTTAGCCCGCACATATGCAACGCACTGAAAGTGTGCGATAATATAGGTAAGCGGAAGTAAGGCATTATGAAGATCAGAGACGTAATAGAAATAATCGAAAGGGACGGCTGGCACAAAATATACCAGAAAGGAAGCCACAGATAGTATAAACACCCGGAGAAGAAGGGCCGAGTTACGATCGCTGGGCATCCGGGCGATGAGCTCGGTCCAGGGACACTCGACAGCGTGTTCAAACAGGCCGGGATAAAGAAACCGAAACAGAGATGAGGAGTGAATACGATGCGAAGGTTCTTAATAGTCATTGAAAAGGCAGACGGAAACTACTCTGCTTATTCCCCTGACGTTGCCGGTTGTGTCGCAACCGGGAAAAACAAGGAGCAGGCCGCAAGAAATATGCATGAGGCTATTGAATTACACATCAGGGGCTTGAAAGAAGATCATCTACCTGTTCCAAAGTCACGTGCCAGTGCAGAATATATTGCAGTCATGGGTTAACGAGGCGCTGCACATGACGCGGAAGGATATCGGCCTTAGTCCGTAGAAGCTTTCTCATATCCCTCTTCCCGTCCGCCGCGCAGGTGAGCTTTTTGTTGTGACCAGAAAGATTACGGGAAGCAATTGCATACCAGGTATATTGAAGGTATAATTTATATACCATGGAATTCGAGTTCGACCCGGAGAAGAGCTATAAGAACAAGAAGAAGCACGGGGTCGATTTCTATGAGGCACAAGCATTATGGGATGACGCCGACATGATTGAGATTCCAGCAAGAACGGCAGACGAACCCAGGTTCATGGTTATTGCAAGGATTGCGGGTGTACATTGGTCAGGCGTGATAACCTATCGGGGCCATGCCGTGAGGATAATCTCTGTACGGCGATCCCGCAAAGAGGAGATTGACTTATATGAAGGCTAAGGAATTTGATAAGAGGTTTGATGAAGGCAAAGATGTTTCGCAACATCTTGACATTTCAAAGGCCAGAAGGCCGGTCCAGGAACAGAAGCGGGTCAACGTCGACTTCCCGCTATGGATGATTCAACTGCTGGATAAGGAAGCGAAACGCCTAGGAGTACCCAGGCAGTCTATCATTAAACTATGGGTCGCAGAGAGACTGAAAAAGGCATCTTAAGTCGTTCCAACCAATCATTGCAGCCGACCCGGAAGAATGGTCCCCTTTTTGTCAGCGCGGCCCGTCGCCGGTCGGCTGAATTCTTTGTTATGCGATAATAAAGGCGTGAATCATCGGCATGTCATATCTTCGTCTGGTGTCGTAAAATATGGATAATCGATAGCGCAGATGAGAGGTGAAACATGACAAAGCTCCTGGAAAGAGCATTCAAAGAAGCATCCAGGCTGCCCGAGGTTGAGCAGAATGCCTTGGCTAAGTGGGTAATAGAGGAACTCGAAGCAGAAGGAAAATGGGAGAAGGCTTTTGCAGGCTCAGAAGATATCCTCGATAGGCTTGCCGATGAGGCCATTGCTGCACATAAGCAAGGAAAGACAAAGCTGCTGAACCTCAAAGACCTATGATTTCCCGAACGACTGACCGTTTCTGGAAATGCTACAGGGAATTGTCGGAACAGATAAGAAAAGAAGCAAAGAAGGCATATAATAAGTTTAAGAAAAACCCCTACCATCCTGGTCTTCATTTTAAGCGCATACACTCCACCCGACCAATCTTCTCCCTGCGAGTCACCAAAGATTACCGCGCTGTCGGAATACAGCAGGAAAACCAAATCATATGGTTCTGGATCGGCTCTCGTGGAGACTACACTAATTTGTTGAAGCAGTTAATGACCGAACGGGGACATAGGTGACAGATTATTCTGGGGACATAGGTAACACTTTTGTACTACTTCATAAGCAGTGGAGGTGCTGCTTATGGGTTGGAAAGGAGTTACCGTCATGGACCAGAGAGTGCGTTTTATCGCAGAGTACCTGAAAGAGTATTTCCCCTTCAACGAGCTGTGCCTGCAGTTCAGTATCAGCAGAAAGACCGGCTACAAGTGGGTTGAGCGCTATGAGGAAGGCGGATCGTGCGCTCTGGCAGATCAATCGCGGCGTCCCCACACGTGTCCCCATCTCACCGACGATGCAATCATCGAAGCTCTCGTCAAAGAGCGAGGAAAGCACCCCACGTGGGGGCCGAAAAAGCTTCTTGCGATTCTTGAACGCCGCTACCCTGACCTTCCTGCGGTATCAACCGCAGCCGACATCCTGAAGCGAAAGGGGCTTATCATTCCTGGAAAAAGAAGACTCCGCAGGAAACATCCTGGCTGTCCCCAAACGATCGCCCGGCAACCGAATGATATCTGGAGCGCCGACTATAAGGGCCACTTCAAGATGAGAAACGGCCTGTACTGCTATCCGCTCACCGTCTGTGATATGAAGAGCCGCTATCTTTTAGGCTGCCATGCCCATCCAGCTATCTCGTTAGAAGGGACAAAAGCTCACTTTACGCGGCTCTTCCGAGAGTATGGTCTTCCCCGGAGGATACGCACCGACAATGGTGTCCCCTTTGCTTCAAACGCTCTGGCTCGGCTTTCAACCCTCTCCGTCTGGTGGGTCAAGCTGGGGATCTATCCCGAGCAGATCGAACCGGGCAAACCCTCGCAGAACGGCAAGCATGAACGCATGCACCAGACGCTGAAAAAAGAAGCCACCATTCCTCCGGAGAAGAATCTTGTCTTGCAGCAAAAGCGCTTCGATGCCTTCCGGAAGGAGTACAACAGGGAACGGCCGCATGAAGCTCTCCTTCAAAGGACACCTTCCTCGATCTATGTCCCTTCCTCAAGACGCATGCCGAAGAAGCTCACCCACTTCGATTACCCTTATCACTTCGAGGTACGTAGAGTTTCAAGGAACAACGGGATACGATGGAGCAACCGCTGGGTACAGGTAAGCAGTACCCTTGCGGAAGAATATATTGGCTTTGAAGAAGTGGAGGATGGTATACATAATGTATATTTCTGTGAACTGCTGATTGGAAGATTTCGTGAAAAGACCATGAAGATCGAGGACGTGATCGAGCGGGTGCCGGTACGACAGACGGGTATCGTTGAGTGCTGTAATCCCAAAACGAGAAGAAAAGTGTCACCTATGTCCCTGGAATAAAGTGTAACCCATGTACCCGGACCGGACCTAAGAACGGCATAACGAACGGGTGCAGCTAACTCGGCCGAAACTGCGGCCTCGTAGCTGACCCACATGTTAGCATCGAACGATGGTTAATATCTTGACATCAGGTCTTATTGTGGTACCATATTAAGACCGGAGGTGAAGGTATGAACATTTCAAAAGACATAAGACCCATTACCTATTTGAAATCAAAAGCTCCTGACTTGCTGAAGCAGATAAACGAAACCCATCGGCCCAGTAGTAATTACCCAAAACGGAGAACCCAAGGCCGTACTGCAAGACCCTGAAAGCTATGAGAACATGCGAAATGCCATTGGCATCCTAAAACTCATTTCCCAAGCAGAACAAGACATAAAAGACGGAAAGTTGAAAAGCCCCAGGAGGAGGTATTCGCAAACGTCGAGAGAATCCTGAAAGAAAGAATGAAATGAAAAAAAGTCTACGACGTCAGATGGTCGGAAACGGCGGAAAGGGATCTCATAGCTATCGTTGAGTACATTGCTGATGACAGTCCGTCGCGTGCTTACGAGGTATTTAAGGAGGTAAGAAGAAAGGCACTCGAGCCTTCGCACCTTTCCGGATAGAGGTCGTATTGTTCCTGAACTTCAAGAGCAGGGCATTACTCAGTACCATGAGTTGGTCGTGAACCCGTGGAGAATCATATATAGGACTTCGGAGAGAACTGTTTACGTGCTTTCGGTTCTCGATTCGCGACGGAGCATCGAAGACATTCTTCTCCGGAGGCTTACTGGACTCAAACTGTAAGGCTGCTAACCAGCCTTTGGAGCCGAACCAGTGTCCCTCGGCGGCTCAACTCCTTGTTGGGCATCAAGATCAGTTAGGAGATAGAGACGACAAGGGGAGGTAATCTGGCCAATCAGGCGAATCATTGGCAAAACTGGATTCCGGTGCTTGAGAAGGAACTCGCCGTTGAGATGCAGAAGGCGCCTTCACCATCTGAAGTGCACGCCAGGGATCATGTCCTCCGTGTGCTGAGGCGCTGCATCCGCCTCGGAGAAAAGCTGGGTGCAGACCTTGAGGTACTGGTTGCGGCGGTCTATCTGCACGATCTCGGGCGCCATTATATTGATGACAAGGCTCACGGTGCTCTCAGCGCTCTGAAAGCAGAACCGGTACTCGAACGGATCAACTTCCCACAGGAAAAAAGAGGCGCAGTCTTGCACGCAATCCGTGTGCATGATGTCAGCGCCACCCCGGAGGATAGAACAACTCTTGAGTCTAAGATTCTGTACGATGCTGACAAGATTGATACGCTAGGGGTCGTGGGCGTTCTAAGGTATATCCGGCATTTTTACGGAAAGAAACCGATAGACTATGTGCTCGATGATATCGATGCCCGGTGGGAGGGGCTTGCGCTTCCAGAGACGCGAAACCTGGCCCTACAGGACTACAGGTACATCAAGGACTATTTTGCCCGACTCAAAGAGGAGCTGGGTGACAAGGGGTGGTGAAACATTGACATTTGGGTTGATAAGAATGCTCAACCAGCTGGAGAGTGAAGGCCTCGGTTATGAATTTGCTGGAGAAGTGAAGAGAACTCTTGAACGTATAGTCCAGTACCCTGATGCATGGTTTAAACTTTCAAAACGTACCCGCCGTTGCCGTACCAACAGATTTCCTTAGGGAGTTATTTACCAAGTTAGAAGAGAGACCTTGCTTGTAGTAGCGGTCATGCACCTTAGCAGAGAACCGAAGACTTGGAGGTCACGACTTAAACGTAAGGACCTGTAAGTCATGGCATAACCCGTCATTGCAGCCGACCCGGAAGAATGGTCAGCTTTTTATCAGCACTGCCCGTCGCCGGTCGGCTGAATTCACCGTTATCTGTAAGAAAATAACTTGACTTTGAGTGACAATCGTGTACACTGTTAAAGCACGATTGGAGGTAAGTTATGAAATTCATAAGTGTACGTGACTTGCGAGGAAAATCGGCCGAGGTCTGGAAGAACCTTCCTACGGAACGAGAAGTCGTCGTGACCAGCAACGGTCGGCCCATTGCCGTCTTATCGGCCGTCAACGAATCGAACCTGGAGGAATCCCTCTCCGCCATCCGCCAGGCTCGCGCCGCGGAGGCCGTGATGAGCCTTCAACGTCGGTCGGTGAAACAAGGCACTGACGGTATAACTATGGAGGAAATTGACAGAGAAATACGAATGGTGCGGGGAAAGCGCAAGCGATGAAGGTCGTCCTCGATACGAATGTGCTTGTGGCAGGCCTCTTATCTCCGTTTGGCCCGTGCGGTGACATCGTTCGCATGGTCTCGGCGGGTAAGCTAACCTTGTGCGTTGATGCCCGGGTCTTGAGCGAATACCACGAGGTATTGAGGCGTCCCAAATTTAACTTTGACCAAGATAAGGTTGCCGCCATCCTCGACTACATTGAACACCACAGTTTGGTGGTGGCGTCTGTCCCGCTCGCTGTGTCGTTGCCTGATGCTGACGACGAGCCCTTTCTTGAAATCGCTATTTCGGGCAACGCGAGCTATTTAGTGACAGGCAATAACGCCCATTTCCCTTCCCAGCTCTGCGAAGGAGTGGAGGTAGTTTCGCCAGCCGGCTTTTTAAGGCATGTCGCAAAGCCGTCGAAGAGGAAGAAGAGCAGATAACCACCTGATGGAGCCGACTCGTTACACTCGCGGCTCACAACGGCGCACGAGAGGAAAAAACATGAAGAATAAAGGAAAGAAAAGCATAGGTGATCTGCGTCCTGAGTACGACTTTGACTACTCAAAAGCCGTTCGCGGGAAGTACTATCGGCTGCTATTTGAAGAGGGGTCTAATGTCGTTATCCTCGAGCCGGACGTAGCAAAAGCTTTTCAGGACTCCAGCTCAGTAAATGAAGCGTTGAGATCACTCCTGAAGCTAACTCGGTCCACAGAACGCTTAACAAGTCGCTCAACCGGACGCGGAAAAAAACTCCACGCCGGTTAGCTTTCCGTTGGGGGGGGCGGGGACAACGTCATGAACTGGGTTCAAATCGGCTGGATGGTGATAGGCGTCTTCTTAGGTGTGACGGTATTCAAGGGCGCTTTCCCTTTTGCTAACCGGTTTGGGCTCGAGGTCCGCTTTTGGCTTCGGCACGGGAGAAAGGGGAAAATGATTCTGTTCGTTTACTCCGATAGTTCAAACTGGAAGGATTACATAGAAATAAACATACTGCCTCGCATCGAAGCCCATTCAATCATCCTGAACTGGTCCAAACGCCGTGAATGGGGATCTCGAATGCAGCTTGAAACGAAACTATTCAACCAGTGGGCCGGGCCGGGTGAATTTGTTCCTGTTGCCATTCTGTTTTCGCCCATAGGGAAAGCAAGAACCTTCCGATTATGGCAACTCTCCGAGAATTCCAAACACGGAAAAGTCAGGATATCCAAGGAAACCGAACAGGCCCTCTTTGAAACGGTGAAACAGTTTAGCCGGTAAGACGCGCGGTGTGGCAGTTATCGGTACTCGCCGCCTTCCCGAGGAGGACCACACGGTAAGCCCCGGTTCCCGGAGCGGCACCGCGTGACGGCTGGGTGGGGCGCGTCTGGGGCCTGGCGCCGCCATCCGTGTGTGCGCTTGTTTGCGCGGGCGTCGGCTGTGTCCGACGGCGCTGCGGCTCGCGCGGCGGTCGCACAAACTCGGCATTCCGTGCCGGCGCCGATTTCTTATAATCGAAATCCTTCAGCATGCGGCGCTCGATCTCCTCGCCGAGCACAGCCTCAATGCTCCAGACAAGGGACTCGTCCTCACGGCTGACAAAGGTGAAGGCGTCGCCGGTCTTTGCGGCGCGGCCGGTCCGGCCGATGCGGTGCGTGTACGCATCCGTCGTATCCGGCATGTCGTAGTTGATGACATGGGATATGCTCAAGACGTCGATGCCTCGGGCGGCGATATCAGTGGCCACCAGAATCTGGTAGGAGCCTTTGCGGAAGCCATCAAGGGCGTCCTGGCGTTTGTTCTGCGAGAGGTTCCCCTGGAGCGAGGCCGCCTTGTACCCTGCTCTCTCAAGCTGTTCCCCGAGGCGTTTGGCCCGGTGCTTGGTGCGCGTGAAGATCAGGATGGATTCCGTATCGGTTTGTTTCAATAGTTCCATGAGAAGTGCGGTCTTCAGGTGCTGCTCGACCGGATAGATAGCGTGGGAGACGGTGCTTGCCGGAGCCGTATGGCCGATTTTCACGGTGACCGGATCATGCAGCACCTCGTGCGTCAGTCTTCGGATATCATCGGGCATGGTGGCGGAGAACATCAGCGTCTGGCGCTTTAGCGGCACGTGTTTGATGATCCGTCGGATATCGGGCAGGAAGCCCATGTCGAACATCCGGTCCGCCTCGTCAATGACAAGGACTTCCAGATTTGCAAGGCTGATCGTTTTCTGGTTAAGGTGATCGAGCAACCGGCCGGGGCAGGCGACGACGATATCGACGCCGGCGCGCAGTTTCTGAATCTGCGGGTTCATACCCACGCCGCCGTAAATCGTGCAGCTCTTCAGGTGTGTATTGCGTCCCAGTTCCCCTATCGATACATGGGTCTGTTCCGCCAGTTCGCGTGTGGGCGCAATAATCAGGCTGCGCACTTTGCCGCGGGGACCCGGGAAGCAGACGCTCCAGAATCGGCAGCACGAAGGCTGCTGTTTTGCCGGTCCCGGTCATGGCAAGGCCCATAACGTCCTTGCCTGCGAGGACCGGTGGGATCGCCTGTACCTGGATAGGAGTTGGGGTTTCGTAGCCAAGGGCTTTGACGCCGGCGGCTATTTTCGGATGAAGCTTAAACGAGCTAAAACTCATAGCACCTCTTATAAGAAGAATTAGTAACTGAAGCAGACTAGGACCGAAGAGTATCGTGTTGCGGGAGCGTTTTTAGGTCAACCTCTAAACGACTGTCCAACGCGGCTTTTGGCCAGCACTCCATTACTTGACGCATAGTATACGCTTATTAGGCCGTCGCCGTCAATCGATTTCCAAAAACAGACACGGGTCTTCCGGCTTGACAAACAGCCGACCTCGGGCGATACTGTCAATAATCCGTTCTCCCACAAGGGCGGGCATAATCCTAGACTTCTCGTTCGAAAGGGGAGGCATTATGGCAGGAAGACGACGCGTTGGCATCCTTACGGGTGGAGGAGACGTTCCCGGTCTGAACGTTGCCATTAAGGTTGTTGTATCGCAGGCACCGCCACATGACATCGATATTATCGGGATCAGGACCGGCTGGCAGGGCCTTCTGTGCGTAAACCCGGATGATCCGCCATCGGCGAATCGGCATATCATACCTCTCAGTAAGGAGACCGTCAGGACCATCGACCGGACAGGTGGCACATTTCTTCACACGTCACGCACAAACCCAAGCAGCATGAAGCCGGACGAGGTTCCCGAATATGTTCGCGCGGAGGATCGCACGGCAACCGACAAGGGCACCATTGATTGTACCCGTCACATACTCAGGGTGATCGAATCCCTGAAGCTCGACGCCATCATACCCATAGGCGGTGACGACACACTCAGCTTCGCCTGTCGCCTGCACACGGAGGGCGTCCAGATCGTCGCCATCCCGAAGACCATGGATAATGATGTCTTCGGCACGGATTTCTGCATAGGCTTCTCAACAGCGGTCACGCGTTCGGTGGACACCATCCACGCTTTGCGCACAACCATGGGCTCACATGAGCGTATAGGCGTCGTGGAGCTGTTCGGACGTAATTCGGGGGAGACATCGCTGTTCGCCGCGTACCTGGCGGATGTGGATCGCGCGGTCATCTCAGAAGTACCCTTCGACCTGGACCGTCTCTGCAGATTCCTCGTGGAAGATCGTTCCAGAAACCCATCGAACTACGCGGTCCTCACCATATCGGAAGGCGCTTACCCCGTGGGTGGTGCGATCATCGAGACCGGCAAGGAGGATGCGTACGGTCACAAGAAGCTTGGCGGCGTCGGCTCCATCGTGGCCGACGAGATCAAGAAAAGGACGGGCGTCAACATCATCTATCAGCAACTCGCTTACATCATGCGTTCCGGGGCTCCCGACTCTCTTGACCGCATGGTGGCTATCTCGTACGGCAATCTCGCCTTAGACCAGGTGGCTCTCGGACAAATGGGTCGGATGGTAGCGCTTCATCAGGGGATTTATACAACCGTGCCCCTTGAACTCGTGACCGCCGCAAAAAAACATGTGGACATCACCGCTCTCTACGACGCGCAGAACTACAGGGCCAAGATAAGGAACATGCTAGGCAAGCCGATGTTCCTCTACTGATACCAATTCGCCTTCAAGCGTATACCTTCGTTGCACCTTCGGCCTGTATCATTACTGCGACGTACCGCTAGGTACGCCTGCGTAGCCCAGGCCTCGGCTCGCCTCTGGTCTCCATCTTGAATGCAAATTGGTATAACAGAAGGTCCAACGGAAACTTCGTAAAGATCAGTATCTAACGTATGCTGTCAGCAAATCCATATTTATCGATCTGCCACCCTTCCGGCGGCATCTGCACACCATCAATATAAACTGTCCTGCCATCAAGCGCGACTCTGCCTTTTGCAATTAGCCCATGCACCGCAAACGGATATATCCGCCAATCTCCTTCGACTCTAAGTATTTCTTGAATAGCGGTAGAAACCTTCTCCAGCGATTTGTAGAGATTATTCCCCTCTCTTTGCACGGCCGCTCGAAATTGTTCGAGAGTTCTTGCATCCGTTCTTTCCGCAAATCGTCTTATATCACGCAGCTCCTCATCCCATCTTGCGAGCGGCAAGGATTCCGATTGGATCAATACGGGTCCGCCATCATCGCTTTTGTCAACAAAAAACAGAGTCGATCTTACACTGCTTTCTTCAGCCAATATTGCTTTGGCAGTGGGTCTCCACCCAAGCCCCGTGTATTTCCTTGCATCACCCGGATGAACGTTTAGAATCCTTGGAAAGTATCTGTTGGCCATCCACTCTCCTATCCACAAGTCATAACCAGCCAGGCAGATCAGATCCGGTCCTCCATCCAGCACTTGTTCTACTAGCGTCATTATTGCCATGTCATAGCTATTTCTTTCAACACCGTACCTGGGAATTTTTTCAAGTCCCCACATCTCCCGGAAATATTTCCCGGAGTCGAGCAGAACTACCGGAGCACCATGTTTTCCTGCTTTCAGTATGCCTGCGCAGCCAGGTACATTGCTGAAAACAACGTGGTATATATCAGGGCCCCGCTCGTATATTTTCTCGTAATTGGTGCCTGACCCGGAGACGCCGCAGGCATATCTCATTGGTCCGGAAGAGGGATCGTAAATCAGCTTTGCCGTCACTTCTCACACCCCTTTTGTATCATTGATGAAAACTCGCTCTCGGATACGTTATCATTAACAAAAAGGGCGTTGTCTGTCAAGGTGGAAACAGATTGAAGAGTGGAGTTAATCTAAACTGGAGCGGACGGAAGGCAAACCGTCTTTGTTAACGGCTGTTTCGTGGTCCGATGGACGTTTGCTATCAGGATATGCGCGAATCGAGGTTCCGGGTTTCCGATGGGAATCCAGGCTGGTGCTTATCGGGCTGTGTGCGTTTTCTCAACCCTTTTGGTCAAGTCCTGGTTTTTGTCTGTCGAGGTCCCGCTCTTCTCTTTGGCTTCGGAGTTGTTAACCTTCACCATTTTTTGGTCTCTCTGAACCCTGGGTCTCTCATGCACCAGCGCAGCGCCATGCCGAGCCATGATGTCAAGAAGCCCGAGCCCTCCAGACAGATTACTTATTTTCATACTCTCCTCTTATAAAGTCTCCTGGATATGTTATCGGCAATTTCCCTGAGTACATAAGCAATCATGTGCGCCTGGATTCTCCTGGTTGGAAGGTGAATTGGTACTATACCTATACTAATTTGTATTTAAGCGGAGACCGAGGCGTTAGCCGAGAGCGACTGCTATTGCGATTGCGGCGGCGGTCCAGGCGGTAAAGACGCTCATGAGCAGCACTCTCTTTAACCATCGGGGCGTGAGAAAGGGAGCGGTTCCCGTTGGTTCCCTTTCCCGCCATGTGCAGCCGTGGCATGAGACCGTATCCGGGTATTCCGGAAGGCAGGC
Source organism: uncultured delta proteobacterium (assembly GCA_963835605.1). Taxonomy (GTDB): domain Bacteria; phylum Desulfobacterota; class Syntrophorhabdia; order Syntrophorhabdales; family WCHB1-27; genus JADGQN01. The sequence continues at coordinate 26,629 of CAWIHO010000055.1, read as the reverse complement.
TGCCAGGAAGCTTCCCCTCTCTTCGAGGGACCCTTCATCGGCAAGCTCAACCGCTACGCAGTCCCGGACAAGTTCATTCTTCCCTGAGGACTCCCGAAAACCCGGCTGCCTGAACGGTAGGATTTTGCAAGCCCTACCTGGCTGACCGGCGGTGCTGGATGCGTCATAGACAGGTCCGGATTGCTTCTTTGGTCGACTGGTAGTCATCTCTATCTTTAAGATTACCAGAGCCCGAAAAAAAGTCAACTCACCAGAAGGCTATTTTTCGTAGGAACGAGTGATTAGTACATTGGGCTACAAGGTCAAAAACTTGTTACGAGTTACGGGTTACTGTAGTACCTGCCAAGAGATACGTCAGCTTGATTAAGCATTTCGAAAACCTTCCTGAACTCGTAACCCGCAACCCGTAACAGTTTGTGCGCTAGTTGATAAATACTTTCTTATACCGCTGTATCTCTTCCAGGGCCCTGCCGCTTCCCATGACGACGCAGATCAACGGTTCCTCGGGCACGTGCACGTCCAGGCTCGTCCGTTCCGATATCCTCTTGTCCAGCCCCTTGAGAAGTGCGCCGCCACCAGTCAGGACCATGCCGGAGTCTTTCAGGTCTGAAACAAGCTCCGGAGGAAGTTTCTCCAGAGCCCTCTTTATTGAATCTATAATCGCCTCTACCGGCTCTTCTATGGCCTCTCTCACGTCGTCGGCGGTAACAGCAATGGTCTTGGGAATGCCATTAACGAGATCCTTTCCCACAACGTTCGTTGACCCGGACGCAGCGCCAGGGTAGGCTGAACCGACCTGCATCTTGATTCTCTCCGCGGCATTCACTCCCACGGCCACCTGATACTTCTTTTGCAGGTGCCTCACGATGGCTTCATCCATCTCATCGCCCGCCACACGCAAGGATTCGCTATACGCGTTCGCGGAAAGGCTGATGATGGCCACTTCCGTCGTACCGCCTCCGATGTCGCAAATCATGTTTCCTCTGGGGAGTTCTATGGGCAGTTCTGCCCCGATTGCGGCAGCCATCGGTTCTTCGATGAGATGGATGTCCCGGATGCCTACCTGAAAACAGGCATCAACGACCGCCTTCTTCTCAACCTGCGTTATTCCGGACGGTACACAGACCACCATTTTGGGCTTCGAAATCTTCCGGGTTTCCTTGACCATGTTCAAAAAGTACTTGATCATGGCCTTGGCCACGTCGAAATCCGCAATTACTCCGTCTTTGAGCGGCCGGACTGCGCTGATGTGTGGGGGTGTTTTGCCGATGTACTCTTTTGCCTCTCGGCCTACGGCAATGATCCTCCCGGTGTCCCTTTCAAGAGCAACGACCGATGGTTCATTCAGCACGATGCCTTCGCCTTTCAGATATATCAGCGTGTTGGCCGTGCCAAGGTCCATGGCGCAATGCGTGGAAAATGATGAAACCATACCCATCAATTTTGAAATAAAACTCATACCCGTGCCCCCTTGTTCATATAGGACTGTCGTTCTCCTCGTTCATCAGCTCGGTCCAGGAGTGCCCAGAGGCTCTCACCGTCTTCAGGGAACTCGGCCACCCCGATTTGTAAAGCTCCTTTTGTTTCGATCCGGCTGTCTGCCACGGCGCTCAGGATCGTGTAGTTCAAGACACGTGTCATGTTTTGCGCCTCAAGAGTCTGGGGGTCTCGTGTGACCGCGTAAAAATGGCTCACTTCTGCTTTTGTCACGAGAGCCGTCTTACCCAGGCACTGCTCGACACTCTGGACAATTTTCCGGAGCACGCGATCCGCAGCCTCCACACCAAGCAGCCGGTTGTACGCATGAAAACTCGGCACCCTTACAGAGACCACTGAAAAACCCTTCTTCTCCTGGACCCATGCCTCTACTCTATTAAAGAAGGGGGCAAAAAGGAGCGCACCCGTAACCGGGTCAAAATATTTGCCTCCTTCGAGAGCTCCTTTAGTCCAGGTGCGTATAAGGTAGAGAGACAACAGCGCTGAGATGTCCCTCAACACACCTATGATGCCGTCTCTCAGGCTCGCATCGGAAAGAGAGACAAAACCGGCAAGTCCGAATGCTTCTTCATCGAACAGAAGGGGAAACCCGAAGAACTGTCTTGCCTTCATGCCGTCATCGGAAAAAAGAAGGGGCTTTTCCCTGAGATAGCCGCTGCCGTGCGGGAGCAGGAATTCTTTCCTTCCTTCCAGAACCATCGAGGCAACGGTCCCCGTCATAGGGCACTCTTTCAGCCGAAGATTGTTCGCTTCGTTCCCGGCGCAATCAACGATAACAAGTTTCCCTTTTCGCTCGAGCCCGATGAAGCAGAAGTCCCCTTGACAGAGGGCGAGACACTCTTCCAGCACTTCCTCCAGTGACAGCTCCGACAAACCCGACTTCAAAAGAAACCGGATGATCCTGCGCTCAACGGAGAGTTCCTCGTTTTTCTCTTCAAGCTCCTGCAACCTCTTTTCCTTCTCCAATTCTTTGCCTATCATCGACACAAAATGGCCGAGCAGTTTCTTCTCCCTATCCGTGAAGACGTAACGCTTCTTACTGTCCACCACAATGACCCCTGGGGCCTCAAGGGGATACGCCATGAAAGACTTGATGCCCTCTTCCGACCCATAGTAGCCGAGCGTTGATTCGTCTTTGTCGAAATTGGGGATAATAAGAGGCTCATTGTGCTTGAGCACCCACCCGGGAAGCGTCCCTTCGATGGGGATAGTTCGGTCGCGGTCGAAACTCTGCGCGAAAGTAACCGAAGAGAGGCAACGAAAACGCTCTTCATCCTTAATAAGCAGGACCACGGAAAACGCCTCGTAAACATTAAAAATAAGCTCGGAAAAACTATCTATCAGGCTCATTGTGCTGCATCCGCCTCAATCGAGATGTCATGCGTAGTGGCAGCCTGTGCCGGTTCATACCGTTCGATGTGAAGCGCTTCCCCCGTCCCGAATCGCTCGAAGAGCCGGCAGACGTTACAGGTTTCCGTATAAGACGGATAACCGCAGCGAGTACACCTTCTCGGATCGGGTCGCGCCTCCTGCTCTTTTACTCTGTCGAGGTAACCCTTGACGAACCTGATCTTCGTGGCCGGAGAGGTTATCTCTATCTTATTAAGTAGCTCCTTGTAGAGCAAGGTTTTGGCCCCGACTGAATAGGGACACTCCTCGTACACATAGTCTATCCGGCGGAGTATAGCGTACGCTGCCACCTCCCTCTCGGAGCACAAAAAAAATGGTTTTATCTTTTTCGCAAGATAATCACCTTTTCCTTCCAGCGCAATGCTCTTCTTGTACAGATATGCCTCTTTCCAATAGAGAAGGTTGCCGAAGAGCGCGGATGCTTCATCATCAAGGTTATGTCCGGTCGCAAGCACTGTGTACCCGCAATCAACGCACGCCCTGTTCATAAGGTATCTCTTTAGCACGCCGCATAGAGAGCACGGGGCTCTCCTCATCGCTTTTGAGAGATCTCCGATCCCCTTCTGAAACAATGCGGGCAAAGAGAATCTGTAAATCCTTCGCCCCAGCCGATCAGCCATCAGTTTGGCCTTTTCGAAGGAGACCCGTGAATACTCATCGATCCCCAGGTCGATATAAATGCCATCAGCAGGAAAACCGGCGTTATTGAGGATATACCAGAGCGATAGGCTATCCTTGCCACCGGAGACCGCTACAAGAGGTGAATCAGTCTTCTCGATCAGATTATACTTCTGGATAGCACGCGTGACCCTTCTCTCAAGAAATATCAGGAAATCGTCAGCGCAGAGGGCTGTGTTGTAGGCGCTCAAGCGTATGTTTGCTTCCTTGCCGCATGTCCTGCATTTCATCCGCCTGATATCACCCTGATGATTCTTATACTATCCTCATGAGAGAGTTTGCAGTCTTCGGTCACCAGCTTTTCGTTCGCTACGACGATGTGGGCCTCGGGATTCAACGAAAATCTTTCCAGAAGCTGGCCCGCCGTCATCAGCTTTTCCAGCTCGTATACTTTGCCTTCCCACCCTACTTTCATGGCAATTAGATAGCACACCCGCCACCTGATGTCAAAGAACGACGAGAGCCTCTCTTTTGTCCATTGGCTACTGCTCACTGCTTACTGTATACTGTTTACTGCTCGCGGCTTTTCAATGTACGATCTCATTTACATCTATGAATTCGAAGGAGACCTGAGCAGGGATATCCCGAAGGTCATCGACCCGGACTATGTCGGGTTCTGAAAAGAATCAGGCTATTCTTTTCTTTTCTTCAAGCAGCCGAAGAACTCTCTTCTGGAACGTTTGCGAGCTGCCAAAGCCCTTACAGCACGCGAGGAGTTCGCGCTCAAGAAGCATCGAGTGAGACGAACCGTCCAACGGGTCAGACGTGGAACCGGGTACCCGCTTGCGGGTGCAGCGGAGAAAACGGTGCGACCCGGCCTAGTTGGCGTTAACCGCCCTTGAGGTTCGTCGAATGACTTTGCTTCTCGCGGGGCGTGACGGGCACGTTCTCGTACCCGAGCAGGTATTCGGGCCGCACTCTTTGGAGACTTCTGAAGATGTTCTTCTTTACGTTCTTGTTGTGTTGCTCTGCCTCTCTTATCATGCCCTTTGCGAGTCTCCGTTTCGACACCTTCGCATATGGACATTGAGACTTGATGACGGGAAGCTCAAGACTTTCAGCAAGCCTCACCAATTCCTGCTCCTCCACATAGGCGAGCGGCCTGATGAGCGCGAGTTTCCCTCCGAACATCTCCTGATACGGCCTCATGGTGCATATCTCCCCGTTGAAGAAGAGGTTCATGAGGAGGGATTCAGTAATGTCATCAAGGTGGTGGCCCAGGGCGATTTTGGAGCAGCCCAGCTCCTTGGCCAACGCGAAGAATCTCTTGCGCCGGCTCCAGCTGCACCAGAAGCAGCCAAAGGTCTCGCCCTCCTTGTACAAAGCATCGCTCGGTTGAGTCACGACGTATCTAACGCCCTCTTTCTTAAAGTGCTCTACGAGTAAGTCTTTATTAACCCATTCGAACCCCATATCCACATGGCAGGCGATTATTTCGTACTTGATGGGAACGAACTTCATCCGCTCCTTCATGATTCTAAGAAGTGAAAGGCTGTCTTTTCCGCCTGAGACGGCAAGCAAAATCCGATCGCCGTCTTGAATCATCCGGTAATCCCAAATGGCCCTCCCCACCTTCTTGGTCACACGCTGGGAAAGCCAGTTCGTGTCCTTCTTCATCTCAAAGACTCAGCCAGCTTCCTCGTTTTGTCCAATGCCTTCTTACTGACCTTTCCTATCTCTTCACACCCCGCCTCCTCAACACCCCCCAGGTAGGTAATGGACAGAGCATCGAAGGTCCTTTTGAATGGCTCAAGGACCGGTGTAAACGTGTCGAGAGATTTATCCGCACACGTAATCAGCGTGACAGCCTTCTTGCCCTTAATTCTCGATTCCATGTTCTCATCGAAAAATGCAATTGAGCGGTCGATCACCAGTTTCAGTTGAGACGAGGGACCCCACCAGTATGTGGGGGTGGCGTAGACAAGAAGGTCTGATTCCAGCATGTACTTGCGTATATCCTTCATATCATCATTGATCCTGCATTTACCTTCTTTTGCGCACATGAGGCACCCCTGACAGGGGCGCACATTCATGTCGTTCAGGTTGAGAAGCCTTACATCATGGCCGGTCTTCTTCATAGTCTCGGAGAAGGCATCGACGAGCTGGCGCGTGTTGCCTCTTTTGCGCGGACTCCCAAAGAGTATCACCGTCTTCATGCTAAGTACCTCCTGTTCCGAAATGGTAGCGCTTTATTATAAAGTGCGGGCAGTTCATCGGTCAAATGCTTTATCAGTGCGTGATGCCTGACGAGAAGTCATGCCGGCATTACCTCCGCGGATAGCGAGAGGGTTGATATGCGTCCGCGGAATCATTAGTATATGAGAACAAGGGACGTGGCAAAGGCACCTCGCATAGAGCGGCTGCTCGTGATCGGAGGGCTAGCCGCAGGCATGTCAGCGGCGAGCTCCGCGAAGAGACTCCGCCCTGAAATGGACGTGATCGTACTGGAGAAAAGTCCGTTCATCTCTTACGGCACCTGCAGTATACCCTATTACATTTCTGAGGAGATTAAGGATTATCGCGATCTCATCGCGATCACGCCCGAGAAAGCTGAGACGGAGCGGGGGCTCGTTATCCGTACGCGTCATGAAGTAATCGCAATAGATCCGGGTGGCAAGGAAGTCGTGGTCCGTTCCCCTGACAACGCCGGAGATACAAAGATTCCTTTTGATAAACTCGTGATTGCCACCGGCGCAGTACCGATAAAGCCTCCCCTTCCGGGCATCGGCTTGAAGCACATATTTGCCTTGAGAACGCTTGAGGATGGTGTGGCAATCAAAAAATATATCGATGAGCACACAATTCAGGAGACGGGCGCCGGATCAGAGGAGTCCGCGTACGCCAAGTCCGCGCATGGGAACGGAAGGGATCAACTGAAAGCGGTGATTGTGGGGGGTGGCTACATAGGCCTCGAGATGTGTGAATCCATCCGCAAGAGAGGCGTCGATGTCACGCTGATCGAAAGAATGGACCGGGTCCTCGGCACAATGGACCGGTCAGTCACTGAAATCGTCGAAGAGACGCTGAAGAGAGAAGCGGTCAGACTCTTTAAAGAGACGACAGTGCTTGGTTTTGAAGGACCGAAGGGAGCGGTTAGCAAGGTGCTCACCGATAAAGGCACATTTCAGGCCGACTTTGTGATCTTTGCAGTTGGTGTGCGACCCGAATCAACGCTTGCGCAAAAAACTGGAATCGCTCTTGGCGTTAATAAGGCCATTACTGTTGACGAACAGATGCGGACAAACGTCCCCGCCATTTTTGCGGCAGGCGACTGCGCCGACGCGCTATCAATCGTAACCGGCAAGAAGGTCTATATTCCACTCGGGACCACAGCCAACAAGCAAGGACGGGTAGCCGGAGAGAACGCCGCAGGCAGAGAAACAGTGTTTGAGGGGGTCGCCGGGACCGCCCAGACAAAGGTCTTCGACCTCGAAGTAGCCCGAACAGGCCTTACTTCTCTCGAAGCGGAAAGAGAAAATATCCCTTATTTCGCGTCAACGATCCAGGGCACATCAAGGGCAAAGAGCTATCCGGCCGGGAAACCGATCACTATAACGTATGTTGTGGAAAAAGATACAGGTCGGCTCCTGGGAGCTCAGATGGTTGGGCAGGAAGGGGTGGCACACCGCATTGATACGCTTGCAACGGCCCTTTATGGTAGAATGACGGTTGATGACGTTGCCCGGCTGGATCTGGGATATGCTCCGCCTTTTGCAACCGTTTGGGACCCTATACTGATTGCCGCCAACGTTGCGCTGAAGAAAATGGGCAAGAGATAGGGTCCGGGGGCCAGGGTCCAGGAGCAAACCAGACCAGAACCGGCTAGTTATTATGAATTAATCGATTATTGATTGAGGTTTTGACCTGTAACGTGTAACCTGTAACGTGTAACGGTTGTCAAGAAGGAGGGATAGGGCATGGATAAGACAAAAGAGCAAAACCTGCAGTTGGCTATTCAAATGGAGAGAGATGGCAAGGCATTTTTTCTCAAGGCAGCGTCCGGCGCGGACAATCTGCTTGCGAAACGAATTTTCGAGGAACTCGCCATACAGGAAGATTTTCATATTGAGAGAATTCTCTTGATCTATGAGCAGATGAAAAAGGAGGAGCCTCTCAAGGAATGGATCACGGCAATAGCAGGCGTTGGCAAACTTGATAAGGTCTTTCAGGAGTCTCTGCAGGAAAAGGCGCAGGCCTCCGAGAATGACCTCAATGCCCTGCGCTTTGGTCTTGAAATAGAAGACAAAAGCATCAAGTATTACGAAAACCTCGCAAATCATGCCCCGGATTCCTACGAAAAACGTTTTTATCTGACGCTCTCTCACGAGGAGAGAGACCATTATCTCAGGATCATGGACTCCATCGAGTACCTCTCTGACCCGGTGGGCTGGTTCTATACGAAACAGAAGTCTATGGTGGACGGGGGCTGAGCAGAACGGTTAACAGGTTGATACGTTGACGCGTTGAAGGGAAAAGTCCTTTACGAATCAACTACTCAACGAGTCAACGAAAAAGGGGCATCCGAGGATGCCCCTTTGACTTACCGCGTATGCGGACTACAGCCTGTGTTTCACGAGCTCATCAACGACTGACGGATCAGCCAGCGTCGTGGTATCGCCAAGCTGATCGATCTCGCCGGATGCGATCTTCCTCAGGATTCTTCTCATGATCTTACCGGATCTCGTCTTCGGCAGACCGGGTGAGAACTGCAGTTTGCCGGGAGAAGCGATTGGTCCGATCTCTTTTCTCACGTGGGCAACGAGCTCTTTCTTGAGATCATCGCTCGGATTGAACCCAGCCTTCAAAATGACAAATGCATAAAGATCCTCGCCTTTTATGTCGTGCGGGAATCCCACGACGGCCGCCTCTGCAACCGACTTGTGTGAAACGAGCGCACTCTCCACCTCAGCCGTGCCAATACGGTGGCCGGATACGTTAACAACGTCATCAACGCGCCCCATCAGCCAGAAGTAACCGTCCTCGTCCTTTCTGGCGCCGTCACCCGTGAAGTAAACACCGGGATACTGCACAAAGTACGTCTGTTTGAATCTTTCCGGCTCGCCGTACACGCTTCTCATAATACCCGGCCACGATCTCTTTATAACCAGGTAGCCACCCTCATTGACAGCGCAAGGCGTTCCATCCTGTCTGATGCACTCTGCGGAAACGCCGGGGAAGGGCAGCGTTGCTGAGCCGGGCTTCGTGAACCATGCACCGGGAAGCGGAGTAATCAAGATGCCGCCGGTTTCGGTCTGCCACCATGTATCCACGATCGGGCACCGTTCATTACCAATAAACTTGTGGTACCACATCCATGCTTCGGGGTTGATCGGCTCGCCCACGGACCCGAGGACTCTCAGCGAGGAAAGGTCTCTCTTTTTCGGCCACTCGTCACCCTCTCTCATGATGGCCCTGATGGCTGTCGGGGCTGTATAGAAAATATTGACCTTGAACTTCTCGACGATCTGCCAGAACCTGTCAGGCTGGGGATAGGTAGGGACGCTCTCGAAGATGATCGATGTAGCGCCGTTGGCAGAGAGGACCGTAAACGATATAAGAATGTCCGGTCACCCAGCCGATGTCAGCGGTGCACCAGAAGACTTCCTTTTCCTTGTAATCAAAGATCCATTTGAATGTAATGTACGTATATACCATGTAGCCGCCGATGGTGTGCATGACGCCCTTCGGCTTACCGGTTGACCCTGACGTATAGAGGATGAAGAGGGGATCCTCGGCATCCATCTGCTCCGCCGGGCAGTTGTCCGTGATGCCGGGGGCGGCCATTTCATCGTTCCACCAGGTGTCCCTGCCGGCCTTCATGGGCACGTCAAACTTGTCGAGCCTTTTGACCACGATGGCCTGTTCTATCTTGTGTCCCGCCTTTTCGCAAAGGTCCATGGCCGTGTCTGCGGATGCCTTCGAGCTTACCTGCTTGCCTGATCTCCAGTAACCGTTGGCCGTGACCAGAACCTTTGCGCCCGCATCGAGGATTCTGTCTCTCAAGGCTTCTGCGGAGAAACCGCCGAATACGATTGTGTGGACCGCGCCGATCCTTGCGCAGGCAAGCATGGCGATGGACAGCTCAGCGATCATGGGCAGGTATATGGCGACCCTGTCACCTTTCTTCACGCCCTTTTTCTTCAGCACGTTGGCAAACTTGGAGACCTCTCTCAGCATGTCCTTGTATGTGTATTTCTTCGCATCTTCATCCGGCTCACCCTGAAAGATGATGGCTACTTTGTCGCCCCTTCCCTTCTCGATCTGGTAGTCAAGACAGTTATATGCGATATTCGTTTTGCCGTTAAGGAACCATTTGATCTTTGCATTTGAAAAGTCTTCTTCGTTCACCTTGTCCCACTTCTTGAACCAGTGCAGCTCTGACGCGATTCCACCCCAAAACCCCGAAGGGTCGTCCATCGACTGCTTATAAAGCTTCTCGTATTCGGCCCTGCTCTTAACATAGGCCTGCGCCACGAACTCTGCGCTCGGCGGAAAGGTCCGCGTTTCCGTACTCATACTGGTAATCGTTTTTTGCTCTGCCATACACTGCCTCCTCATGGTTGTATTTAATATCGATAAATTGTTACAAAAGTCACAATTAGCTAAAGTTGTAGTTTAAATCAAGCGCTTTGTCAACAAAATATTGTGCATATTATCACAAACGGCGTCGAGGAAAAGTCAGGGCGATCCGCTGGGAACCGCACACAGACGGGGATGAGATGGGCGTAGACACTCTCCGCGGCGGGTGTCCGGAAGGTATACTCGCACGGTAAATTTCGTATCCAGAGACGGAAGCGGGGAGGGGTGGCACACAGCCTGCTCAAAGCTGTTGACACAGAGCCGATTTCCTAGTAAACTTGTGCCTTCATACTGCTCATGGAGCGCTCTTCCGGGCGCATCACGCAGGCAATCGAGTACGGGAGATTCCTATGGCACGGGTTTGTGAAGTATGCGGTAAGGGAAAGCAGATAGGCAATAACGTAAGCCACGCAAACAACAAAACCAAGCGGCAATGGCTACCGAATCTGCAGACGGTGAGAATTGTCAAAGATGGCTCGACGATGAAAGCGCGGGTCTGCACGAAGTGTATCAAGAAGGGGCTCATCACTAAAGCAAGCTAGGCCAAGCTAGAAACTGCTCCGCATTCTTTCGACTGACCTCACTTCCTTGATCTTCTGAATCGATTTGACGATCTTCTGCAGCTGCGAGGCATTGGCTATCTCAATCTCAAAGATGCTCGTGGCTGTTCGGTCAGGATAGGTCATAACCTGAGCGTTCAGGATGTTCGCCTTACCCGCAGAAATGATGTTCGTGACCTCTGAAAGCAAACCTTTCTTATCCCCGCCCTGAACGCGCAGTTTGACCGGATAAGCGTATGACTTGTCGTCCTGCCATGAAACCTCTATTTTTCTCTGATCATCATACGCGTGCACGTTAGGGCAATCAGCAAGATGCACGGTCAGCCCCTTCCCGCGCGAAATGAAACCGAGAATATCGTCGCCCGGGATGGGGTTGCAGCATTTGGCGAACCTGACGACCAGTCCGTCAATACCTTTGATCTTGACCGCATCATCTCTGCCTTTCTTGATCGAGCTTATGATCTTGCTGATCTTGCTCACTTTCTCAGGCTCAGGGGTAACCTTGCCGAGCACCTGGAGCGCTGTATACAGGCCGTAACCCACGCCCGCGAAGAGGTCATCGGTTGTCTCGAAGCTGAATTCCTTGGCCAGGTCTAGCAGCTCGCCGGACTTCAACATCTTTGAAAAGCTCAAGCCATGCTTGGCAAGTTCTTTATCAATGAGCGCCCGACCCAGCTCAATGCTTCTTCCCCGCTGCTCCTCTTTGATCCATTGTCTGATCTTTGTTTTAGCCTTTGACGTAACAACGAATTTTAGCCAGTCTTTGCTCGGCTTGTGGGTGGGGCTTGTGAGCACCTCCACCGCGTCGCCGCTCTGGAGCTGAGTTCGAAGCGGCACCAGTTTACCGTTCACTTTTGCGCCAACGCACCGTTGGCCCAGCTGCGAATGAATCGCATACGCGAAATCGACAGGAGTTGCCCCTTTTGGCAATTCCCTGACATCTCCCTTGGGAGTAAACACGTACACCTCGTCCGGGAACAGGTCAATCTTAAATATTTCCAGAAATTCCTTGCTATCCTTCAGCTCCTTTTGCCACTCGATGACCCTTCTCAGCCAGCCGAACATTTTGTCTTCTTTGGGATCAAAAACGCTGCCTTCCTTGTACTTCCAATGCGCAGCGATGCCCTCTTCCGCGATCGTGTGCATCTCCGGTGTTCGTATCTGGATCTCTATCTTTTCACCGTGCGGCCCGATGACGGTCGTGTGAAGCGACTGGTACATATTGGCCTTGGGTAGGGCTATGTAATCCTTAAATTTTCCCGGAATCGGCTTGAAGAGCGCATGAATGTAACCAAGTGCCTCGTAGCACTCTTTCACGCTGCCCACGATAACGCGGAAAGCCGTAATGTCGGAAATCTCATCGAGACGCAACTCCTCCTGGAGCATTTTCCGGTAGATACTGTATAGCCTCTTTGCCCGCCCGGATACCTCGGCCTTAAGGTTGAACTCCGCCAACCGCTTCTTCAGGAGGTCTTTGACCTCACTGATATACGCGTCGCTCTCCTTTTTTCGTTTGGCAATGCTCTCCTTTATCGTCTTGTACTCAGCCGAATTGATATACTTGAAGGCAAGGTCTTCAAGTTCCCCCTTGATCCATTCGATGCCAAGTCTGTGCGCAATAGGCGCATAGATATCGAGAGTCTCACGAGCTATCTCGGTCTGCTTTTCCGGAGAAAGGAACCGCAGGGTTTGCATGTTGTGATATCGGTCCGCGAGCTTTATCAGGATTACCCGTATGTCCTTGCTCATCGCCAGGATCATCTTCCGGAGGGTTTCAGCGCGCGACTCTTCAGAGCTCTGCTCCTCAATCCTGCTGATTTTCGTGACACCGTCAACGAGCTCGGCGACTTCGGTCCCGAAATGCTCTTCTATTTCTTTTTTTGTCAGGTAGGAATCTTCCACTGTATCATGAAGAAGCCCCGACACCACGCTGGGGACATCAAGATTCATCTTAGTGAGCATGTAGGCGACTTCAAGGGGGTGGACAAGGTAGGGTTCGCCGGAAAGCCTGACCGTTCCCCTATGCACTTGCGCAGACAAGACATAGGCACGCTCAAGTAAGTCCACGTCAGCTTCCGGATTGTACTTGAGAATTTCTTCAACTATGTCGTTGAATCTAACCATCTATCGTAATAGTATACTATAACATAGGCAGAATTCAGTAAGTTCTAGGGGGGATATCATGACTTTAATGGACGACCTAAAGAAGACGACAGAGGAAGGCTTGAAAACCCTGAAGGAAACCGCGGGCGAGATAGCCTTCAACGTAGAAAAACAGGCTAAAATAGCAAAGCGGAAGATGGACATCATGAAGACCCAGAGGAAGATTCAGAAGCTCTATACTGAAATTGGCGAATACGTTTATGGGGAGTTTACGATGCAAAGGCCGCTCACCATGGAGGTTCCGTTCCTTGCCGAGAGAATGGCATCTGTTGCAAAGATAAAATCGGAGATACGCGAGATTGAGGCAGAGATCGAGGAGACGAGAAAGGTGCAGCCCCCCGGCAAAGAGAGTGCATAGTGTTATGTGTTATGTGACTAGTGTTTGATGACAGCGAACAATAAGCCGCGCGCCAGAGTAATCTTCTTCCCGGTCCTATAGACCACCGGGTCAAGGACCCCCGACTCCTTTGGGTAAAATGCGAGATATCTTCCGGTCGCCGGCTGCATCTCCTTTAAGTAGCCTGCCGAGCTCACGGGAATATGTATGGCTTCAATCAGAGAACCTTTTTCGGTCAGCCTTGTGGACACAATTACCCCACCCAGTATGAAAAGTTTTCCCTCATATACTTGGGGGCTCTCAGTCAGCTGGGCCATCGATACATCACGGACGCCCTTCTCCAGAAGGTCACTTTTCAACACTGGTAGCGAACACGAGACAAGGGAAAGTACTGCCAGAACCAGAAGAACTACACCTCTCATACAGTAATAGCAGGACAGCCAGGATGGCTCTTCAAGCCACTGCGAAGGAATGTGAAAAAGATACCCGGAAACAGCCATGGTACAATTCTTGCTGGACCTCAAGGTGAGGAGGCATCAATGACAGGTCAGCGTATTCTTAAAAAGGCTTCTGCCCTGCGAGAAGAAGGCCGATATCTGGAAGCGCTTGACGCCTATACCCAGGCAATCGAGGCGGGGCTCGAAGACGCAGATGCCTACCATAAGCGAGCCGATACGTACGCCCTTCTGGGCCTGTACCGGGAAGCAATTCAGGACTATGACCGGGCTATTGACTTAGGCGTCGAAGATCAGGAACTATTCATCGACCGGGCATACTCTCTCTGCTGTATCGCTGATTACGAAGAGGCCATCAGGGCGTGCGATCGGGCCATAGCCTTGCATCCGGAAGACCCCAAGGCATACGTCGTCCGCGGAAGTGCCTACGGACTGGCCAACAAGCCCGGACTGGCCATAGAAGACTTCAACAGGGCTATAGAGCTGAACGGAGATAATGCGGAGGCTTACTATAACCGCGGCTTGGCGAGATTCCTTCTGGGCGATTTCGACGACGCCCTGGACGATTACGACAAGGCTCTGAAACTTGATCCGGGCTTTGCCTACGTTTATTACAACCGGGGTGTGCTCTGCCAAAGGACTGACAGACCCCGCGAGGCCATTGAAAACTATGGGGCAGCGCTGGAGCTTGCACTCCACCTGCCCGAACTTTACTGCAATAGAGGAATAGCGTATGCAAAACTGGGCAAATACCAGCTTGCCACGCGCGACTTTGACTCAGCCCTCGACTTAAACTCGCAAAACCAGGATGTTTACTACTACCGCGCAATGGCACACCTGGTGCTTGGAAATATCGGGCAGGCCCTCGAAGACATGAGAACTGCTGCCGGCCTCGGCCATGCCAAGGCGGACGACTTTCTGAAAGAGCACGGGCTGTCAATCGACGAAGTAATGAACTAGCCCGGGCAATTGACAATCCGTACACAGGTCCGTATCAATCGATCCTGCAACCATCCGTAAGGACGTTCGATCTTGCCTTTTGCCTGGGGCGAGAGCGCATAGGTCGACCTTGACGTTACAGTCCTTGAGTACCTGTTTCCATTGAGGGTCGGCCTCGTCGGTGAAGCGTTCATGCTTCCTCCAAAATGAATCCCTCCCCTGCACGAACCTGAAGATGGAATGAGAATCGACATAGTAGGTGTAGGGAAAACCCCACCCGAGGAAGACCGATTCCAGGGCCGCAATGTGCGTCCATGCGGTTTGTTCCTTGAGCAGGGCCGCATAGAGCATGAACCGGCTATAATCATCCAGGGAGGTGATGAGATACCACTTCTCCTTTGCCAGAGGGGCCCAGAGATGGTACGACGCATCATGCTGGATAAGTTCGCCTGCGTACCTGGTTGCTACTTCATGCTCGTGGGCTGCTCTTTTGGGTTTCTGTAAGGTAGAAGCCGTTCTTTTTCGCCCTGTCGATGATCGTGGGCAAAAGTGATGAAGCGTGGGAGCGGCATTACAAAATGTCTTTCTTCTCCGCATCATCGCTTCATCCTCTGTTCTCTTCATCGCACTTTCCGCTTCGATGCTTCTTCGCTTCATCGCTAATGTCCACTTCTATATTTTGACACCGGCAGTCCCGATTGACAAACTATCTTTGGCAAATTATCTTACCAATAGACTTGTTTTATAACTTTTCCCCAAGGAGGGTGGTAAATGCTAACAGTGAAGAGTATTCTTGTTCCGACCGATTTTTCCGAGCATTCCGACAAAGCGCTGAAACAGGCGCTCGATATTGCCAAACAGAATAAAGCGAAGCTTTACCTCCTGCACGTCATTCATGAGGCGATGCACCAGTGTGCCACGGACTATTGCTTTAGCGACGAACTGATGCGGCAAATGGAGAGCGGAATGGCGTCCGCAGCACAACAAAGCCTTCAGCAGCAACTGGCAAAGTTCCCTGAGGCAAAGGAAGTGGACGTGGTGCCTGAAGTCAGACGTGGCTTTCCGTCAGATGAGATTTTGAAGGAACAGCAGGAGAAGAAAATTGACCTTATAGTGATAGGACCCCTTGGAAGGACAGGTATTAGCGAGATTCCTTATCGGCAGCGTGACAAAGAACGTTGTGAAAGAAGCGAAGTGTTCGGTACTGGTCGCCAAGTGAACTCACGCCTGCCAGCGCTGTCAAAAGCAAAAAGGCCGTGCTCCCGTGCGCGGCCTTTCCTTGAATGATTCCGAATCTGTTCGCGTCCCACTATAAAACCCACAAGAATCTGTAAATAGATAGTACCATGGGGCAGGTCTGCATCTAGCCGGCTTTCCTGAGAACGACAATCCACGATACGTGATGGTGATTCCTGCCTTCGTTCCTGTATTCCTCATACTCAAGTTCGTATAATTCTTGCAGAAGGAAGCTGCCGAAATCTTGCTTCAGCTCTTCCTCCGTAAAGAAATGTGAGTATTTTCCCTTCACAAATGAATGATTCTCTCCGTCGACGATGTCGCCTTTTCCGTACTCCTCTTTGTCATTGACTGATAAAGCATTGAGGAATAGATATCCACCCGGCCTCAGGAGCCTCGACGCTTTGTTCCTTAATGCCAGCCTATCTGAAGGCCTCAGGATGTGATAAAGGTTTGACGCAAACAGTATGTCAAAAAGTTGCGTTTCTGCCGTTTCCATAAAGTCGCAGCAGATAAAGCTCACCTTGGGCTCTCCCTCGTGCTTACTTATGAGCGCAAGTCCGTTAGCCGCTGTATCGATCCCCACCACGTGCACGTCCAGTTGATCTGACAGGTAGAAAGAGTCGCGGCCATACCCGCAGCCTATGTCGACGAGCGTAGTGTCCCGACTCCCGGTCGAGTGCCCTTTCAGATACTTTATTGTTTCACGGGCCAATTCGCTCGGCGCGTCCCCCCAAACCCGCCCCTTCTTTTTATACTCCGCGTTCCAATCCAACTCGATAATCCCTGTTCTTACTTTCTACCCGGTATTTTCTTTGTGGGGGCGCCGGTAGTGATGTCCCCTCCGCTTCTTATTTCCTTTCAAGCTATTTTTCCTGCGTATCCTTTCATCGGGTCCCTCCTCTTTAACTACGCCTTTAGTTGAGCGCCGAACCGCCGTCTACAATGATCGTCTGTCCTGTGATGAAATCGCTGTCATCTGAGGACAGAAAGACGATGGTACCGGTTAAATCTTCCGGTGTCTCCGGACGTTTGATGCAGCGCACGGCCGAAGCCATCTTGATCACATCAGGTGAATCCTGTGGGTTTTCCTTTAGAAATTCGGTCTCCGTGTACCCGGGCGCGATGGTGTTGACGTTGATACCCGCGTCTCCTACCTCTCTTGCCATAGAACGGGTGATCGCCACATTGCCGCCCTTCGATACCACGTAATGGAGAAAATGCGGCAGCCCTTTATAAAACGTGCCTGAAGCCACATTGATGATCTTTCCCTTCCCCTGCTTTTTCATCTGGGGGTAGACGGCTTTAGCGCAGAGGAAAGGCCCTTTCAGATTAACGGCCATTACCTTATCCCACTCACTGGCAGGGATTTCCCAGAAGGGCTTTTTCACCAGATCGGCAAAAAGGGCCGCGTTATTCACGAGAATGTCGATCCTGCCAAAGTGTTCCACGACCTTGCGGGCCATCTCCTGCGTGCTCCCCTCACTTGTAACGTCAGTCTTCACGTAGAGCGCATCACCGCCGATTGCGGTAACGGCAGCTACCGTCTCTTTACCGTCGAGAATGTCGGCCACAACCACCTTAGCTCCTTCCTTTGCAAGTCTCAAGGCATAGGCCCTTCCCAGCCCCCGCGCTGCCCCGGTTATGATAGCTACCTTATCTTTAAGTCTCATTAACGCCTCCTCTTAGTTATGATAGATTCCCACGGGCCTCTTCTGCTATTCGCTTTCTAAGGCTCCCCGGCCACCTTTCCTTTCATATACTGATCAACGGTCGCTTCTCTACTGGTGCGCGCTCAATATCAGGTGCTCGCTCACTTCCTGAAATTCAGGCTGTGCTAAATGGATTACCCTCCTGTCATCCAATCCGCCTCCAGGGTGTGTCGAATGGGGTGGTCGCCAGCGCCCGCAGTTGAGCGGTTAGGTCCCTGCCCTACTTCATCAGAAGATAGGGTAGAAATGTCGCGATCTGAGGGAACGCGCAAAGCAGCACTACGCTCAATATAAGGGCAATTAGGAATGGGTAACACCCACTGTATATGACGCCGAATGGCACCTTTGTGATGTTCTTGACGATGAAGACGTTCATGGCAACCGGAGGGATAATGCCGCCGATCATTACCGTCACCATGATGACGATGCCGAACCAGCAAGGATCGAAACCCAGCTTCATGATGGCTGGGTAAAATACAGGCGTGGCCAGCATCATAAATGCAAAATCATCGATAAAGGAGCCGCCTATGTTGTAAATGATGATAATCAGTCCAATGATCAGGTAACGGTTGACGGGTAGGTTTCCGACCCACTCTGCCGTCGCCATAGGAATCTTTGTTACTGCAAGAAAATGACCCATGATGATTGATCCCACGACCATCATAAATACCATGCAGGCAGTCTTCAATGCTTGCGACATGGAGTCGACATATCCCTTAAAATTAAGGTTTCCCTTTAGGACCACAAGGAGAAGTACGGCAAAGGTGCCGATGCTTCCCGCCTCTGTG
This sequence comes from uncultured delta proteobacterium, assembly GCA_963835605.1. Classification (GTDB taxonomy): domain Bacteria; phylum Desulfobacterota; class Syntrophorhabdia; order Syntrophorhabdales; family WCHB1-27; genus JADGQN01. Next base: position 8,275 of record CAWIHO010000055.1, on the reverse strand, counting down.
GGCGTGAAAACACCTTTCATGAGGCCGCCTATTACCACTACAAAAATAACGGCAGGCCAGATAACTTCCGGAAGACCTGTCGCTCTTTCCCTCCACGTGTATTTCTGACTCTTTGGTCCGAGAGTGGGGTCTAGCCTGCACCATACGAGGATAATCAGAGCGAAAAAGAAGGCAATCATAAGGCCGGGCAAGAATCCGGCCAGGAAAAGTTTGCCTATCGATTGCTCCGTGATCAGGCCGAATACGATAAGCGAAACGCTCGGGGGAATAAGCACGCCAAGGGTCCCCGAGCTTGCAACGGTACCCGTGGAGAGCCTCTTACTATACCCGTACCGATCCATCTCCGGCACGGCAATACTGGCAAAGGTAGCTGTCGTGGCAGGCGACGAGCCGCAAACTGCCTTGAACATGGTCGTTCCGAGGACCGTTGCCACGGCAAGACCCCCGGGAATGTGACCAACAAATTTATGGGCCGTGTCGTACAATTTGTTCGCGATGCCCGCCTGGAACGATAACTGCCCCATGAGGATGAAGAGAGGCATGACGGTAAGCCCGTACGACGACAGGGTTTCAAAAAGGTCCGTGGCGATCATGATGAGGGCGGCATCAAAAGACCTGATGCAGGCAAAACCGAGAAATCCGACGATGGCCATGCCAAAACCGAGATCGATACCCGTGAGGAACAGGAGCAGCAGTATGAAAAGGCCGGTTATTCCCACCGTTATTTCATTCATATTTTCCTCCGGCCAGCCGCATGATATCGGACACCATGACCAGGCATTCTATGAAGCAGCAGACCCCCATAGCGTAGGCCACCGGATAAAAGGGGATGCGGAGGATTTGCGTCACCTCTCCCGATGCGGCCATGTCCAGACCGGTCCTGAAGAGATAGATCCCGAAGCCGATAAAAAGCAACAGAATGAGTATTTTCGTGAATATGAGGACCACCTCTCTTCTGCCTTTTTCAAACCGGTCAATAAGAAACTCGACGAAGATATGTCCCCTGACGAGCGAGGTGTAGGGGATGGCAAAGCCTATGACTACGGCGCCTGATAGGCCGACCAGCTCATACGTTCCCGGAATAGGTCTTCCCAGATATCTCAGCACCACGTCAGCAACAGTGAGCACCATCATGAAGCTCAACATGACGCCGGCACAGGCATACATGATATTGCTTAACTTCGTGACAATTCTCAAATAGGCGGCCATGATTCCTCCTGCCGGTAACTGTACTTGACTGAAGATATCCATTCTACCGTCTGCTTCGTTCTCCGAACCCTAGAACAACGACTTGTAAACCTTGCTGTACTTTTCCATGAGCTGCTGTCTGTATTCCAGCGCAGCTTTGCCCGGCAGCCCTTTAGCCTCTGTAGTCTTCACGTACTCGTCCTGGAGGGGTTTAAGCGCCTGCTCCCAGCGGGCGCACTCTTTCTCGTCGGGGTGGATGAACTGGTGCCCCAGCTTTTTTGCATACTCCACACCTTCCCGATCCTCATTATTCCAACCCTCGCCAGTTTTCTCAACCCATTCCTGACTCACCTCCGTGAAAGCTTTCTGAATATCCGGGGACAGGGATTCCCACTTTTTCTTGTTCATCACCACAAACTGGGCATTGGTGTACCCTGCTTTTGGAACCCAGGTGCTGAATTTCGCTACCTCGGCAATCCTCCAGCTCTTCAAAGAGGTGGGCGCACCAACCGTGCCATCAACAACGCCCCTCTGCATTGAGTCGTACTCATCGGCTTTGGGCATACCGACGGGAGTGCCTCCAAGGTCGGTCACCATCCTGGTGGTCAATCCGCTGCACCTTATCCTCAGGCCCTTCATATCATCCAATGTTTTAACCGGTTTCTTGGTGGTGTACCAGACTCCCGGCGTGTGGCAATGAAGATAGAGGACGTGAACATCGGAAAGCTCTTTTGGCTGGAACTTTCTGTACATGTCGTCGGCAATGCGGGTGGAGAGCTTGGCATTGAATGCGGTATAGCCGGGCAAATCGAGCACCTCCATCAAGGGGAATCGCCCCTGGGTGTAAGCAAAGACGGAGTGGCCGATGTCGGACAGGTCCTTTACAACCCCCTCGTAGCATTTAGGAGACGACGTCAGGGTCCCGCCATGGTAATAAGTGAATTTGACCCTTCCATTTGTTCGTTTTTCGATCTCCTTTCCCCACGCTTCGATGCCTAAGGCAACGCCAAGCTCGGGTGGGGTATGACTGCTGTATGAAAAAGTGATTACCTTTTCTGCTGCGCTCACTGGCGCGGGAGCGACGAAGAGAAAACCAAGAAACAGACCGATTGCCACGGCCGACGCAAAAACTGTTCTTTTCATAATTACCCCCCTTGGTAAAGATGAATACGCTTGCATTCTCAGTGAGAACGATGCAATGATTCTACCCGTACACTGGAAAGAGCTCCTGTCGGTTTCCATCAATCTCGATCATTCCCAATTCCTTTTCATGCCCTCATCTTCTATCAGGCATAAGTGGAGGACGGAATGAGCGGACCGTACACGCCGCACCTCAATATCAGATACCGCATGGCAAGGTCCCCGATCAATCCGGAAAAGATTGCGGCATAAAGGAAAGTCATAGAGATTCCCTCCAGGCCGGTAACAATGCTATTGATTACTGCGGTCATGGGTATGACCATCCCCAGGATGACTACTGCAATCCAGAACAGGGGTGACCATTTGCTCTGCAACATATAGCTTACTGAAACCTGGCCGGTTGATGACGTGTAGCGCACGCTCATTAAATATACGGGAATGAGGAGCAGGTACCCTATGAGCAATATGCGAATCCATTCTTCTATTGCCCTGCCAACGACAATCCCGCCGCTGCCTAAGGCAATACCCAGGGTCACCTCGGCTCCGCCCCAAAGCCCGCTGACGACGTACAGAATCGGCAGTAATGCAGTGTTCCACAGGGGAATACCATTGACATAGTTCATGGCAAACCCGCCGTAGATCACCGTGAGGAAAGCGAATATATCTGCGATGACGATGAGACCCGTAGATCTGATTCCCCCTTGCATTAACAGAATATGAATAAAGCCGAGACCCAGAAAGAGAGTGACAAAGATTATACCTCTCGAAATCCAGGAAGTCTTCCACCCTGATGAGAGCGCCATGCGCCAGAACCTCAAGGGCTTGCCCAGATAGAGGAGATGAAGGCCGCCTCCCAGTACCGCGCAAAGAAGCCAGCCTATGGACATGGCCAGTAGATTGCCAAATACTGAGGCGACAAAAAACATCCCCGCTCCCAACTCAATGAAGAAGAAAGCGAGCCACAGTTTTATCCCCCCTTTTTCTATCCACTGCGTTTGTGGGGTATAGGAAACCATGAACTCATGGGGCCTGGTCTGGATCATTCTTCCCTCCCTCTTTTCTATAAACCGATGGAAGACCGTTCCCCTGAAACTATTTCAGGGTCACTAGGAAGATGGAAGATCGCTGCGCTAGGAAGAAAAAACCTTGTTTTCGTCTTCCCTGTTCCATCTTCCCTCTGCTTTTCAACCTATAACATAATAGACGGATGGGTCAGTACCAAATTCCGGATGTAACGGAACAGGACGCCATTTCCTCACCAGCATTGAAATCTCGCTGTCCGGATCATCCAGATCACCAAAGTAGCGTGCCTTGGCCGGGCAGGTGATGACACAGGCCGGAGTTGCTTCCCGGTCAACGCCCGGTTTCAATCCACGCTTGATACCGTTGTCGATCCTCTCCATACAAAAATTGCATTTCACCACGGTTCCGATTTGATAAGGACGCAATTGCTTCCCCAGTTTCTCGAATTCCGTAAGGCCTTGACCGGGATAATATTCCTTCTCTTCATCATAGTAGGTGCGGACCTGATACGGACAAGCCATGACACAGTAACGGCAGCCCACACATTTATCCGCATCGACCGAGACGATACCGTCCTCACGCTTACTTGTGGCACGGGTCGGGCAGGCGTCAACACATTTTGCCTCTTTGCAGTGATTGCACAACACAGGATATACCCGCTTTATGGCTCTGGGGTACTCACCTGTTTCCGAGATCAGGAGCCTGCCGAACAGCACATCCGGGGGCAAAAAATGCTCCTGCTCGCACTTGACCACACAGCTGTAACAGCCGACACATTTGACCAAATTTATCAGCATACCCCATCTCATGTCGCGGACCTCGTCTCGCTTTTCGTCTTATATGCTTTAATCCTTGGCGTTGGTTCGGCTGAGCCCGACAGAGGACAAAAACGATGCTGATCCTGCCTGAGCAGGGCATTGGGGTTAATACCTTTTCCTTTTGCAATGGGCATTCCCTTGGCCCAGCTACCCAACCCAACCGCTGCCACCACCCGTGGATGAACCAGTTGGCTCAGTTTCACCTTTCCTGTTACCTTGTCCCCCCACCGATTTTCAAGGCAAACGGTGTCCCCGTCTTTTATCCCTTTTTTTCTGCCCGTTTCAGCATTCATGGCTATGTTGTGCGTGTAAGGATTCCGCGAAGCCGCGTCATTGATGTAAGGGTTGTGCGCGGTGAATCTATACGTCATGAGCGGATCGCGCTGTGAGACGACGAAAAGGTCGAATTCAGAATCCACAGGGAGCTCGGTGTGAATAATAGAAGGGAAATAACTGGTCAGTCCGGTGAAATAGTCCCAGTTCAGATGAAAGCCAATTTTTTCAGCCCCTTTGATTGTATCCTCCCTGTCAACTTCAATCACCTCGTAATACATCGGAACTCGAGCATCTATGAACCAGCGCCAATAGGACTCTTCGGGCCTCTTCTTCCAGGTCATGAAACCATTATCCCTGAACCATTCCAGACCACGCTCTTCGCCGAAGTGGTACTTCAATGTCCTGTCGACAAGTTCTATATTTGATATCCTTTCTTCCGGTCGTATAATAGGTGGAATCTCTATATCCTTCCCCGCTCGCCTTCCTCTTGTGAACGTGTAATAATCGTTCATTTGCGCATTATACTCCGCCCTTATTCCCAGCCTGTCAGCGAGGTCGAACATGACGTCCTGAATGTCTCTTGCCTCGCCTCTTGGCTCGGTAACCGGCAGGCGCACGTGAAAGCTCCACTTGTCGAGACCTACGGGGTAGCTGTAGGTAACGGCGAAGCCGGTGGAAATGTCCAACGTCTCAAGGTAGTGCGATTCCGGCAAGACGATATCGCAAAAACCTTCGGTTGTCTCATTGTGGAATGGCTGAAGCGCACAGGCAAAGGGGATTCGCTTAAGAAACTTTTCCGCGGCTTCCGGTCTGACAATATTCATTACCACGTTGGCGCCATAAGTAAAGAAAACTTCCGGTTCAAAAGGATGGCCTGCATTCTGCCATAACTTTTCCCAGTCCTCTGCGTAAGGATAGATATTTGTCCTTGCATGAGAGAAGACATCATAAAAGTTCAGAAAACTGCCCGGTTCCTGCACTTTACCGGGCGGCCACGCAGGCGTTCCAACCGGCCAGGCGCCGGTCGTGAGCATTCCGTCAAGGCCACAGAAGGCTGAGTATGCGAACCCACCCGTCTCGGGATAGCCAAGACTCCTTGCCGTGCCGGAACCCAGGAGACCTCCGCATACATCCTGGTTGCCGAGCAAAATGTTTATCAGGTGCATGGCGCTATATTGGTGAAAGGAATTCGAATGGGTCTGCAGTCCCTTATACCCGACAACGCAGGCCGGTCTGTATGGGACCTTCACGCCGTCGATCTCGATAAAGCTGCCTATTTTCGCCTCGTCAACAAGTTCCTTGGCCAAGCGGCGTATGGTGTCAGCAGGAACCGTGCTTATCTCGGAGGCCCAATCCGGTTTGTATTGTTTGAGATGTTCCTTGATGAGCGCGAAAGCGGGCTGGCACTCAACTCCGTGAACCGTATACTTCCCCTCAATCGCTGGATGGGCCAGTGTCGGGTCATCATAGGTTTTCAGTTTCTGGTCGGCTTCGTCAAAGAGGAGCGGTTTTCCGGTCTGTTCATCCCGCACGTAGAGACGATCGGGCCCTAGGAGGTAGGAGCCGTTCGTCTTGTATCTGATATACTCCTTGTCGTAAATCCCTATCTCATTCACCATGAGATTAGCTATGGCCAGGAAGACGGCGATGTCCGTCGCCGGTAAAATGGGAATCCACTCTTCTCCCTTGGATGCGACGGTGAAACCCTGCGGGTCCATGACCCTCATCTTCAGGCCCCGCTCTCTGGCTGCTGCTGCCTGTCTGATACTGGCGCTTGCATTACGACCGCCGCCCCATCCTTCATTTCCGCCGCAGCGCAGCACATAGTTGCAGTACCGGTAATCGGGGACTATATCCCACGCGGCATAGTGGAGAGCGCCTATGTGGTGGGCGCTGGCACCGCACATGACTCCGGGACCACCGGATCCATGGGAGTTACCGCCAAAAGCCGGAATAAAACGGGACCATGTTGAGTTGGCCCTCATCCCGCCCGTGGGGCCAGGGGTCATGGCGAAGACCGTCGACCTCGGGTCCTTCTTCCTTGCCGCCACAAGTTTCTCGGTGATCGTATCGAGAGCTTCCTCCCACGTAATGCGTTCCCACTTCGGGTCTTCATGCAGCCCTTTTTTCGGATTGGTTCTCTTCACCGGGTAGAGGATCCTGTTGGGATTATGCCAGTCCATTACAGCAGTAACACCTTTGGCGCAGAGCCCCCCCTGGGCGCCTTTGTCGCTCTCCGGAACCCCCTCCGCGGCAACCGGTTTACCGTCAAGAACCCTTACCCTGTTAGCACACTCGTTGTAGCAAAGGGAACAGACACTGTGGACCCAATAGTCTTGTTGCCTGTCTCTTTCACCAAAGATTTCTCTGTAACGTTTTCTGTCTTTCTCAATAATATCCATCAGAAAATCACCCCACAAATTGAACTGATCTGAGCACGGAAAGACGCGTCGAAACTATTCCCTGAAATGTGGGATTCACACATATTCATAATCCGTCGACTTTCCGCAGGCGGGTACCCGCCCCTGACCCTGTCTTTTTTTACAGATACTTCTCCGCCAATATTTCCGCGATCTGCACTGCGTTGAGGGCTGCGCCCTTCCTGATGTTGTCCGCAACGATCCACAGGTTGAGCCCGTACTTTACCGACTCGTCCTTGCGTATACGGCCCACAAACGTCTCATCTTTGCCCGCGGCATAGATCGCCAGCGGATACTGGTTCTTTTTCGGATCGTCAACTACCTTGACGCCGGGCGCCTTGGCAAGGAGCTTGCGCGCGGCCTCCGGCGTCAATTCTCTTTCGAATTCAACATTGACCGACTCTGAATGACCATAAAAGACCGGCACTCTGACCGTCGTTGCCGTCACCTGGATCGTCTGGTCCTCCATGATCTTCTTGGTCTCGTCGACCATCTTCATCTCTTCCTTGGTGTAGCCATTTTCAAGGAAGACATCGATGTGCGGCAGGCAGTTGAAGGCTATCTGATGCGGATAAACCTTCTTTTCAATATCCTGATTGTTGAGCAAGGCGCACACCTGCGCCTCCAGCTCATGTATTGCTTTTTTGCCCGTACCAGAGACCGCCTGGTACGTTGAGACCACCACCCGCTTGATCCGCGCGGCATCATGCAACGGCTTCAGAACAACCACCATCTGGATGGTTGAACAGTTCGGATTGGCAATGATCCCCCTCTTCTTGTACTCCTTGATGGCGTGCGCGTTTACCTCCGGTACAACCAGGGGGATATCAGGCTCCATCCTGAACGCACTCGTGTTATCAATGACGACGCAACCGTCTTTGGCCGCGATGGGCGCAAACTTCTGGCTTACGGAGCCGCCCGCCGAGAAAAGCCCGATCTGGATGCCTTTGAAGGAATCCTCCTTCAGGACGTCCACCGGCACATCCTGACCCTTGTAGGAAATACTCACACCGAGGCTTCTTTCCGATGCGAGGAGCTTCAGGTTCCTTACGGGAAACTTTCTCTGCTGGAGCGTCTCGATCATCTCATTTCCGACAGCCCCTGTAGCACCGACAACCGCAACATTAAACTCTTTCATGCTCTCGTCTCCAACTTCTTCTTAAGATAATTCATCAAACCTCCCTCATTGATCAGCTCAATCATGAAGGGCGGGATCGGCTTTGCCACTACGTCTATGCCGGGTCCTGATATTTTGCCTGCCAACAGGTCGATCTCCAACAGGTCCCCGTCTTTCACCCTGTCTACGATGTCAGCCTCCAGCAGCGCGAGTCCCTTGTTAAAGGAGTTTCTGTAAAATATGCGCGCAAAGCTCCGGGCGATCACCAGCGGGATTCCAAGGGCCAGAATGGC
>CAWIHO010000054.1:0-42263 GCA_963835605.1 uncultured delta proteobacterium | reverse complement strand
CACCGAAAAGACTGGCCGATCTTTAGAAAAGGCGCCACTCACTTATTGAGCAGTGATGACCCTGGGCAGCATTCCCTCGACGGCGTGGCAGGATTGTGCTATGATTCTTAGATGCCCGTAAACCCAACAGGAGTGGGTTTATTCCTGGATTGTGGCCAACGAAACAGGCAAATATTTCCTAACGGCCTCCTTGAACTCCGCCGCTCTGTAGGCACTGGGGAAGTCAAATGAATAGTACCCATGCTCGCTTAGAAACTCCTTCGTTGCTCCTCTAACTGGCTGGAAACCAGCTATCTCACGTGCCAACGCTTTTACCATGGCACCCACTTTTCTATCTTTTCCAACGATGTAAATCTTCGCTTCAGCCATGCTGTGATCCTATCCTTCATCGACCATTAGCATCTAATGCCATGGCTTAGCCACTTCATATTTCGTATATTCCTCATTCTTATGACAATAACAGCAGGGTCACTAACTTGGCTAACCTCGTAATCTCGTTGGCCAGCACTGAAGACATTAGGAGCGTCCGTACTGACACTCACATCGGATAGGGTTATCTTGTTTCTTCGGAAAAAAACTTCAAGAAGGCAATCATGGTCTGTCTGTTATAATTCGTAACCTCTGGCACCTTCTTGTCCGGCATCCTTTCCTCCAGGAGACGGTAAAGTTCCCTATCGGATATCTTCTCATAATCCGTTGTTGTCCACTCCTTAGTATGCATTTTGATCATATAAGTATTAACGCATAATGGAGAAATTACTTAAGTCTTTGCGCGGTCACTGCCATTCGGATGGATATTGATCCTCATATAAGGCCCTGCTATGGCGGGTGCACTCTATCAGGTTGCGGATTTCTTTCTCTTGAATCCTACCGAGCCGCAACGTACTCACGATTATAAGGTAATCGCTTTCTCAGTATTTAGAGCGAATACGCGAGTGGCAGGTGTACTAAATGAATTTGAGCCGCTGTCCCCTTTAGAGCGGTCTCTTCGGGGTACGAACCTCGGTTAACATAATTGAAAGCTTATCGGTACCTCACCCGGAATTACGATCCTCTCCGTTAAGGATCGACGGGGGACTTTCTACCAGAGGACTCAAGATGATCGGCGTGCTCCAGCGCCTGGATGACCCTCTGAAACTTCCCGCGCTTATCGGCCAAAAATATCCCAAAAATCTTGACTATTCACCGGGACACTGTTAGCATAGCTCGTATGAAATTGGATACAACTGGACGCGTCGGGTCTTCAAGCGTTGACGCTTCAAATGAGCCGGTTGGATTCAGACATCTGCATGTTGTCCCTGATCAGTACTTGGGCTACTCTTTTCAGACTACCCGCTTCCTAGCTCGACTTCTTACTGCTCCGAACAACTGGACCGTTAGCGTCGAATCTGTAATGAATGTTGTTGATTCCCTCGCAACCGGCTCAAACCGGTATCTGGTATTCTGAAAAATCTTGAACGCTCACAAGGCTATTTATGACGCATTGCGCAAAAAAGACGTGGAGTTTGCAAGAAAACTGATGCGGGACCATCTAGTCGTTGTCCGTGGCCGGTTCTTATCCCTGGCGCTGAAGTCCACGAGGGCAGATGGTCCGGTTGCCCGCAGAGTCGACAGGCTTAAGGTTGCCTGGCTCCAAGAATCAGGTATAAGAATAAGGGCAGAGGATGAAGAGGTGAGGTGAATCTATGTCGGGTATTATCGCGAAAGACAGAGAGCGCTACCGGAAATTCTTCGGTGAAAGAGACAAACAAAAAGACTACTGGGTCCACAGTATCTGCTCCCTCTGCTACAACGAGTGTGCCAATCAGGGTAAGGGTCCTCGATGGGAAGCCGGTTGCCGCGGAGGGCGTTCCCGAGAGCGACAAAGGCGCCCAGGGCGGGCTCTGCGCCAAGGGCGTCACCGCCGTAATGGACTGGCATGATCCGAACAGGATCCTCTATCCGGTGAAAAGGACCAATCCGAAAAAAGGGCTTCACGAAGATCCGGGCTGGCAGCGAATTACATGGGAAGAAGCGCTCGACACGATCGCGGAGAAGCTTATAGCAGCGCGGAAGAAGGACCCAAGGTCGACGGTCTTTGCTATGTCGCCGGGTCCCACGGGCGGCATGAGGGCCAACACTTCCTGGTCCCGCTTTATTCCGGCTTATGGCGGCAACTCCCATGCCTCGGGCGGTCCGGGAACCATGTGCGGAGGCAGCGCCCATCACATAGGGGCGCTACACTATGCTGCGTGGGACATCGTCCCTGATTACCGGTACTGTAATTATGTGCTGCGCTGCGGCGGAAACGAAGGGTGGGGCGGCGGTCGCAACGCGAGCGCCAGTATCAGGCAGGCAGCGGCGGCCAGAGAGCGGGGCATGAAAATGAAGGTCATGGACCCTCAGGGTTTCACCGTCGCATCCAAGGGAGAAGAATGGATTCCGATTTTACCGGCAACGGACATCGCTGTCTTTCTGGCTATAGCCAACCTCATGGTGAATGAGATAGGAGTTTATGATAAGGAGTATATCAGGCACAAGACGAACGGCCCCTACCTTATCGGCCCCGACCGTCTTTATGTGCGGGATGAACAGACGAAAAAGCCCCTCCTCTTTGATGAAGCCGACGAGCAAGCTGAAAACCTATGATGACCCGACACTAACGCCATCCGGCGATTGAGGGGAAGTATACGGCTCACGGAGTCGAATGCCAGCCCATTTTCGCGCTTATTAAAGAACATCTCAAACAATACAAGCCGGACTGGGCCTCCGAGATAAGCACGGTTCCTGCAGACACCATACGCCGGCTGGCGAAGGAACTTGTTGACGAGGCGAAAATAGGAAGCTTTATCGAGATCGATGGCGTGAAAGTGCCGTACAGGCCGGCCTGCGTTGTCGGGTACAAAGGGCGTGCAGACCCATCGAATTCCTTTCACCATTATACTGCCATGCACCTGATAAATGTTTTGCTCGGTAATCAGGATGTGTGCGGAGGCCTCCTGGGTTCCGGCACGGCAAGGAGTCTCGGCTATCCCGAGACAGGCGGATTTGCGTTCTCGCCTTACGGTGGTCTTGACGGCATGCTCACTACCGGCGCCTGGCCCGTCGGGATAGCCTGCGTGGCCGCCCCGTAAAGTTGCAGGGGCCGGGCATCTGTATGAACTTTTACGGACGTCTTCTCCCATGCAAGGTCGAACATCTACCCTTACGCCGAGGACTGGGAAGAATTGTGGGAGAATGCCGGCCATCCTTTCGAGTCCGGAAGTCTTTTTTACCTACGGCGCAAATGTGGTGATGAACCTTGTCAGGCCGGAAGCCGCGGAAAAGTTTCTCAAGAAAGTCCCCTTTGCCTGTGCGCTTCAGCCATTCCACAACGAGACCACCGAGGGCTTTTGCGATATCGTTTTGCCGGAGTCCCATTACCTCGAGACGCTGGACATCTCCACTGCCTTCGGCGTCACCTACAACTACCCTGTAGGCATGGACAAGTGGAGTTTTCACGTGCGCATGCCGGTTACCGAGCCGAGGGGCGAGGCAAGAGACATTCAGGACGTCATGAACGACCTGGCCGACCGGGTGGGAATCAGGGCAGAGTATAATGCGCAACTGGATGATTATTATACGTTCACAAAGGCAAGCGGGCGGGGAAAAATATAGAGATCCCTCGCATTATGGAGCCGGAGGACAGGATATCGAATATGGAGCTTGTTGACAGGGTATTGAAGTACCACTTCGGCAAAGAGCGAGGCCTGGAATGGTTCAGGGATAACGGCTTCATGACCTGGAAGAAGAGGCCCGAAGAATGCTATTGGCGCTGGTTTGTCGACGCCCGGGTGCCGATCTATTACGAGGAGGTTGAAGCAGGACAGGGAGGAGTCAAGAAAGAGAGCTGAAAACGTAGGCTTTCATCTGAACTGGGACTATTTCACCGGGATGACCAGCTATTTCCCCTCTGTTATCTACACCGAGCTGCCCTCCGGATTCCGAATATGACCTCTTCGTTATCTCCCAGCGGGATCCGCTCATGACCTACCGGTTCACGGCGCATAACCCGTATATCAATGAAGCGGCTTCGCTCAATCCTTATACGTATAACATAGCCATGAACGCGGAAACGGCGAAGAAGAAAGGAATAAAGGAAGGGGACACCATTTGTCTTGAAAATCGTTTCGGGGACAAGCAAACGGGAAAGGTGAAACTGTCGCCAGTTGGTACACCCGCGGGTGGTGGCAGCGGTCGGTTTAGGGAGCTGGGCCAGAGGGAAGGCCGATTGCAAGGGGCAAAGGGCATTAACCCCAACGCCTTGCTCAGACAGGATCAACATCATTTTTGTCCCCTATCGGGCGCGGCCGAACCGACGGCAAGGGTTAAAGCGTATAAAAAACAGAATGCGAGGTGAGCGCAACATGAGATGGGGTATGCTGATAAATCTGGTTAAGTGTGTCGGCTGTTACAGCTGTGTGGTCAAGTGCGAGCAGGAGCATTTTTTGCCCCCGGATGTGCTCTTGGGCAGGCTGCTTGATCTCGGAAACCGGTGTGTACCCCAGGGCCATAAAGCAGGTATATCCTGTGTTGTGCAATCACTGTAAAGAGGCAAAGTGTGTTGACGCCTGCCCGACCCGTGCCACCCAGAAGCGTGAGGATGGTATCGTCTGGGTTGATGCGGATAAGTGTGTGGGCTGCCGGTACTGTATCATGGCCTGTCCTTATCAGGTTCGCACCTACTATGCTGAGGAGAAGGAATACTATCCCGGTCAGGGCCTTACGGAGTTCGAGAAACTGGGGAAAGCAATTGTATCCTTATCAAATCGGAACGGTTGTGAAATGCAATTTTTGTATGGAGAGGATTGACGACGGTATCAAGCGCGGATTGAAACCGGGCGTCGACCGGGAAGCAACGCCGGCCTGTGTCATCACCTGTCCGGCCAAGGCACGGTACTTCGGCGATCTGGATGACCCGGACAGCGAGATTTCCATGCTGGTGAGGAAATGGCGTCCTGTTCAGCTGCATCCGGAATATGGTACCGACCCTTCCGTCTATTATGTTATAGGCTGAAAAATGCGGGAATTTGAGTGCTCGCTTCGAAAGAGATTTCAGAATCAAGGATTTGAGATCATATGATGCTGGCTTGCATTCAAAAATAGAGCGAGGCGACCAGGAGGATAGCGACGGAGGCGTACATTAGTACGTCGGAGTCGTGCCGACGCAGGCAACGAAGCTGTATGAATGAAGGCAAGCCAGCATTAGGGAGGAAAGAATGATCCAGACAAGACCCTATGAGTTTATGGTTTCCTATACCCCCCAGACGCAATGGATAGAAAAAGGGGGGATAAAGCTGTGGCTCGCTTTCTTCTTCATCGAGTTGGGCGCGGGGATGTTTTTCGTCGCCTCATTATTCGACAATCTGTGGGCGATGTCGATAGGCTGGCTTCTCTGCGCGGTACTGGGGGGTGGCCTTCATCTTCTCTACCTGGGGAAACCCTTGAGGTTCTGGCGCATGGCGCTCTCATCAGGGTGGAAGACCTCCTGGATTTCCCGAGGCATAATCTTTGTCACTCTCTTTCTTCTCCTCGGCCTGATGCATATGCTCTTGATGCAGTCGGCAATCAGATCTACCGCGTCTCGTGGTCGCCGCAGATATATTCGCTTTCCTCACGGTGATCTACGGCGGGTTTGCCATGAACTATGTCAATGGCATTCCCCTGTGGAACACCGCCTTGCTGCCGATCCTGTACGTGGTCAGCGGGCTCTGGGGCGGAGCCGAGGTGACCTTGGGTATCGCCTTGGGAAGCGGCGGGATCGTAGCGGGCAGGGCAGTAGAAGAATGGATTCGCATATTGCTGATAGGCTACCTGCTCCTGGTTCCCGTCTATTTAATGAGTGTGCGATACACGTCATCAACCGGCCAGGTTTCGGTAGGCTATATGCTGCAGAGCCAATGGTCGGCCCTCTTCTGGATTGGCGTGGTCATCCTCGGCATGATCATACCATTGGTCGCCGTGATCAACAGCATGTTGACCGACCTGGAGGCAATCTCCACAGCTTTCCTTTACGGCGCAATCTTATCCGGATTGATCGGCGACCTTGCCATGCGCTATCTGATATTGAGGTGCGGCGTGTACGGCCCGCTCATCCCATCTAACAGTGATGCTTGACAAGAAGATGCGGGCGCGAGGGTTGAGGGCATTCAGACGATGAAACGCTGTTTTCGCCGTGGGAGGCGCTTCGCCGGCAAAGCAAGCTGTTTGAAGAGAGTAAGTGATTGCGAGGTGATATAAAGAAAGTAAAATCTTTGACAAAACCTAAGTAACCAAAAAAAGGGGGGTTACCATGAGAAGCGTAAGAGTCGTTGTCCTTGTCTCGGTTTTTGTCTTCATCTTGTCATCCGCTGTTCTCGCTGCAGGAAAGACGGTCATGCCCGTGTATACACCGGGCGCAGGAGGAACTGCCTACCTGGTGGGCGGCGCAATGACCGCTGTCATCAACAAGTATGTTCCCGACGTGCAGATGATGGTGGAAGCGACAGGCGGGACGGCTGCCATGACAAAGCTCATGCAGGAAAAATCTGAGAAGAATCAGCCGTCCTTCGGCGTGCCCGACTCGAAGGTGACACTCGTGGCGTATAAGGGTGAGCCGCCTTTCAACAAACCCATGCTTGCTCAGAAGGCGGTCGTCTTCACCCATGGGGCGGGTCTCAACCTCGTGGTGGCGGCCAAGTCGCCCATAAAATCCTACGCGGACCTCAAGGGTAAAAGGGTGGGCGTCGGCGCGGCCGGAAGCGGAACGGCGCAGATGGGTATGCAGCTGATAGAGGACCACGGCGTAACCTCCGAACATGTACAAGGCCCTCTGGCTGGGATACAACGAAGTAGTCGAAGGCATCCAGGACGGAAGCATCGACGCGGGTTTCATATCCGGGACTTACCCGGTGGCGGCTATCCAGCAACTGGCCTTCGAAACACCTATCAGGGTCATACCCGTCGATCCGGCTGTCCTGAAAAAGACACTGGCGGTCAGCCCGTGGTTTTACGAATTCGTGCTGCAGCCCAATTCCTACAAGGGAATTACCCAGAGCACGCCGATCCTGGTTTTCGGCAGTTTCCTGAGCGCCAGCGACAAGGTCGATACGGACCTCATGTACAGAATGATGCAGGTCATATTCGATCACAGAGACGAGCTGCTCGCCGTTTGCCCGGGCATGAAAGAGATGAGCCTTCAAAACGCGACCAAAACCATCGCCATCCCTTTCCATCCGGGCGCCGTGAAATATTACAAAGAGAAGGGGATAATGAAATAACAGACATAGCATAGAGGCCGGCGCGGTCGGGAAAGAGAACGGGGGTAAGAATGGCGAGCTTTATCACACGAGCACGGATCATCACCTTTATCGGCGTCTTGATGGCCCTTTTTCACCTTTACACGGCCGGATTTCGCCTCTACCCGGCCATGCAGCAGCGCACCACCCACCTTGTCTTCGCCCTGGTCCTCGTATTTCTGGTTTTTCCGTTCAGAAAAACAGGGGCCAAGACAGCGAATGCTTTTTCCTCAGTTCTGGACATACTTCTCGTATTCTTAGCCATCTTCATAGGCGTCTATGTGATGGTCGATTATGAGAACATATCCGCCAGGGCAGGAGGTCCAAACGTACTCGATTCCATCGTAAGCTTCATCGCCATTGTGCTCGTTATCGAGGCAACAAGGCGTATTATGGGCTGGGCCATGTGCATCATCATCTTCTGCGCCCTTGCCTATGCGGTTTTCGGCGGCTATCTGCCGCCCGTCCTGGCCCACAGCGGCTACACCTTTGAGAGAATCGTTACCCACATGTTCCTGAGCACCGACGGCATCCTGGGAGTCTCCCTGGCGGTTTCCGCAACGGTAATCATCGTGTTTCTCATTTTTGGCTCCCTCCTGGAGTCAACGGGCGCAACCTCTTCTCTCACTGCCATCGGCTTAAGCCTTTTTGGAAAGTTCAAAGGAGGAGCGGCGAAGGCGGCTGTGCTGGGAAGCTGCCTCTTCGGGATGATGACCGGGAGTCAGACGGCGAATGTTGCGGCCGTGGGGACGCTCACCATACCTTTGATGATGAGGGCCGGGTACAAGCCTATGATGGCAGGGGCAATCGAAGCGCTGGCGTCCACGGGGGGTATGCTTGTCCCGCCTGTCATGGGCGCTGCAGCCTTCATTATACCGGAGATGGTCGGCGGGACGTACGTGGACGTTATGAAAGCGGCGATTATCCCGGGTCTTCTTTATTACGTCGCTGTGTTCATGTTCATACAGATACAGGCGTCGAAGCTGGGGCTCGTCAAGCTTTCGAAAGCGGACCTGCCAAACGCCGTCGCCCAGTTCAAGGAAAATGCGCATCTCTTCATACCGATCCTCGTCATCCTCTATATGCTCCTTGTCGTGGGTGCATCTACGAAGAAGGCCGGTTTCTGGGCGGTCATCGTGCTCGTCGCCGTCAGCATGATCAGGAAGAGGACCAGACTGGGCCCGTCAAAACTGGCGGCCGCACTCGCCCAGGGGGCGAAGAACGCCCTCATAGTGGCCATGGCGTGCGCGTCGGCAGGGATCATCGAAGGTGTCCTCAATCTCACCGGTATGGGACTCCGGTTTTCCGAAGTCCTTATCTACTGTGCGGGCGGCAACACCCTTGTCCTGCTCTTCCTCACCATGATGGCGTCCCTGATCATCGGCCTGCCCCTGCCCCCGGTTACCGCCTACCTGATATTGGCGATCCTTGCGGCTCCCGCGCTTATCAAGAGCGGCGTGAACCCGATGGCCGCACACCTCTTTATTTTTTTCTTCGGGGTCCTCGGCAATATTACGCCCCCTTCGGCGCCCTGCTCCTTTGCAGCAGCCGGTATCGCAAAGACCGACCCGCTGAAGACTACAAACCTGGCCTTCCTCATCTCGGCGCCCACGTATATTGTCCCTTACATGATGGTCTACTCGCCGGAGCTGATGTTCAACG
The DNA here is from genome assembly GCA_963835605.1 of uncultured delta proteobacterium. Classification (GTDB taxonomy): domain Bacteria; phylum Desulfobacterota; class Syntrophorhabdia; order Syntrophorhabdales; family WCHB1-27; genus JADGQN01. Next base: position 33,306 of record CAWIHO010000054.1, on the reverse strand, counting down.
GGCCGCTGGTTTACACGCTCTTCCGCATCATAACCGCCTTCTTCGCCATCGCCGCCATGTCCATGGCCTTCCTTGGCTACCTTGGAGGCAACCTTGGAGTAATTGCCCGCCTCATCGTGCTCTCCAGCGGCCTCCTCATGGTCCCCAACCATTTCATGCTGAACGTCTTCGGCTATGCGGTATTGCTCGGTATCCTTTACCGGGAGAAGATCTATCCCCTGATAGGTATAAGGGGCGGGTCCAAAGCACCGAAGGAAAGAAATGACGGATAGTCTTCTGTCCGTCAAGGATTGCCGGAGGACGGAATGAGCGGGCTATACAAGCCGCATCTCAGTATCAGATAGCGCATGGCAAGGTCACCGATCAATCCGGAAAAGATTGCGGCATACAGGAAAGGCACGCTGCCCGCAGCCAGACCGATCAAGAAACTATTGATTACCGCGGCCAATGGTATGACCATCCCCAGGATGACCACTGCAATCCAGAAGAGTGGTGACCATGTGCTCAACACCATATACCTTACCGAGACCTGACCGGCTGATGACGTGTATCTCACACTCATTAAATATACGGGAATGAGAAGCAGGTAACCTATCAGCAATATGCGAATCCATTCCTCTATTGCCGGACCGATCCCGATTGCGCCGCTGCCTAAGGCAATACCCAGTGTTACCTCCGCACCGCCCCAGAGTCCGCTCACGACATACAGAATCGGCAGTAATGCGGTATTCCACAGGGGAATGCCATTGACATAGTTCATGGCAAACCCACCGTAGACCACCGTGAGGAAAGCGAATATATCTGCCGCCACCAGCAATGCGGTAAACCGGGTTGCCGATTGGTATCAATACCATGTGATGCAGGCCGAGGATGAGGAAAAGACTGACAAAGATTATGCCTCGGGAAATCCAGGAGGTCTTCCACCCTGATGAAAGCGCCATGCGCCAGAACCGCAAGGGCTTCCCCAGGTAGAGAAGATGAAGGCCGCCTCCCAGTACCGCGCAAAGAAGCCAGCCTATCGACATCGCCCGTAGATTGTCAAATAATGAGGCGACAAAAAACATCCCCGCTCCCAACTCAATGAAGAAGAAAGCGAGCCACAGTTTTATCCCCCCTTTTTCTATCCACTGCGTTTGCGGGGTATAGGAAACCATAAACTCATAGGGTCTGGTCTGGATCATTCTTCCCCCTTTGCTCGTAAAAAATTTTCAGCCTATAACATAATATACGGATGGGTCGGTACCGTATTCCGGATGTAACGGAACAGGGCGCCATTTCCTCACTAGCATGGAAACCTCGCTGTCCGGGTCATCCAGATCGCCAAAGTATCTTGCCTTGGCAGGGCAGGTGATGACACAGGCCGGCGTTGCGTCGCGGTCCACCCCCGGTTTCAACCCACGTTTAACGCCGTTGTCAACCCTCTCCATGCAAAAATTGCATTTTACAACTGTTCCGGTTTGGTACGGGTACAATTGTTTCCCCATTTTCTCAAACTCCGTCAGACCTTGACCGGGATAATATTCCTTCTCCTCAGCATAGTAAGTGCGGACCTGATAAGGACAGGCCATTACACAGTACCGGCAGCCCACGCACTTATCCGCATCAACCCAAACGATGCCATCTTCACGTTTCTGGGTAGCCCGGGTTGGGCAGGCGTCAACACATTTTGCATCTTTACAGTGATTACACAACACAGGATATACCCTCTTTATGGCCCTCGGATACTCGCCCGTTTCCGACATCAGCAGCCTCCCGAACAGAACATCCGGAGGCAAAAAGTGTTCCTGCTCGCACTTGACCACACAACTGTAACAGCCGACACATTTGACCAGATTTATCAGCATACCCCATCTCATGTTGCGGACCTCGCATTCTGGTTTTTATACGCTTTAACCCTCGGCGTTGGTTCGGACGAGCCTGAAAGAGGACAAAAACGATGCTGATCCTGCCTCAACAGGGCGTTGGGGTTAATCCCCTTTCCTTTTGAAACAGGCGTCCCTCTGGCCCAACTCCCTAAACCAACCGCCGCCACCACCCCCGGATGCACCAACTGGGATAGCTTCACGGTTCCTGTCTGCTTGTCCCCAAAACGATTCTCGAGACAGATGGTGTCCCCTTCCTTTATTCCCTTCTTCTTCGCCGTTTCCGCGTTCATGGTTATGTTGTACGTATAAGGATTCCGCGAAGCGGCGTCGTTTATGTAAGGGTTATGCGCCGTGAAACGGTAGGTCATGAGCGGATCGCGCTGCGAGACAACGAGGAGGTCGTATTCAGAATCCGGGGGCAGTTCGGTATAAATAACAGATGGGAAATAGGTGGTCATGCCGGTGAAATAGTCCCAGTTCAGATTAAAGCCTATGCTCTCAGCTTTCTTCCTTGACTCCGCCCTATCCTCTTCAACCTCCTCATAGTACATCGGTACCCGGGCAGTCTATAAACCAGCGCCAATAGCATTCTTCGGTCCTCTTCTTCCAGGTCATGAAACCATTATCCCTGAACCATTCCAGACCTCGCTCTTTGCCGAAGTGGTACTTCAATACCCTGTCGACAAGTTCTATATTCGATATCCTGTCTCCCGGTCGTATAATAGGTGGAATCTCTATATCTTTCCCCGCCCGCCTTCCTTTTGTGAACGTATAATAATCGTTTATTTGCGCATTATACTCCGCCCTTATTCCCACCCTGTCGGCGAGGTCGAACATGACGTCCTGAATGTCTCTCGCCTCGCCCCTGGGTTCGGTAACGGGCATGCGCACGTGGAAGCTCCACTTGTCCATCCCAACAGGGTAGCTGTAAGTGACGCTGAAGCCAGTGGAGATGTCCAACGTCTCAAGGTAGTGCGATTCCGGCAAAACGATATCGCAAAAACCTTCCGTGGTCTCGTTGTGGAATGGCTGAAGCGCACAGGCAAAGGGGATTTTCTTGAGAAACTTTTCCGCGGCTTCCGGTCTGAGAAGGCTCATTACCACGTTTGCACCGTAGGTAAAGAAAACTTCCGGCCCGAAAGGACGGCCGGCATTCTCCCACAACCCTTCCCAGTCCTCAGCGTAAGGGTAGATGTTCGACCTTGCATGAGGGAAGAGATCGTAAAAGTTCAAACAAACGCCCGGCCCCTGCACTTTACCGGGCGGCCATGCAGAAATTCCAACCGGCCAGGCGCCGGTAGTGAGCATACCGTCAAGACCACCAAAGGCTGAGTACGCAAACCCACCAGTCTCGGGATAGCCAAGACTCCTTGGCGTTCCGGAACCCAGAATGCCTCCGCACACATCCTGGTTGCCGAGCAAAACATTTATCAGGTGCATGGCAGTATACTGGTGAAAGGAATTCGAATGGGTCTGCACTCCCTTGTACCCGACAACGCAGGCCGGCCTGTAAGGCACTTTCACGCCATCGATCTCGATAACGCTGCCTATCTTCGCCTCGTCAACCAGTTCCTTCGCCAACCGTCGTATGGTATCCGCGGGAACGGTGCTTATCTGAGAAGCCCAGTCGGGCTTATACTGTTTGAGATGTTCCTTGATGAGCGCGAAAGCGGGCTGGCACTCGACTCCATGAACCGTATACTTCCCCTCAATCGCTGGATGGGCCAGTGTCGGGTCATCATAGGTTTTCAGTTTCTGGTCGGCTTCGTCAAAGAGGAGCGGTTTTCCGGTCTGTTCATCCCGCACGTAGAGACGGTCCGCGCCAATGAGGTAAGGGCCGTTCGTCTTGTGCCTGATATATTCTTTATCATACACTCCTATCTCATTTACCATGAGATTGGCTATGGCCAGGAAGACGGCTATGTCCGTTGCCGGTAAAATCGGAATCCATTCTTCTCCCTTGGAAGCGACAGTGAAACCCTGCGGGTCCATGACCCTCATCTTCATGCCACGCTCTCTGGCTGCTGCTGCCTGTCTGATGCTGGCGCTTGCATTACGACCGCCGCCCCATCCTTCATTGCCGCCGCAACGAAGCACATAATTGCAGTACCGGTAATCGGGGACTATGTCCCAGGCGGCATAGTGGAGAGCGCCTATGTGGTGGGCGCTGCCTCCGCACATGGTTCCTGGACCGCCCGACGCATGGGAGTTGCCGCCATAAGCCGGAATAAAACGGGACCAGGAGCTGTTGGCCCTCATGCCGCCCGTGGGACCCGGCGACATGGCAAACACCGTCGACCTTGGGTCCTTCTTCCGTGCCGCTATGAGCTTCTCGGTGATTGTATCGAGAGCTTCCTCCCAGGTAATGCGTTCCCACCCCGGGTCTTCATGCAGCCCTTTTTTCGGATTGGTCCTCTTTACCGGGTACAAGATCCTATTGGGATCATGCCAGTCCATTATGGCAGTAACGCCCTTAGCGCAGAGCCCCCCTTGGGCGCCTTTATCGCTCTCCGGAACCCCCTCCGCTGCAACCGGTTTACCATCAACGACCCTTACCCTGTTAGCACACTCGTTGTAGCAGAGGGAACAGACACTGTAGACCCAATAGTCTTTTTGTCTGTCTCTTTCACCAAAGATTTCTCTGTAACGTTTTCTGTCTTTCTCAATAATATCCATCAGAAAATCACCTCACAAATTGAACTAAAATAGGTACACCGAAGACGTGTCAAAATTGTTGCCTGCAAGTTGGGATTAGCTCATATGCATAGCCACCGCATGGTGATGGTTGCGTCTTCGAGGATATGCCTGTCCGTGGGAAGTCGACGGGCTGGACTGTCTACAATCTAACTCAAGTACGTCGTTTTTCAACGACCATCCCTCCCGAGCAGTTGTCGGACTATAGAGCTTATAGACGTTTGTAGCATTGTACATTTGCATTGTCAAGCCTTGACGGCCTGTTGCCCAAATGCTTTCGTTCATCAGTTCCACTGCTTCTTGATGGTTGTCGTTTCAGATGTTGAATGGAGACTCGACCCGGTCGCCCCTTTTTTCGTGCAACATTTACTATTCTAAGGAAGCCAGATCGGTGGCTACGATCTCCTTGGCATCGAACCCCTTCTTAATGAAACCATACTTGGCGCAAAGGATCGATCTGAACCTGAATGTCTTTCTTGTACATCTTTGTATAGAACTTGGGTGGAGTGACCTTTCGAAGAAGGTTTATGTCCAATTTTGTATACTTTGCAATAATAGCAGGCATCTGATCCGGATTCTTGTTAATAAAATCGGCCGCCTTGGTGATAGCCTTAAGGAACCTTGTCACCTTCTCCTTGTTTTTTTGCAGAGAAGATTTCTTGGCAAACCAGCTCGATACCATGATACGGTCCGCTATCTCGGGAGGATAGTAGCCTGCGTAGAGCATCCGCGTTATTCCTTCCGCCTCTGAAGCCGCTATAAAAGGCTCGGCAGTATGGCAAGCGTCCACCGCTCCTTCTTTAACGGCCGGCACCTGGCTGGGGAGGGGAACCTCCACGAATTTCAGGGTCCTGGTATCCACGCCATAGAAGTCTGCAGCAGTGAGGACGGCGAGATGGGTGACAGACTGAAGGCCGAGAATTGCGATCTTTTTGCCCGCCAGGTCTTTAACCGACTGAATCGGGGAATCCTTCTTCACGAGTATGCCAACGGTCTTTCGGTTTGTGGCATCGACAAACGCGCCTGGGGCGACGAATATAAAATCGAACCCCTTCACATAGGCCTGCGAAAGGGGAACGACAGCAGTCCAACCTAAATCTACTGACCCGCTCTCGACCAGAGTCTGACTTACTGCCCCTCCTTGAGCGACCTGACCTTCCACCTTGATACCTTCCTCCTCAAAAAAACCCTTCTCCCAAGCCACATAGAGCTGCTGCAAATCCATGATAGGAAGGTAAGAGACCTTCATCGGAAGAAGCTCCTTGGCGTGACCAGGGCCCGCCATGAAAAGAGCGAGCGTAAGGCTGACGCCGAGTAGCAAAACCTTGCTGACGCTTTTTGTCCCTTTCATTGTATCCTCCCTCGTTTGGATTTCCGGCGCCACTTTCGGCCGCTTCGCGCTCCCTGCTACGCGCAAGGAATCTTTAGGGCTAACTCCTGTATGCCAACTTTGGCAGTACGCCATTGTGCGTTCGAGGAGTATACTCCACATTCACAACATTCACAAGCGAGAGCTTATGGTAGTGGAGTATTGAAAACCGGTCGCTATACGAAAGTAGGATTGCAAGTCCAGTGCGTTTGCCAGCTTTGTCACCCTCCAAAGTCCGTCCGTGAGAATCTTACTTGACTCAGAAGGGTCAACAATCTCGATTGTAGCAAAATCGTAGCAGTCTTAGGTTCCAAACCTTTGCTCAAGGGTTCCCACAAGCATTTCGATCATCGGGAGAACTGGGGAGCGTGACAATTAGCACTTCCACCTAATGCATGAGCCCAGATTCCGGAAAATGAGCATTACCAACTAAAAGGGTGGAAAAAAGAAAATCGAGTAAAGACCTGACCCCATCTGGTTTTTCTGAGGTAAACGGATTTCTGGAGCAGAAAGCCGTCAAGAAAGTGATATCGATTAACGACGCCTGTACAGCGGACGATACGGGGGCACATCGGCATCATCGGAGTGGTAACGTACGAGACATAAGCCCCTGGGCTCATGAAATGCGGGCCTCCCGGTCAATCACTTGGAAGGAAGGTGTTTACTTATAAAACTCTTTAACCCCAGTTCATATACGGGAAGGGACTGGTAGAAACCCCCATTGTGGGATCCTGATATGGGCAAGAACTCCTTCGGCCCCGGGGCAGCCTCATAGAGATCCTGCCCATGATGAAAGCTGACCATTTCATCATCGCGGCTGTGGATTATGAGAACAGGGCATTTTACCGTTCTTATATATTCCTCGGTATTATAGGCATTGCCCAGGATAAGTCCCGCCGGAGCCCATGGAAAGAGCTCCTGCCCGACGGCTGCAATGCGGGTAAAGGAAGAATCAACAATAAGCATACCGGGGGTCCGGTCTCGGGCAAGCCATGTGGCAACCGATCCGCCGAGGGATTTTCCGTAAATGATAATATTCTGAGGGTCTATGCCCCGCTGCCCCACAAGGTACTTCCATGCCGCCTCAGCATCCCGGTAAGTCCCTTCTTCTGTAGGGTAGCCCGCGCTCATCCCGTAACCACGATAATCAACGGAAAAGGTGCTGAGTCCCATCCCGTTCCAGACCGCCACAAGATCAAGGAAATGAGAGATATTTCCACCATTGCCGTGGAAAAAAAGTACCACTGCGATCTGTTTTTCTGCAGGTATCCACCACCCGGAAAGCTTGACATTATCTTCTGTCTCAAAAAAAACAGTCTCATAGTGAAGCTTAAAATCGGCCGGAGTTTCCCTGATCACCTTATCAGGGTGGTATATGAACTGCGACCGGCAGCCCGGAAAGTTAATAAGGATAAGTAGAGCCAGGATAGAAAAGAGAATGGCTTTAGGCTTCATTGCACCGCCTCTTGTTACAGCAAGCATTGCCAAGAATGTTTCAAAGCGTCTGTCTGCCATTCAGAAATAAAGATTGAGGCCACACTTCAGTTCCGTCTGATAGAAAGATAAGGTCTTGCTTCTCGTGACCCCGAGAGAGATACTCGAATTCGTACTGAGAACAAGGTTCTGCATCAGCCCGGCCTCAAAAAAATTGTATTCATTTCCCAATCCATAGTAGATGTCTCTCGCATACAGATGTATTTTCCAGAAGTCTGTGATATTTCTGATGAGCCCCGCCGAAGCACCCGCGCCGAGGGCATATTTCTCCGTGAAGGCGCCCCCAACGTTCAAATCCGACTCCATCATAAAATAATAGAGTCCCAGAAGTCCGTTTTTCCAGCTAAATCCGCCGCCGGGATTGAGATGGGCGGTCATGTGATCCCTGCCGTCTTGCATGATCGTCTGCGTTAATCCGGTATCCACCTTCCACGAAATGGGCTTGAAAAACAGGTCTCTCGGGGCAAGGGAGACAATATTGATAAAGTCCAGGCTCTCCAGTTTCAGCTTATTGTCCTGGGAATAGTACCTGACGGCAGTGTCTGCAAATATGATCTGCGCCCCTTCCCTGTATCCTTTTCCGTTGTCCAGAAGGCTGTGGTAAACAGGCCGAAAGCTTATCTCCTGGAAGGGACTGTCTCCTTTTGACCCGACTGTAAATCCTATCCGGCTTGAATCGTGCCCCTGGTCAGGTCTTGGCGGAACGGGGGCTGAGTATCCTTCACTATCCTGCCCTCCCAAGGCACTCCTGGCCCGCAGGATGTTCATAAACCTTTCAACATAGACATCTGTGGTTATCTGCTTTCTTGTGTGAAGATACTGGAGGTATTCAATGGAAAGATCGTATATCCGTATCTTCTTCTCCTGAGAGACCCCTTGCTCAAGTGCACGGTCAGGCTCAAGCTCGCCCTTTGCAAGCCCAATTGCTTTTACCTGGTCCTCTCTGGGCAGCAGGGATGCCATGTACTCTATCTTCGTGGTCTGGGAGGGTCTGTACTCAGCCCCGAGAGTTATCCCTCTTTTCACCACGTCCTTAACGGTATCAAGGGGAATGACCCACACGCCCTGGTGGTCGGTCAGATTAAGGGACGGACGGGCCGCTTCGAGTAGAAAGAGCAGGTCATAGGAACAGTTTTCGTCAAAAAAATAGTAGTCTGAGTAAATGTTGTCGAGCTCATAGAGGTGCATAAGAAGTCTTTTCGTTTCATCTTTGGTCAGATTAAGAGGGTACTCCCAGATGTCCCTCCTGTCGATATCGCTGTACTCCTGCAATTTGCCGTAGTAGGGGAGAGTAGAGAAATATCCCTTGTAAAAACCGAAAAGACCTTTAACGGCATAGAGAGGACCGAATGTTTCTTGAGTAGCCGCAGCGTAATTGACTGCATATGCAAGGAGTTTACTTTTCGACGCAGTCTCTATGATCAGCAAAGTATGGCCGAACATCGATGCAGGGCTGTTTATATGGGCGTCAGGAAAGACCAAGGTGACCGATTCAGGCTTCATCTCGTCGAGCAGGCTATCGAAAGATTTGATCGGTTCATTGAAATTCCTGCATTCCGGAGCAGGCATACGGGACATATCAAGGCGGAGCTTCTCCCTGATCCAGTCATATCGTGCCACGAATCTGCAGGCAGCGGGCTTTCCGTCATCGGTTTCGTTACGAAAAATGGCCCTGATGGTAGCATCCAGTTCCGCTTCGGGGTTATACTTGCCGTCCATTGCGAGGAAGAACCTTGGATCATCGATCAGGCTTCTTGTACCGAAAAGGCCTTTTTTGTAATGAAGCAGTGTGTGCCAGTACCTGTCTTGATGAAGGGCAGTCTCGTGGGCCTCCCTAAGGACCGACTCGAGATAGGAAGTCTCCTCTGCACGGAGTCTCTCCCCAAAGGCGGCGCACAAAACGAGGAAGCATAAAAGAAGAATGGAGATGCGCACCCTCTGCAGGCGCCGCATCTCCTGTAAACGTCTAAGACAAGAATACTTACGTGGAAGAGATAACAGCCTCTATATTCCTTATCACTTCCATAGTACTCACATCTTCAGATGTGTATATGCGGGAAAAGTTCTTCTGGAGCTTGGAATTAAAGGCTGCCCTGTCCTTCTGGGGAATATTCATGAGCGAGGCCAGGGTGTCGAGGTGTTCTCCCTGACCCTTTGCGATGTCCTTTGCCAGACTGTCCATATTGTCTGCCACAAAAACGTTCACTTTCTGATTGGAGGTCCAGGTCTCGTACTCGGTGCAGTTCGATGTGCCTGAGGTAATGCCGAAGGTCTGGTTGCCAGAAGAGCCGTTCGTCGTAGCCGCCGAGACCTGGGAAATAAGACCATCATTCCCCTCAAAGGCCATAGAACCGAGACCGCAGCCATAATTCTTCTGGTCCGCGAAGAGTGCCGTGCTGAAACCAATCACCATGAAACCGACGAATAGCAGGACAAGCGGTTTTTTCATTAAGGAACCTCCTATTTTAGTTGTATGATCGTACTCTATTCATTTTGCCATAATAAGTCAAGTGAGGTCACAGAGCTATGCACAAAATATTGGTGGATACCATAAACGGCTTTGCCGTAGCCGTTGTGCGAGCTGTTCACCAAGCCACTCGAAATCTTCCACTTTCTAACACAATCGCCAGGTGCGCATAAAGAAGGACGTGTGTATCTTTGAACCGCGCCCGAGAGTTCGGACTCGATAAGGGACCTTGATGAGTTCATCGAGCGTGGCAACCGCCATCTACCTTTTAGCGCTCTTAACAGCAGGCACAGGGTCAAAACCATGCCTAAATGCCTTGTTAATCTCAGGGAAATTCGGCAGGGGCCAGCTTGAAACCTGAACGTTATTATTAGCTGTGATATTCGGACCAAACATAATTGCCGGTGCTACTGACACCTGTCTTGAAGCCAATACGATCCGTGAAATTGTAGGGGATAAGATATGACCGATACGACACATCTATATAAATCTCGGCAGATGTTACGGCCTTTGGGGGCAAAAAGATGCCGAAACTTTGCCTTAACAGATCAATGAATGGCTTCAAAGAGATGGTGGAGGATTTGCCGGTGGCTAGTCTTGGTATGCGGGTCTCATTTATTCCGGAATAGGCGTGGGGCAACGTGTTGCCTTGTCGAAACTCGATATTTTCCAGTGATAAAGAATAATGAATGTCATTTATCGGCAAATAACCATCATTTTTAAGGATGAAAGGGGTTTGAAATGGATCATCTGGATTCAGGGTTTTATCGGGATAAACCGAAACTCTTGGATAAGCTAGAAATAGGAAACTACCGACGGTTATCGAAAAGATTAACCAAAAAAGAAGAGACGTAGAGACCTTCTTTACAATCAGAGTCAATGAATGTTTTTGAATTACTTCACTCCCCACTGGCTGTTTTGCTTGGAGTTTTTTTCGGCGTTCTTTTCGGTTCGGTGGTTCTGTGTTTTTTGAGATAGGCTTATTCATTTTATGGACACTGAATTATTGCACATGCCGCCAAAAAGTCCACTTTATTTTTTTAACGAAAGGGGTGTCTCTTGTCTCCCATACACGATCTGTTACTCCTGCCGCCATTGCAGTTGTCGCTGATGAGACGGTATAAACGATTACCGTTTATAATGCGCAGCTCCGGGAACGAGTCGGATTTTCAACCTTTTAGGAAGCAGGGTTGCCATCAACACCAGTGGCGACACCTGGGGTGGAGTCGATGGGTGAAAATTGGCGTTGGATGGTGCCTTCGAGCTGTCCCGTGAGCTTATCAAGGTGACCTCCCTATCTTCGGTGTCGCGGAATTCTACTGATAGGAAATCAGGCAGCCTTACGGGCCTTTAGCATTACGCGTACGTCGGCGATTACGGATGTTTGCGGCGAGCAGATAACTGGGTTGAGATCGATCGACTCGATAAAGGCTTGAAGGTCCATAACGACCTGCGAAAAGCGGAAAAGAAGGTTAGAAAGGCTCGCAAGGTTTATGGGTGCTCGTCCCCTGTAGCCCTCGAGCAATCGCCTGCCTTTCAACGAATCGATCATGAGTTCTGGATCTCTTTCCTCAAGTGGCGCCATCCTTATTACCGCATCGGGACACACCTCGACGGCTGTCCCTCCCATGCCAAGGAGGATGACCGGTCCGAACTGAAAATCGATCTTTGCGCCCACAATCATCTCCACACCCTGAACTGTTTCCTCCACGAGCATACCTTCAAAGCCTTCGATTGCCGAGAGCCGTCTCCAGGCCGCTCGAACATCTTCGTCACCTGCGATGCCCGTCAGCACGCCCCCCCGATCAGATTTATGGAGAACAAGAGGTGAAACCACCTTTGCCACCACGGGATAGCCGATCTTGCCGGGCAAGGCTCAGGCTTTCCTTTTCCGACCGCGCAAAAGCGAAAGAGGGAACTGGCAGCCCGGCCCTTCTCATCAATTCTTTTCCTTCCGGTTCGAGGAGCCATCCCCGCTCTTGCGAAGCCTCCAGGAGCTCCTTGATGCGTTTTTTCAGCACCGGCCCTCTCCTCCTGAGAACCGCGATCATCTGCACCGCATCCTGGACGGACTGGGCGACGGGTATCTGATTCTTGCGGAAGCCCTCGATCAGCATGGCGTATCTATCTACGTGAGGCATGTACGCGATAAAAGGTTTTCCCTCCTGGCGATGGATCATGCTCAAATGAGCACCTGCGTTTTGGGTAAGAGCAGGCGCGTAAGGCAAAAGGAGCACGATGATCGAATCGATCTCCTTCTTCCGGCACAGATAGCGCGCTGCTGCAACGAAGTCGTCGTCAATGGCACTTCCCGTCAAATCCACTGGATTTGCAAAGGAGCCTATAAGCCTGACGGATGGGGAGCAGAGATTCCTCAGCTCATCCTGCTCATCCTTTGAAAGGGGCGGTACACTTAACCCGTAGGCAGCGCAGGCATCCGCCGCGAGAACAGAATGGCCTCCGCTGTCGCTGACAATGCCCACCCGACCTTCGATTGACATCTTGTAGGAGCTGAAGACCTCGCAAAAGGACGTCAATTCTATGCCGTTTTTGGCCTCCACGATGCCATGCTGGGCGAGAACAGCCGAAAATACGCCGTAGTCGCCGGCAAGGGAAGCCGTGTGGCTGCTTATGACCCTCGCCGTGCCCTCACTCTTGCCTGATTTAAGGACAATAACGGGCTTTGGCGAGCGGCGTGCTGCGAGGACGAAATTCCGCCCTTCCTTCTCTCCGAACCCCTCAATGTAGAAAGAGATCACATCCGTGTCCGGATCGTCGATAAAATAGGTGAGAAGCTCCATCTCTCCAATCACCGCCTTGTTCCCGATGCTGACCGCGGTTGAAAGACCCACACCCTCTGCTGCAAACCTGGCAAGCAAGTCGAGAAGTATGCCTCCGCTCTGGCTGACGAGTGCCACACGGCCGATGGAAGGCTGCACGATGCGCTCGCTCTGTATGAAAAAAGTATCCAGGACGCCGGGCGAAAAGATGCCGAGGCAGTTGGGACCGATGAAAGGGAAGTGCCCTTCGCGCGCAATGGCAGTGATGCGAGCCTGCAGATCGGGGTTGCCGCTCTCGGCGAAGCCCCCCGAGACCACTACCGCCCCTCTGACACCGTGTTCTATGCATTCTGCCAAGGTCTGAGGAACGAGTTCCGCCCGGACAACAATAACGGCCAGGTCAATCTTTTCGGGCACAGCGCTGATCCCCGGATAAATCGGTTCCCCGTGAAGGAGCCCACCTGTTGCATTGACCGGGAAGGCCTTCACCCGCGGATTCACCTTGTTTTTGTAATAGATAGCATTTGCGGGATGATTATCGTTCTTGAGGGAGACCCCAATAACCGCAACACTTTTTGGTTTTAAGAGCGGCTTGAGGTTCGTGATTTTCATTTTTTCTCTCTGCCTTTCCCAGCGCCATACCGACGAGGGCTGCGCATAATTATAGCACAGGCTATAGCCGTGTGAGCTGCAATTACGGTATATGCGTGAGAGGGTGTGGTGACGTAAGGACTGATCTCATAGCGATACCATGCCGGTCTCTTCTCCTTCTCATCCTAGCCTTATCCTCGGATCAGCGACCGCAAGTGCTATGTCCGCAAGCAGATTGCCGACGAGCGTCAGGAATGCTCCGATCACGAGGATGCCCATGATTACCGGAAAATCACGGGACATAACACTCATGTAGAAGAGCTGTCCCATGCCGGGGATGCCGAAGATGGTCTCGAAGATCACGCTGCCCCCGATCAGGCCGGGCACTGCCATGCCAAGCAGGGTGATGACCGAGAGGAGCGCGTTCCGGACAGCATGCTTCCTCAGGATCATCCCCTCGGGGAGTCCCTTGGCGTACGCCGTGGTGATATAATCCTGCCGCAGCACCTCCAGCAGACTGCTCTTCATGAAGCGCGACATTCCTGCCAGGCCGCCGATGGCGGAAATAAGGACGGGAAGGACCAGATGGCGCGCAAGGTCGGCAATCTTCCCGAAAACCGTCAATTCCGAAAAGTTGAAGGATTTCAGGCCGGTGATGGGGAGAAGGTCGAGGTAGACCCCGAAGAGGAGCATACATAGCAGGGCAAGCCAGAACGTGGGGATGGCAAAACCCGCAAACACAAATGCCGTCAATCCTTTGTCAAGGAGTGACCCCTTGTATCTGGCACAGTAGACCCCGATGGGGATACCGAAAGCGAGTTCGAACATCAGGGCGAGAAGATTAAGGCTAATCGTGATCGGCAACCGCTCCGTTATCTTGTCGATCACAAGCCGGCGATCCGAGCTGAAGGAACGGCCGAAATCGAGTTTCACGAAGCGCTTCAGCCACAAGTAATATTGGACGGGAAGCGGCTTGTCAAGGTCGTACAGGGCCCGAATCCGCTCGCGCACCTCTTTGGTCACCTTCGGGTTCATCTCCATGCCCAGCGCGCCCGGTTCTCCGGGCGGCAGATGAATGATCAGGAAGGAGATGATCGTGATGCCGAGAAGCATCGGCACCATGAAGATGGCCCGTTTAAGGATGTACGTGAGCACTATTTCCTCTCCTGCTCTGTCCTGTAACGCTGCTGGTCTTCGGGCACGTACCACTTGATGAAGTTGTAGGTGATGCCCGCAGGCGCAGGTTCTATCCCCTTGATCCTCTTCTGCACTGCCACGGTTGCATACGGAATGAAGAGGAACGTATACGGTTGCTCCTCAGCCAGTATCTCCTGGATGCGCCAGTAACAGCGCTTCCGTTCCTCCTGATCGAACGTCTGCCGCGCTTTTACGAGAAGCTCATCCACTTCCTTGTTCTCGAAGCCCATGAAATTGAGCTCCTTGGTTCCCTGCTTCGAAGAGTGCCAGATGTCGAATATATCCGGGTCCTGCGGTATGCCCCAAGCCGAGGATCAGAGCGTCGAACTTCCGGGCATCTATGAACTGGTTGACGAACGCTGCCCACTCGATCACCCTGATCTTCACCGTAATCCCCAATGCGGCCAGCCACCGCTGGATAAGTTCCGCGCAGTGGATCCTCACGTCATTGCCCTGGTTGGTCATGATGGTAAATTCGAAAGGTTTCCCGTCTTTGAACAAGCGTCCGTCCGCACCTTTGACAAAACCGGCATCGCGCAGCAACGCCTCAGCTTTCTTGGGATCATACGGGTACTTCCGCACGTTCGGATCGTAGGCCCACATGTCCGGCTTGTACGGGCCGTCAGCGACCACGCCCTGTCCCAGCAGGATCCCCTCGATGATCTCCTGTTTGTTGATGGCATACGTAAGCGCCTGGCGGACCCGCTGGTCTTTGAAGAAGGGGTGCTTCAGGTTGTAGCCAAGGTAGACGTAGTTGAAGCCGAGGTATTTGATCTTGTTGTACTCGCGATTGAACTTCGGGTATGCCGTCTGCCTCACAAACTGAAGGGGCGTAAGGTTGGCCATGTCAATGCCGCCGTTCTTCAATTCGAGAAACTGTGTTGCAGGGTCGGGTATTACCCGGGCGACAACCCGGGAAATGTACGGCTGGCCTTCGAAATAGTCGGGGTTCGCGGTCAATACGATCCGGTCGCCGGCTATCCATTCCTTCAGCTTGTAGGGTCCTGTCCCGACCGGCAAGCGTGTGAGGGGGGATGTCGTAATATCTTTCCCCTCCAGTAGATGGCTCGGCAGGATCGACGCCCCCCAGCTGATGAGTGCGGGTGCGAAAGGTTTATCGTACGTAACCCTGAAGGTGTAATCGTCGAGGGCTTCCACTTTCTTGACCATCAAGAAGTCTGACGAGTATGCGGTAGGTGTCTTGGGATCGATGGTCACTTTGTACGTATAGAGCACGTCGCGCGCGGTGAACGGCTTGCCGTCCTGCCATCTCACGTTTTTCCTCAAATGGAAAGTGATGGTCAGTTGGTCAGGCGAGAAATCCCACGATTCCGCAAGGTCCCCTACTATCTTGAGATCTTTATCATATTTGACGAGGCCGTTGTAAATGTAGCCGGCAATATCGTGCGATGCGCCGTCAGTGGCCAGCAGCGGGATCAGGTTTGAGGCCTCGCCTATCGAACTGGTGATGAGAGTATCTCCGTACGCAGGCTGCCCAAGGTCATTATATTTTCCTATTTCCTCCTTTTTGCCGCATGAAAAAAGAAGAAGAAGCGCAAGGAGGCCAAGGGCAATCCTTCTGGCCATTTTCATGGGTCTATTCTAGCAAAGGTCCTATGCAAAGTAAACAGCGAGAACAGGGTCGTGGGGCAGGGGGCAGGGAACAAAATCCTAAATTCCGATATCGAAATCCTAAACAATATCAAATAACCAAATTCTAAACCAGTGCGCCAAAGGAGAGGATGCTCTTGGAACATTTGATATTCGGATGATTGTTTCGGATTTGGAGATTAGATATTCGAGTTTGAGCGACGGCTACTTGGTCTTCTGCTGGTCCTTGTTCTTCTCGTACAGGATTTTCAGGCCTTTCAGGGTCAGGAACTCATCCACCTCATCGATGGTCTCTGATTCCTTATAGATAAGGTTTGCCAGCCCACCCGTGCCGATCACGTACGGGTTGGTCTTCACTTTATCCTTCATCCGCTTGACGATGCCGTCAACGAGGCTGATGTACCCGTATATGATACCTGCTTGCATCGCCGTCACCGTATTTCTGCCTATGATCTCTTTGGGCTTCACGAGCTCAACCCGTGGCAGCTTGGAGGCACGCTCAAAGAGGGCTTCCAGCGATATCATCATGCCCGGCGAAATAACGCCGCCCTGGTATTCGCCCTTTGGCGTGACATAGTCGAAGGTTGTTGCAGTGCCGAAATCAACGATGATAAGCGCCTTCTTATACCGCTCGTAGCCGGCTACGGCATTGACGATACGATCAGCCCCAACCTCCTGCGGATTCTCGTACAGAATGGGCATGCCTGTCTTTATGCCTGGCTCGACGACGATGGGCTCTATGCCTATATATTTTGAGCAGATCCGCTGAAAAGGGAACAGAAGCGGGGGCACAACACAGGATATGATTGCGCTGTGGAAATCCTGCAGTCTGATTTTCTCAAAATAGATCAGGCTGTTCAAGAGGATGGCGTATTCATCCACCGTCTTCTGGATGGCGGTGCTCAGGCGCCAGTGGTTGACTAGCGTCTCATCCTTGTAGACACCGAATACAATATTCGTGTTACCTA
Source organism: uncultured delta proteobacterium (assembly GCA_963835605.1). Classification (GTDB taxonomy): domain Bacteria; phylum Desulfobacterota; class Syntrophorhabdia; order Syntrophorhabdales; family WCHB1-27; genus JADGQN01. The sequence continues at coordinate 16,270 of CAWIHO010000054.1, read as the reverse complement.
TATCGATGACTAAAAGCATGGCCTAAAAAGATACGTCCCCAGCAATTACCCTGTGAACCTTTCCATGATCGGAGAGGAGCAGAGCGCCCTCATCGCCGATCCCTTCAGCAACTCCCTTGAAAACCATTCCCTGCTGTGTGACCTCGAGCGATTTCCCCTTGATCTCAGCCTTCTCTTCCCACGTCCTCACGAGCTTGACCGGCCCATGCTTTCTTAAAAGATCGTAATACGTCTCCAGGTTATTCAATAGCATGCCACAAACCCGGGCCCTTTCATAGACAATTTTCGTTTCGAGAAGCAGCGAGGTGGCTTTCGACCTTATCTCGTCCGGCATCTCCCCCTTTCTCATGTTCACGTTGAGGCCGATACCGACTATGACAAAGCGCACGAGGTCCGCTTCCGTAGAAAGTTCAAGGAGCGTCCCGCAGATTTTCTTTCCGTTCACGAGCACATCGTTCGGCCATTTGAGTGTTGGCTTAAGGCCGAGCTGAAGCAACGTGTCATAGACGGCGAGAGACGACAAGAAGGTGATAGGGTAGACAAAGGAGGGATGAAGGTGCGGCCGCAGGATGACAGACAGGTAGAGATTCTTGCCATACGGCGAGAACCACTTTCTCTGCAGGCGCCCCTTGCCGGCCTTTTGTGTTTCGGCAACGACGCAGGTCCCTTCGGCTGCGTCGGCGAGTGCAAGTTGAAATGCCAACGCGTTAGTAGAATCGATAGACTCCTGATAGTGTATGGTTCTGCCCATGAATTCCGCACGGAGATAACGCTTTACCTCCCACGGGTAGAGTCGATCGGGCACCGTCCTGAGGCTATAGCCTTTGCCCTTGAGCGTGTCAATCGCATAGCCCATCTGCCGGAGCTGCTTCACGTATTTCCAGACGGCCGTTCTCGTGAGGCCGAGCCGCGAGGAGATATAGTCTCCGGAGACATGCTCCTCCTTCTCTCTCAAGAAGCCTAAGATCTCGCCAATCCTATTCACTCTTCGACCTTATCGTAATGGGAGAAAACCATGGTAAAAGAGGCCCGTCCCTGGGAAAGAGACCGTATGTCCGTGGAATAGCCGAACATGCTGGTGAGCGGAGCTTTAGCTTCAACAATCGTGATTTTGTCCTGCGACTGCACATCATTGATCTGACATTTCCTGATATGCAGGTCGGCTATTATCTCGCCGAGGAATTCGTTTGGTGTCGTGACAGTCAGGGACATCAGCGGCACGAGAAGTACGGGCCCTGCCTCGGCACAGGCCTTCTTGAATCCGTCGTATGCCGCCATCTTCAGCGTAAGGCGGGCAAAATCAGGATTGTTGAAGGAGGCATCGTGAATGGTCACCCGCACGTCGGTCAGGGGAAAGCCTTTGACCACGCCCATTTGAGAGCCTTCAGTCACGCCTTCCTCGATCGCTGTGATGTACGGAAACTCCGGCTGCCGGCTTAAGATGTCAGGAATGATCGTGATGCCCTGGCCTCTCGGATTGGGCGCGAGCGAAAGGGCCACCGAACCGCGGTAGAGCACGCCATTGATCACTTTCTCAAACGGCTGGTCGACTGTAGCCGTGCGCTCAATCGATTCCTTGTAGACGACCTGCGGCTTGCCCACGAGAACGTCAACACCGAATTCCTCTTTTACTCTGCGCATGACGACGTCGAGGTGAAGCTCTCCCATGCCTGAGACCACCGTCTGAAAAGAGCTCTCGTCGGTCCTGACGATGAAGGTGGGGTCTTCCTCAGCGACCCTTTGCAAAGCGAGGAGAAGCTTCTCCTGATCCACATTCCTCTTCGGCTCGACAGCCATGGAGATTACAGGTTGATAGAGCTCGATCGGTTCCAGGACGATCGGTTTTGTTTTTGTCAGTGTATGACCGGTGGAGGTCTCCTTCAAACCGACGATGCCGACAATGTCACCTGTGCGGGCTTCATCCATCCGGTCCCTGTGATTGGCGTGTATTTTGTAAACTCTCGACACCTTCTCCTTCTTCTGCAGGTTCACGTTGTAGATGTCATCGCCTACCTTGAGGGAGCCCGAGTAGATCCTGACGTAGACCAGCTTTCTGCCTTCTGTCACAACGACCTTGAAGGCGAGGGCGCACAGATCCTCATCGGGGTCTGCCTCTCTGTAAGCCTTTTCACCGGTGACAGGAACATGCCCTTCGGTGGGAGGGACATCAAGAGGAGACGGAAGATACCAGACGATTGCGTCAAGGAGTGGCTGGATACCTTTGTTCCGGAGCGCCGCACCGCAAACTACCGGAACGCACTTCAAGGCGATGGTCGCTTTTCTTATCGTGTCATGTATAGTCTGCTCGTCTATCTCCTTCCCGTCCAGGTAAAGCTCCATGAAGCTGTCGTCGAGGAGAGACAGCTTTTCGAATAGCTTCTCCCGGTAGCTATGAGCCGTCTCCTTGACATCGTCAGGTATGGCAACGTGATGCAGCGTTGCGCCGAGACTCTCTTCGTCCCAGACAATGGCCTTCATCGTGATCAGATCGACGACACCGTAAAAATCATCCTCTTTCCCCAGCGGTATCTGGAGCGGTAGCGGGTTAGCCCCGAGCTTTTCGACCATCATACCGAGCACGTGGAAAAAGTCTGAACCGATCCTGTCAAGCTTATTGATAAAGGCGAGCCTCGGGACCTTGTATTTGTCCGCCTGGTGCCACACCGTCTCCGATTGCGGCTCAACGCCCTCCACGCCCGAAAAGACAGCGACCACACCGTCGAGTACCCGGAGAGATCTTTCCACCTCTATGGTGAAGTCCACGTGTCCCGGGGTATCGATGATCTGGATCTCGTGGTCATTCCAGTAACAGGTCGTGACAGCCGAGGTGATGGTGATACCTCTTTCCTGTTCCTGGGGAAGGTAGTCCATGGTTGCGGTGCCTTCGTGCACCTCCCCTATCTTGTATGTCTTGCCGGTGTAATAGAGGACCCGCTCGGTGACCGTGGTCTTGCCCGCGTCGATATGAGCGGCTATGCCAATGTTTCTGAGCTTTTTGAGCCTCTGTAGTTCCCTGTTCATGCCGTAAGAATATGTACAATAACGGCTCAAAAGTCAACAGATGACGAGGGTTCAAAACCCTGTTTAATTGGTTTAATTGGTTGAATCGGTTAAACTGACCCTTCATGCGTCGTCTTTTGGTCCGTTTGTCTGAACCAATGAAACCAATTGGACTAATTAAACCAATAAAACGCTTGCATATCTTGTATACACACCCCGGACGGGGAATGCGGCGTATAGCCTGTATTTCCGCCCTTCAATTGACAAAACCGGCATAAAATCGTATACTAATTATGAAGTTTTTCGCTTAGACTTTTCGTTTGAATTTGGAGGCCAATAATGAGTAAAGCCAATGAGGGATACCGCGGGAGTGCTGATTATATCGCATCAAAACCTCTTATGGAGATTGTCAATGTGTCTGTGAACCTGGCCAAACCCCTGGTAATCAAGGGCGAGCCCGGTACCGGCAAGACGCTGCTTGCCCACAGCATTGCCGAGGCGCTCAACAAGAAGCTTTTAATCTGGAATATCAAATCGACGACCAAGGCGCGAGATGGTCTCTACGTGTACGATACGGTCCAGAGGCTGAACGATGCACGCTTCAAGGACAAGGACATATCCGATATCAGGGCATACATCAAACTCGGTAAGCTGGGACAAGCCTTTGCGGCGGAGGAACAGGTCGTGCTCCTGATCGACGAGATCGACAAGGCAGACATTGAGTTCCCCAATGACCTCCTCAATGAGCTCGATGAAATGTCCTTTCACATCGCTGAATTGAACGAAGAGGTAGCCGCCAAGCAGCGGCCGATCGTTATCATTACGAGCAACTCTGAAAAGGAATTGCCCGATGCATTCCTGAGACGGTGTATCTTCTATTACATAGAATTTCCCGACGAAGATATGATGGAACGCATCATCAGGGTGCACTATCCCGACATCCAGGAGAAGGTGGTCAGGGAGTGCATCAAGAAGTTTTACTGGATACGCCAAGTGGACGGCCTCAGAAAGAAACCATCCACGAGCGAACTCCTGGACTGGATCAAGGCGCTCGCCATGGGAGGCGTCAACGTGGACAGGATCTCCTCTGAGCTTCCTTTCCTCGGCACCCTTTTAAAAACTGAGCAGGATACTGAAAAAGTTGCCAGGGTCGCCAGTGGCGCATCCACCGGGTTCAGAAGGAGATTCTGAGAAAACGTTATGTTCATAGACTTCTTTTATAAGCTGCGCAGCAAGGGTGTGCCCGTTTCCATCACTGAATGGATGTCCTTCATGGAGGCCATCTACAAGGGTTTCATGGGTACGAGCCTGAACCATCTCTATTATATCGGCCGGGCCTTTCTCGTCAAAAGCGAGGCCTATTACGACCAGTTCGATCTGGCCTTCAACGAGTTTTTTGGGGGTATTTCGACTGAGCCCCTTGACCTGGAGAAGGTAATGGAGTGGCTCGAAAACCCCATCAACAAGCTTCCCAAACTGAGCCCCGAAGAGCTTGAAGAGATGAAGAGAACACTGGAAGAGATGAAGGAGAAGATGGGGCTCGAAGAAATGATGAAGCAGTTCAGGGAGAGGCTGAAAGAGCAGCAGGAACGGCACGACGGCGGGGCCAAGTGGATCGGGACCGGCGGACGGTCTCCCTTTGGCGCTTATGGGTATTACCCCGGCGGCATCAGGGTCGGCGGGGAGGGCTGGATGGGTTCCGCGGTCAAGGTAGCGGAAGAGAGACGGTTCAAGAATTACCGGCATGACCTTATCCTCGACGTACGACAGACAAAGGTGGCCTTGAAGAAACTGAGGCAACTGAGGCGCGAAGGGGCCGAGGAAGAGCTGGATATCGATGAAACCATTGACAAGACCGCGAAGGAGGGCGGCGAGATCGAGCTAGTCTTCGCCAAGTCCCGGAAAAATGCCATCAGATTGCTTCTCCTGATGGACACGGGCGGCTCCATGGCGCCGTACGCTGATCTCTGCGAAAGACTTTTTTCCGCAGCCGTCCAGAGCGAACACTTTAAAGACCTGAAATATTTTTTCTTCCACAACTGCGTCTATCAGGACGTCTATGAGGATCTCTGGAACGCCAAGCCCATACCCACAGAGAAGGTGCTCGCAACGTATCACAGCGGGTACAAGGTGATTCTTGTCGGTGATGCGAGGATGGGCCCGGGAGAGCTGTTCGACAAATATGGCTGCATAGATTATTACTATTCCAACGAGATAGCAGGCGCAGACTGGCTCAAGCGCATCAAGAACCACTATGAGTACAGTGCCTGGCTCAACCCCACCCCGAAGGAATACTGGCGTCACCCCACGGTCGATGCCATAGGCCGCCTCTTCCCTATGTACGAGCTTACTCTGGATGGCCTGAAAGACGCGATCAAAGCGCTCACATCAAAGATCAAGCGCGCCGCCGCATAGCGCCGATTCGCCTTCAAGTGTATACCTTCGTTGCCCTTCAGCCTGTTCTTACTCGACGTACCGCCAGGTACGCCTGCGTAGCCCAGGCCTCGGCTCGCCTCGGTGTCCACTTGAATCCAAATCGCCATAACGAGTGGCACGTGATGTGTGACAGTTTGTGAAAGAACCACGCTTCACGCAGACGTTATGTGCAGGCCGGGAGGAGACCTTTTCGGAGCGAACATCGCGGAAGCTCTGGGGTACCCGTAAGTGTAGGCGAGCGTGGCTGTTAGCCCAAGCGACTGGGCCCGAGGCACGAGCAAAAGATGAAGGCGTTGCTTTGCGAGCGGCCTACCCAATTCTTTCAAGGTTGACCCGCTTCAAGGCAAGGCACCTGGTTACAAGATCGATAACATAAGGGCCGGTGGGGGATGTCCCTACCGGCCCTTTAAAAATCAAGCATCAATGATTCAGGAGACTTTCTCCAGTGACAGAAGCGCAGCTCCGAGAGCACCCACGATTTGAGGTTCTTCGTAGAACTGCATCGACGCGCCCAGCGCTTTTTCCAGCGCCTTGACAACGCCAATGTTTTTTGCCACGCCGCCGCACATGACGACCTTCTCCTCCACCCCGCCCAGCCTGTTGATAAGGCCCATAGTTCTGTCCGCTATGGCGCGATGAATACCATAAACGATATCTTCCAGCTCCTGCCCCTCACTCACAAGCGAGATCACCTCTGACTCGGCGAACACCGTGCATATGCTGCTGATGGTCAGCTCCTTCTTGTGGTTGAGAGAAAGCTCGCCTATCTTACCCAACTCAACATTTAAGGCATTCGCCATCACCTCGATAAACCTGCCTGTACCGGCTGCGCACTTGTCGTTCATCTCGAACTCGAGAACACGGCCTCGCTCGTCCACCCTGATCACTTTGGTATCCTGGCCGCCTATGTCGATGATGGTCCTTGCGTCAGGAAAGAGAAAGCTGACGCCTCTTGCGATGCACGTGATCTCGGTGACTGCCTCCTTGGCAAACTCTGCGCGCTTCCTGCCACAGCCCGTGGCTATGACATAAGAGATGTCGGAACGGGTCTTCGCCGGGGCGGCAAGAACCCTCTCCAGCGCGGCCCCGGCAGTCTTCCTTGAATCGGCTCCGGTGGGGAGTATGGTATACCCCAGAATGCCTTTTTCCTTGTCAAAGAGCAAAGCCTCTGTTGTAATCGAACCTATGTCTATCCCTGCCACCAGCATCGCTTCACCATAAGCCTGTCATTCAATTACTGCGAGCACCGTGTCCGCGTCCACTTCCTGCCCGGCTGCCACCATTATCTCTTTAATGACGCCGCCTGTCGGAGCGACAATAGGCATCTCCATTTTCATTGCTTCGAGGGTTGCGATCTGATCATCTTCGCTTACCTTGTCTCCAACCTTAACGAGCACATTGACAATCTTCCCTACCATGGGAACGGTCACTTCTGTGGCCATATACGTACCTCCTCAATTATTTTCTGTACCCCAACGCGAATTGGGCTATGATCATTTTCTGAATGTTGGAAGTGCCTTCAACAATCTGATAAGACTTGGCGTCCCTGAAGAACCTCTCGACAGGATACTCCGAGGAGAACCCGTAAGAACCGAATATCTTTACGGCCTCAGAGGCACAGAAATTTGCAGATTCGGCTGCATAGTATTTTGCCATCGATGTCTCGAGGGTCGTGCTCTTCTTGCCGGAATCTTTTGCCCATGCGCACCGGTAGACGAGCAGCTTCGCTGCTTCGTGCTCGACGGACATCCTGCCTATCTGTTCCTGGATCATCTGGAATTGGCCGATCGGCTGGCCGAACTGCTCCCTCTCATTACAATACTTCACAGCCTCTTCGATGCAGCTCTGAGACACGCCCACTGCCCTGGCCGCGGATGAGAGCCTTGTGTTGTCGAGCATTGCCATGCAGATCTTGAAACCATCCCCCTTATTTGCCACGAGAGCGCTCTTCGGAATTTTTGCCTCTTCAAAGAAGACCTCGCCGGTGGGTGCGCAGTGCAGACCGAGCTTTGTCGTGATGGCTCTCTGTGTGATGCCCGGCGTGTGGAAGTCAACGAAGAACGCCGACATGCCTTTGTGCTTTGCAGCCTTGTCGGTCATGGCATACACAACACCGCAGTCGACATACGGCACGCCGGAAATCCAGGTTTTTGTGCCGTTGAGAATAAAGCCGTCATCGACCTCCGTAGCCGTCGTCCTCATGCTCACAACGTCGGATCCGGAGTTTGGCTCGGTAATGGCAAAACAGCCAAATTTATTTGCATTTACGAGATCCTTCAAGTACTGCTCCCGCAGTGCTTCATTGGCGAAGTTGAGGAGCACGGTCTGCGGGCCATTCTGCTGAAGGTTGAAAGGAAGGCCCCAGGAAGGGCTCACGCGCGCTAGTTCCGTTGCCATGAGGGTAGCCGCAAGGTGGCCGGCTTCACTGCCGTCATATTTCTCAGGAGCAAGGCAGCCAAACATGCCCAGTTGCCCCATCTGCTTCACGATTTCCGGTCTGAATTTATGCTCCTTCTCATCCTCTTCCATGGTGGGCTTGACCTTCTTTATCGCAAAGTCGTATGCCATGTCTTTCATTGCTATCTGTTCTTTTGTCAAAGAGAAATCCATACAACCGCCTCCTTCCCAAATGTGAAATAATTTACAAAGCTTATCTTAGCAAATGTGAAATTTTGATGTCAAGCTAAATCTCACCCGCCCAGACACTACTCTGTATGCAAAATAGCGGCCTTGCAAAGGGGTGAGTTGCCCTGGGAACCACGGCAATAACAGTGTTAAGTGTTACGTGTTGAGTAAGATGCATCGGAGGGGAGTCCCTCAGAGGGACTGGCTGACTTTCACTAAACGCTGCATTCACTTAACACCGTCTTGACTTAACACTTAACACTGTTTTCTCTGGTCACTGGTTTTCGTGTATCCCATCGCCGCATGGTAGGTTACGCGATCGAAGAAGTAAACAAGCCGCTCTCCCAATTCCAGCATTCTGTACATCTCCACCGGTCGGGACCAGACGCCCGTGGAGGATGTGAACCTGAAGATATGTTTCTTGAGAAGGCTGATAGCGCTGATCAGCTCCTCGAGTGGCACCATCTTGCCTGAGCGCTGCCGGCCAAGCAGGGGGAGGCTCTTCAATTCTCTTTCACCTTTCTTCCCTTTCAGCCACGCTTGGAGCTCACCGATGGCTACCTTCACCTTGGAAACGAGTTCTGCGCGTTCGAAGTTCCGATATCCCTTGGTGGAAGGGTTTGTTGAGATATCACTGAACCACAAGTCTATGATGCGCGTCGCGTTAGCTTCGATTGCCCGGATCAGCTCGTCCGAAAGCAGTTCGCCCGGGACAGGCACCTCGCCTTCAAGCGTCTCGTGAACCAGCTTCTGGAACGAGTCCGTCATGTTCCAGGTATCTTTCTTGAAGGCGATGAACTTCTTAAGGGCCCTCTCCTGTGACGGAAAGGCGAGTTTGGGAAGGTTAGCCACGGGAAAATAGGCGCAGTCAACGGCATCATCGCCCGCCATCTCGATTCCACCCACCCGTTCGGCCTCGAACGAAACCACGAGCACTTCGCCGTAGATTTCGTTACTCTCCGAGAATACGTCCAGGATCTGAAGAACCTTACCATCAATCCCGGCTTCCTCCCTGAGCTCTCTCATTGCAGCGTCCTCGATGCTTTCGCCCGATTCGGCAAACCCGATGGGGAAACACCAGGTGTCCTTTGCAGGCTCTCTAGCCCTCCTGACGAGAAGAAGCTCGCGGTTCGCGTTCGCAACGATGACCGACACGACGGGCAGCGGGTTCTCGTAGTATATCTCCCCGCAGCTCTCGCAGACCTGTCGTTCCTTTCCTTCACGAAGGCCTTTTACCAGCGACCCATGACAGTAATTGCAGAATAGTTTTGTCTTCATTTTGTCACCAGAAAAATACGATCACAAACACCTTGCGCATATTATAATGCGCTGCCGCTACGAAGGCCAGGGAAACGGGGACGGTGCGGTTCGCGCGAAGACGAAATTTCCGCGGGGGAGGACGTTTTTTCCCAGTTGTGCTGCAGCATCCATTACCTTATGAAGTGGCCTCAGGCCCGTATATCAGGCTTCCACATACTAATTGCCCTTCCCTAAGTCCTTCTCGAAAACCTGGCACAAGAGTTGCTACATATGCTGCAAAACGCTGAGAGGAGGCCCGAGAGGGCAACGTATGGATCTCTATACGAGAAATATTCTGGTAGGCATCTTCGCCGTCCTGGTAATGGGCACGGTCGTCGTCGGCGAGATGGTCACCTGGACACACTGCGACATGGATACAGCCAAGGATATGGTGCAAAAGATCAGTCTTGGTGTCAGCACCTCGGGAACACTCTTTCTCGTGTTTGTCTATTTTAAGGACACAAAGAAGCGTAAAAGGAAGGCCGACAAAGGATCCTCATTTTTCTCCCACGACTATCACGGCCCGAAGTTGAAGGCGAAGAGGTAAGGTCCACTCCCTACCCAAGAAGCATCCCTGACCCATCTCCTGACTTGCCACGGGATCGCCCCTATGCTATATAGAACAGATGGGCAATCCAGACACTGGACATCAGGCTCCAGGCTCCAGACTACTCTGTAACTTCAGTTTAGGGGCGGCCCTTCTCGCCCTACTCTCTCTCCTTTCAGCGTGCGCGCTTCAAGGCACGCCTCGTCACTCTCTCGGTGAGCTGAGAAACGCCCTCCTCAACCATGATGCTGACGGAGCCCTCAAGTACGTTGACGTAGACAGCATTGTGGCCCACATGGTGGAAAATACTTTCCGAGCAAAGGAATCGAGGGCCAAGACCGATCTCGATGCCCTGGGATTCTCTCTGGGCAGGTCCGTTGCGTCCGCAATGCTGCCCCAGGCCACTGCATTGATGCGGAACGAGGTGCGGGGTGCCATCGAATCCGATGATCAGCTCGGATACTTCTCCTCCATAAGGAAGGCCAGTGTCTGGTATTTCACCATCGAGGAAAAAGGAAATACCGCCATCGTCACCCCCAGGGGGGATGACAAGGTGCGGTTCAAAATGGAGCGTACGGATATGGGCTACTGGAGAATAACAGAACTCATACTCAAAAACCACTCATAGCCGGTAACCTTCAGCAGCCAGCCCTAACGACTACGCGATTCACCCCCCAGGCGACCGGCAAGGTCCTTCTCCGCGAGCAGTTTCTGTCCCATGCCCATCTCCAACTCTCCTCTATTCCCGCAGGCCCAATGTTTGTCAAGACAATTTTTCCAACATGTTCATTCGCTTGATTTTTTTGTTTCTGCGCCTTAACATTCAGGCATCCGTTCATGGCGCCCAGTCCATGCTGATTGAAAAATTCATAACCTACGTCGCCCGCAAGAAGAACTTCAGGTACCTCCAGTTCTCTCCCGGCTCGGCGCTGTCGGCCCTGCCCACAGCGGACGACACGCCAAGGCTGCTCTACATGCACGTGCCCTTCTGCGAGGAACTTTGCCCATACTGTTCCTTCCATCGCGTCGCCTTCGAGGAAGGCCTGGCCAGGGCTTACTTTGAAGCGTTACGAAAAGAAATGCTTATGTACAGCCGATCGGGCTATGTCTTCCAGGCAGTCTATGTCGGTGGGGGGACCCCCACGATACTTATCGAGGAACTGGCCCAGACGCTCCAGCTTGCAAAACAGACCTTCCCCATCCGTGAAATTTCTGTCGAAACAAACCCCAATCACCTGACCGGCCGGAACATCGACATACTGAAATCCATCGGCGTAAACCGTCTCTCCGTCGGAGCGCAGAGCTTCGATGATGGGCTGCTGCAGGCAGCCGAGCGTTACCATAAATATGGTAGCGGGGAGGAGATCGCTGAAAGGCTGAAGCTCACTCAGGGCCATTTCGATACACTCAACGTGGACATGATCTTCAATTTCCCCTCGCAGACCATGGCCATGCTGGAAAAGGACCTCTCCATCCTGCGCAGTCTCGGGGTGGACCAGATCACATACTACCCCCTCATGCCCTCTGCCTACGCCATGCAAACCATGAGGAGAAAACTGGGGGGTGCTGTGGATTTCAAGAGAGAAAAGAAGTTCTACATGAGGATTACCGAGATGCTGGAGGACGAGTACCACCCGAGTACTGCGTGGTGTTTCTCGAAGGGCAATTCAATGATCGATGAATACGTTGTCCACTTCGACGAATACGCAGCCATAGGGAGCGGCTCTATTGGCTATCTGCAAGGCACGGTATACGCGAACACCTTTGATATCGGTGATTATATCGAGCAGGTGAGTAAGTCCGTTTTCCCTTTCGTCGGCAAAAAGGAGTCGTCGCTCAAAGAACAGCTGCGCTATGACTTTCTTATGAGACTTTTCGGCCTTCGACTCGACCTTTCTCGGCTTGCGGCCAAGTTCCAGGTCAACGTGCACAGATGGCTCTGGCCCGAGATCCTGTTTTTCAGCATGGCCGGTGGGTTGAAAAAACAGGGGCATATGTTAACGCTCACCAAAAAAGGACAGTACTACTGGGTTATCATGATGCGGGAGTTCTTCATCGGCGTCAATAACTTCCGTGATTACTGCCGAGCAGCCAGTTAACGACAAATCCTAACACTCGCTCGTCATAAAGTCGCAAATTCGCAAGAGGCAGATCTCGAGAATATCAATAACCGAATAGTCAGGGCTCGCCTCGTCTGGCTGCGCCGGAGCGCCGCGTTGTAGAATTTTAGCGATCGATTCGATGATTGTTTGAGAATTTGGAGCATTAGCAATTGTAGAATCTTTGCGTCCTTGCGTGCGCTCGGAGGTTCTCGTTGCAAAGCCCAGGCGATGTGTTTACAATATGACGCATGCATGAGCCTCTTCAGTTCGCCATTCAGCTTGCATTCGAATCCGGGAAGATCCAGAGGAAATACTTTCAAAAAACCCTTTCGATCATGCACAAGGGCGAAATAAATCTCGTCACTAACGTCGATCTTGAATGCGAGAGCCGCATACTGGAACTTGTGAGAGAGGATTTTCCCGACGATGAGGTGATAAGCGAAGAAAAGGCGAATGTCTATGAAGCCGGGAAAAACAGATGGATCGTTGATCCTCTCGATGGTACAACCAATTATGCCCATGGATACCCGTTCTTCTGCACGTCGATTGCTTACGAGGTTGACGGGGAGATCATCGTCGGGGTGGTCTATAACCCGATCATGGACGAGCTCTTCCTCGCCCGGAAAGGTGAGGGCTCCTTCTTCAATGGCGAAAAGCTAGAGGTGTCGACGATTAAAGAGATGAAGCAGGCGCTCCTCGTGACAGGGTTCCCCTACGATGTCGCTACCAATCCGAAGAATAACCTTAACCACTGGGCAGCATTTATGATGAGGGCCCAGGCTCTCAGAAGGGATGGATCAGCCGGTCTCAATTTATCATACGTGGCAGCAGGCAGATTTGATGCGTTTTGGGAAGTGAAGCTCAGTCCGTGGGACATGGCTGCAGGGGCGCTTATCGTGAGAGAAGCCGGGGGCACTGTTACAAGTCTTTCCGGAGGAGCGTTCAGTCTCTATGAGGGTGGCGTCCTGGCTTCAAACGGCCTCATTCATAAACAGATGATTGACGTGATCAGGGAGGGCTTGTGAAAGAGTATACCTTCGATGACATAAAGACCATCGTGCGTCCTCAGCTGGGTGAGGAAGTGCCTTTGACGCTCTTCCGGATATTGCGGATTATCGGGATGCGGAGCCTGCTCGGCGAAAGCTCGGGCCAGACCCTCTACATGATGGGCAAGTCTGTCGGGAGTATGGTGGGAGCGGCTACAGTCGAATGAATTTAGAGATAAGATAATAGAGCTTAAGATCGGCATACCGGAAGTGGAATTTGTCGATGAAGACCACCTCATCGTGAAGCTTTATGAGTGCATCACGTGCGCAGGCTTTGTGTACACAGGTGAGCTCTTCTGCGACATGGAAAGCGGCATTATAGCGGGACTCCTGGAAAAGGTTTACGGCAAGAAGGCCAAATCGACCCAGACAAAAAGTTGGTCCGTGGGTTTCAATTACTGCGAGTTTGACATATTCCTCTATTAATGGGGCTCGCCCGTGGAAATATACTGACCGACGTAGAACAGCAGAACATATGGATGAGCAAGACCAACTGAGACGGAGAATTAGAGAGCTGGAGATAGAACTCGAAGATGCGAAAAACCTCTCACGCACGCGCGAGCGCCTTCTCATAGCGAATATCAAGGAGCTCAATGAGAGCTACAATGCCCTGCGGGAAAAGGTGAACGATATAAGAGAGAGGGACAAGAAGATCCGTGATTTCACGGAGGTGCTGACGAGGGCGAACAGACTCTCGGCCCTGGGTGAGCTCGCTGCATCCATAGCCCACGAAATAAAGAACCCCCTTATCTCCATACAGGGTTTTGCAAAAAGAATAGGACAGGGCCAGGAGGCCCGAAAGGCAAACGTGTACGCCAAGTTCATAGAAAGCGAGGCGGAACGGCTCTCCACCGTCCTGACCAAGCTGCTCGACTTCTCACGCATGGCCGAGCCGAAGCGCGAGCGCCTGGACGTCAATCGTCTCGTCGATGACACGGCACTCTTCCTGGAGCATCATCTCACAAGATTCAAAAAGATTGACCTGAGGATAGAGAAGGATGAAAAGCTGCCTGCCATCTATTGTGACAGGGTACACATCCAGCAGGCACTCGTGAACCTGGTGATGAATGGGGCCCAGGCCATGCCGGAGGGAGGCCCGCTTACGGTGAAGACCGGAAGAAAAGACGATGCGTACGCCTTTATTGCCGTGACCGACAAAGGTACGGGGATACGAGAGGAAGACATGGCGAAAATCTTCGACTCCTTCTTCACAACCAAAGGGACGGGTGAGGGAACAGGACTTGGCCTTTCCCTGGTCAAAAGGCTCGTAGAGGCCAGCGGCGGAAAGATAGAAGTCGAGAGCCGGGTTAATGTGGGGAGCACCTTCACTCTGCTTCTGCCCTTTGCATAAACCTCTGCCGAGGAGGGCACTCAAAAGACCAGCTTCATCCCGTCATATGCAGCCACGACGCTTATGCCCAGTTCCCGTTCCAGTTCTTTGGCGATCCCAGCCGGTTTCTCCTTGATCATATTCATGCCGAGGTGTGTCATTATGGCCTTTTCCGGGCGGACCTGCGCAACAATTTTCTTGAAATCCTCTACCGAGAGGTGGTCTATGGGATCGCCGGGTGAGATCGGCTTGACCCTCAGGACATTGATAATCAATATGTCCACCTGGTAATGGCTGGGGAGTTCATCGAAATAGCGGGTGTCGGAAATGAGCCCGATCTCTTTATTAAGGTGGAAAATGAGACCGTACGCCTCGACCGGATGAATATGCCTGACCGGCACAGAAAAGGAGATATCCTTTACCGCGTAAGACTGACCGGCTTTCAGCACGTGGATGGCGTCAAGGTAGGCTCTCACGTAGTTGAGTACCACAGGGTCTCCGGAAAGCGCATCCTCAGGACAAAAAAGCGCGCCTCTTTTCTTGAACCCCCCGTCTGCCATCGCTTCTATCATGACATTGACATCATTGGCGTGATCCAAGTGTTTGTGCGTAAGGATGATGCCATCGAGGCGCGAGGGTTCCAGATGATCCCCCGACGCGTGAATGCGCACCAGCGCCCCGGCCGGGTCAATATAGAGGTCTGTATTTCTGTAGTGGAACCACAATCCTCCGGTCGAGCGCACTTGCTTTGACGCCACGATGCGCGCACCACCGGTCCCGACGAATTTGATAAAGCCTTCCATATAGGCCCCTTTTATGGTATTACAGTCTAGGTACTTACATGGTTGATGTCAATTTGGGTCTTGTACAGTTTGCGCTCCTTGACTCCCGGTGGGAACTATTGTTCTCGTCGCAAGGGAGAAGCGGCTTATAGCTCTCGACATAACACGGGAAGATGGGGCGGTCACGAGAAAACGGTTGCGTGACCAGTATCCCGGCGCTACCGAATCGGTGAAGCCCTTCGGGAAAATTCAGCGCCTCCTCGATCAATTCCTGCGCGGAGCAAGGGTTGACTTCGACGTTCCCTTCGACCTCGGGGATATCGGTGATTTTTCGCGCCGCGTTCTCCTTGAAGTCAAGGCAATTCCCTATGGAGCCGTTGTAAGCTATGGCTCAATAGGGAAGCGTCTAGGGTATCCGATGGCTGCGCGGGCGGTTGGACAGGCTGTAGGAAGGAATCCTATCCCAATCGTAATCCCGTGTCACCGCGTGGTCAGAAGTGACGGGAGACTTGGCGGTTTCAGCATGGGGCTCAACCTTAAGGAGCGCTTGCTGGCCCTGGAGGGGGTTCGTCTTCCGCAATGAACCACAGATGCAGACGATATCCCCCACTTTAGAACTCCTTTCGGAGGAGACAGATAGTGCAACACTGGTTCGTCGTTAACACCAAGCCCAAGAACGAAGAGCGGGCCTTTCACAACCTGATATCGGCCGGTTACGACGTGCTGAACCCTAAGATTCGACTTCGTAAGTACAAGGAAACAGGCTTTGTTGAACAGGTTGAGCCTCTTTTCCCGAGCTATATCTTCGTCAAGTTTGACGCTGTAGAGGATTATTACATGGTCAAATACGCGCGAGGTGTCAAGAAAATAGTCAGCTTCGCTGGCAAAATCGTGCCTCTGCAGGATGAACTGATAGACTTCATCAGGCACCGGCTCACCGATGGAGTTGCGCGGGTCGAGAAGAAAAAATTCAGAAAAGGTGAGAAGGTCTTTATCAAGGAAGGCCCGTTTAAGGGCCTCGCCGGCATCTTCGAGAGGAAGCCAGAAGGTGAAGAGCGGGTCATGATCCTCCTCGAAGGCATCAACTACTATGCGAAAATGGT
>CAWIHO010000053.1:0-114940 GCA_963835605.1 uncultured delta proteobacterium | reverse complement strand
GAGGCTTCTTGCGGAAATAGCGGTGAAGAATCATTACAACGGCAGCCTGAATCCCAAGGCCCATTTTCACAACAGGCTGACCGTCGAGCAGGTGGTGAAAGCACCTATTGTAGCATGGCCTCTTGGCTTATATGATTGTTGTGGTGTAAGCGACGGCGCGGCTGCGGCCATAGTCACTCGGGCGGATATGGCGAAAAACTTCAGAGCCGATCCCGTCTACATCAAGGGCCTGGCCATCAGTGTCGGGGCCCGGCAGGGTTCGATGCGGCAGGATTATGATTACGTGCATATCGAAGAGAACGTCCTTGCTGCCAGGAAAGTCTATCAGGAGGCGGGGATAAAAGACCCGCGAAACGAGATAAGTATGGCCGAGGTACATGACTGTTTTACTTCTCATGAGCTGATACTTTACGAGGACCTGGGATTCAGCGTGAGAGGACGGGCCAGAGAGGACATAGACGGCGGAACATTTACGCTGAAAGGGGAGTTACCTGTAAATACCGACGGTGGTTTAAAGTGTTTCGGCCATCCGCTTGGCGCCAGTGGTCTCAGGATGATGTATGAGGTATATCTGCAGCTTCAGGGGAAGGCCGGCACGCGTCAGGTCAATGATCCTCGGTTGGGACTGACACACAATCTCGGAGGAAACGCAGGCATGGGTGTGGCAAGCTGCGTTGTTGTGGGCAATGAAAAAACGCTATAATAGTATACCTTTTTTGTTTTCGAGGAGGACTAATACCAATTTGCATTCAAAAGGAGACCGAGGCGGCAGCGAGGAGCCCCACCCGCAAGGCGGGTACCCGGGCGTACTAGAAGTACGTCGAGGAGAGCGACGGAGCGACAACGAAGGTATCCACATGAAGGCGAATTGGTATAAGAGGTCATGGACCTGGAGAGGTTGAAGGTCAAGATTCACCCGGCTCACACTGCTCTTCTTGTCATCGACATGCAGAAGGACTACTGTTGTGAAGGCGGGACATTCGACGGGAGAGGCTTTGATGTATTGCCCGCGCAGCGGCTCGCAGCGCGGCTCAGCCGGTTCCTGGAAAAAGCCCGGCCCTCCCTCAGATCCATTGTCCACTTGAAAATGACAAAGGTGCCCGGCCTTCTTTCGGAATCGATGCAGGAACATTACGCAAGGCAGGGCATAGAGAGAAAATACGATCAGACCTATGGAGACTTCTACGGAGTTATCCCGCTGGAGGGAGACACCGTGCTGCCCAAGTACAAATACTCCGGCTTTGTTTCAACATACCTCGATCAATTCCTCCGGGCGAACCGCATCAAGACCCTTATCATCACGGGAGTGGCCACAAATGTCTGCGTGGAGTCGACCGCACGGGATGGCTTCATGCGTGATTATTACGTTGTTGTTCCCGGGGATTTGACGGAGGGCACGAGTCCCGAGGCCAAGGAATGGTCTCTCAAGAATATCGACATGTTCTTTGGCGAAGTTGCGGAGTCCTCGGATCTGCTGACATGTTGGGGACTGTAGAGCAAGCCGCAAAGGTCGGGGCAAGAGCAGGTTAAGGAAAGAACAGGAACGAAGGTTGAGGAGATACGAGGAAAAAGCGTCTTTACCTTCGCTTTAGTCCTTACCTCAACCTTCGCTTTAGTCCTTACCTTGACCTAGCGCCGTCTTACTGGGCCGGCACGAAGGCGTCTCTTCTATTCTGAGACCAGCATCCCTCGTTGTGCTCCGTACAGACGGGCCTTTCCTTGCCATAGCTGATCGTATCGAGCATCTTCGCGTTCACGCCAAGACCGGTAAGGTAGTTCTTTGCGGCATCTGCTCGCTTCTGACCAAGCGCCAGGTTGTACTCAACGGTACCTCTTTCGTCGCAGTTCCCTTCTATCCTTATCTTGGTGCTGGCATTGGCCTTGAACCAGTCGAGGTTCTTGTTCAGTATGCTCGCATCACCCGGCCTGATGTTATACCTGTCAAAATCAAAGTAAATATTGTTCAGGCCCGGAACTGCTACTACAGGCCCGGCCGCCGGAGGCGCTGGTGGCATAGGTACTTCTCGCTTTTCCGCCGGAGCCGCCATCTTCTGTTCCTCTGGCGGTTTTGGCGGAGGAGCCTCACCCTTCTGGGCCTGTATGAAGCAGCCACAACCCGCAAGGGAAAATGCCAGGACAGCAAATAACAACAACATGCCACTTCTTTTAGCTTTCATAACCCTATACCTCCCGAGAATGGAATTGGTTGGAGCATTAATACTTTAATGTAAGTTGCATGAACAACGGCGTCAACCCCGTGAGACAATAATTTTTTTCGAGGCGCTTATTTGATCTCAACGCTGTTTCGCCAAAACCCTCCGTGCAGCGTGAGACTGCCCAATCAACCTCGCCCGGCAGACGCTGCCCATCTTGACGCAAGCGCACCCGAGTATTACTTAAGTAATATACGGTTTTTTTTCGTGTTCTCGCATTTGTGATATCTGTTTGAGAGGAGGGGGTAGAACGTGACCCGTAAGACAATGCCCGGATTGAGAACTGTCTTTCTTTCGGTCTTCTTCTGGCTTCTTTTCACCGCTGTAACATTTGCAGGGCTCAAAGATCAGGTCTTCGAGAAAATCTTGCCTAACGGCCTGAAAGTAATTCTCCTGGAAAACCATAAAGCGCCCGTGATCACGTTCCAGGTCTGGTACAGGGTCGGATCACGCAATGAACGATGGGGAAAGACGGGCCTTTCCCATATGCTGGAACACATGATGTTCAAGGGATCAAAGAGGTTCAGTGCCCAGGAATTTACCAGATCGATCGCTGAAAATGGAGGGAATGACAATGCGTTTACGTCCGAGGATTTCACGGCATATTTTGAGACTATGAGCTCGGAAAAGGTGCAGGTGCCGATCGACCTTGAATCGGACAGAATGCATAACCTCGTGCTGAAGGACGAGGACTTTCGTACCGAACGCATGGTGGTGATGGAGGAACGCAGGATGAGGACAGAGGACGATCCTCAGGGGTACCTCGTGGAACAGGTCCACGCAGTAGCGTTCCAAATTGCGCCCTATCACTGGCCCACCATCGGGTGGGGAGAGGACATAGAAAGGTTTACCCTTGACGATCTGAAATCCTACTACAACACCTACTACAATCCGGTCAATGCCATTTTGGTCATAGTGGGAGATTTCCAGAAAGAGGATTTATTGACCAGGATCGAGAAGGCGTTTGAAGGCATCCCGAAAGGCGCTGCACCGGACCAGAGAAAAGATATAGAGCAGCCACAGACCGGAGAACGAAGAGTCATTGCGAAAAGGGAAGCGGAGCTTCCGTACCTCGTCATTGCCTATCACGTCCCGAACCTGCGTTCACCCGACAGCTATGTGCTGGAAGTCCTAGCGGCGCTGCTTTCCAGTGGGAAAAGTTCAAGGCTTTACCAGAGTCTTGTCCAGGAAAAGCAGCTCGCCCTCTCGGTCGACGCCGATAACTCGCTGCTTTCCAAGGACCCAAGCCTATTCACACTCTCGGCCCAGCCCCTTCCGGAAAAGGATGTTGCGGAGGTCGAGAAGGCCCTGAATGAGGAGATCGAACGCCTCCGGAAGGAGCCGGTCGACCAGCGGGAGCTGGAAACGGCCAAGAACCAACTGGAGGCGGCCTTCGTGTATAGCCAGGCGTCACTCTTCTACCAGGGCATGCTTTTGGCCCAGCACGAAATCGCTCTTGACTGGAGGAGCGTCGATGACTACCTCCCTTCAATAAGGAAGGTGACACCCGAGGATATCCATCGGGTCGTAAACCTGTACCTCATGCCTGACAACCGGACCGTCGGCAGGCTCATTCCGCTGCCGCCGAAAGAGGGAAGACCAGTGCCGACGGAATCTCCTGCTTCAGGGCGAATGATCAGGTAAGGAGGCCCTATGATACACAGAACAGCGAAAGAGGCAAGGACAGCGAGGGCGGTAAAGGCCCGGATCATCTTCGTGCTTGTACTCCTTCTCGGAGTGTGGGTCATGCCCGTCCGGGCGGGGTCGATGCCCCCCGTTGAACGCATCGTTTTGCCGAACAATCTCGTGCTCCTTGTGTCCGAAGAGCATTCCCTTCCATTCGTAGTGTTTCAAATGCTGGTGGATGCGGGGTCCAGACTTGATCCCGCCGGCAAGGAGGGCCTTGCCAACCTCACGGCAAAGGGATTGCTGCTCGGTACGGCCAGGCAGAACGCCAATGCCATGAACGAAGCGCTCGACTTTATGGGAGCTTCCCTTAACAGTTCGGCAGGCCAGGATTACGCGGTTGTCGGGCTGCAAGTCTTGAAGAAGGACTTGGAGAAGGGATTCGGCTTCTTCATAGACGCGCTTACAGGTCCTGTTTTTCCCGAGCAGGAGATCCAGAAGGAAATGAAGAAGATTGCGGGTGCCATCCAGTCAGCAGATGAACAGCCGATGGCCCTTGCAGAGAAGGCGTTCCGGAAGACGCTCTTTCCACAGAGTCCTTATGGCCATCCCGTGGAGGGAACCCGGGAATCCGTCCCCAAGCTATCGCTGGAAGACGTCTTGCAGTTCTACCGTGCTTTCTATCGCCCCAATAGCGCCATTCTTTCGATCGTCGGGGATATCACGGTTGAAGAGGTAAAGGCAAAGTTGATTCCAGCGCTTGTGAAGTGGCCTGCGAACCAAGTTGAGGCCGAGGCCTTTAACGCGACTTACGCGAAAGGACCTCAGACGATAAAGATAGGCCGACAAATTACCCAGGCCAATATTGTTTTGGGAAACGTTGGCGTAAGGCGAGACAACCCCGATTATTATAGCCTCTCCGTCATGAACTATATCCTGGGAGGAGGAGGTTTCGGGTCTCGGCTCACGGAGGAGATTCGGGTAAAGAGGGGTTTGGCTTATTCTGTGGCGAGCTTTTTCGATGCGGAGAAATACCAGGGCTCTTTTCAGATTGTTATGCAGACGAAGAACCCGTCTGCCCGTGAAGCTATCGACCTTGCGCTCAAGGAGATGGAGCTGATCCGAAAGGAACCGGTTTCAGAAGAAGATCTCCGGCGCGCGAAGGCGTATCTCATCGGAAGTTTTCCATTGCGCATTGACACCCAGTCAAAGCTTGCCAATTTTCTCGCGCAGGTGGAGTATTACGGATTGGGTCTCGGTTATCCGGAGAGGTACCCTTCGCTCATTAACTCAGTGACCGGGGAGGGTGTGCTCCGCGTGGGGAAAGCGTACCTTCATCCGGAACAGGTAATCCTTGTCGTCGTGGGTAACCTGAAGGAGGCGGGAATGGAGTCGCCTTCCAGCAGCCCATGAGTCCGTAGGGCATCGGGGCAGGTTCCCGGGCATCTCCAGGGCCAGGGAGTTGACTTTCCAAGATGGAGTATTAGTGTTATACTATATGGTGATTACTGATAGGTTTTTCAATGCCAAGCTTGGTGAAAAGGTTCGCACGCTAAAGAAAACGGTGCTCACGTCGATAATAGTGCGATGAGAAAGAGTCTGGACTTTATCTTCTCGGCGCGTCGGGTGTTGGCGTGCTTGCTCTTTATCTGGGCGCTTCTCGTGGCGCCCCAGGTTGGC
This sequence comes from uncultured delta proteobacterium, assembly GCA_963835605.1. Classification (GTDB taxonomy): domain Bacteria; phylum Desulfobacterota; class Syntrophorhabdia; order Syntrophorhabdales; family WCHB1-27; genus JADGQN01. The sequence goes on along the minus strand of CAWIHO010000053.1, from coordinate 109,421 downwards.
TGGTCTGTTACGGAAGCCAATCAGGAATCCACTGCCACGATCCAGGACTCACAACCTCCAATGAGCCAGCCAGCCCCGGTAACCGAATCGCGCGATGATAAAAAAAGCGCGATGAAGGTGAACGTGCTGAGCCTGGAAGATGTGATGAAGGTCTTGACGTCCTCAGTGCCCGACAGGCTCGAGGCAAACGTTCAGCCTGTCACAGCTGCCGAAGCTGAAAAATATGGCATTCGCCTGAATCAGGGGGTCATCATTATCTGGCTCGATCCTAAGGGCCCACTCGGGCGAGCCGGCCTGGGGACCAGCGACATTATTTTGCAGGTAGATAATCAGCCGATCGAAGGGCTGGAGAACTTTATCAGAATGGTCGACGCCTTGGGGACGCTGCAAGCGGCCACGTTCTCTGTCCTTGACCACCGGACGGGGAGAGTACGGAATGTAAGCGTCATTCTGGGAGTGGAGCATCGCGTCCAGGTCGCTCAAGGGGGTTTTCTCACCAGGCAGGTAGATGCGGCAATTGCCGGGATCAAGAAGACGGCCCAGTCTGTAGAACAGCAGGTCAGCTATGCCGCGGACAAGGGAAAAGAAGCCGTTACAACAGCCATTCGCGGACTGAAGAGCTGGGTAGGCCTAGAAAAAGGGCCAGTTGCTTCCGTCAAGAAGGGAGAAGAGGCTCCCGCTAAGCCTCCTCGACCGGCGCAGAGGGAGGCGGCCGGAGGGCCAGGATAGCTATCCCCGCAAGCGGTCACCAATCGTGTACACACGCCTCCTCCTTCCATAAGCTCACGGCTGAGTTCGCCGCATTCAACAGAACAGAATTCGGCAGCAAGATCCAGTGAAGAGCATACTGCCCGCGGAAAAGCCATCCCACCCGTGCCGTGCGATGCAAAAAGCGCTCGAGAAGCTGAGCCCTTTCGAACTGAAAGACAGGTTGATTTCGCTTGCCCAGGAACATTCCCGGCGCAGCGCGGCATAGATGCTCAACGCAGGTCGCGGCAACCCCAATTGGGTTGCAACTGCTCCCCGCGGATCTCCCTTGCCAACCTTCCGGAGGAAGCATACGCAAAGATCGGGGAGTACTTAAGGGGGGCTGTCCAGGAATACGTCGGCGAATGGAAAAAATCTCTGAAGGAAAAATAGATTTTCAGGGTCGGTCCGCGGTACTTCACGTCACGGGCCTGAGATCGATGATTTCCAGACAATGGTTAGCCGTCGGGTGTTTTGGAGACGGGCCCTGAGTCAGTAAAGCAAAGTCTCCCACCGCATCATGGTCTCGCAGCCAGGCTCGTGCCCACGTGCTCCAGTCTTCGGCTTCGCCAACCTCGCATACGGGGTAGATACCGTAAAAGAACTGAAGGCCCTGACAGGTGGTCTCCTGCGAACTTATTGCTGTTACCCACACCGGAAGTCTAAGCCCGGCAATATGCCTTGCGGTAGCGCCACTCCGGCTGGGAACAATAACACCGGCGATCGGCATGCGTTCCAAGGCGCTCTCGACACTCAGGGAAATCAGATCACCTGTACTTATTTGATTGCCGGTAGCGATGCTCTTGAGCCTGTCCCGCACATAGTGGCCGAGCCGTTGCGGCTCAATGGCCCAGGCAATTTTTGCGAGCATGGTAACAGCCTCAACCGGGTACTTCCCCATAGCTGATTCTTCCGAGAGCATGACACAGTCGGTACCGTCGAGGATGGCGTTGGCCACATCCGTTGCCTCAGCGCGGGTGGGCCTCCGATTCTCGGTCATGGACTCAAGCATCTGCGTTGCGGTAATGACCGGTTTTCCAAGCAGGTTTGCCTTACGCATGAGCTGCTTCTGGACAACTGCTATTTGTTCGATCGGTATCTCTACACCGAGATCCCCACGCGCAATCATGATACCGTCCGCGGCCTCAAGAATCTCATCTATGTGCACCAGTGCGCTGGAGCGCTCGATCTTGGCGATGACAAGGGGAGTCACACCAAGGTCAGCCGCCGCGTTGCGGACAGCGTGTATATCTGCCGCCGATTCGACGAATGACTGGCTTATCGCATCGACCCCGTGTTCCAGGGCGAACTTCAGGCATTCATGATCATGCTCGGTAAAGGCGCTGATGCCGAGGTCGATGCCGGGGAAATTGACTCCCTTGCGGGAGCGTAGCTCGCCGCCGACGACCACCCGGCAGGCGACACTGCCCCCCTGTATGCTTTTCACCTCCAGCTGGATGAGACCATCATTCAGGAAGAGGGTGTCTCCGGGCTTCACTGCTCCGGGGAGCCCGGCAAAGCTCACGGAAGCCCGCGTCGCATCTCCCACCGTCTCGCTCGTCATGAGAGTGAAGGTATCACCCGCTTCCAGCTCCACGGGCTCCGTCGCCAGCTGGCCGATGCGCATCTTGGGTCCGGGAAGGTCAGCCATGATAGTGAGGCGCTTCTCGACGGCGCGGGCCATGCTGCGCAGGTTCTCAATCACCTGCCTGTGCCCCTCGAAGTCCCCGTGAGAAAAATTAAGTCGCGCCACGTTCATGCCCGCCAGGATCATCTTCTCCATAACTTCGGGCGAGTTGGAGGCCGGCCCGATCGTGCATATAATCTTTGTTTTGTTTTCGGGAAGTTTCATGATCCCCCTCAGCCCCTTTTGTGGCACCTGGAGCGCAGCTCTGTTCCTGGGGCTCACGTCGCCCCCTCCTGCGGCAAAAGCCGCCGGAGCCTCCCCCTCCTCGCTCGCCGTGCTCGCTAGATAGATTCCTTACGGGCGGTGACGGGCCAGCGGAGGCCACGCTTTCAGGCGTGGGTGAATGCATGCGCTGTTTGTGCGAACGCGCCGGTTAGTACCACGGGCTTGCCCGTGGGAATCTATCATTCTCGGCCGAAATGCTGACTTTGTCAATGTTTACTAGGAGCCCTGTTTCAAGGGCGCGTCGGGTGAAGATTGATCCGTTTGTTGAGAGTACTCTCGACAGTCGTTTCGCCGTGAGTCGGTTCGACAAGGGAGCCAGTTCTGTCTTGACTTGGCACTGCTTTTGGTGTTTACTGTTAACCATTCCCCGGTAGCTCAATCGGCAGTAGCGGCTGGCTGTTAACCAGTAGGTTGCAGGTTCGAGTCCTGCCCGGGGAGCTTTATTTTCAACTGTAGTTTCGTGGGGTAGCGTTTTGCTACCCCCTATTTTTCTGGTGTGCCAGGCATGGCGTGCAGCGTGATATACGCGCAAAGTGAGGTGTGGTGCCTCATTTGAATACTTGGAGGTGAGAGTCCTCTACGAGCCCTGGTGATGGGAATCGTTAGCCGAACCGCAAGGGTGTCCATCGTGAGGTGGAATCTGAAGGAAGCGGTACGCAAAGTCCCGGCCCGAGGAACACGAAGCGCATACGAGGCAGCTCCATCTGGGCGAGGGGGCCAGAAGACCCAAAGCCCGATAGTCATCCGGGAAGATGGAGAAGTAAATGCGACGGGTATATGGGATGAAGGTGGCACGTCTTACCCTGGGAGACCTCTTCACCTGCCTTTGTGCTACCGCCATCGTAAGGTGGCGGGATGGGTAAAGAGGGGTCAGCAGAGGCCATAGGAGTCGGCCCAACCAGCCGGCAAAGGGCCGAACCTGTCAATGAGATCAGGATGGCTTTTCTACTGTCCTGCGCAGATGCCTCGTAAGAGGGCCTAAAGCCGGAAGCAGCGGGCGGAACCCGTGAGGTAAGGCTGGGCGCGCAAAGGATAGCAGGCATCGACGTCAAAAGGACCTAACTGACAGGAACCGCCTTGGCACGGAACCGTATGCCAGGTGGTGTGGGAGGTCGGCGGGGGTGACCCCGCCTCCTACCCGATTCACCAATCTGTCACCAGAATCAGTAGAGTCCTCCAACGTCCATACTTGCGGGGTTTGTCTCATGTACAGGCACTAAGGGCTACAAGGCCATTGTAACGAAATAATGCATGAGCCACGGGATAATCTTCTTGACTCCATTCTTGACCCTGCTACAATGTGTGGGCAAGCAGTAAAAGTCATACAAGGAAAGATTCTGTATGGGCCATCCGGATGAGCAACCCATAAGAAGGTTGGGAATCGGGGATGTGGCATCCCTCCTCGGCGTCACCGTAGACAGTCTCCCCGGTGATAAACGACAGCTTGGCACCCTTGTGGAGCTGACAGAGGAACTTATGGAAAAGAATGGAGCGGAATGGCTCAGGCAGCATGGGGATGTGATTCTGGATCAATGGGAGACAATGCTGAGCCTGGGGATATAGAGCAGCAAAGAAGAAGAGATCTCAAATCGGTTGGGTATCAAGGGCAGCGAAAGTTCTGTCGGACGGTGGTTGCTCCTGGGCAGAGCGGAAGTGGTTGGCGGCGAGGAAGGGATTGCTATCCCTGCCGGCCATCGGAAGGCAAAGGCTTTACCCAAATGGAACGCCGGTTGGCCACAGGGAGCGTGTAAACATAGCGACATTTCTTGTCTTTATTTGCATGGTCGTTGGGTTGCCTTGAAGCATGGAGCACCATTTAGAGCTAAAAGGCAAAGGACTTTTATTCCTTTCCCTGCTGTGGTTTCTCTGGTTCAACAACATCTACGCCCGGGCTGTATTCTCGCCCATTCTGCCACTGCTTGAAGATGAGTTCGTCATTTCTCACGCCCAGGCAAGCAGTATCTTCATGTTCCAGTCCGTAGGTTATGGAATCTCGCTCTTTTTCGCAGGCCTTTACTCGGGCAAGTTTGGCTGCAAGAAATGTATAGCGCTCTCGCTTGCCGTTGCATCCGGCACCTTCTTGTTGATCCCGTTTGTAAAGACCTTCTCAACGCTCTATTTTCTCTCTCTCATCATTGGGTTTTCAGCCGGCGCGTATATACCCTCGGTCATACCCCTTATCACCGAGTACTTTGCCGAAAAGAACTGGGGGAAGTCCATTGTTATCCATGACTCTGCTGCCTCCGTAAGCATATTCTGCACGCCATTCATTGCCCTTTTTTTCATCTATTTCTTTGGATGGAGAGGGATATTTGTAGCCTTTGCCATAATCTTCCTCTCAGCTGCCACAGTCTTCTGGCTGACGGTGGACGAGCTGAAGATCACCACTGCCAGAAAGAGTCTGCATAGCGATCTTTTCAGGAGGCGCGCGCTCTGGATAATGGCGGTAATCTGGGTGTTTGCCACGGGAGCGATGTGGGGCGTCTACTTCACGGCCCCGCTTTATCTGACGAAGGAGTTGTCGCTCACTATTGAGTATGCAAATAGCCTGTTTGGCTTCTCGAGATTGGGAGGGATTGCGGTGGTCATTGTGTGCGGTTTTCTCGTCGATAGGGTCAGCTTGAAAAAAATGATCTTTACTATGTTGTTGCTTACGGGTGTCCTGACGGTGCTCGTGGGAGTGGCCTCCGCCAGATTTATCGGGATTGTTCTCTCCTTGCAAGTAATTTTCATAATGGGTTTTTACCCTCTGGGGCTGACGGCGATTGCGAGGACGTTTGACAGGGAGGAGCGGGGGATGGCGACCGGTATCATTATGACGATCAGTGTGAGTGTCGGCAGTGGCCTTATTACCTATCTGCTCGGTCTTTCAGGCGATCTTATCAGCTTCCGGTTCGGGTATGTAGCTCTGGGTGCGTTGGTTATTCTCGGCAGTTCGCTCCTGTTCTGTTTGAAGGAGCTGAAATGACCTCTCGGTGGATTACAGATCATCGTTTTTGGGATGCTGAAATCCCCTGTCAATCCTGGAGTTACGAAGGCCTTGCAGCTTAGAACGAGACTCATTGATTGGCCAAACTGATATTTACTATTCAATTTCGGAAACAAGGGCTATAATTCTATATAGTCTTGTGGCTTCAAAAAAAGGCGCGACTGAACCACGATGAAGATAATAAACGGGACTCATACCAAGATAGCTTGGACAGAGTAAGGACGGTAAGCTATGCGGAGACTTTTAACGCCTTTTCTTCCGCTTTTAGGCCTGGGTTTGCTTGCCTTCATGTTCTTCGTCAAGGTGGACATCCCTTGGGAAAAGGTCAACGCATTTTGGCTGATGGCGTTAGTATTTCATATACCTTTACTGTTATTTTTGATCGCTGCCGTCATGGTGGAAATAATAGCACTTGTGGAAAAGAAAGATACGGGACGTTTTGACGAGAAATAAGTTGACAGGAGGTAGGGCTGAAAAAAACTATGATTGCTTTGGTTTTTGCTTCTGTCAATGGCTCTTATGTGTGCAACGCAAGTGGAAGTTCGTGGTTGACATCCTGTATTCTAAGAATCCGAAAAAGGGATAGATTGAGGTCAGATGAACCGCGGTGGATTCAGCTGGAAAAGACTCATCGGCATATCGGCCGCTAAGGGTAGGCTCTCACGTAGTCTCGGCGTCCCACTCACCAGGTCCGGCAGGGAGCGGAAGATCGGACGGCTGGTCACTGGAGGTGGATGTCTGGTTGTGCTTCTGCTCGGAATTGCGATCCCCGTCACCATAATGATCCTGCTGTTCAAGCTACTATTATAAACGAAAGAACTGAAAAAATGATTTTGAAAAAGCCGCGTGGGCCTTGCATCTCAACCCCCTTGATGCCGTGTCAGCCACACACGGGTTCAGGCATCCTAGCAGCCACCGGGATACCCACATAGATACCAAGACGCAGTTATTGCTGGCTGAGAATGAGACGTCAATGTGACACTCTACGTGAATTGAACTCAATATAGACTGGGTGTATGCTATGAATCAAAATCTAGCAGAAAGGGCAAATATGGGCAACAAAGAAGAGATTAAGGCAAATACCTTTGAGAAGGTTCTTCTGGAAAAGAACGCATCGGCGAGAAATATCACCGGTGCCGAAGACTTACTGAGCGCCATGGGCAACGAAGATATAAAATCAGACACCAAGAAACCACGCAAAACACGCTGGCAATGGCAACAGATCTTTATGGCATGCTGTTGCATTTTCGCCATAGCCGCCGCAGGAATAGGCTTTCTCTATCTCGACGCTAAAATCAGTGCAGTCCAATCCGCCGTCGGATCAGCCGTCAAGGATCTCAGCACGCTCAAGGCACGCATGACTGCACCCGACACAAAAGAACAACTTGCCGCCGTCACTGCCGAGGTGGAGCATCTCAAGGCAACCAACACACAGCTTCGAGCTGAAGTGAAAAAGATCAGAGATACCCTTGAAGTGTTGAAGGCGAGAAAAAACAACGTTGTCCCTGCGCAACGTAAACGTAGATGACACCCAGGGTCAAAAAAACAACACATATGAAATAGCACGAAGGCAACTCCGCCCCCTGAACGTCGATTGCATAACGAATCTTCACGTTTTCCACACTGATTGTTCAAAGGCCCGTTGATAACCCATGGGTAGAGCATGCAAACCGGTTGATATTGCTCAATATGATACCATTTTGCGCATTGATGGAGCATTCCACAAAGCCCCAATGATTACGCGGCTTATTCAAAAATTGATATCTTTAATATCTCTCTGGGGCCAAAAAACTACGCTGTCAAAAACTCTCTTATTCCGCTCGGTTGGAGATCAGCATTTTAAGGACGCCAAGAACCCTTGTCAATCCTGCATTTGCGAGCCTGCACCTTCAAATTATCTAAAGTTCTTATCATAGTTTGCGAAAAACCTTATTGAACTCAAAGCAAAATAGCTAAGCATTGGAGGGTAAGCTCCATGTTCTGCAGCGTCTGCGATAATGAGGTCTCGCAAAGAGGTATGCTGTGTGTGAAATGCGGTGCGCCCACCGGCTGGGAGGCGGTGATAAGCACTCCTGCAAAAAGCCGCGTGGCTTATAGGTTACTGGGTTTCTTTCTGGGTGGCCTGGGCGTTCACAACTTTTATGCCGGATATGTCCGACGGGGAATTGCGCAGCTGCTCATCTCATTGGCGACATGTTGGCTCTTCCTCCCTCTTATAGGGGTATGGATCTGGGCTTTAATTGAGATTTTCACTGTAAAGAAAGATGCTCAACGGATCCCCATGCGATAACGTAAATACTCGCGGAAGGAGCGGTTGTTTAGGGGACATTCATAGTAACAGAGGGTTCCAAGCATCTGTCACAAGACCACACTTTCAGAAAAGCTCTCGGGCAATCATGAGGTAGAATCACGGTATGGCTGAAGCAAAGATTTACATCGTTGGAAAAGATAGAAAAGTGGGTGCCATGGTAAAAGCGTTGGCACGTGAGATATCTGGTTTCCAGCCAGTTAGAGGAGCAACAAAGGAGTTTCTAAGCGAGCATGGATACTACTTATTTGACTTCCCCAGTGCTCGCAGAGCGACTGAGTTCAAGGAGGCTGTCCGAAAGTATCTGCCCGTTTCGTTGGCCACGATCCAGGAATGAACCCGCTCCTGTTGTCTTTATAGGCTTTAAGGCAGAAACACCAGGGACGCTCTTTACAGTTTTAGTTTCCTGAAGATCAGTTCTTCATGCCGCGTAGATCGCATCGCTCTGTCATGCTCTCGGTCCGACCAGGCGAGCAGCTCGCAAAGTTAGTTGGTTACCGGCCTCTTCGACGAAGAGAAACTAAAAATCTAAAGAGGATGTCCCCCCTTCCTAGAAGTTTCGGAAATTATTTTTGGCAAATGCTTTAAGTGGTGGCGGACCTAATCCGACACATGACGGTTATAGGTAGTGAACGGGGGAAAAGGTATCAGATAAGGAATACGCCTTTCTTAAAGCTCGACCCTACTTCATCAATAGTGAAGGCAGAAATGTTACGATCTGTGGAAACGCGCAAAGCAACACCACACTCAGTACAAGGGCAATCAAAAATGGGTAACACCCGCTGTATATGACACCGAAAGGCACCTTCGTGATGTTCTTGACAATGAAGACGTTCATGGCAACGGGAGGGATAATGCCCCCGATCATCACGGTCACCATTATGACGATGCCGAACCAGCAGGGATCGAAACCCAGTTTCATAATGGCAGGGAAAAATACGGGCGTGGCCAACATCATGAATGCAAAATCATCGATAAAGGAGCCGCCTATGTTGTAAATAATGATAATTAGTCCAATGATCAGATAACGGTTGACGGGTAGGTTTCCGACCCACTCCGCTGTCACCAGAGGAATCTTTGTTACCGCAAGAAAATGACCCATGATGATTGATCCCACCACCAGCATAAATACCATGCAGGCAGTCTTCAATGCTTGCCGGATGGAGTCGACATAGCCCTTAAAATTAAGGTTTCCTTTCAGGACTACGAAGAGAAGCACGGCAAAGGTGCCGATACTTCCCGCCTCTGTGGGCGTGAAAATGCCTTTCATGAGGCCCCCTATTACCACTATAAAAATGACGGCAGGCCAGATAATTGCAGGGAGACTCGCCATTCTTTCTCCCCACTTGTATTTCTGACTCTTAGGTCCTAGAGTAGGGTCTAGCCTACACCATACGAGGATGATCAGGGCGAAAAAAAAGGCAATCATAAGGCCAGGCAAGAATCCGGCCAGGAAAAGTCTGCCTATCGATTGCTCTGTGATCAGGCCGAATACGATAAGCGAGACGCTCGGGGGGATAAGCACGCCAAGGGTCCCCGAGCTTGCAACGGTACCCGTGGAGAGCCTCTTACTATACCCGTACCGGTCCATCTCCGGCACGGCAATACTGGCAAAGGTAGCTGTCGTGGCAGGCGATGAGCCGCAAACTGCCTTGAACATGGTCGTTCCGAGGACCGTTGCCAGGGCAAGACCCCCGGGAACGTGACCGACAAATTTATGGGCCATGTCGTACAATTTGTTCGCAATGCCCGCCTGGAATGATATTTGACCCATGAGAATGAAGAGGGGCACGACGGTAAGCGAGTAGGACGACAGGGTTTCAAAAAGGTCCGAGGCGATCATGACGAGGGCAGCATCAAAGGACCTGATGCAGGCAAAACCAAGAAACCCGATGATGGCCATGCCAAAACCGAGATCGATACCCGTGAGGAACAGGAGCAGCAGCATGAAAAGGCCCACTATTCCTATCGTTATTTCATTCATATGTTCCTCCGGCCACCCGCATGATATCGGACACCATGACCAGGCATTCTATAAAGCAGCAAACCCCCATTGCGTAGGCCACCGGATAAAAGGGGATGCGGAGGATTTGTGTTACCTCTCCTGATGCAGCCATGTCCATACCGGTACTGAAGAGATAGATACCGAAGGCAATAAAAAGCAGCAGAATGAGAATTTTCGTGAATATGAGGATCACCTCTCTTCTGCCTTTTTCAAACCGGTCAATAAGAAACTCAACAAAGACATGGCCCCTGACGAGCGAGGTGTAGGGGATGGCAAACCCTATGACTACCGCGCCTAATAGGCCGATCAGCTCGTAGGTTCCCGGGATAGGCCTTCCCAGATATCTCAAAATAACGTCAGAAACAGTGAGCGCCATCATGAAGCTCAACGCGACGCCCGCACAAGCGTACATGATATTGCTCAACTTCGCGACAATTCTCAAATAGGCGGCCATGGTTCCTCCTGCCGGTAACTCGTACTTGACTGAAGATATCCATTCTACTCACCGTCTGCTTCGTTCCCAGAACCCTAGAATAACGACTTATAGACCTTGCTGTACTTTTCCATGAGTTGCTGTCTGTACTCCAGCGCGGCCTTGCCAGGCAGCCCTCTAGCCTCTGCAGCCTTCACGTACTCATCCTGGAGGGGTTTAAGCGCTCTCTCCCAGCGGGCACACTCTTTCTCGTCGGGGTGAATGAACTGGTGCCCCAGCTTTTTTGCATACTCCACGCCTTCCAGATCCTGACTATTCCAACCCTCGCCCGTTTTCTCAACCCATTCCTGGCTCACCTCCGTGAAAACCTTCTGAATATCCATGGGCAGGGATTCCCATTTTTTCTTGTTCATCACCACAAACATGGCGTTGGCGTACCCTGCTTTTGGAACCCAGGTGCTGAATTTCGCTACTTCGGCAATCCTCCAGCCCTTCAAGGAGGCAGGCGCACCTACCGTGCCATCAACAACGCCCCTCTGCATTGAGTCGTACTCATCGGCTTTGGGCATTCCGACGGGGGTGCCTCCAAGCGCTGTTACCATCTTGGTGGTCAATCCGGAACATCGTATTCTTAGGCCCTTCATATCATCCAGTGTTTTGACCGGTTTTTTAACGGTGTACCAGACTCCCGGCGTGTGGCAATGAAGATAGAGCACATGAACATCGGAAAGCTCTCTTGGCTGGAATTTTCTGTACATGTCGTCGGCAATGCGGCTGGAGAGCATGGCATTGAATGCGGTATAGCCGGGCAAGTCCAGCACCTCCATCAAGGGGAATCGCCCTTGGGTGTAAGCAAAGACGGAGTGGCCGATGTCGGACAGACCCTTTACAACCCCCTCGTAGCATTTAGGAGACGACGTCAGGGTCCCGCCATGGTAGTAAGTGAATTTGACCCTTCCATTCGTTCGCTTTTCGATCTCCTTTCCCCACGCTTCGAGGCCTATGGCAATCCCGAGGTCGGGTGGGGTATGACTGCTGTATGAAAAATCGATTACCTTTTCCGCTGCGCCCCCGGGCGCGGGAGCGACGAAGAGAAAACCGAGAAGCAGACCAATTGCCGCAGCTGACGCAAAGACCGTTCCCCTCATAATTACCTCCTTGGTAAAGACGAATACGCTTGCAGTTCTCAATTGAGAACGATGCAATGTTCCTACCCTCACATCGCAAAGAGCTCCTGGATGGTCTTACATTATTCCCAATTCCTTCCCATACCTCATCTTCTGTCCGTCAAGGATTGCCGGAGGACGGGATGAGCGGGACCATACATGCCGCATCTCAGTATCAGATAGCGCATGGCGAGGTCGCCGATCAATCCGGAAAAGATTGCGGCGTAGAGGAAAGCAACGGAGGCTCCCTCCAGACCAGTCAAAAGGCTGCTGATTACCGCGGCCAATGGTATGACCATGCCCAGGATGACCACCCCAATCCAGAAAAGTGGCGACCATGTGCTCAACACCATATATCTCACCGAGACCTGGCCGGCTGATGACGTGTATCGCACACTCATTAAATAGACGGGAATGAGAAGCAGGTAACCTATCAGCAATAGGCGAATCCATTCCTCTATTGCCGGACCGATCCCGATTGCGCCGCTGCCTAAGGCAATACCCAGCGTTACCTCCGCACCGCCCCAGAGTCCGCTCACGACATACAGGATCGGCAGTAATGCGGTATTCCACAGGGGAATGCCATTGACATAGTTCATGGCAAACCCACCGTATATCACCGTGAGGAAAGCGAATATATCTGCCGCCACCAGCAATGCGGTAAACCGGGTTGCCGATGGTATCAATACCATGTGCACGAGGCCGAGGATGAGGAAAAGACTGACAAAGATTATGCCTCGGGAAATCCAGGAGGTCTTCCACCCTGATGAAAATGCCATGCGCCAGAACCGCAAGGGCTTCCCCAGGTAGAGGAGATGAAGGCCGCCTCCCAGTACCGCGCAAAGAAGCCAGCCTATCGACATCGCCCGTAGATTGTCGAATAATGAGGCGACAAAAAACATCCCCGCTCCCAACTCAATGAAGAAGAAAGCGAGCCACAGTTTTATCCCCCCTTTTTCTATCCACTGCGTTTGGGGGGTATAGGAAACCATAAACTCATAGGGTCTGGTCTGGATCATTCTTCCCCCTTTGCTCGTAAAAAATTTTCAGCCTATAACATAATAGACGGATGGGTCGGTACCGTATTCCGGATGTAACGGAACAGGGCGCCATTTCCTCACTAGCATGGAAATCTCGCTATCCGGGTCATCCAGATCGCCAAAGTACCTTGCCTTGGCAGGGCAGGTGATGACACAGGCCGGCGTTGCGTCCCGGTCAACGCCCGGTTTCAACCCACGCTTGATACCGCTGTCAACCCTCTCCATGCAAAAATTGCATTTTACAACTGTTCCGGTTTGGTAAGGGTACAATTGTTTCCCCAGTTTCTCGAACTCCGTAAGGCCTTGACCGGGATAATATTCCTTCTCTTCTGCATAGTAAGTGCGGACCTGATAGGGACAGGCCATTACACAGTACCGGCAGCCCACGCACTTATCCGCATCAACCCAGACGATACCATCTTCACGCTTTCTGGGTAGCCCGGGTTGGGCAGGCGTCCACGCACTTTGCATCTTTACAGTGATTACACAGCACAGGATATACCCGCTTTATGGCCCTCGGGTACTCGCCCGTCTCCGAGATCAGCAGCCTCCCGAACAGAACATCCGGAGGCAAAAAGTGCTCCTGCTCGCACTTGACCACACAACTGTAACAGCCGACACACTTGACCAGATTTATCAGCATACCCCATCTCATGTTGCCGACCTCGTCTCACTTTTCGTTTTATATGCTTTAACCCTTGGCGTTGGTTCGGCTGAGCCCGACAGAGGACAAAAATGGTGTTGATCCTGTCTGAGCAGGGCATTGGGGTTAATACCTTTTCCTTTTGCAATGGGCATTCCCTTGGCCCAGCTACCCAACCCAACCGCTGCCACCACCCGCGGATGGACCAGTTGGCTCAGTTTCACATTTCCTGTTACCTTGTCCCCCCAACGATTTTCAAGGCAAATGGTGTCCCCGTCTTTTATCCCTTTTTTTTTGGCCGTTTCAGCGTTCATGGCTATGTTGTGCGTGTAAGGATTCCGCGAAGCCGCGTCATTTATGTAAGGGTTGTGCGCGGTGAATCTATACGTCATGAGCGGATCGCGCTGTGAGACGACGAAAAGGTCGTATTCAGAATCCGGAGGGAGTTCGGTGTGAATAATAGAAGGGAAATAACTGGTCAGTCCGGTGAAATAGTCCCAGTTCAGATGAAAGCCAATTTTTTCAGCCCCCTTTATTGTCTCCTCCCTGTCCACTTCAATCACCTCGTAATACATCGGCACCCGGGCGTCTATGAACCAGCGCCAATAGGACTCTTCGGGCCTCTTCTTCCAGGTCATGAAACCATTATCCCTGAACCATTCCAGACCTCGCTCTTCGCCGAAGTGGTACTTCAATACCCTGTCGACAAGCTCTATATTTGATATCCTTTCTTCCGGCTCTATAATAGGTGGAATCTCTATATCTTTCCCCGCCCGCCTTCCTTTTGTGAACGTATAATAATCGTTTATTTGCGCATTATACTCCGCCCTTATTCCCACCCTGTCGGCGAGGTCGAACATGACGTCCTGAATGTCTCTTGCCTCGCCTCTTGGCTCGGTAACCGGCAGGCGCACGTGAAAGCTCCACTTGTCGAGACCTACGGGGTAGCTGTAAGTGACGCCGAAGCCAGTGGAGATGTCCAACGTCTCAAGGTAGTGAGACTCGGGCAAAACGATATCGCAAAAACCTTCGGTCGTCTCATTGTGGAATGGCTGAAGCGCACAGGCAAAGGGGATTTTCTTAAGAAACTTTTCCGCGGCTTCCGGTCTGACAATATTCATTACCACGTTGGCGCCATAAGTAAAGAAAACTTCCGGTTCAAAAGGATGGCCCGCATTCTGCCATAACTCTTCCCAGTCCTCTGCGTAAGGGTAGATATTTGTCCTTGCATGGGAGAAAATATCATAAAAGTTCAAAAAAGTGCCCGGCTCCTGCACTTTACCGGGCGGCCACGCAGGCGTTCCAACCGGCCAGGCGCCGGTCGTGAGCATTCCGTCAAGACCACCAGAAGGCTGAGTATGCAAACCCACCCGTCTCGGGATAGCCAAGACTCCTTGCCGTGCCGGAACCCAGGAGGCCTCCGCATACATCCTGATTGCCGAGCAAAATGTTTATCAGGTGCATGGCAGTATATTGGTGAAAGGAATTCGAATGGGTCTGCAGTCCCTTATACCCGACAACGCAGGCCGGTCTGTAAGGCACTTTCACGCCGTCGATCTCGATAAAGCTTCCTATTTTCGCCTCGTCAACAAGTTCCTTGGCCAAGCGGCGTATGGTGTCTGCAGGAACCGTGCTTATCTCGGAAGCCCAGTCCGGTTTGTATTGTTTGAGATGTTCCTTGATGAGCGCGAAAGCGGGCTGGCATTCGACTCCGTGAACCGTATACTTCCCCTCAATCGCCGGATGGGCCAGTGTCGGGTCATCATAGGTTTTCAGTTTCTGGTCGGCTTCGTCAAAGAGGAGTGGTTTTCCGGTCTGTTCATCCCGCACGTAAAGACGGTCGGGACCGACGAGGTAGGAGCCGTTCGTCTTGTATCTGATATACTCCTTGTCGTAAATCCCTATCTCATTCACCATGAGATTGGCTATGGCCAGAAAGACGGCTATGTCCGTTGCCGGTAAAATCGGAATCCATTCTTCTCCCTTGGATGCGACGGTGAAACCCTGAGGGTCCATGACCCTCATTTTCATGCCCCGCTCTCTGGCCGCTGCTGCCTGTCTGATACTGGCGCTTGCATTACGACCGCCGCCCCATCCTTCATTGCCGCCGCAGCGAAGCACATAGTTGCAGTACCGGTAATCGGGGACTATATCCCAGGCGGCATAGTGTAAAGCGCCTATGTGATGGGCGCTGGCACCGCACATGACCCCGGGACCACCGGATCCATGAGAGTTACCGCCAAAAGCCGGAATAAAACGGGACCATGTTGAGTTGGCCCTCATGCCGCCCGTGGGGCCAGGGGTCATGGCGAAGACCGTCGACCTCGGGTCCTTCTTCCTTGCCGCCACAAGTTTCTCGGTGATCGTATCGAGAGCTTCCTCCCAGGTAATGCGTTCCCACTTCGGGTCTTCATGCAGCCCTTTTTTCGGATTGGTCCTTTTTACCGGGTAGAGGATCCTGTTGGGGTTATGCCAGTCCATTACAGCGGTAACGCCCTTGGCGCAGAGCCCCCCCTGGGCGCCTTTATCGCTCTCCGGAACCCCCTCCGCGGCAACCGGTTTACCGTCAAGGACCCTTACCCTGTTAGCACACTCGTTGTAGCAAAGGGAACAGACACTATGGACCCAGTAGTCTTTTTGCCTGTCTCTTTCACCAAAGATTTCTCTGTAACGTTTTCTGTCTTTCTCGATAATATCCATCAGAAAATCACCTCACAAATTGAACTGATCTGAGTACGGAAAGACGCGTCGAAAATATTCCCTGCAATGTGGGATTCACACATATTCATAATCCGTCGACTTCGCACAGCCAGGCATATCTTCCGAGATGCAACAATCACCATGCGGTGGCGTCGCGGCCCTTCCGTTCGGTGCATCCAGTATCTTCGTCTCCCAAGGTTCACCATGAATCGGGCAATGTTCGCCAGCCAACTCAAGTATGTCCTTTTTCAACGACTATCTCCTCCGCGTATTTGTCAGACATATAGACTTCTAAACGTTTGTAACACCGCGCATATGCCTTGTCAAGCTTTATGCGCTTATAACAAGTTTTGTGCAATAAGGCCCGTTGTCTCTTACAACTAACCGGTGAGATGGCGCAAAACCGCTCGTTCGCCTTTGCGCCGATGCTGACTCGGCGCGCCTGTGTTTTAAACTGAGGGCCGGCCCTATGCCAGGCGTGTTTGTCAACCATATGAACATGGGGGCGCAGAGGAGCGACATGAACACTGGGGAGGTGGTGCCTTATGCGCGATGATTAGGACGTAAGATTCTTAGCGAAATAAGCCACGAGCGATATTCTCTTATTCACACCGAGCTCCCTGTGGATTCTGAATTCGACCTTTTCGTCGTCGCGCTATTCAAGCACTACACACCTCTCTCAGTGATCGTAAGGGAGATGGAAGAGACGGGTTTTGTCCTGGCCCAGCCGTTCGATTTCCTGCCGAAACAAAGTTGCCGCGAAAAATCGATCAGCATGGGTCAGGCAAGACTCCTCATGATCTCGATACCTTTCACGATGGCGGATTCCTCGGCGGCGAAGGATATTCGCACATGTGATTTTCGCCTGGAAAAAACACTCCCCGGTATAATGAAAAGCTTTTTCTCCAGCGCCCGCTCAACGAATCTATCCCCATCACCATCGGGAACCTCCGGAAATATGTAGTAGGCGCCCTTCGGCTCCAGCACACAATATTTATCCTTCAACCCTTCGTAGATGAGGTCTCTTTTTTTCTTGTACTTTTCAATCAGGTCAGCTGTGTTGTAATCGAGGGCAAAAATGGCTGCCTTCTGCCCTATGGAATTGATGCTGCTGAATACATATTGCTGCATGGTGACCATGCTGTCAATGATTTCTCTTGGTCCCGCTGCAAAGCCTACCCTCCATCCGGTCATGGCCCAGGTTTTTGAAAAACCGCCGAAAGTAACGGTGTTCGGGTAGAACTGGCCGAGATAGGACAGGGGGCCCACATGGTCGTAGTTGAACCTGTCATATATATCGTCCGAGAAGACGAGTACATCCTTCTCCCGCGCAACGCGCGCCACCATCTCCAGCTCCTCCCTGGAATAGACTGCCCCCGTGGGGTTGTTGGGGCTGTTGATGATGATAATCTTGGTCCGTTCCGTTATGGCGTCTCTTAGTGCCTCCTCCTTGAGTTTAAAATCAGGATAGGTGTCCACAAACACAGGCTGTCCACCTAGAAGAATGACCTGGTATTCATACATGACGAAGTAGGGATCGGGTATGATGACTTCGTCGCCTGGATTCAACGTGACCAGGAGGGCAAGGAGAATGCCCCCCGTAACTCCGGCCGTGATGACTACATCATCGCACGCGATGCCGTCTGACCGGAGATAACCAAGCAGTTTTTCCCGCAGGTCAGGAATACCGCCCGAAGGCGTATATTTATTGAAACCTTTCTGTATCCAGTCGATCCCTTCCTGTTTGATAGGCAAGGGAATATCGAAATCAGGTTCCCCAATACTCAGATTGATCGGATCCTTGACCTTCCGCGCCATGTCAAAGATCTTCCTCACGCCGGAAGGACGGACATTCCGCACCCGCTCCGATAGCACCATCGCCTCCTCCTTATCAAAATGAAAGGGGTCGGGATTGCGCACCGACCCCTTTCACCCGAATCACATAATGATCGCTCATCCCGTCCGGTCTTGCAGCAAGGCTGCGGATCAGGCGGTGGGACGCGGAAACTTCTCGAGTTCCGCCACGAGCCTCTGCATCTCCTCTACGGGAAAGGCAGTATCCTGGAGTTTTCCAGAAAGATAGGCATCGTAAGCGGCAAGATCAATAAGCCCATGCCCGCTCCAGATCATGAGAATGACTTTCTCCTTGCCCTCTTCTTTCGCACGCTGTGCCTCTTCTATGACACAGGCAATGGCGTGGTTTGTCTCAGGGGCCGGGATAAAACCTTCGGTACGGGCCCACGTGATGCCGGCCGCAAAGGTCTGAAGCTGGCCGTAGGCCTTTGCCTCCATGAGACCCTCCACAATGGCCTTACTGACGAGTGGGGCAAGGCCGTGATATCGCAGGCCGCCGGCATGGATCGGCGCCGGGATGAAACCGTGGCCGAGGGAGTGCATGGCCAGCAAGGGGGTGGTACACGCTGTGTCCCCGAAATCGTAGACATAGGGCGCCTGCGTCATGGTGGGACATGAAGTCGGTTCGCAGCCGATGACCCTCATTTCCTTCCCGTTCATCTTATCCGCGAGGTAGGGAAAGGCGAGACCGGCAAAATTACTTCCCCCTCCGACACAACCCACGACTACATCCGGGTATTCCCCGAACCTCGCCATCTGCTTCTTTGTCTCCAGACCTATGATGGTTTGATGCATGAGGACGTGATTGAGCACGCTTCCAAGGGAGTACCTCGTATCTTTCGAAGTCACCGCGTCCTCTATGGCCTCGCTGATCGCGATGCCCAGGCTCCCATGATGCTCCGGATTCTCTTCGAAGAACTTTCTCCCTGCGTTCGTTTCAGGACTCGGACTGGGAATACAGGTCGCTCCCCAGGTCTGCATGAGCATTTTCCGGTAGGGTTTCTGATTGAAGCTTATCCTTACCATATAGACCTTGCACTCGAGTCCGAACTGGTTGCAGGCGAAGGCGAGAGCGCTTCCCCACTGCCCGGCGCCGGTCTCAGTCGTCAGCCTCTTTATCCCGAAGACCTTGTTATAGTACGCCTGCGGGATAGATGTATTCGGCTTATGGCTGCCCGCCGGACTTACACCCTCGTGTTTATAGTAGATGCGTGCAGGAGTCTTGAGGAACTTTTCCAGCCGGGCTGCCCTGTAGAGGGGTGTCGGTCTCCACATAAGAAGTTTGTCCAGTACCTCTTCAGGTATATCGATCCACCGCTGCGTCGACACCTCCTGCTCTATAAGGTTCATCGGGAACACGGGCGCCAGATCCTCCGGGCCTATCGGCTTGCCGGTGCCCGGATTAAGCGGCGGCGGTAGCGGCGTGCTGAAGTCGGCCTGAATATTGTACCACTGCCTCGGTATATCCTTCTCGTCCAAAAAAACCTTATATTCCATTGACACCTCCCCCTTTTTTAGACCCACAACGGATGTGCCCCGAAGACGGCATCGAGGCCAGGTAATCGCGCCGAAAGCGGCTGTGGGACCGCCCACGGCTTGAGCGGCAACCTGCCAAGTATCAGTAGCATCTGCCGCTGTCCCGGGATGCAGATCAACTATTTCTAACCCTTATAGCAGGCCGTTTAGAATCTGTCAAGTTTATTTCCACAAACAGTACTGTTTGTAGCGAGAAACAGCATAGGCAACGGTATGACCAGAGGGCTTCAGGCAAAAGGGCCATTGGCAATTGTTGCGGCGACGTATATTATTGCCGTAGCCTATCTGCGCCGTTATGACGTCAATCAATCGCAAGAAAGATAGGAATAGATAAAAAAGTTTGTTGCGGAGCGCGAAATGAGATACAATCGGGAGGGGTACAGCTTTGATATAAAAAAGGGCATTTCGGAAACAACCGAATGTCCTAAAAACCTATACAGGGAGGTCCCATGAATATCCTCATCGCAGACGCAATGTCCGACAAGGCCGTTGACATCTTGAGGTCCCACAATCTTTCCGTGGACGTAAAGACCGACCTCAAGAAGGAAGAGCTTCGAGACATCATTGGCGGGTACCACGCTCTCATTGTGAGGAGCGCAACAAAGGTGACGCGGGACATCATCGAAAAAGCGGACAATCTGAAGGTGATCGGCAGAGCAGGTATAGGGGTGGATAACGTGGATGTTGGGGCTGCGACAGAAAAGGGCATCGTCGTGATGAACACCCCGCAGGGAAATGCTCTTGCTGCAGCCGAACACGCGCTGGCCCTCATGTTTGCAGCGGCGAGGAAGGTAACCTTGGCGGACAGTACGATGAAGCAGGGGAAGTGGGAGAAGAAGGCCCTCATGGGGGTCGAGATCCAAGAAAAGACCCTTGGCGTCATAGGGATCGGCAACATCGGGATGATCGTGGCGGAGAAGGCCCTTGCTCTGGGAATGCGGGTTATGGCCCACGATCTCTACGTGTCATCTGAAATCGCGATGAAGAAAGGCATCATACTGGTCGACCTCGACACCCTCCTCAAGACCAGCGATTTCATAACGGTCCATGTGCCGATGCTCCCCTCTACCAGGAATCTGATCGACAAGGATGCCCTCGCCAAAACAAAGAAGGGTGTCATCATCATTAACGCCGCAAGGGGTGGGATCGTCAACGAGAAGGACTTGTACGAAGCGCTCATGAGCGGACAAGTCAGCGGAGCCGGTCTGGATGTCTTTGAGCAGGAGCCGCCTCCCGCCGACAATCCCCTCGTCTTGTCTGAGAAGGTCGTATGCACGCCGCATCTTGGAGCGTCGACCAAAGAAGCCCAGTCGAAGGTCGCCATAGACATCGCAAACCAGATCGTCGACTATGCGGTCCACGGGGTGATCAAGAATAGCGTCAATGTTCCACCCGTATCGATCGAGGTGCAGAGGCAGCTCTCTCCCTACATCGCGCTTTCGGAAAGGCTCGCAACCTTCGTCTCTTCCATCAGTGAATTGCCCGTAGAGGAAGTAGAGATCGAATACATGGGGGACATCTCTGAGGTGGAGACAAAGATCCTGACCCAGGCTATCCTTAGGAATATCCTCGCCCGTCACCTCGAAGGGGTCAACTACGTTAACGCCCCGACTGTTGCCAGGTCGCGGGGTATAAAGATCAAGGAGGTCAAGGAGAAGGAGCACGATGACTACACATCCCTGCTCGGAATAAAGCTGACCAACGGGAAGATCGAGAGGGCTGCCTACGGAACACTACTTGGCAAGAAGGCGCCGAGACTGATCAGATTGGACAGGATCGCTGTCGACGCAGATCTGGCCGGCAACATGCTGCTTACCTATCACCAGGACAAACCGGGGATCGTGGGCAGCATCGGTACGGCATTGGCGAACAAGGGGATCAATATCGGCGGCATGTATGTCGGCAGGGAAGCTGAGGGCGGTCTTGCCATAGCGGTGCTTGCTGTGGATGGGAAGGTGAGCGATGAGGTGATCAAGGAGCTGCAGGCTGTCCCTAACGTTATAGAGATCAAGATGATTGCGGTCTCCTAGCGCAGAACAGGTCAACCGGTTCGCGGAATCAGTCGGCCCTTGTTTCTTCCCGGCCCCGGAGATTCTCATAGGTCTCCCATGATGGTGTGTATGCAGTTCGGGAAGAACCGGTGAGTCTTGAAGCTATAGTTTGACATTCCCTCTTTTAATGACAATACTTCTGGTAAAGCATTACACGTCCTTGTCGTTTTCGCTGCTGTCCGCGAAGAGCGCGCACTAAGCTCACCTGAGGAGCGAAAGGGCATGATCGCTGAAGAGAGAAAGGGCGTCATCTCCTTGTTGAAAAAAGACGAGATCAAGAATATCAATATGCTCAATTTTATGGAGAGCTATCCGGTCAGGAGCCTCGAACGAATAGGCAATTCGGTGCTATTGCGGGGAGTGAGTGACTGCCTGTGGGTCTATATCAGCAGCACCGGGGAGCGGGAGCTGAAGGATGTTGCGGAAAGGCTCACAGAAGAGGACAGGGCTTTCGCCGCCATCGAAGAGTGGATGCTTCCCTTGCTGATCCGGGGCAGAGCGTTCTCGTGGGAACTCTCTATGACGAGGCTCGTGCTGCCCGAGCAGGTTACCTTCCCGAAAGTACTCCAGTCTCGTATCAGTCCGTTGTCACCCGACGATGCAGAGTACATATACGAGCATTCACTGTATCAAGCGGTGACGAGACCCGAGTACATCCGTGGACGCATTCAGAGTGGTCCCAGCGCCGGGGTCCGTGAGTCGGGAAAACTCGCAGCATGGCTCATGACCCAGGATGACGGTTCTATCGGTTTATTGCACGTGCTCGACGACTATAGAGGAAGGGGCTATGCCTACGATTTAACCGCCGATCTGATCACCAGGCTGCGCGAGCGGAAGCGGATCCCCTTTGTCCACGTCGAAGAAACGAACACGAAGTCGATGAACCTGGCTCTGAAGCTGGGCTTTCGGAGAGATCGAAGGCTTCACTGGTTCAAGATCACGCCGGAAGACGCGTCAGCCGACTCAGGGGACTATTGTTGAGCTTCTGTGACCTCCGGCCGGTGCTCTCCCGATTCGGCCGGACGATCGATTATCGTAAGAGTTTTTCCCGCACGCCCGCACAACTGGGCCGCCCATTTTCGGATCAATAACGCACGTCTATCCAAGAACATCATCTTCTGGCCCATTCTGTCTTTTCACCTCGCCCATAGATGGTCCGGATCTCTAGCTGTTGTCGACCCCGGTTCCCTGCCGGCTCTTCCCTTCGCAATCGACAGGTTCTGACTGAGGAGTAGTTGAACCATTTTTCCCTCTTCTCTGCCTTTCGTCAGCGGACTTTGCGGACTCAAAGGAGCGTAGCGACTGGGCGTGAGATAAGGTCCCAGCGTCGGAGAAGTCACAAAGATATGGAAATGGATGGCAGAAGAGAAGTATACCTTAAGCATGTCCTTGATACTCGACGGTTTGAATGAATCACAGAGAGAGGCGGTCACAGCCCCGGCCCGGCACCTGCTCGTGGTGGCGGGACCGGGCACGGGCAAGACGCTCACCATTGTCCGCAGGATTGCCTATCTGCTGGAGCAAGGCGCTTCGCCGGAGCAGATCATCGCCGTAACCTTCACCAACCGTGCAGCCCGGGAGATGCGCGAGCGCATACAAACACTCCTGCGGACGCAGGCCAGCGGCATGTTCATCGGCACGTTCCACCTGCTCGGGTTGAAAATCATCCGGGATAGCTTGCAGGCCCACCCTATGATCGTTGGGAGGAATGAACAAATCAATCTCCTCAAACCAATCGTGGGGAGTTCGTCCAGGGCGGCACGGCAGGCAGCGGAAAAGATATCGAGAATCAAGAACTTCATGGAGACGCCGGAGGGCGAGATGAAAGGGATGTACCAAGCTTACCAGACGGCGTTGAAGGAGAAGGGAGCCTGCGATTTTGACGATCTGATCATTATCCCTATTCAACTGTTCCAGGCTGGCAAAGTCGCAGACCACTTTGCCGGCGCGTCCAACCATATCATCGTTGATGAGTACCAGGACATAAGTCCTGCACAGTATCAACTGCTGAAGTGCCTGGCGCGTGAGGAAAGCACGCTCTGTGCCGTGGGAGACTCTGACCAGGCGATCTATGCCTTCAGGGGCGCAGACGTTCAGAATTTTCTCGATTTCCAGACGGAATTCGCTGATGCAGCCATGGTCGTGCTCAAGGAAAACTACCGCTCCACGAAGGTCGTTGTGGGGGCCGCGCAGGGCTTGATAAAAAACAACCTGAGAAGAATAGAGAAGGAATTGACGGCGGACAGGGAACAAGGCACATCGGTCAGGGTGTTCTCCGTGCCCGACGAGAAGGCGGAAGCTGACGCCGTGGTCCGGGAAATAGAGGCGCGCATGGGCGGGACAAGCCACTACCGGTTGTCAAGCGGGAATGCTCCGAGAGATTTCTCAGAGACCACCCTTGCTTTCTCCGATTTCGCCGTGCTCTTCAGAACGAATGCCCAGGCAAAGGTCCTAAGGGAAGTCTTCGAAGAATGGGGCATCCCCTGCCAGGTACTGAGTGAGAGGTATCCGCTCAACAGGAAAGCTCTGGTCGAGTACTTACAGGCTAGCCTTGATACGCTGTCTGAACAGATCGATCTTGGCACCTTCCTGAAAGAGGTATGGGAAGAGACGGACTCCGGGGATCAGGAGTCGGGGCTTCTGGAAAACCTTGCGGCCGCGTACCAGCACCTGCCGCCTCGGGATGCGGTCACGGAGATCATCAATGAACTGAGCCTGCTCACCACAGCTGACGCGTTCGACCCCAGGGCGGATGCTGTCGCGCTCATGACCCTGCACATGGCAAAGGGTCTGGAGTTCAAGGTGGTCTTCGTTGTCGGCTGCGAGGAGGGGCTGCTGCCTTTCACGCTGACACGAAACGATGCGGACATCGAAGAGGAGCGGAGGCTTTTCTATGTGGGTATGACACGGGCGAAGGATGAACTTTTCCTCTTTCATGCGAGGAATCGATTTCTTTACGGCCAGAAGCTTTCCGGGACCCCTTCATCCTTTCTCACGGAAATTCCGCAAGAGCTCATCCGCATGGACAGCGTGGCAGACAGGCCGAGAAAGCAGAAGCAAGGTAAGCAGTCGACCCTGTTTTAGAGCTTCAGGGAACCTCACTGCGCCTTTCTTCTCAGGCGGAACTCTCCACAATATTTATCATCAACGGGACTTTTGTCTCCTGGAAGTCTTCTTGTCCACTTCCATCCACGGTTCGGTCTTCACCAGCATGACTGAACAGGGCATCTTCCTGATGACCTTCTCGTAATCGCGGCAGAAGAGATAATGCTCGATGCGGTCTTCCTCGTGGTGAGCCATGATCAGGAGATCTATCTTATCCGTATCGACCGCTTTGAAAATCTCGACCGCAGGCTCTCCGTCCCTGATCGTCTCCTTGATTTCCATTCCCATCGCATGTTCCTCCGCAATCATCGCGTCGAACTCCTGTTTCACCTCCGTCACCATGTTTTTGTAACCTTCCTCCACATCCGCCAGGCGCGGCATGTACAGAACGCCGCCGGTCAATTCGAAGGTGTCGCGAATGATGTGAAGGATGCTTAGCTCCGCGTGGTAGCCGCGGGCCAGGGAAATGCCGTAATGGAGGGCTTTCTTACACTCCTTTGTCCACCTGCTGACGACGAGGATACGTTTTATATCATGCATGGTCTACCTCCGCGGTTTAAACTGCTCTCGTGCCTAATATAAGTATTCGTTCTTCCATCGTAAAGGAGCGCCGAAGGTAAATATTTTCGTTGAAATAAATAATAATCTAGTTTAAACGTATGAGGACCAAATCGAAGGAGACTCCTCATGAATCTTGCCACTAATCTAGAGACATCCGCATTCTATTTTCCCGACCATCCGGCCATCAATGAAGGTGGGATCGACACAACGTATGCACAGCTTAACGATCGGGCCAGCCGGGTCGCGACGGCCCTCATGAAGATGGGCGTTGCGCCGGGCCAGCACGTTGGCCTCTGCGCTCCCAACTCAGCCGACTGGCTTGCCTTCTACTTTGGCGTGATAAAGGCAGGAGCGGTGGCTGTCACGTACTCCAGCCTCCTGACCGGCGCGGAGCTAACGATCCTTGTCAACCACGCGAAGCCCCGGTTTATGCTCGCCGGCGGGGAGAAGCTGCGCGAGCTGGAGCAGCTGAGGGACTCGGCGGGGCTGGAGAAGATCATATGCCCTGGCGGCGATCTTGACATGGCGCACCTCGTGGAGATGGGCTCAGGATCATTCAAAGCAGTGAAAAGAGACAGGGCTGACACGGTGGCGATTCTTTATACCGGCGGTACCACCGGCATCCCGAAAGGGGTGATGCTGAGCCACCAGAATATCAACGTGTCCGCGCACAACGTTGCTTACAGTGAACGATCCACCGAAGCCGATCGGGCTCTCTGCTTTCTGCCTTTCAACCATGTGTTCGGTCAGATGCATGTGATGAATGCAACGATCCTGAGTGCCGGCTGCCTGGAGATCCTGCCCACCTTCGACCTGGAGCGCATATTGGAGGCCACGGCAAGCGGGCGGATAACCAAGTTGTTTGCGGTACCGACTGTCTACACGCGGCTTCTGTCCCTTGAAAAGCTGAGGGAAAAACTGGGTCGTGTGCGGTACAGTTTTTCCGCTGCCGCCAGTATGCCCGTAGAGATCATCAAGCAGTGGAAGGAGCGCACCGGCATCACTATATCGGAAGGGTATGGGATGACGGAATCAGCCTCAGCCGTTACCTATAACCATTACCACAGGCATGTTGCCGGATCGGTGGGAACCGCGGTCCACCTGGTGGAAGTCGAGATCAGGGACGCATCGGGAAACCGGCTGGAGAAGGGGCAAGAGGGTGAGATCTGCATCCTGGGTCCCAACATTATGAAGGGATATCTGGATAACCCTGAAGAAACGCGCTCAGCCTTCTGGCAGGACGGCTGGTTCCGCTCGGGCGATATCGGTATCTTCGATACCGACGGTTACGTTTACATCGTCGACCGTCTGAAAGACATGATCATCACGGGCGGCGAGAACGTCTATCCCCGCGAGGTGGAAGAGCAGCTCTATGCCCGGCCGGAGGTGGAAGAGTGCGCGGTGATCGGACTTCCCGACAAGGAATGGGGCGAACGTGTAGCTGCCTTCATCGTGCCAAAGCAAGGTCAGGTGATCGAGCCCGAGCAACTCAAATCTTTCCTCAAGGCGCACCTCTCTTCCTTCAAGGTACCTAAGCAGTTCGTAAGCGTGAAGGAGCTCCCGAAGAGCCCGGCGGGCAAAATTCTGAAACGAGAATTGAAGAAGCGGGTCATCGAGACCACCGGCCCTTCCGGGCAAAAGTGAATGGAACAGGTGGCGGCGGAACAGTGATTGACTTGACATCGTAATATTGTAGAATTGAAACCGGGCCTGAGAAGGACGCGGCCAGGCATCAAACAATAAAAGGGGGTTAGCATGAAAAGAAGATTTGTCATCGTCGCAGCGGTCACGTGTCTCCTCTTTATCGCCGGGGGCTTGAATACGACTCTGGCGCAGACCAAGACGCCTTACAAGATCGGATTCATTGTGCCTCTGACGGGCTATCTTTCCTGGCTTGGTGAGTATATGAAAAAAGGAGCCGAAGTGAAGGTAGAGATGATTAACAGGGTAGGGGGTGTTAACGGCCGTCTGCTGGAGGTGATCTCCTATGACGACCAGTCGTCCCCCGAGACGGGTACAAGGCACGCGCAGCGGCTGATATCCAGGGACGAGGTCGTTGCCATCATGGGAACAGGGACCGCAGTTGTTTCGGGTGCCGTGTCATCAGTCGCAAACAAGTCTAAGGTCCCTGCGATCATCCAGTCAGGCTACGCGCTCTCCGACAAGGAGACCTTCACCTTTAACAATGCCCACCCGACGGATTTTGCCATCTCCCGCCCCATGATGTACTTCCAGAAAAAGGGAATCAGCCGGGTCGCGCTGCTCATGCCCATCGGCCCGCTCGGGGAGCTGGGCTCCAGCATTGCCCGGAAACACGCGCCTACCTATAAGATCACCATCGTGGGGGAAGAGAAGTTCGACGTAAAGGCCCCGGACGTTACGACACAGCTCGCGAAACTGCGCACGCTCAACCCCCAGGCGATCATGGCCTTCACTACCGGTGAGCCTGCAGCGCTGCTCGCGCGCAACATGGCCCAGATGGGCATGAATATTCCGCTCGTTGTCAGCCACGGTAACGCGACGCCCGGTTTCCTGAAACTGGTTGCTCAGACACCGGGCACGGTCATTGTGCCATCGGGAAAAATTATGGCACTTGGGTCCCTCGCCGACAATGATCCCACGAAGAAGGTGGTCATGGAGTTTGCCAGGGAATACCAGAAGAAGTACGGGGAGCCGGCCAATTATTACTCGGGCCAGCAGGCTGACGCGGTCGCGTTGATTGCGGAAGGCCTGAGGGTCACCAAGTCGGACGACCCCGTGAAGCTGCGGGACGCCATCGAGAACATCAAGAACTTTCCAGGCTGTAATGGTGTGTACAACATGTCTCCGACGGACCACCAGGGCACGCGCACGGAAGACATGATCCTGCTCACCATCAAGGATGGCAAGTGGGCGGTCCTCGAATAAGGTCTCACTGAGACAGGTCCGTGAACGAATTCTCCGCACTGGTCCAGTTTTTCTTCAGCGGACTTACCTCCGGGTCTGTCTATGCGTTGATCGCGGTGAGCCTTGTCATCGTCTACAAGGTCTCATTGCTCATCTGCTTTGCCCAGGGCGAGTTCTTTGTGATCGGGGCCTTGACCATGGTGACGCTCACTGCGAAGGGACTGCCGATGCCCCTTGCATTTACTCTTTCCGTACTCATCTCCGCGGCTGTTGGTGCGCTTGTGGAGCGGTTCCTCATCAGGCCCATCCGGGACGCATCGGTGGGGAGCCTGATTGTCATGACCATTGCTATCTCGCTGGCCTTGCGGGGACTGGCGCTTCTCATCTGGGGAAAGGAGTCGAAGATACTCCAGCCTTTCTCGGCCGGTAAGCCCATTGGGGTGCTTGGTGCCACGCTCCAACCCCAGGTGCTCTGGATTATCGGCATCACGGTCCTCGTGCTCCTGGTCATCTGGCTTTTTTTTGAGAAAACGACGATGGGCATTGCCATGAGGGCTTGCGCGGAGAACCGTCTCGGTGCGAGCCTGATGGGCATCAGCACGGAAAAGGCGGCTTTTCTATCCTGGGCCTGGGGCTCAGGCATCGGGGCCCTGGCGGGGATGGCCGTGGCGCCGCTCCTTTTCATGCAATACTCGAGCGGCCTGATGCCTATGGTCAAGGGCTTCATCGCCATGTCAGTCGGAGGGCTCGCGAGCATCGTGGGCGCGGTGGTCGCCGGTTATCTCCTGGGCGTTGTTGAAGCATACACTATCGGCCTCATCTCCTCTCAGTTCTCTGACACGATCGTCTTCACGCTGCTGATCATCGTTCTCATCTTCAAGCCAAGCGGGCTTTTCGGGGCGACGCGGAGCCGCGAGGTATGAGGACGCTCGGCAGATACTGGTGGATCATTCTTCTGCTCTTTATCGCACTCTACCCGCCCACGCTCGGCGGGATGTCGGCTTACAAAAGCGGTATCCTCATTTTCGTCGGCATCTACATCATTCTGGCTGTGAGCCTTGATCTGCTCATGGGATTTGCGGGACAGATCTCGGTAGGCCACGCAGCCTTTTTCGCCATCGGCGCATATGTGTCGGGTATACTGACTGCCAAATATGGCGCGTCCCCGGTGCTCGCCCTGATCGCGGGTATGGCGCTGAGCGGCGCCGTTGCCTGGGCAGTGGGCAGGCCTGTGCTTGCTCTCAAGGAGTACTATCTGGCTATGGCGACATTGGCCCTCAACGAGATCATCGTCACACTTATCATCGGGCTGCAATGGCTCACGGGCGGGGCTTCCGGGCTTCGGGACGTGCCTGCTTTCAGTGTGCCGGGGTTTAGCTTCGACAATCATGTCCATTACTACTATTTCGTCTGGGCAATGGTGCTCCTGGTCGTCGCTAGCAGTCTGGCGGTTGCGCGCTCCCCTTTTGGCAGGACACTCATCGCAATCCACAGCGACGAGACTGCCGCGAAGACCTTCGGGATCGACTGCGCCAAATATAAGGTCCGCGCGTATGTGCTGTCCGCATGCTACGCATCGCTGGCCGGCTCCCTGTTCGCCCACTATATGGGATTTCTTGCGCCAGATGATTTTGGCGTGATGACCTCCATCAACATTCTGGTGATGCTCTATCTGGGTGGTATAGGCACGATCTACGGACCTGCGCTGGGCGCGGTTTTCCTGAAGCTTCTGCCCGAGGTCACTTACCAGTTCCAGGACTATGAGCTGCTCATGAACGGCATCATACTTATTATGGTGCTGGTTTTCATGCCCAAAGGGCTCTTCGGTATCTTTAGCGGCATCAAGGACAGGGTCTTCGCCAGGAGTGTGCGATGATGCGACCGGTACGAAGATCGAGCCGCGAGGCTTGCGCATAGAGGATCGGAGAACGATGACTCAATCGGCTGAGATGATTCTCAGGATCGCGGATGTCACGAAGTCTTTTGAAGGGGTACATGCCCTGGTGGATGTCACTTTTGAGGTGCGAGCCGGTCACATCAAGGCGCTGATAGGGCCAAATGGCGCCGGTAAGACAACGCTCCTGAACGTGATTAACGGGTTACTTCCTCCTGACATAGGCCATGTCTACTTTCGAGGGCAGGAACTCATCGGGATGAGCACCGATAGAATCGCGCTGCTTGGCCTTTCCAGGACCTTCCAGCTCATCAGGCTTTTCACGGTGAATAACGCGACGGTGCTCGATAACGTAATGCTGGGTGCCCACAAGATGCTCAGGCCGACCGTCTCCGGGGCACTCTTTTTTCGCCGGAGAACTGCCAAAAAGGAGAGGGCGGTACGGGAACAGGCCATGGATGCGCTTACTTTCGTGGGTCTTGAATGGGCTGCCACTATGCTGCCTGGCGCCCTCTCCTTCGGTAACCAGAGACTCCTGGAGCTTGCGCGGTCTCTCATGTCTCAGCCGGAACTTCTGCTGCTCGACGAGCCGGCGTCAGGCTTGAACGATGCCGAAGTGGAGGCCTTCATGCAGCTTCTCTCCGCTATCAGGGCAAGGGGAATAACGATTCTCCTTGTCGAGCACAATATGAAGTTGGTGATGAACGTCTCGGACGAGATTGTGGTACTTGATTTCGGACGTTGGCTGGCAGAGGGGGCCCCTGCCGCCATCTGCGCTGATCCAAAAGTGATAGAGGCTTACCTGGGCGCGTGTATGGACGACGGGGGCTCACGATAATGCTGAAGGTGAGCGATATCCATGCAGGCTACGGCCGCGTTGAAGTGCTCAGGGGCGTAAGCCTTGAGGCGAGCGACGGAGAGGTGGTCTGCCTGCTTGGCGCCAACGGCGCAGGCAAATCGACCCTTCTGAGAGTTATTTCCGGCCTGATCGTGCCTGCAAAGGGCAGCGTTGCCTTTCTTGGACAGGAGATCACGCGGAGAAGACCGGATGATATTGTCCGGGCCGGCATCAGCCACGTCCCCGAAGGGAGACAGATTTTCTTTACGCTCTCCGTTCAGCAAAATCTGCTCCTTGGGGCGTATGCCCGTGGCTGTAAAAGGGAGGAGCTGGATAAGCTCTATCAGTCCATGTTTGACCTGTTCCCGATATTGAAAGAGAGGTTTGCCGGTAAGGCCGGTGCCCTTAGCGGCGGCGAGCAGCAGATGCTCGCGATAGCACGGGGCCTGATGTCCCGACCGAAGCTTCTGCTTCTCGATGAGCCATCGCTCGGCCTTGCGCCGTTGCTCGTGCAGAACATATTCGGCATCGTCAAAGACCTGCGCGCGGCCGGCATCCCTATCCTGCTCGTGGAGCAGAATGTGGCAGCAGCTTTGAAGATCGCAGACCGCGCATACATCATGGAGACAGGTCGCATTGTGACCCACGGAAGCGCAGCAGCGCTTCTTGGTGATGATGAAGTACGCAAAAGGTATCTTGGTATGTAATGCTGCCCAATGCGGCTAATGATTGCCGGGCTCTAGCGCTTGGCGACTCTCAAGGAGGAGAACTGAATGTATTATGACCCTGACAAGAATGACCATGGCCTTTCTCACAGTCCCTTCAAATCATGCGTGGTACCCCGACCCATCGGATGGATCTCGACGATCAGCCCGGAAGGCGTGCATAACCTGGCGCCATACAGCCAGTTCCAGAACCTGAACTTTGACCCGGCGTATGTGATGTTCTCCGCCAGTCAGAGCACACTGGGGCACCGAAAGGACACGGTTGTGAACATCGAGGCGACGGGCGAGTTCGTTTATAACATGGCTACCTACGACCTGCGCGACGCCGTCAACCGCTCGGCAGCGGAAGTGCCTCCGGATATTGATGAGTTCGAGTTGGCCGGGCTGACCAAAGTGGCATCGGTGCGGGTGAAGCCGTGCCGCGTCGCCGAATCCCCTGTCCAGTTCGAATGTCGTTACCACCAGACGGTGCGGCTGGCTGGCAACGCGCCCAAGGGCGCCTGGACGTCGTAATCGGAAGGGTCGTGCTTGTGCACATCAAGGATGAGGTGATCCGCCCTGACGGGCGTCTCGACATCCTGAAGATACGCCCTCTGGCGCGGCTCGGTTACTACGACTACACTTCGGTCGAGTCTGTCTTCGAGATGGTGATCCCGGGCGGAAACGAGACGCTGCTCGCAGGCCTTGAGGGTACACGTAAGAAGTAATATATAGCTCACAACTCCCGCCAAGTGTAATGGTTCGTGATCACCAGCACGTCCCTCCCCATCGATAGATGAAAGTAGCGTGCCGGTGATGCAATACAGCCTCGGGATAATTAGAATTACATCATACAAGGGTCTGGCTACCGCATTGCGGAACAGGCAGTGAAGCTGGATAGATATTCTCTATAAGAAACAAAAGGGGTTGCAAAAGCGACCAGTATGAGGCGGGTGCTTGTGAAAGAAGTAACGCTTAATATCATTGACTAAATGAGGTATTGTGGCTTGACATTCACATACAGATGCTATAATATACCCTTTACATAATTCACCTTGGTGAACGAAAAGGGGAGAGAGGAGGAGACGATGTACATTCCTGACTTCGACTATCACACGCCGGAGACGTTGGACGAGGCATGCGGAATCCTGGCGAGTCTGGGCAGCGACGCAAAAGTGCTTGCGGGAGGCACCGATGTCCTGTCGCAGATGAAGAACGAATTGATTGCGCCGAAGGTGCTTGTCTCGCTCAAGAACATCCAGAATATGGACGGGATCGCGTACATCCCGGGAAAGGGCGTTGTGATCGGCGCCAAGGTCACGCATAACGACCTCGTCAATTCGGAATTGCTGCAGAAAAGGTATCCTTCAATCCCGGATGCCGCCCACTACTATGGCCAACAATCAGATACGAAACAGAGGGACCATCGGCGGCAACCTGGTCAATGCCGTGCCATCAGCGGACCTCCCACCAATCCTGATTGCCCTGGAGGCGCACGTGACCCTCGTGGGCAGATATGGGAAGAGGATACTGCCTCTGGAGGAATTCTTCGTGGGGCCACGTCGTTCGGCGATTGAGCCTGATGAGATCCTTACCGAGATCACCATCGCCGATCAGCCGACGACAGGCAGCGCCTATTTCAAGTTCGGACTGCGCCGGTCGGGCGCACTGGCCGTTGTCGGCGTGGCTGTCAGTGTTGTGGCAGTGGGGCCCCACGTGGAGCGGGCACGCATCATCCTTGGCGCCGTGGGCCCTGTTCCGATGAGAGCAAAAAAGGCTGAACAATTGCTCGTCGGCACTCTGGCCACCGAAGCTGCGCTCGAGGAAGTGGGTAGGGCGGCCGCGGCGGAATGCAGACCCATCTCAGACATCAGGGGCTCGGAAGAATACCGGCGGGACATGGTCAGGGTCTTCACCAAACGGGCCTTGCGCAAGGCCCTGCATCTGGGTGATGTCGCGGAGCTCGTTAAGACAGAAGGAGGTAACGGCAATGGAACGCATTGAGGATAAGCACGGCGTTAAGCGCTATTTGATACATCTCGTCCTCAACGGGGATGACCGCACAGTCCTTGTAAGGGCGAACACGCTCCTTGTAAATGTCTTGAGGGAACGGCTCGATCTGACGGGCACGAAGAAGGGCTGTGAGCTGGGAAACTGCGGGTCGTGTACCGTACTGCTCGACGGAAAACCGGTCGATTCATGCCTTATCCTTGCGGTCGAGGCGGACGGCCATGAGATCACCACGATTGAGGGCGTGGCGCAGAGCGACGAGCTGGACCGGCTGCAGGATTCCTTCGTTGAGAATGCCGCGATCCAGTGCGGCTATTGCACACCCGGCATGATACTATCGGCCAAGGCGCTCCTGACCCGGAATCCCCATCCGACAGAGACTGAGGTCCGGCAGGCTATCGCCGGTAACCTGTGCCGGTGCACGGGTTATGTCAACATCGTCAAGGCTGTGTTGGCCGCGGCGGAAAACTCGGAAAAAGAGATAAGAGGTGTAGCATGAAAGAGATTATGCCGTGATCGGTAAGAGCGTTCCAAAGATAGATGGACGGGTGAAAGCTACCGGCCAGGCCAGGTATACCGGCGATCTCAAGTTTCCGAACATGCTCGTGGGTAAGATCCTGACGAGCCCGCATGCCCACGCGAGGATTCTGCAGATCGATACGTCTGAAGCGGAACGGCTTCCGGGCGTGAAAGCTATCATCACCCATAAAGATGTCCCGAGTAGAAAATACGGTATCAGCCCGGCACGATGGGATGAGAATATTTTCTGCATCGACAAGGTACGCTTTGTTGGTGATAAGGTCGCGGCCGTCGCGGCGATCGATGAGGAAACCGTTTACAAGGCGTTAAAGCTGATCAAGGTTGAATATGAGGTATTGCCCGCGGTCTTCGATCCCATAGAGGCATTGGCCGAGGGTGCTCCGCTCGTCCACGAAGAATTCCCGAGGAACATCAACGCGGAGATTCATCAGGAGTTTGGAAACGTGGAGGAAGCCTTTTCGCGGGCCTTTCACGTAAGGACAGACTCATACGTGGGGCAGCGCACGTACCAGAGCCCCATAGAGCCCCATGCTGCCATCTCCATGTGGGACGGCGGGAAGCTGACGGTATACGCGAGCACCCAGTCCCCGCACTACTTCCAGTACTACCTCGCCCGGGAATTCGAGCTTCCGATGGGGGACGTCCGGGTTCTGAAAACCTTCGTCGGGGGAGGGTTCGGCGGCAAGATGGAGCCTACCGGCCTTGAATTCGGCGGAGCCGTCCTCGCCCGCATCACGGGCAGGCCTGTAAAAATGTTCTATGACCGGGCGGAAATGTTTGCCCACAACAGGGGACGTCACCGCCAGATCATGGAGCTGACGACCGGCGTGGACAGAAACGGCAAGATTCTCGGCTCTTATGCAAACTTCGTCATGGACGGCGGCGCTTACACCAGCCTTGGTATTGCCAGCGCTTACTATGCGGGAGCATTGCTGACGCTCACCTACGATTTCGACAACTACAAGTTTGACATGCTCAGGATCTATACGAACCTACCTGCGTGCGGTGCACAGCGCGGCCACGGAGCCCCGCAGCCTAAATACGCGTTTGAATGTCATCTCGATAACATAGCTCATGATCTGGGCCTCGACTCGGCCGAGATAAGGCTCCTCAACGCGAGGAAGCCGAACACGGTCACGCCCAACTCCTTCCGGATCAATTCATGCGAGCTGACGGCCTGTATCGAGAAGGCGCGAAAGATATCAGGTTGGGATGAAAAGAAAGGCAAGCTTCCAGAGGGCAAAGGCATCGGCATGGCTGTTGGCAGCTTCGTGTCGGGTGCTGGCTACCCGATTTATCGGACCGACCTCCCGCATGCCGCGGCAATCATCAAGGTACACGAGGATGGTTCTGCTGCCACCCTTTATACGGGGGCTACGGATATCGGACAGGGGTCGGATACGGTCCTGTGCCAGATGGCTGCGGAGGCCATAGGCATCAAGTACGAGAACATGAAGATAGTCTCTGCCGACACTGAGACCACACCCCATGATTT
This sequence comes from uncultured delta proteobacterium, assembly GCA_963835605.1. Classification (GTDB taxonomy): domain Bacteria; phylum Desulfobacterota; class Syntrophorhabdia; order Syntrophorhabdales; family WCHB1-27; genus JADGQN01. The sequence continues at coordinate 74,004 of CAWIHO010000053.1, read as the reverse complement.
CGGGGCATATGCCAGCCGCCAGACGCTCATGTCAGGTTCGGCAGTTAAGGAAGCAGGTGAAATGATAAAGGAGCAGGTCCTGGAAATGGCCGGCACGATGATGGAGATAGCGCCCGCGGAACTCGACTGCAAGGACGCCACCATCTTTGTGAAGAGCAAGCCGGAGATCAACATGCCGTTCAGCAAAGCAGCGCGGAAGCTTTTTGTGGACAAAGGGCCTCTTGTGGGACGGGGAGCTTACACACCTCCTAAGCTTGGCGGCAGCTTCAAAGGGGCCGCGGTTGGGACTTCGCCGGCTTACAGCTTCGCGGCACAGATCAGCGAAGTCGAAATTGATAAGGAGACGGGCGAGATAAAGGTGAAAGAGGTCTGGGACGTCCATGACTGCGGCCAGGTGATCAACCCCGCCCTGCTGCACGCCCAGGTACATGGGGCGCTCTTTATGGGCATGGGCGAGGCTATCTGGGAAGAGGTCCGGTTCGACAAGAACGGCAAGATAGTCAATCCGAACCTGTCTGATTACAGACTGCCCACGGCCCTCGACATGCCGAAAGTCACCTCAGAGCTGGTCGAGAGCTATGACCCTGCGGGGCCGTGGGGCGTAAAGGAGGTTGGTGAGGGGGCTACCATCCCCACGATGGGCTGCTTTGCAAACGCCATTCTGGACGCCGCCGGTGTGCGCGTCAACAGCCTGCCGCTCAGCTACGAGAAAGTGTGGCGGGCACTGAGAGAGAAAGAGGCGGAAGAGAAGAAGGCACGGAAACCGATCGAGCACGGTGAAGAAGGTTACTCTTCTGAACTAGCTGCTTACGAAATGTAGTAGCAAACAGGCAAGAGCAAAAGCTTAGGTTAAGGAAAGAACAAGGTTAAGGTTAAGACAAAACGCGAAGACTGAGGAAAGAACAGAGCCAGGGTTGAGAAGAGGCTAGGTTTGTCGCTGGTTCCTATCTCAACCCTAACCTGCTTTAGTCTTTTACCTTTACCTTCGTTTTAGACTTTAACCTCAACCTGCACTATCTTATTTCCTGACTTTACGTAAGTTCCTGTTGCGCCTTGCCCCGCGCCGTGGTTAGAATATTGCAAGAATAGCCGAAGACCAGGATAGTCATTATCTCAACCTGTTTTTGAGGAGAGTGCTTGGCCGATACGGAGTCAGTGCGGAACAGTAATCCTTTTATGCTGGTTTTTGCTCACGTGGGTAGAGCAGCGCTCGGCCTGCTGAGCAATTTCGGCGCGATGGCCATTTTCTTCTGCCTGGCCTTCATCAATATCTTCCGGCGTAAGCAGCTCCTCGAGATCGTAAACCAGGTATATTATATCGGCGCCAGGTCCTCCCTGATCGTGATGCTGGTGGGTCTTTTCACCGGTATGGTGCTCGGACTGCAGCTCTTTTACACCCTGGTAAAATTTGGCTCTGTAGGTGCTCTCGGGTCCGCCGTATCCCTCTCCCTTATCAGGGAACTGGGGCCGGTTCTGACGGCCATCATGATCACTGCACGGGCCGGCTCTGCCATGGCTGCGGAGATCGGGATTCTTCGCATCTCAGAGCAGGTCGACGCCCTGTACACCATGCGGATCGATCCTGTACGTTATCTCATCAGCCCCCGGGTCGCCGCCTCAATCATCAGCTTTCCCTTGCTTACAGCCTTTTTTGACCTCATCGGTATCTTCGGAGGATATCTTACCGGCGTTCTCCTGTTGGGGACAAACGGAGGCACATACTTTTACCGGGTGCAGTCCTCCGTGGATATCGTAGATATCAGGGGAGGCTTCATCAAGGCGCTGGTGTTTGCGGTAATCGTTTCGACGATCTGCTGCTTTCAGGGCTATTTCTGCCACATGCGGACACAAGGATTTGGGGCGAAGGCCGTGGGGCTTGCGACCATCTCGGCTGTCGTGCTCTCGTGCGTGATGATCCTCATTGCGGATTACGTGGTAACTTCGTTTCTTATGTAGGGTTGGTGATGGATACGGATACGCCTTTAATAGAATTCAGGAATGTCACGAAGCAGTTCGGTGATAAGACCGTGCTCGACAGCGTTGACCTCAAAATCTATGAGAATCAGATTACGACGATTATCGGTAAGAGCGGCACGGGCAAAAGCGTGCTGCTCAAGCACATCATCGGGCTGCTCAGACCGGACGAAGGCACGATCCTCTATCAGGGAAAGCCTCTTCGTGGAATGAAAAGGCGCGAGCGGGAAGAGTACAGAAGCCGGGTTGCATACCTGTTTCAGAACAATGCGCTGCTTGACTCGATGACGGTCTTCGAAAACGTGGCCCTTCCCCTCCAGCAGACAACGAACCTCAGCAAGATAGAGATCGAGAAGAGGGTAAGGAAGAGGATTGAAGACCTGGAGTTGGTTGACGCCCTGGAGCAGTACCCTTCGGAGCTTTCAGGCGGCATGCAGAAACGCGTTGCCCTGGCGAGGGCGTTGGTGACGGACCCGACAATCGTGCTTTTCGACGAGCCAACCACGGGTCAGGACCCGATCCGTAAAAATATGATTTTGAGCATGATCGTCCACTATAGAAGGAAGTTCGGGTTTACGGCGATCATGATCAGCCATGACATTCCCGACGTCTTCTTCATCTCGGACCGGATTGTCATCCTTTGGGAAGGGAAAGTCGGTTTTGAGGGGACTTACGAAGAGGCAATCAGGTTGAAGCATCCCATGATCGATGAGTTCCTCCGCAGTCTGGAGGGTTTCGAGGACGAACTGACGGGCTTGCTCTCCAGGGAAGCGTTCAGGGTACACTACGGGGCTATGCTGGGGGGCGCCGCCGTGCTGTCGACCGTTTCAGCCGCACTTTTCAGCGTGGAGTTCGATCTGCTGCAGGACGCCCTGGGACCGCTGGCAGCGCTGGAGGTTCTCAGGTCACTCGGCGAATATACTAACAAGCACTTCCGGTCCGTTGGGGGCTTCTCCGCCCGCCACAGCAGGGACGAGATACTGACGATATTCCCTCACACGAGCGCGGGTGAGGCAGAGCAGCTGGTGGCTGATTTCGCTCAAGAACTGGAGCAGCAGGCCCTGGCCAGCATCGAGAGTAGTGCGAAAATAACGATAGGCGCTGAAGCATGTTTCGAGGTCTACATCCGTGCCGGGATCACGGAAGTCTCTCCCACGGACGATATCGATCAGATAATCGAGAAAGCTCGAGCGAAACAGCAAATTGTCGCAACGCACCGATGCGATACCGGAGGTAGCGCGTGATGAAGAAGTATTCCATGGAGACGGCTGTCGGCATTTTTGTTCTAATAGGGCTCATCTGTGTGGGCTACATGACGGCGAAGCTCGGCAAGATATCCCTGCTCGGAGAAGATACATATCCTCTCACTGCACGGTTCGTCTCGGTCGCCGGGCTGAGGGTCGGCAGCTCGGTCGAGGTTTACGGGATAGAGGTAGGCAGCGTGGCGAGTCTGGGTATAGACGAGAAGAGGCAGATGGGCGTTGTCGTGATGAAGATCGATAAAGGGACGAAGGTATATGACGATGCGTCGGCCACGATTAAGACCTCCGGGCTCATCGGCGACAAGTATGTAAAAATCGATCCGGGAGGAGCCGGGGAGCCGCTGAAACCGGGCGGCGTGATCACACAGACGTCTGTCCCGGCTGATATCGAAGATCTGATAGGCAAGTATGCATTCGGCTCGGTCCCGGCAGGACAGGAGAAATCCCCGGAAAAAACCTCGAAAAAACCGAGCAAGTGACCGGGTAACCAAGGAGGATATCGATGAAGAAATGGCTGGTCGGATCGATGCTTCTGATTTGGCTGATGCTTCCGCTCTTTGCTTTTGCCGGCGTTCCGCTCGACACCGTGAAGGCAAATGTCAACGGCGTGCTGGAAATATTGCGCGACCCCAAGCTCAAGGGAGAGGCCGGCAGAAAGGTCAAAGAGCAGAGAATCCAGGCTGCTGCCGAGAAGCTCTTTGACTTCGTGGAGCTGTCGAAAAGGACATTGGGGTTGAACTGGAACAATTTTACCCCGGAGCAGCGCAAGGAATTCGTTCAGCTCTTCGAGACGCATCCTTAAGGATGCGTACGTCGAGAAGATCATGCCTACGACGAATGAACAGGTGAACTTTACCAAGGAGGTGCCCCTCTCAGAAACGACGGTGGAGGTCGAGAGCGTTGTCATCACGAAAGGCGGCCAGGTGCCCATCAATTACAGGGTCATCAAGAAAGAGAATGAATGGAGGGTGTATGATGTGGTGATCGAAGGGGTGAGCCTGATCAATAACTACCGGACCCAGTTCCGGGAGATTCTCGGGAACAATCCGCCGGAGAAGCTCCTCGAAACCCTGCGCAAAAAGACGGGTGCAAAATGAAGATCAGAAGAGCAAGGCACGGGAGGGATAGAACGCGGTCTCGCCACGTGGGTCTTACCACTGGCTATTCTGTTGGCTCTTGGAGCAGGCTTTCAGACCGCACACGGTCAGGAGGCTGCTCCGGGCGCGGCTACGCTCGTTCAGGCTCAAGGAGCGGTGATTCTGCTAGCCGAGGAGCGCACACCTGCCCCAGCCGCCTCCGCACCGGCAAAACAATCCGACGAATATGGAAACGTGACGTCAGAGGAGGTAGAGGCCACAACCGGGAAAGGACCGCGGATCGCGGATCCTATCGAGCCGTGGAACAGGGCCATGTATCACTTCAATGACAAATTCTACTTCTGGCTGCTCAAGCCTGTCACACGCGGTTACAAGGCCGCGGTGCCGGAAGATTTCAGGGGTCTGTTCAGTAATTTCTACCGGAATCTCAAGGCCCCGATCCGGATCGTCAATAACATGCTTCAGGGGAAGCCTGGCTATGCGGGAAAAGAACTGGTGCGCCTTCTCATCAACTCAACCGTCGGTGTCGGAGGACTTCGGGATTGCGCGGGTGAGTGCTTTGGCATAAAGGGGCGCGACGCGGACTTTGGCCAGACACTGGGCAAGTATGGCGTTGGTTTTGGCTTCTACATCGTGTGGCCCATCCTCGGACCTTCCTGCCCCCGTGATACCGTGGGATTTGCGGGGGATTGGCTGCTTAGACCGACTACCTACCTCAGCTCGAACTGGTTTGATCCGGTATCAATTGGGCTCTATGCGCACGAAGCCGTGAACACGACATCTTTTCACCTCGGGGATTATGAGTCCATCAAAGCAGCGGCGATCGACCCCTACGTAGCCATACGCGACGGCTATGTCCAGCATAGGACGGAGGAACTGAAGCGGTAGGCTCGGGTGAAGCTGAGCGAGGAAGAGTTTGACAGGATCGTAAAAAGGGCGCTCCGCCGCGTACCCGCGGAGATACGACAGCATCTGAAGAATATCGTAATCTCAGTGCGGAAACGTCCCTCAATGAAGATGCTCAGAGAGATGGACATACCTTCGGGTGAGGATATCTTTGGCATATTCGAAGGGGTCCCTCTGATCGAGAGGTCAGTCACATCACCCCCCTTGTTTCCTGATACTATTCTGCTTTTCCAGGAGCCTCTCGAGGCAGCATGCGAGACCGACGAAGAAATCGAGGAAGAGATCGAAATCACCGTGGTCCACGAAGTGGCCCACTTCCTCGGGATGAGCGAGGAGAGGCTGGCGGAACTGGGATACGACTAATATCAGTTCGCCGTGCTCGCTAGATAGATTTCCACGGAAATCTACTTTGGATTGATCTTTGTGAACTTCAATCCTTCGAGCGAGACGCCGGCCATAAGCCCCGCCTGGCCGAAGACAAACCCGACGATGGGTTCCTTTAGTTTGGTCGTGTCTACCGAACCGCCCGCTCCTACGTTGACGAGGACCACGGTGCCGTCAACACCCACTTGCCAGCCTTTGCTTGTCCTGAACTTCTTGAGGACGGCCTCGTCCATGAAGCAGAGCAGGATGTTAAATTCCTGGGCGCCAATCTGGAGCCCAGCGGAACCTGCGGCAAGATTATAGTAGGCGACGCTCTTGCCCTCGATCCTGAGGGCTCCGTTGCCGTACTTTCCCCCGACGATAAAGCCGGCTTGCTTGACCCTCGCCAAGACGAGCAAGCCTTTCGCGGCTTTGAGGAACTCTTCGCCTCCCTTCACCCCTTTTGCAAACGCGATCAAGGGCAACGTCCACACTCGCATTGATCTCCTTCTTGGTCGCAGCCTGAGCGCCTACAGGGATGATAAGAGCAGCGATAAAGAAAATGCAGATTAACCCGGTCAAGATGACGGTGCCGCGCGCGTGCTTCATGGTCAGTTCCTCCTTGCGCTGAAGTTTGAAATAAACTTAATGCACGGGCGAACGGTTGGCAAGGTAAAGTCTCGTCAGAAATGGCGCAACACTTGAGCGTGAGACCGGCCTTCAGAATCGCGACAGAGCGCGGAACGGCTAGCCGGCAGAATCGAGCGTGATTGCAAAGCAGCTTTTTTTGTCATATATTCCAGTCACAGCTTGCACTACAATTTTAAGCGCCAGAGGAGTAAAGAGCTATGCATGATACATTGCCGGAAGGAGAAGACCTGAGGCGCGCGGTCAGATGGGTGTCTGACGGCCTCCAGGATAGTCCTGGCCAGCCTGTCCAGTCGCTGGTCGGAGAAGCCATCTTTAAGTTTGATCTTTCACCCAAGGACGCCGAGTTCCTGATAGGCTTCTTCCGTCAAAGAAAAGAGTAAGCGTAACCGGCGGTGAGCTTAAGGCATTCTGTGCTGGAGTAACGGAAAATGGATTCGAAAGGTTCCCTGCTTTTGTATTTACCTGTGTTCCTGGATGGCGCGATGCAGATCGCGAGCGTGGTCGTCTAGGTGACTCAGAATGACTCTATAATCGGATGGATCATGCGACCGATACTCATCCATACCTGAATGAAGCAAGGTTTTTAGCTCTTCCTCGGTGAGGGCTTTTAACTCCCTGAGAAGCTCATCGACCCTGACGGGGAGGGCATCGCCTTTTGACTCTCTGATTCTTAATGTCTGAAAGAAGCCGTCCGTTGCCGCTCCAACGATGGAGGCGTCAGCCCAGATGCTCTCGCCCATGCCTTCGTATTTGTCCAGACGCATTTTGACGGTTGTTTCAAGGAAGAAGAGAATGAGGGCGCGCACAGGGCCAATCTTCGGGTCTTGTTCCTGAAGCCTGACCGGTTCGTAGCCGCGCGCTGTGACCAGCTTGACATCGACTGTGCCTTCAGCCGCTTTAACTACAAAATCGCCGGCCCCGTGGTGCCAGGGGAAAATACGGTGATAGGTTTCCGCGTTGTAATAGAAGGTCAGAATTGCTGATGCCTGTCTGATGATCTCGAAGGCTTCCCGTTCTGACATGAATCGATAACCGCTTTCCATATCCCAGACGATGATGCGTTCTCTTCCCTTTTCATCGCGTGAAAAGTGCCACTCGTGATAGTTCTCAAACCATTCAGAGAGGGTCATGAGGAGCGTTTCGGACTCTCCGTCTTTTCGTATCCGCACCACGTGTTTGCAGTAAACTTTCGGGAGATAGGGCAGGTTATTCTGACGACCTAGGTCCTGCAGCAGGTCAAATTCGTGATCGAGAGCTTCCTTTGACTCAGCGGTTACGGCCGCACTCACCGTAAGCCTCACCCGTTGTCCCCCGCTCATGATCTCTACGCTGGAGATGTGATAGAGGGTGCCATATTTTTCGTAGCGAATTGTGATGGTATCAACCTCATCTATTTCTACATTGCGCTTCCACAGGCGAGTAAGTAAACTCGCAAGGGATCGGCCGTTCTCGCGCAGAACAAGATCCCTGATGGCCAGAAAATAATCGTCCAGGGTCATGAAGGGATGGTTCTCAAATGGGCGCACAATAAAGGGGCGCGCAAGGATAGCATCGTCGACAGTGACATCCCCGTGAGGGGATGAAAAGGAATACAAAGTTTTCACATCAGGCCCCTAAGCGCATCTCAATCGCGATCTGTGCGCGTTACGTCGACGCGACCGATTATTCTACAGCATTTCGGCAGAGTTCACACGAGGTTTTGCGCAGCCTGTCTTTGCGGACCCCGGTTACCACCCTCTGGCCTATCGAGTCTACCCGGTTTATCCAATAGCTCACTCTCGCCTTCGTCCTTCGTCACGCGGCATATGTCTTGGCTCTTGTTTACCTTGACCCGTGCCCCTCGATCCTGTTTTGCGGGCACCGCATTGCAATTTCGGCGAGGGCTCTGTAGAATAGCGCTGGTAATCACGAAGGAGTTTGACTGGAGGAGGCGATGAAACTAAAGATTGGTGTTATGGGATCTGCGACGGGTTTTTTGTCGAAAGGACAGAGGAGTCTTGCGTATGAATTAGGGCGAGCCATAGCAGAAAACGGTTGTGTCACTATTACAGGCGCATGCCCCGGGTTGCCCCTTGAGTCGGCGAGGGGAGCGACGGCTGCCGGAGGCCTGGTCGTCGGGATTTCACCGGCCTTAAGCGAGTGGGAGCATGTCCATAAGTATGATTCGCCCGTTGAGTGCCACGATGTGCTGATATACACGGGCAGCGGGCTGATGGGGAGAGAGGTAGTCAACATCCGCAGCTCTGACATAGTCATAATCATCGGCGGCCGCTCAGGCACGCTCGGCGAGTTCTCCATCGCATATGACGAGGGAAAACTGATCGGGGTTCTGCTGGGGAGCGGCGGCATCACCTCTGAAATAAAAACTATTGTTCGCATAATACGGAAAAGAACAGGCGCAAAGGTAATATACGGTGATGATCCGCAGGAGCTGGTCAAAAGGCTCATCGGATGCTTCAACAGGGCGCACTACAAACGCCCCAGTGTGCACCAGAAAGTGCAGACAAGTGCGGAGACAATCTAGAACAAGCGGGAACGTCACGCATGGCGCATAAACCAGATGAGGTTCGCGACGCCGATACCTTAGGTTTGATGGAGAAGTATCTCCACAGCCAGGGTGCAGCCCTTTACGACGAGGGGCGCTTTGATGAGGCAATCGACTTTTTTGAGAGGGCCATTGCACTCGATGATCAGTCATATACGCGCTACCACTTATGTCTGGCTTATATAGAGAAGAAAGATTTTGACAAGGCCCACCACGAGATAAACAGGGCCATAGAGCTCAACCCCTCCGTCGCCAAGTACTATCACAGACGAAGCCAGATATGGCAATCCAAAGGAGATCGCACCAGAGCCCACGAGGATTATGGCAGAGCCATAAGGCTCGATGCGAATTACCCACGTGTACAACAGATCAGGTCAAGCTATGGCACCATCGAGCAAGCATTCTCAAATGTTGAGATGCTTGAATGGTGCAGTACCGTGCGGACGAATAGCGGGGAACTCAGCAGCATCGTGCGAGGCCTCGGGGAGTCTTTAAAGGAGGTGCGCAAGGCCGTTGAAACGGCATCCTGTGCTTTGCCCTGTCCTGCCTACTGCTGTCATTTCAGCGGTGAGACCATCCGGCACGGGGTGCATATCGGGGCCTGGAAGCTTTCTGCATTACGGCGCTTTTTGAAGGAGAAAGGTCTTCCTGAGAGCGATTTTCTGAGCAAGATACAATTCACTGAGAAGGAACACCTGGTCAGGCTCATACCACCGCACCACGTAGTGAAAGAGCATGGTGAGGAATTTGTCTATTACCCCAAGAGGGGCAGGAAAGTCTTGGGCAAAGCCCTCGTGGAGCATGTGCCAAAGGGTAAGGAGTACCAAGACCTGCTGTGGATCAACGAGAAGTCGAGGGCCTGCGCTTTTCTAAGCGAAGGTAGATGTATGATCCATGACCTGGGCGACGAGCCTAGCCTTCCTGCGTGCAAGGAGTTTCTTTGCATGACGGGTTTTGTATTCGCTGTGCTCAGCCATCTCAGGATGGTTGAAACATCTCAGCTTCGGGAAATGCGCATGACCGAACTCAACCAGCTTGCAGTGGAGGTCTTGCTGATTCTCGGCAGCACCCTTTATGATGAGCGCCTCACCCGATTGAGAGCTGCCGCACACGACGTCCTCAAGACCGCTGTGGAGGCCGATATCGCGGAAGAGTCTGACGAGGTCGTCAGGCGCATCACGAAATATCGCCGGCTGACGGAGGAGTGCGACAATCTCTTCGCGACGCAGAGAGAAGTGGCAATGCAAGAAATAAAGGGCAAGGTTGAGGGAGAGGCAGGAAAGAGCTAAAGCAAAGGTTGAGATCAAGGACAGATTGCCTTCTTTATCTTTTTCCTGCCTTATTCTGCCGGGGCTTTCCACTAGACAATCTTGCGCCATCTTTGCTATGCTTCCACATCCCCATCGAAGGAGAATGCTATGAGAAAGAGACCCACATTCGTCATCCTGTCCCTGCTCGCGGGTCTGCTGGTTGTTATGTGCGGCGGCGACAAGGGTAATACCATAAGAATAGGCGTCATAGCGGAGCTGACGGGAGACATGCCCGCAGTTGGCGAATCCTGCAAGAAGGCGGCTGAGATGGCGGTCAAAGAGATAAATGATGCAGGCGGCCTGGAGGTCGGCGACAAGAAATATAAAGTCGATCTCTTTGTCGAAGACAATGCCGGAAAGGCGGAACAGTCGGCTTCGGCGGCCCAGAAGCTCATCACGCAGCAGAAGGTGCTCGCCATTGTCGGTCCCAACGCCACCCGTTACGCTATCCCCGCTTCGGAGATCGCGGAGAGCTCGAAAGTGGTCCTGATCACTCCCTGGTCCACGAACCCCAAGACTACGCTTGATGCCAAGACAGACAAGCCAAAAAGCTTCGTCTTCCGTGCCTGTTTCATCGATCCCTTCCAGGGGCGTGTGCTGGCCAAGTTCGCCCTGGACAACCTGAAGGCCAAGAAAGCAGCAGTGCTCTATGATGTCGCGTCCGACTACAACAAAGGCATTGCCGAGTACTTCAAGATGACCTTCGAGCAGAACGGCGGGCAGGTAGTCGCCTTTGAGACTTACACCACGAATGACAAGGACTTCTCCGGGCAGCTCACCAAGATTAAGAAAGCTGCCCCGGATGTGATCTTCCTGCCCAATTACTACAGCGAGGTTCCGCTGCAGATCCAGCAGGCAAAGAGATTGGGTATAGCAGTACCATTCCTGGGGAGTGACTCGTGGGGGAGTGCGGAACTGCTCAAACTCTGTGGCAAAGACTGTGAGGGGTACTACTTTAGTACCCACTATGCCGCCGATGCGGCAACACCGCAAGCCACCAAGTTCATCCAGGCGTTCCAAGCCAAGTACAACGTCCTGCCTGACGATGTCGCGGCCCTTACCTACGATGCCTTTCAACTCCTGTTGCAGGCGATCAAGTCGGCCGGCTCTCTCGACCGGCAGGCTGTCAGAGATGCTTTTGCCAAGGTTCCAAAATATGACGGTGTCACAGGGGTGATGCAGTTCAAAGAAGGTTCAGGCGACCCTGTGAAGGGTGCAGTGATTCTGCGGATAAAGGGGGGCAAGTTTACTTACTTTGCCACAGCGAATCCCTGAGACCGGTTAACTCCGGGTCTGTCTCGTTCATCGGGTCTATTTCGTCTGACGACGGAATCTAAAGAAACAAGATAGACCAAATAGACTAGATGGACTAAATAGACCAGATAGACCGGATTGACCTTTTCTGTCGTGCGCAGGAGCTCTGATGACGTATGTTTGTCAACAGGTTTTGAATGGACTGCAACTCGGGAGTATCTATGCCCTGATCGCGCTCGGCTACACCATGGTTTATGGGATCCTTTCCATGATCAACTTTGCCCATGGTGATCTCTTCATGGTGGGTGCATTTCTCTGTTTTATTCTCTCGGCTTTGCTCGGGCTTTCTTTTATTCCGACACTCCTCTTCACCATGTTCGGTGTTGCCTGCATCGGCGTTTTGATCGAGCGGGCAGCCTACAAGCCGCTGCGGCAGGCGCCCAGAGTCTCAGCCATCATCACCGCACTCGGCGTGGGCCTTTTCCTGGAGAACTTTACCCTGGCGTTGAGCCCGTACCCCAAGCAGATTCCGCAGTTCCTTCCCAATGTCGCGTGGACGGTCGGCGGTGTCTCCTTTTCTTCTCTGCAGGTGCTGATTATCGGGCTTTCATTGTTTCTCATGGTGATCCTTGATGTGATCGTAAGACGGACCATGATAGGCATGGCCATGCGCGCCATCTCGTGGGACAAGTTCGTGGCGCCTCTTCTCGGGGTGCCTGTCAATTTTGTGATTTCGATTACCTTTGCCATCGGCACCTGTCTCGGCGGGGCTGCAGGCGTGCTGTACGGCCTTGCCTATCCTGTGATCGACCCCTACATGGGGATTATGGTGGGATGGAAGGCGTTCATATCTGCTGTGGTCGGAGGCATCGGCAACATACGCGGGGCCATGATCGGTGGCTACATTCTGGGGATGCTGGAGATACTTGTCGTTGTTGTTTTTCCTTCGACCTATCGTGACCTCGTGATTTTCACGTTGCTGCTTGTGCTGCTCATTTTCAGACCTTACGGAATACTGGGCAAGCCCGTCCCACAGAAGGTGTAGGCAACGCCAATGCTTCGCGACAGGCTGCTCATCACGAACAAACTTACGACATGGATGCTCCGCCATCGCTGGGCGCTGCCTTACCTGCTGGGGCTCCTGTTTCTCTTCAGTCTTGCGGTGCAGCGCTTCGAGCTTCTGGATCCTTATGTGCAGCTTATTCTCATCTATGTTGGGATCAACATTATCCTCACGGCGAGTCTCAACCTTGTGAATGGCTACATGGGAGAATTCTCCATAGGCCATGCGGGATTTATGGCGGTGGGGGCATACACGGCTTCCCTCATGACGGTTAAGCTACTCCCGGCCCAAATGGCCGGCCTGTTTTTTCCTTTGGCCGTGATCTGCGGGGGGCTCGCAGCAGCGGTCGTGGGGCTCGTCGTTGCCTTCCCCTCTTTCAAGACAAGAGGGGATTACCTTGCCATCGTGACACTTTCGTTTGGCATGATCGTGAAGTCGGTGATCGAGAATATCAACGTGATAGGCGGACCGCGAGGCTTTCTCGGCATGGAGAAGCTGACCACGCTCCCGTGGGTCTTTGTCTGGACCGTGCTTTCCGTCTGGGTGATCCGCAACCTGATTTATTCAAAATTCGGCCGGGGCGTGCTCTCCATTCGCGAAGACGAGATCGCAAGTAATCTGATGAGTGTTGACACGCGCCGCGTCAAAGTGCTGGCATTTGTCGTCTCTTCCTTTTTTGCGGGCGTTGCCGGGGCGCTCTATGCCCACGTGCTCCAGTTCGTAACGCCACGGGCATTCGACATCATCAAATCGACCGATATCCTTATCATGGTCTACCTCGGCGGCATAGGCTCGATTGCAGGCTCGATCATCGGCGCGACAGTCTACACCGTGCTCCTTGAGGTCCTGCGTCCCATGGGGGTGTGGCGCATGGTCTTCATGCCGCTCGTGCTGGTAGTGCTTATGCTGTACCGGCCTAAGGGCATTATGGGCCTCAAGGAGTTTTCCTGGTTCGTGCCGCTTCGAGACCTGCTCGCTGCTCGATCCTGGCGGGAGAAAAGGCAGACCACGCAATGAGCATCCTCACCATCCATGACCTCACCCACAGGTTCGGCGGGCTGACAGCCATTTCAGGCCTGAATTTGACGCTGCATGCCCATGAACTGGTGGGCGTCATCGGACCGAACGGCGCGGGGAAAACAACGGTCTTTAACGTGATCTCCGGTGTTTACAGGCCATCCCGGGGCAGCATCATCTTCGAGGGCGAAGAAATCGTCGGCAAATCACCGAGCCAGATCACGAACCTGGGTATCGCGAGGACGTTTCAGAATATCAGGCTTTTCAAAGAACTCTCAGTTCTCGATAACGTCCGCATCGCCCATTATGGGCAGGTGCGCTACGGCGCGCCGGAGGCGCTCTTTCACATAGGGCGTTTTAAGAAGGAGGAAGCGCGCATCATCGAGCATTCAATGGAACTCCTCACGCTCCTCAGAATTGAGTCAGCTGCTGACGAACAGGCGAAGAACCTGCCTTACGGGCTCCAGCGGAGAGTCGAGATCGCCCGTGCCCTGGCGACGGAACCCAAACTGCTCCTGCTCGATGAGCCGGCAGCGGGCATGAACCCCAATGAGATCGATCAGCTCATGGACTTAATCCACTGGATCAGGGACAAGTTTAACCTGACGACTCTCCTTATCGAACACCAGATGGCGCTTGTGATGAGCATCTGCGAAAGGCTCCTGGTCCTCGATTTCGGTGAAACCATCGCTGAAGGAAAACCGGAGGAGATACAGAGCGACCGGCGGGTGCTGGAAGCATATTTGGGCGAGGCGATAGCGTGACGGCACCGAATGGCATCGTTCTTTCGGTGAAGGACCTTACGATCACCTACGGCAATATCAAGGCTGTCGAAGGCATCTCCTTCGATGTGCGCGAGGGAGAGATCATCACCCTCATCGGGGCGAACGGCGCCGGAAAGTCATCAACCCTGCGTGCCATCTCGGGCATGGTGCCTTTCAAGGGTCAGGTAATATACCGGCAGAAGGAGCTGCGCAACGTGCCGCCGCACCGCATCGTGGCTATGGGCATTGCTCAGGTGCCGGAGGGTCGCGGCATCTTCGGCAACCTCACGGTTATGGAGAACCTGCGGCTTGCCACCTGGCAGCGTCAGAACAGAAAAGGACAAGAAGGAACTGTCCGAGGATTACAAAAGAGTCTTCGGCCTCTTCCCGCAGCTCGAGCGGCGGAAGCACCAATCGGGAGGGACGCTTTCCGGGGGCGAACAGCAGATGCTTGCGCTCGGTCGGGCCATGATGAGCCGCGGGAGCCTGATGCTTCTGGATGAGCCCTCCATGGGCCTGGCTCCGGTGCTGGTCCGTGATATCTTTAAGGTGCTTCTTGAGATCAACCGCTCCGGCACGACGATCCTGCTCGTGGAGCAGAATGCCCACATGGCTTTGTCCATCGCCTCACGGGGATACGTGCTGGAAAACGGCCGCATAACCATCTCGGGCCCGGGGAATGTCCTGCTCGAGGACCCCTCGGTCAAAGAGGCCTACCTCGGCAAGAGGAAGCGCCCGTAGTGCGCCGATGGGGCCGGGAAAAAGGGCTACGATACAGATTGACGCGGTTTCACGGAGCGCCTATATTGAAAATTAGATAGAGAGGCAGTAGCCACGGGGGTTTGCAGGATGATACGATTTAAGAAAATTGTAGAGTCGAGCACCTATTTGGATCCGTTCTCAGGCTTTGCGCCGCATGAAGGGATAGTTGAGATTCGGTGGGACCCGCTGACACACCTCACTTCACGGATTGTGCGCATTCCCCCGAGAAAGGTTCCTCGGTTTGATTATCAGGAAGCAATTTCCGTCTCGTTGGCGGCAAAGTGCCCATTTTGCCCGGAGAACGTGGAAAAAATGACGGCACGCCTGCCGAAAGAGGTCTTTGGCTGCGACCGCCTGGAGAAGGACGGCGTGACAATCATCCCGAACCTGCTGACATTCGACAAATATGCACTTGTGGCCATCCTCTCTCCGGAGCACTTCGTCGACCTTTCCACGCTGGCAGAGAAGCATCTGATGATCAAGGGCATCACGGCGATGCTCGATGCCTTCCGCATGATAAGAGATCACGATAAGGACGCACGCTATTTTTCGATCAACTGTAACTATATGCCTATGGCAGGCTCAAGCATACTCCATTCCCACGTCCAGGGCGTGGTCGGCAAATACCCCACAAACTACCTTCGGCTGATGCTTAATGGGAGCAGAAACTTTTTCAGGAACAAAGAAAGGCTCTTTTGGGAAACACTTGTCGAAGAAGAGCGAGAGGCCGGAGAACGATTCATCGGCACCGTCGGCAGAACGCACTGGTATGCGCCCTTCGCTCCCCGGGGCAATATAGATGTGGGCTGCATATTTGAAGAGCGCTCCCTTTTTATGATTGATCAACGGGAGTGGGAGAACTTCGGCTCAGGCTTGACGAGGGTGTTCAGGTACCTCGATGGGGAGTATGTCTCCAGCTTCAATCTCACTATCTTTTCAGGATCAGATGAGGACGAGGCTTTCCGCGTCAACGCGCGGCTTGTGGCAAGGCGCTTCTTGCCGCCTGTTAATGCAGCGGACGCGAACTACTTTGATAAACTCCATCTGGAGAGCATGAGCCTCGTTGCCCCGGAGAATGTTGCGGCAGGGTTGAGGACGTTATGGGGGACCTAAGCATGTGGTATCAAAGGCTCGCTCTAATTTTTGCCTGACCTAACCCATGGTTTTAATACCAAAGCATTAACATCGATTGACAAAAGACAGCATGGTGGTATAATAGTACAGCAGCGCATAAAGGTAAATACGCAATTCACCCCAGAGGGTGACCGCGCCGCCGCGACGCCGGGGTAACCCCCGTTACAACAGTGCACGGTATGCTTTTGACTCGCATCGTTCCGAGGAGATTTAGCTCTCGCCTCTTTCTGATGACCCTCTTCACCGGGCTCATCCCTGTTGTTATTTTTACCCTTCTGATCCAATCGTCCGGCGACCGCTTCAAAAATGAAATCAACCAGACGGTCGAATCAGGGCGTGACCGGGAGTGGGAGCGAAGCGAGGCCCATCTCCGGCTGCAAGGGGAGGAACTCATCCAAGCCAAAGCAGCGGACGTGGCTGCGCAGCTCAACCTGGTGCTCCAGAGCGTACCCTGGATGACGTTGCGAGACCTCCGGAGGGATGGCAAGTTCCACGAAGTAGCTGTCCAGCGCGTAGGGCGGACAGGTTACACCACCATCTACGAAACAAGGACTGGAATCAGCCGGTTTCACAGGGACCGAAAATTCGAGAACGTGAACCTGCGCCGCTTCTCAAAAAGTCTCCCCGCGTTCTGGGCGATAGTAAGGAAAAGCCTCAAAGGTAAGAGTGCCGGCGGGTATTACGACTGGAAGGAGCCGGACGGCAGCATGCGCCAGAAATACATGTATGCGATCCCTCTCAGGGTGCGCACTGGTGATGGTGTTCGCCTGACGGTCGCGGCAACCGCATACGTGGACGAATTCACTCAAGCTATCCAAGAGGCGAAGGCGATTCATCAGGATACAACGCAGTTTCTCATGGGCACGATAGGCATGTCTATACAGGCCTTCCGGAAGACAGGCCAGCTCATCATGGGGATCGGAATCGTCGTCGCATCCCTCCTTGCTCTCTGCGTGGGCATCTATTTCTCCAGGACTATCGGCCGCCTTCGGAATGCGACAAGCCGGGTCAACGCCGGTGATTACGCTGTCAGGGTGCGCTCATCCATGTCCGGAGAAATGGGAACTCTTGTTACTGACTTCAACACTATGGTTGCTCAGCTGGAAGCAACGACAGTGTCGAAGCACCGTCTGGAAGAGAGCGAAGAAAAGCTCAGGCAGACCAATGCGAGAGCTGCTCCGGGAGATCGTTGAGAGGGCGAGGGCGGAGGCCGCCCTGGCCGCCGAGACAGAGAGACTGGCAATCACCCTGCGGTCCATTGGTGAAGCGGTCATAACCACCGACCAGCAGGGTGTTATTGTGCTCATGAATGAGAGCGCAGAAGCGCTCACCGGCTGGCCGAGAGAAGAGGCTGTCGGAAAAGGCGTCACGGAGGTCTTTTGCGCACTGGATGAAGAGACTGGCAACCCCTGTTCGAGCCCGGTGGAGATGGTGATTGAGTCAGGCCAGGCCACGCCGCCCATCAGCAACAAGGTGCTGCTTGCCAGGGACGGGGAGAAGCGCCTCATCGCTGACAGCGCCTCTCCCGTCTGTGACCCTGATGGTAGCATCCTTGGAGCTGTTCTTGTGTTTCGGGACATCGCCGATGAGAGAAAGCTGGAGGAAGAGCGGCTGAGGCTCCGCAAACTCGAGTCGATAGCCACCCTTGCCGGCGGTATTGCCCACGATTTCAACAACCTCTTGACTGTCATCCTTGGCAACATCGGCTTTGCGGAACTCTTTATCGACCCGCACAGCAAGGCCTTCGAAAAGCTCAATGACGCCGAAAAGGCAACGGAACGGGCAAAAGAGCTTACGAGCCAGCTGCTTACCTTCGCCCGCGGAGCCGGCGGCCCGAGGACGGTTATACTACTTCACGGCTTGATCACGCGCATCGCTGAGGAAGCCGTGGCCGGCTCCGGCGTGACCTGTCGCTTCTCTTTGCCGGACGATCTGTATCAGGTAGAGGTTAACGAACAACAGATCGAGCAGGTAATCCATAACCTGGTAAGTAATGCGCGAGAAGCCATGCCCGACGGGGGCATCGTTACCATTCACGCCGCGAACGTGACGATTCAGGAGTGGGACGCACTTCCCCTGAAGGAAGGGGATTACGTTAAGATCACGGTCGAGGATGATGGAACCGGACTCGCGCTCGCGGACCTCCAGAAGATCTTCGATCCCTACTTTACGACCAAAGAGCTGGGTAGTCAAAAAGGCGTGGGCCTTGGGCTCACCATCTGCTATTCGATCGTCAGGAGCCACGGCGGATTTATCACGGCCACGTCTGAGGTAGGCAGCGGCACGACGGTCTACGTCTATCTTCCGGCGTACCAAAGTGAAACGTCACGGCCCTCTGCTGAGAGCGACGGTCAATGGAACGTCACCGGCAACAGCGTATAGAAAAATAGTAAAATAGTCTCAATTTCATCTGCTGACGAGAACCGAAGGACCATTATTTAAGGAATTTTCTCTTTTTGCGATATTAATAAACGGGAGAAACGGGAACTTTGGCGTGGAACAAAGAAAGATTCATTAGCGGGCTTGAGTCCGGGAAGCTTCTGCCGTCCCTCTCGCCACTCACTATGCGGCTGATTGAGCTCGCTTCAGACGACAATAGCTCGTTGAACGACATTGCAGCGCTCATCGAGAAGGATCCGTCCTTGACCATTCGCATTCTCAAGCTTGCCAACAGCGTCTTTTTCAGGTACGGCGACCCTGCAAAGACCGTACACCGGTCAGTTGTCAGAATCGGGATCCGGCAGACCCGACTGCTGGCCCTCTCGCTTTTGCTTAAGGATACGTTCCCTATGGGGAAGGTAGGGGCGGCAGATTACCGGCGTTACTGGCGTCTCTCCCTGTATCAGGGCCTTATAGCACAATCACTCGCTCAGCAGTTAAAAATAGGTGATACCGAGGAGGCCTTCACGGCAGGATTCACTCTGGAGATAGGCCTCCTGGTTCTACTTCATGCCTTCGTCGACCTCAACGACGCCGCAGAGATCCCATGGTATCCTTTGCCGCGCCTCCTTGAGTGGGAGAAACAGAAGTACGGTGTGGATCACAGGGAAATCGGCGAGTTTATCCTCACCCACTGGAAGTTCCCCGCCAGCTTCATACTGTGTCAGAAGTCAACTGTTTTGACCCAGAGGATAGATGCGCTTCTCCCGTTAGCGAGAGTCTGCGCCATGGCATCTCAATTGTCAGCCTTTATATGTGAACCGGGAGCCTGTCTGCCCGAGGTGTTCGACACGCTCGAAGTTCGCTTTGCTCTGGCCAAGCCCCTGATTCACGAAGTCATTGCCAGGGCTCTCCAACAAGTGGATGACCTCGCACAGACGTTTGAAGTGGAAGTGGACAGTAAGCGGGATACTGAAGCTCTTATGGAAAAGGCGAGAGCTGTGCTTGCACAACTGTCCGGCAAGCTGCTTGAACGGCCTTCGCCCACGGACACAAGTCTTCCGTCCCCAGCCGTATTACAGAACACTGGAGACAGTACCGATGCGGTCAGGCCCAGGCTGGAGGCCATTGAGCGCGAGGTACGCGATCCTCTGACCGCAGTGGGAGGCTTTGTGCGAATGCTTGCCAAAACCATCGACCCCGCATCGGACCAGGGGAGATATATAAAGGTCATACTGGCTGAGACGGAAAGACTTGAACAGGCGCTGAAAGGCATCGGGCAGATGCTCGAGCCCTAAGAAACGAAGAGAAGCACAGCGGGCTGCATTCATCGTTACATGAGGCAATCGGCCGGTCGCAACAATTGAGCTAATTCAATATTCGTGTCGAGGTCATGGTATATTCGAAATCCGTAATACAAAATACTGCTTGACAAAACGTATCGTGGCGATAGAATCAGAATAGCAGACGATGGTACAGCGCAGAACTCGTCTCTGTCTGTTTTGCGCTTGGGCGTTGCAACGCTGCACGAACTACTTTCGGGGTAGATCAGAAAAAGAAGGGCGCCAAGGAAAAAGCAAAGACCTGCTGAAGGATGATGAAATTCGTAAGGCTTATCTGGGGCTTTAAGGAAAGCCTCGTTAAAGTACTCCGTCATGGAGAAGAGGAGGTAGTCAGGTTATGAGAAAGACATGGTTGGTTTTGGTGCTGGCGTTGGCACTCTCTTTCGGGATGGTGCTTCCTTCCGTAGCCCAGGAAAAGAAGGAGATCGTGATCGGCATGACGCTCTGTCTCACGGGAAGGTACGCCGTTGATGTCGGCCCCTTCGACAAGATGGTCAAAGCCTGGGAGAACTACGTGAATAAGAAGGAGGGCGGGCTTTTCGTCAAGGCTTACAATAAGAAGCTCCCCGTGAGGACCATCATCTATGACGACAAGAGCGACCAGGCAACAGCCGTGAAATTCTATGAGCGTCTGGTGACGGTTGACAAATGCGACCTTCTGATCGGCCCCAAATCGAGCCCGATCACCTTCCCGGTGACAGCGGTCGCTGAAAAATATCATATTCCCATGATACTGGCGACTGCCAATACCCCGCAGATCTTCGAGCGCGGCTTCAAGTGGATCGTTGGGGTGAACAACCTGTCCACGGCATGGTCGGATGCCTATTTCGACCTGCTCGAGGCTGAGAAACAGGCCAAGACCATCGGCTATGTGGCGGAAGATACGCCTCACACCCGCGAGGTCTATGAGGGGGCCGTGCCCAACGCTGAGAAACGGGGCTTCAAGACCGTCTTTAAAGAGGTTGCCCCCGCGGGTACGACCGACTTCACCTCTATCCTCGTGAAGCTGAAAGCCGCTGACCCGGATGTCATCTACGTATCGGCCTTCACCCCCTTTGCGGTGACCTTCAAGAAACAGGCTAAGGAGTTCGGGTTGAAGCCGAAAGAATGGCACTTCACCCATTTCGACAAATCCTTCTCCGGTGCCCTTGGGAAGGATGCAAATTACGTGACCGGCGAGCACCAGTGGTTGCCAGGGATGCCTTACGGCAATCTGAAGAAGTTCCATGAAATCCTGAAAGTGGCAAAGATCGACCCCGAGGAATACCTCGATGTCTCCCTTCATTACGGGGCCCTGGAAGTGGCGGAAGTGGGGATTGAGAAGTCACCCTCCCTCAAACCGGATGATCTGATGAAATCTCTCTGGGCGGTCAACTTCGAGTCGATCATGGGACCCATGTCTTTTGATCAGAAAAAGGGGCACTCGTTCTTTAAGCAGATCGCTGCCCAGTATATCGACGGGAAGTATTACATTATCTCGCCCACAAAGTTTGCAACCCATAAGCACGTGTATCCGAACCCGGCGCCTTAGGGCCAAGGGTCAGCGCGAAGGAGTCGCGCCAAGGAGTCGGAACGGCGCATTTACAGGTACTTGTTGGGTGAATTCCAGGGGGAGTGCTCCAGGGCGGCCAAACGCGTTGGCCGCCTTCGGGCTCTCCTTCATCTTCTGCATAACCATAACAGACGCACTCAGCATTACCGATGGGAAATTTTTCATTTTCATGGAGCCCATTCTGAATCGGCTGCGCCGACGCACGCGGTGTCACCCCCTTCGCGGATGCAATAAAATTAAGGAGCAGCGTTACAACAAAGGCAACCTTTGTTGAGGTTCGTGGAGGCAGCAATCCAAAAGGGGATACATGCAGAAATGGTCGTTATCACGGTTTCATCGGGATGGAAGAGGAGGCAGTGAAGGTAATGGTTGACTGGTCCAGGAACAAGGGGTATCGGGATTCATTGGAAAATAAATATGGAGTTTATAAAAGAAGCCGGTTGCGGCGGCGGTATTAACCGGCCCCGCTATGGTTCGCGACCGCCTCGAAGAGGCGTAAGGAAGATCGGAAGGGCAAGTCGAAGATGCAGCGGTGAAAGGGACTAAGGTTTGCCGGTAACTTCTATTCTGATCGAGACCGTGCCTTCCGTGATGGCGGGGTGAGGGCTCTTTTCTTCCATCCGGCCAAGAGCCCCCAATTTCTTGAAAAGTTCTTCTACTTTCTGAACCGCGAGTTCGGCTGTGATCACGTCCGCACCATCACGAGATTCGATTGCGATGCTGCGTGCGTCGAGCTGACCCAGCAATTTTATGGTCTCGCCAGTTGTAGCTGCGACATCATTGACGTGAAGCGTGAAGCCGATCGGTTCTGCTTTCTTCGCTGCAAATGCTTTGGCCTGGCGAGGAGACTGTGGGCCCAAGCTATCGGGCGCCTCTTTCATCCTTGGCTGAGCTCCCGCGGAGACCATACTCTCCTGCTCTCTTTGTGTGAGCTTTAGTGGAGGGGCCTTCTGCATCTGAGGGGCTTCTTTTTGAATCGGGGAAGGAACTGTGGCTCTCATCTCCTGCGCCTGCTTGCCTGCCACTGCTTCCTGCTTTTCTGCCTTCGTAGAGTCGGCAGCAAGGCCTACCGGCGGAGGTGCCTCTTCCCCATCACGTATTTTCGCACCCTCGGGGCGTGGGACTGAGGCGATCGTGCCGGAAGCCTTTTCGCGCGGCCCTTTCGAAAGAGCTTTGTTCTCCGGGGCCGGTGAGCCCGCTCCTGCCTTGTCATATTCTTGCTCTGCCTCATGCTTCGGAACAGTAATATCCCGGCGCGCAACCTCCGAGGGCGCCTGAACAACTTTCATTTCCGGCTCTACTGATCTGTAGACGTAGAGTGCCAACACGACAATCAGGAGCGAAGCAAGGGCCTGTATCGGGACCTTTACGTGGAGCGGATAGAACAGCCTCCCGAATATGCCGCTCTTTTTCTGTTCCACTTCTTCGCGAACCCGGCTCATGACCTTTTGCGTGAACCATGGCGGCGGTTCCACCTCTTCGAGGCCCTGAACCAATTCCGCCACCTTTTTTAAATCCTCCAAGGCCGCGCCGCAGTGCTGACACATCGCGAGATGCTCGTTGGCAAGTTTCTCTTCATCAGGAGAGAGAACTCCTTCGAGAAGGGCCGGAAGTATTGCCTGGATCTGGTTGCACTCTATCATAGGTCTCGTATCACCCTGTCCAAACAGTTTTTCATTGCGTCCCTCGCTCTGAAGAGGCGCGATTTGACTGTGCCATCGGGTATCTTAAGGATATCACGTATCTCCTCATAGGAAAATCCCTGGATGTCCCTCAGGACGAGTACCTCCCTGTACTCGTCGTCAAGGGAGTTGATGCATTCTTGCACTTTCGTCTGAATCTCCTTTTTTTCCAGATGCTCCACAATCGGAACTTCCTCGGAAGGTGGATCGTAGGCCAGCCGCCCATTCCCGGTCTCCACAGGAGCGTCCAATGACGGTGCTTCGTAGCGTAATCGGGATTGTGTCTGTTTCATCCGGTTCTTGGCGTGATTGACCGTGATGCCGTAAAGCCACGTGGCAAACCGTGCCTCTTCCCTGAACTTCTTTATGGCGCGGTACGCGGAGAGAAATGCTTCCTGCACGATTTCGCAGGCCTCTTCGTAATCTCCCGTCATCCTGTAAGCGATGTTCAGCATCTTCTTCTGGTATTTCTTAACCAGGAACTCAAAAGCATCGGCATCACCTTTCTGACAGGCAGATACAGACTCGTGATCCTCATCCGCTGCCGTAGGGTTCTGCATATCTGGTTTATTAGACATTGTTCCTTACCGATTTGTTCCGCGGTTTTCATTAAAAGGACAACCGATATGGGATAGCTTGTCAAGAGAAATGATGGCCTCGGCCATCTGATCATCGGCCAGGTCGTGCTCGTCCATGCATCGGATGATCTCTGGACAGGTAAGGATATCGATATTACCAGACTGCGGAGCATCGGGCGGCTTGGCAGGCAGCTTCACTGCAAGGTGAACGATATATTCGAGATGAAGCGACCATAGACGCGCCCATTTTATTGATTACATTCCCAGGCGGTCGCTCTCCGCCTTCATCGCCTCAAGACAGATTGACACAAACTCCCGAAGCGGTATACCGATTTTCTCACATTCCAGGATGTTCTCGTACTCGGGCATGGTCCTGAATCTTGCCGAGTGAAGTCTTTCCATCACCGCATCTACGGTTACGCCTTTGAGCATTTTGTCGGGGAGCGCCCTGGCAACGGAGATGATGACAAACGTGAGCCGGTCGCCCGCGGCGAGAGCGCGCTGGAACTCGTTGGTCCGCTCCCTGCCGTGCCACGATTCGTTGTGCATGGTGACGGCATCGATTATTTCGTCGTCGACCCCGAGCTCTGCCAGTATGGCGCCTGCCTTGCTTCCGTGAAGCGTGAAGTCGCGGTCAACCAGCTCTATGTCGATGTCATGGAGCAATCCCGCAAGCCCCCACCGCTCCTTGTCCCTGCCGAGCCTTTGCGCCAGAGCCCGCATAACTGCTTCCACGGCAAGGATATGCCGTATCAGTCTCCGGTCGGTGATGTATTGCCCGACAATTGCGAGAGCTTGTTCCCTTGAAAGTGACATGTTCCTCCTCTTACAGCCATCTGATCTGGGCCGGCCGCCGGTCAATCCATCGCGAAAACTGTATTGCAGGATATCCGAGGGCCAGCCCGCCATACACTCTCTGTTTCCTCGGCAGTTCTATGAGGCGCGGTATTGCCCTGTCATGACTGCAGGCCGTCACGACATACCCGGTGTAAAAACTTCCGAGACCGAGAGAAGAGGCGACCATTGTGGCGTTGTGGAGGGCGAGGGTGGCATTCACATCGGCAGAGCGCATTGTTTTATCAGCGTGAAAGAATAGAAGGACCGGCGCTCCGAAGAGAACGAGATCCACGTTCTGGCGCATCTTCTCTGCCATGAGATCGAGCTGGTTGATCCATTGCAAGACCTGTTCAACATCTTTTTCCCCGCGTAGGGTATAAAGCTTCCTCCAGAAAGGGTTCTTAAGCCTCTTCGCCACCTTGCCGAGCCATTCCGCGGTGCTGGAGGCTATGGCGTGGAGCAGCGGCTTATCCTGGACCACTGTGAATTGTGTGCTCTGGGTATTCTTGAGGCTGGGAGCAAAACGGGCAGCGTCGATCACCTTCTCGATGATCTCCTTTTCGACCGGCCGTTCCTGAAAGGTCCTTATGGAACGTCTCGCCGCAATCATCTCCCGTACCTGCTCGTACGAAGGCATGAGATCGGGCTGCACGGGATGTATCTTTTCCGGCGGGCAGTCGACCTGACGAATTGCTCCGGAGGGACACACCAGTACGCAGTGACCGCAGGAATTGCAGGACGCCTCGTGGGCGACTATAGGAACTGATCCCTTCGCCTCCTGCGAGAAGACCTTCTGACAGATGCGGACGCAAAGACCCTCTTTTTGACAACGTTCCTGGTCAATGGTCACAAGCGACATGGTTCCTCCTTTCCGCTGAAGCTGAACGTGATTCCGATTGACTCTCCTACGACTACGAGAACTGCATCAAGGTTTCCTCTAAACTTTCCCGGCTACAGAGTGATCAGCACAAGCTCATGTTGGTTAAGCTCTTCATAAATTGCGCTGAGCTGCTCCTGGCTTTGGGCGATGAAGGTCGCCGTTATGGACATGTATTTATCTCCCGAACTGACCCGGGTGAAGTACGTTACTTCAGCGCCCTCAGCAACATGCTTCTCAATGATCGCACTTACCATTGCATGGAACGCATTCGTGTTTTGCCCCAGGACCTTAAGCGGGTACGAACAGGGGAACTGAAGGAGACTAGCGCGCTTTTCCATGGTGAAATCCATCCATGAGCTTTTATGTACTTTCGGGTGCGACTGCGAACCTGTTATTTTACCTCATTCCTGCCCGGCTTTCCAGGGCAGGAAATTGAGAGAGAGGCAGCAGTCATCGATTTAGGTGCGGCAGGGAAGGGGCAGCCCTTGACATAACACAGATTTTCTGCTGTCGCTGCATGTCAGCTGACATCAGGGCTTCTGCCAGCGGACGGCAACAAAAGCGCCCGTCTGCAGGCCCTTCTCTCGGCCTTCCCGCTCGGCCTCAATCGCAGCCTCTGGAAGGGCTTCTTTTTGAAAATGAACCGCTGTCCTGACGATCCCCGGGGACAGCGCCAGTGAAAGCATTTGCCGGGGAGATCTGAAGATGGCCTTTGAAAAAATGGTCTCTTTCCTTTCTGCTTCTTTTCTCCTGCGCTCTGCCCATGGACTCTGGCTGTTGAGTGTTGCCACGACGACGAGCCCTTTGCTTCTCGTAACGCGGAAGAGTTCCTTGACCGCGCCCTTTGCATCTTTGATAAACTCGAGTGCCGTTATCGATACCGCCTTATCAAAGCTCTCGTCCTTGAAGGGAAGGCGAAGGATATCGCCGACTACCGGGCTGAGGCGCAGCAAACGGCATTTCGAAGCTGCCTTGCTTAGCATGGGGAGAGAGAGGTCAACCCCCGCGACATGAGCCCCGGCTGCGAGGATATCGAGCGTGAAAACGCCCGTGCCGCATCCGGCGTCGAGTATCCTTTCTCCGGCCAGGGGAGCAAGGAATTCCATAATGAGGCCCTGCTCGCACCCCTTTATTACGGAGCCGATAGATGTCTCGAACCAGCGGTCATACTGGTCGGGCCATTTATCGAAGAGTTGGGGGCTTACGTTATGCCCCAATTCACACCTGCGCTACTGAGTGACGCTCCTGCAACATCAACCACGGCTGCGCCACCGTCAAGCAGAAGAACCGAGCCAGTCATAAACGATGAATCGTCACTTGCCAGATAAACGCAGATGCCCGAGATTTCGTCAGGAGTTGCGACCCGGCGCAGGGGCACGTTCGATGATATGCAGGCGAAGACTCCATCCACGTCCGTATGGAGCACTTCTGAGAGCGGGCTGAGCGCCTCCTCCAGCATCTTTGTCCTGGTAGCGCCCGGGCAGACGACATTACAGCGAATCTTCACACGCCCGTAATCTAACGCAGCCTGCTGCGTCAGCATGATCAGGCCGGCTTTTGATGTGCAGTATGGCGCCATGCCCGGCAGGCAGCGCAAGCCACCGAGGGAAGAAATATTTATGATAGAACCACCACCGCCTCTGATCATATGCGGTATCGATGCTTTCATGACAAGAAAAGGACCGGTCAGATTCACGTCGATAACCTTTCGCCAGACCTCGGGATCTATATCAGCGACGGTTCCCCCCGGATCGATGCCTGCGTTATTCACCAGCACATCGAGTCTGCCCCCGAAGGTCAGTGTCGTGTCGACCATACGCAGGGCATCTTCGTACTTCGTCACATCTCCCGAGCAGGTCGTCACCATGCCTGCGGGCAGTGATTGAGCTACCTTGTCAAGCATCTCCTGACGCCGGCCGGTTATGCATACCTTCGCTCCTTCAGCGATAAACCGCTCCGCGATTGCCGTGCCTATCCCGGTGCCTCCTCCGGTAATGAGTGCCACCTTTCCATTCAGTCTCATCGTTTTGCCTCCTTGATTGCGATAAGAACCCTGTTACGGGTTACGAGTTTCGAGATCCGGGTTTTTAACGCGCAACTCGCAACATGCAACTCGTAACGTTCTTTGTGGTGCTACAGACCCAAATAGGCCTTCCTTACATGATCGTGTTGGATGAGATTGCAGCATGGCCCTTCCAGGGTCAGTCGCCCGTTCTCCAGTACGCATGCTCGATCCGCCAGCTCAAGCGCCTGTTTGACGCTCTGTTCGATCAGCAGTACGGTGATCCCTTGCCCCGGCAAGGACTTTATAACCTTGAATATCTCTGACACCGCCTTTGGCGCAAGACCATAGGATGGCTCGTCAAACATGCAGAGTTTAGGCTTTGACATGAGGCCTCGCCCTATGGCCACCATCTGCTTTTCGCCGCCGCTGAGGGTGCTTACGATCTGACTCGTCCGCTCCTTTAACCTGGGGAATATCTGATAGACCTGCTCGAAGGTCTCTCTTCTGTGCTTCCAGGCATTCGTCTGGTAGGCGCCCATTTCAAGGTTCTCTCGTACGGTCATATCAGGGAAGAGCCTTCCACCCTGCGGAACCTGGGTGATGCCCAGCTCCACAATTGACGCGGCCGCCTCTCTCTCTATCCGTCTGCCGCAAAATTCGACGCTGCCCGACGCGGGACGCACTATGCCTGATATGGTGTTGAGGAGCGTTGTCTTGCCTGCTCCGTTTGCTCCCACCAGGGCAACGATCTCTCCCTGCCTGACCTCGAAGCTCACATCCCAGAGAGCCTGGATCTTTCCATAGAAGGTGCTTATCTCTTTCACTGAAAGCATGCCGTTATTCTCCCAGATAGACCTCTATGACTCTTTTGTTCCTGGTGATCTCCTCGGGTGTGCCTTCCGCAATTTTTTCGCCATGGTGAAGGACCACTATTCGGTCACATATAGTCATGATCGCCTTCATTACGTGCTCGATCATGACGATGGTTACCCCTCTGTCGCGAATCTTCTTCACCAGCTCCATGGCAGAAGCTATCTCGGTGGGGGTTAAGCCTGCCATCACTTCATCGAGCAGCAGGAGGTCCGGATCGGTGGCCAGGGCCCTGGCGACCTCAAGTCTCTTCTGGTTGGCCAGTATCAGATCCATGGCGCGTAAATCCTGCAGTTCCGACAATCCGACAAACTCCAGAATCTCGGTAGTCTCCTTCTTGGCAACGCCGGAGGCGGTGGAATGACCTCTCCCGAACAGGTGACCAAGGAGAACATTGTTGAAAACGGACATCCTGGAAAAGATCTTAACCGACTGAAAGGTTCTTGCAATCCCCATCCTGGAAATCTGATGGGGCTTCAAGCCGGCAAGATTGGCGCCCATGAATCTTATCGTGCCGGAATCGGGTTTCAGAGCGCCGGATAGCAGATTGAACAGAGTCGTCTTACCGGCCCCGTTGGGGCCGATCAGTCCGAGTATTTCACCCTGGCGCACATCGAGATCGACAGCCGACGCGGCTGCCAGGCCGCCGAAATGTTTGTTCAAGCCGTTCTGCTTCCAGGATCTTCACGTTTTCTCCGCAGGCCGGATAGTTCTCTTTCTTCGCAACTTCTCTATCACTCCTTCCAGGCCGTGCGGCATGAACAGGATGACGGCCAGCATGGTCAAACCGAAAATGAGCATATAGTAATAAGGGAACTTCGTTGTCAGTATTTCTTCGAGAAGAGAGAAAATGGTCGCCCCGGCGATCGGCGCATAGAGGTGTCCCACACCCCCGAATATCGCCATCAGAACAGGCATGAAAGAATACTGCACATTGAAAGCGGATGTGGGATCGATGTAGGTCCAGCGCATGCACATGGTTGCGCCGGCGAGCCCCATGAAAAAGGCGCTGACGGCAAAGGTCACGGCCTTCACCCTGTTGACGTTTATGCCGGTATGGGCCGCCGCCTCCTCGGACTCGCCTATGCTCTGCAGGGCCAGACCGAACCTGGAGCGTGCGATGAGATAGGATGTGATCAGGACCGCCAAAAAGATGGTTGCCATGGCGTAGAAAACGGTGTTCGTATCCTCCGAAACGATCAGCCTCCCCACGGTGCCCGTGATATTGACTTCATACCAGTGGACGAGGTTGCGGACCAGCTCGACAAGGCCGAAGGTGAACATGGTAAAATACATGCCCCTCAGCCTGAGTGTCAGGGAGCCGACCAGGTAAGCGAGGCAGAAACTTGCAGCGCCGCCGATAAGGATCACGATCGGCAGGGGAAGGTCGGAGCTGAATATGGCCGAAGCATAGACACCGACTCCGAAGAAGGCCGCGGGCGCGAGTGATATGTAGCCCGTAGGCCCTGAAAAGATCACCCAGCTGAGGGTCATGACCACATACATCAATATGTTTGTAACGAGTATGACCGTGTAGGACGACACGTATGCGGGAAGTCCGGCCAGCAGTACCAGCAGAGCCGTGAGTATGATGAGAGAACGCTGCTTCTTTATTTGGATATTCATGCCGTCCGCTCTCTCATTTCCCCAGAAGTCCCGTGGGCCTCACCAGCAGTAACAGCAGAAAGATCACATAATAGGCGACCATCGAAAGGCCCGGCTGAAAAGAACTGACTATGTAACCGACAAGACCAAGGATGAAGCCGCCGATAAAACTGCCTTTTATGTTACCTAATCCCCCGAGGACAACCACTATTATGGCTATCAGGGTATATTCCATGCCCATAACCGGTGAGACCATCACGGAGGTCATGCTTAACAGCAGCCCGCCCACGGCTGCCATCATGGCGCCGAAACCAAAGCATAGAGCGAGGACCCGGTTAATGCGCACGCCCATAAGCTCCGCGGCGTCCGGATCCTGAGCAGCGGCCCTGATGGCCTTCCCGGTGCGGGTACCCATCAGAAAGAGGTAGAAAGCCAAACCCAAAACCAGAGAAACAAAGAGGGTGACGATACGGTTTGCCGAAAAGACCGTCCCCATCACATGGATGGGAAATGCGAGGTAAGAATAGCCTTTGACAGGGGCTCCCCAGATGATCAAAGCAAGGTTCTGAATAACGAAGAGGAGACCAAATGACGCCAGCATGGAATTGCCTTCGAAGGCTGCCGGCGATTCCGAAGAAGTCCTCAAGGGTCTGTAGAGTAAGCTATAGATGACAAAGCCGACCGCAAAAAAGAAGGGGGCGCATATCAACACCGAAAAGAGGGGGCTGATGCCGGCCATCGTGAAGAGCGTCCACGCGGCAAAAGCGCCCAGCATGATGAATTCACCGTGGGCAATATTCAGCACCCGGGCAACGCCATATTGCAGGCCGAAGCCGACAGCAATCAGGGCGTATATACCCCCCATCAGCAGGCCGCCGATCGCTATGTCCAGGAACTGCACCAGCATACGGGCTGTCTCGCGGGTCTCCTTGTCTTATGCCAAGTTGCCTTCATTCATACAGTTTGTTACCTGCGCCCAGTGATTCAAGTCCGAATATCGAATATCTAAATCCTAAATAAATTTCAATATCGAATATTCCAAACTGAAGGCCGGAATCTGCTTCCGTTTTGGATTTTGGTCATTCGATATTGCTTTAGGATTTCGACATTAGGATTTAGAATTTCTCCTTCTGGTCGCCTTGCTCTATTTTTGAATGCAATCTGGCATTAGTTCAAGTCGGGTGCAACCATATTTATGTAGGCCGCCCGAAGATCTTCCCCGGGCGGCCCTTTTGTTACACCCTCAGCTACATTCGCTTACTATTTCTTTGGCGGCGGCGGCCCCCACTCGGGTTTCGGGTATATCGGTTTCGCCGTGCGCTTCTTACCCGGGTCTATGACCTCCCACTTACCGTTCTGCCACTGGCCTATTTCCCCGGGGTGAACCAAATTGATGTTCTTTGTGAAGTTCATGGGTCCCATGGCCGTTTCATACGTCTTCTTCGCCATCACGTCCCGTATCTTCGTGTTATTCAGCGTCCCGGCCTCTTCTATGGCCTGCTGGAAGAACTGGAGGGAGGAATAGTAGAAGAGTGTTCCCCAGCCTTCAGGTTCGTACCCCCATCTCTTCGTAAATTTGTCATGGAACTCCTGTGCCCCGGGAGAGGTTTTGACGCTCCACGCCCCGGCGCCCATGACGCCGTCAATGCCTTTGGCCCCGAAGGCGTCCCTGAATTGTGACAGACAAGGTCCGACGGTCATATAGAAAGCCTTTGGGCTGTAACCTATTTCCATAGCTTGTCCCGTTGCGAGGAAGGCATGCGGTGGATAGAGAAACCCCGTGAAAGCATCAGCGTTTGAAGCCTTTGCTTCTTTCAAGAGCGGGCTGAGGTCCTTCACGTCCAGAGGAAAGCTCTTTGAGGCCACGACCTTTATGTTCCTCTTCTTGAATTCCTGAAGTGCCCCATCCCTATATTCAATGCCGTGAAGATCCTGGATATATGCCATGTAGACGCTCTTTGCCCCAACCTCTGTAAAGACGTCGGCAAGGGCCGGCATCTGCGTATCCGCAAAATTCAATACCTGGAAGAAGTAGGGGTATTTGCTGATTATTGCTTTAAGCTTCAGTGCGCCGCCCGAACCGCCGAGGAGCACCATCTTGTACTTGTTGGCTATAGGGGCTGCCGCAAAGATGAAGGCTGTGTCCCAGGGGCAGAAAATCAGGTCGACCTTATCCTCGAGGATGGTTTTTTCGAGCAACTTTGTCATAGTGCCGATATCGCTCTTGTCGTCATATTTTGTGACTTCGAGCGGCAACTTCTTGCCGTATTCCTTGATGTATATTCCCCCCTTTGCATTGACCTCCTCAACCCACATGTCGTACACGTTTCCGCTGGTCACCGGCACCCCGCTGGCATTCACACCCGAGAGGGAAGTGACCCAGCCTACGCGGATCTTGTCTTTTGCCGGCGACGCCGCATAGGACGCACCACACAGCAGTGCGGCAATTGGAATTGCCGCAACCAACGCAAAAAACAGCTTCCTTTTCATGACCTGCCTCCTTTTGTTGGATTGGGCTCCATAGGCCTCTCGTTCTAATGGCGCAAAACGGCTTTCAATGCTTTGCCCTTTTCTGAGTCCCCCGCCGCTTTGTTGATCTGATCAAACGGATAGAATGTAATTATCCGGTCGAAGGGGAAGCGACCCTGCCTGTAAAGCTCTATCAGCTGAGGAATAAATAGATCAGGGATCGAATCGCCTTCTACAATGCCGCGAATAGTGCGCCCGTTCAAGATGGTCTGCATGCCCAGGCTCACCTCGACACCAAAGGGCGCAACCCCGATCAGCCCGCAAACACCTGTCATGGCAAGCGCATCGACGGACTGGCGGAAAACCGCGGGAATACCTGTGCACTCCAGGGAGTACTGCGCACCGCCGCGGGTAATTCTCTGAATTTCTTCGACGGCGTTGGTGCGGCCGGAGTCGACCGCGTGCGTTGCGCCCAGTTTTTGGGCAAGCTCAAGCCGCTCTGCTTTGACGTCGACCGCGATAATAGTGGTTAAACCGCAGGCCGCGGCAGCCATTATCGCACTGAGCCCTACTGATCCGACTCCAAAGATGGCAATGGATGAGCCTGCCCGCGCCTTGAGCGAGTTGATGACGCCGCCCGCTCCGGTTTGAATGCCGCAACCCATCGGACCCAGCAGTTCCAAGGGAACATCACTCGGCACCTTGATCAGATTACGTTCCGCAGCCAGGGCATAAGAAGCAAAAGAGGACTGGTTGAAGAAGACAGCGTGGATGATCTCGCCACCTTTTTTCATGGTGGGTGACCCATCAGCGCGCACACCAGCAAAGTTAAGCTTGAAAAAATCGAGACAATTCGCCGGTAAACCCTTCATGCACGACGAGCAGAGTCCGCAGGACCGGAAGCTCATCACCACGTGGTCACCCGGCTTCACCTTTGTGACGCGACTTCCAACTTTTTCGACCACACCCGAACCTTCGTGTCCAAACACAGCCGGGAGGGGTATCGGCATGAATCCGGCCTGTGCCACCAGATCGGTGTGACAGACCCCGGTGCCAACCATGCGGACGAGCGCCTCATCATCTCTGGGATCGTCCAGGTCCAGCTCCTCGATTATAAAGGGGCCCGACTTCTCGCGCACCACCGCGGCTTTAATCTTCATTCTGATCCTCCTTTTGCTGGCTATCCCGCCCTGCGTTGCATGACTGGCCAGGTGCCCGGTCTTCCAGGAACAGGGCATAATCGGTCAACTGATCGTCGATGTATTTTGTAGGAATCACGATATTCACTAAAGTCACAGAGGAGTTATGCAAGCGCGTTTACCACCTCTGAGAATCAGCTGCGAGCCGGGTTTGTCCCCTCTCTGGAGAAGGGAAGGCAGGAATTATCCGACTCCTCATAAGGTAATACTTATTCGTTACCAGAATGCTCTCTCCATTGTCAAGACGTTTCTGTTCTTATTTGACGATCTGGCCGAGCCCGAGCTCGTCCAGCTTCCCGGCTGTAGGGACACCCTTCTCAGTCCAGCCACGGAGCTCGTAGTAGCAGTCGAGAAACTTTTCCATCTCCCTTACCATCTCTCCTTCTCCGGGCGCACCATATGTATGGAGAGGCTCGTTCAACATTCTATCCGGGAGTCTGTCCTCTTTCCGGCCGAACCCTTCACGCACGTTGAAAGCCCGCTCCAGGTTAACGATCCTCTCGCCCACCTTGAACAGGTAGCTCGGATCAGCAAAGCGCTCAACCCCTGTCGCCGCGGCGAGTAGCTTACCATAAACTTGCGGGAACCACCCCCAGGCCCTGGCGAAGCTGCAGACAATGCCCACTTCGCCCATCCCGGTTGCGTTCTGATTGTAAATGACGATATCGGCATTTTCCACTTCGGCAAAGCGATTGACCGGCCTTGGGACAATGACGCCGAAGACCTCCTGCCCCGCATAACCGTAGCAATGGCTCCCGCCGATGTTGGATGTCGCGTAGTTGAAGCCCTGCGACTTCGCACCGCGAGGCTCGTAGGCCGGCAGTTCCATGCCCTTGGCGTGCATTGCATAGGCTTCGGCGCCGCGCCCGATCTTGCGGGCCGCCCTCACCGTGCCCTCGGCCAGCACATCCCCAAAGCCCTCCCGCGAGGCGATCTTTTCGATCAGCTTGACCATGGTTTGATGATCACCGTAAATGAGCTCCAAGCCATCCGTATCTTTCCGGTCGATGATGCCCCGCTCATAAAGCTCATACGCGAAGCCGATGCTGTTACCCGCGCTGATGGTGTCGAGTCCGAGATCGTCGCAGAGCCCATCAGCGCGTATGGTCGCTTCGAGAGAGGTGCTATCGATAGGTGCGCTGAAGACCCAGAGGGATTCATATTCGGGACCCTCGCTCCAGGCCCCCGCGTATTGGCCCGTTGTTACAGTATGGGCCTTGCCGCATCGGGCGGAGCAGTTGTAGCAGCCAAAGTCGCCCGTTCTTAATTTCCGGTACTCCTCGCCGTAAAGCTTCTCGCCGTTCTTCTGCTGGCCATAGCGGAAGTTCCGCGTAGGGTATATCCCCAGCGTATTGGTGACATTCTGGGTCTCTGTCGTGCCCCACTCCCTGTGCTGTCCAAACTTCTGGCTTTCACGAAAGAGCCGATTCTGCTCCTTGGC
This sequence comes from uncultured delta proteobacterium, assembly GCA_963835605.1. Lineage (GTDB taxonomy): Bacteria > Desulfobacterota > Syntrophorhabdia > Syntrophorhabdales > WCHB1-27 > JADGQN01. The sequence goes on along the minus strand of CAWIHO010000053.1, from coordinate 39,062 downwards.
CAGTTCCTTGAAAAGATCGGGATTGGAAAGCCTGACAGCGCGCTCGGTGGTGATCGCTATGGCCTTCAGGTTTTTTGAGCCCATTACCGTGCCCACACCGCAGCGGCTGGCCGTCCTCCTCCCGCTCACGATTGCCGCGTATCTCACCAGACGCTCACCCGCGGGCCCGATACAGGCCACACGTGTTTTATCCCCGTGACGCTGACGGAGCAGATCCTGGGTCCGACGCGTATCCATGCCCCAGAGCTCGTTTGCCTTGGCGATGGTACACCCTCCACCCGTGAGATGAAGGTAGACGGGCGTCTCTGCCTTGCCTTCCACCAGCAGGCCGTCATAACCCGCAAAGCGGAGCCACGCACCAAAATCGGCGCCGGCCACTGATCGTGCATAGGCGCCGGTAAGGGGGCTTTTGGTGCAAACCATCCAGCGCGATACGGACTGCGCCTGCGTGCCGGCCAGAGGTCCGGCGAGAAAGAGAAGCCTGTTCTCTTCGCCTAAGGGGTCCACGTTTGGAGGTTGTTCCTTGTACAGGTAAGCGATGCCGAACCCCCTTCCTCCGACGAAAAGCTCGCAGAGATCCGAAGGGATGGTTTCGACTTCCGCAATTCTCTGGCTCAGGTTGACGCGCAATAGACGGCCCGTGTAAGATGCCATTCTGTTCCTCCTGTTAGCGGCATAGGATTGAATTCCGAACTACTCTTCGCTTCATGATATCACGAATCAATCGCAAAGTGCAGCGCACCCGTATCAGCCAGCTGTGGCCCTTCCCATCATTGTGCTTTGCGATGATGAGTGAAATCAGGGCCGATATCGCCCTGTAGAAGCGCGCGGTTGTCGGGAAACAATAAACTCTTTACTCGCACAACAAAGTTTCGCCTAAATAACAAAGTTCTTTTGGCTCATGTAGTTTGTTATCCGTGTATCCGGTTAATGAAGCGCTTTATTTTTAGGTGTGCTTCATCCTAATATAGCCGCAAAATATAGTCGGGCCTTTTATGCGCTGTGGAAAAGAAACAAAGTTGTTTGATGCACCTGGGGAACTATGTCCAAGTGGCCGACGCGGAGTGCAACACCCCCTGCAGCGCCAACCCGCGTGAGGTGTGTGGCGGAGCCTGGCACAACAGCATCTATCGTACGGGTGTCACCCCGTCCAAGACCCTGTCGGTGGCAAAGAACGGGTCGGGTACGGGGACCGTCACCTCGAACCCTGCAGGCATTAACTGCGGCTCCGACCTGCACGGCGAGCTTCGCGACCGGCAAGTCGTGACCTTGACCGCCTCGCCCAACACCGGTTCCACCTTTGCGGGCTGGTCGGGTGTCTGCTCGGGCACCGCATCCTGCGCCGTGACCATGAGTGCAGCACAAACGGTCACCGCAACCTTCAACGTTGCCGCTGCCGGTCCGCGGATCTCCGCCGTCGTGGATGGGATCACGTATAGTTATACTATCAGCCCCACCACGACCATCGCGATCTTCGGCTCGGGCTTCTCAATCGGCGGCAATATGGTCCAGTTCCAGCGCGCAGGCTACGGGGACGTGTGGCTCTATAACGGGGACGGCCATTACTTCTGGGATGGCAATGGGACGCAGATAAACGCGAGCCTCGACAGCAGGGTAGCCTCCGGCACGTGGAACGTGACCGTCCGAACCTCATCCGGCGGGGTGTCGAGCCCCTACACCTTGACCATCCAGGGCAACACAAGCAGCAGTGCCTACTACTGCTACAGCAACACGTACCCCTCATACGGCTATCAGAACTGGCTCTGCAACGCCGCGTACAATCCTACCTACTGCTACACGTCTGCCTGGCAGTGGACATCCTGTCCCTCGTCTGGACTGAGCGCAAGGTGCGGCAACGGCATCTGTGAGGCGGGGGAGAACGGCTCGAACTGCGGCCAGGACTGCTGCGACCAGACGACCGTCTGCGGCCAGACGAAGCAGAATCAGGGGCTCTATTACTGCCGCAACATGTATCACTACGACAACGGGTCTGCCTACTGGCACGGCTTCCAATGGGTCACTGCCAACGACACGATGCAGATGTGCAATGAGTCCTGGGAAGCACAGGAGGGCTCGTACTACCAGACCCAGTACCAGTGCGGCGGCTACACGGGGAAGTGTCACTCGATTCCGGGGGGTTACTACTAACCTCCATACCGCGCGGTCCCTGCAACCGCAATACGGAGGCAACGAGAAGAATCCGAAAGCGCCCATCAACGCATGATAGGCGCTTGCGCCTCCCTTGCCGATCTCGGTAATACGAATACGCCCACGATGCCAGCTATTTTATGCCCTTTTACCAATTACCCTAATGCCGGGGGGCCAGCGTGTCAAGTGTGGACGGTTGTGCTTCATGCGTGGTCCGTTGACACCGGGCCTCACAGTTCTACCTGGTGAATACCCGAAACCATATTCATGAACGCGAATTGGTATTACGCCGAACGCTTTAGTGCCATTATTTTGGGACGAGTGCCAGGGCTCGGACCGGGGAAGCACTTGAGTTCAGCATCATCAATGGCGTGCAGACCAAGGTGAATACCCTGTTCTGGGGCAGTTTGTCGAGATGCGCTAGGTTCTCCATGTGATAGCAGACCCGTTTCCGCATGAGCATGTGAGTTGCCCGGTCCTTCGCGTGGTCGCACGTGGACGCATCGACGCCGAAGGCGTGTATGCCACGGTCGAGCATCCATTCCACTGCGTCCACCCGGACCTCAAGATATTTACTCAGGTACTCGTCGGTATCGTAGTATTCACCGGCTCCCGTCCTGAAGAGGACGTATTTCAAGTCACGCGGATCCACATTGATCTTCCTCAGGTTCTCTTCGACTTCGGCTGCGGTAATCGACTCCGCATTCTTCTTGAAGCAGAAATCCTGCATCACGGCGTTGCCCACCATGAAATCGATTGGCATCTTGTCGATCCCGGTCCCTTCGGGATTGAAGTGCAAAGGCGAATCTATGTGGGTACCCGCGTGGTCGCACATCACGAGTATGTTCGTCTGCGACGAGATGCCGCCCTGACGCAGAGTCTCGTTGTGGCCCAGAAAAACACCCAAATAGGTTTTTGATATCGCCGGGAAAACCGGCATCTTTGTGTGAATGGGCCGCGACAGGTCAATTACTTCGTAATTTGAAAGCATGACACCCTCCCTCATTTTATCGCACCCAGATCTTTCAGAAGCTTAGAAAAGTAGTTGTAATTCTGGGCTACTATGACATCAAGCTCTTTGCCCGTCCGATAGGCGACGGGGAGATTCAGCTCCTTCATGCCCTTGATGAAAGCAGGCTCTTTCATAGCCTGCTTAAACGCGTCTTCCAGTTTGTGCACGATCGCGTCAGGCACGGCCTTCTGGGTGATGACGGTGAAATACATGGGGTAGGGCAGGCCATAGAGTTCTTTGATCGTCGGCACCCCGGGATACTCTGCGGCAGGCTCATCCTTGAGCATCATTACGAGCCTGATCTCTTTTGCTTCGACCAGCGAGGCGTTGAAGTCTCCTGCACCGAAAAGCACGTGACCGCCGAGCAGGGCCGTTTGTACCTCGGGTGTACCCTTGAAGGGGATGTGCGTAATCTGGACCTTTTCCTTCTTTGCGACCTCTTCCATCACGAGGTTACCCATGCTGTTCACCCCCACCGTCCCGTAAGTCGCCTTCTTCGGGTTCTGGCGGGCATACGTGACGAGGTCCTTGAAGGTCTTGAATGGGGAATCGGCCTTCACGTAAACGCCGAAATTAAGTCCGCCATACTGGATGACCGATCTTATATCCTTGATCGGGTCATACGGTACCTTCTCGAGAAGCGGGGTCAAAAAGAGGGGCGGTCCTCCGCTGTACCCTATCGTGTACCCGTCCGGTTTTGCTGTCGCGATCGCCGCGGTCCCGACCGTGAGTGCGCCTCCGGGCTTATTCACGATTACGATGGGCTGCTTCAGGTATTTCTCCGCCTCCCTGCAGATCAGGCGGACAGCGAGATCCGTCGGGCCCCCGGGGGGAACGGGCACGATATGCGTTATCGGCTTGCTGGGAAACTTTGCAGGATCTTCCTGGCTATAACCGGGTCCGCAAAAAAGAAGCGTGATAAAGACCGCACTCACCAAAACTGCGGCTGATACTTTCATGGTCGTCTCCTTTTTGATTGTTCTTTCCAGTCTACCATTTTATCTGAGGCTGTTGTCCTCGATTACCTCAGGTTCTGCAAGCCGTAACCCGTAAACTCGTAACTCGTAACGATGTTCTTGCTTCACATGTACGTGCCGTCTTTCACCCACGCAGCCAGCGCGGCCAGGCCCTTCTCCAGGTCATATTCGGGCACGTAGCCGAACTCCTCCTGGATCCGCGTGTTGTCCAGGCAGGCATCAATGTCAAACTCTGTCTTTGTGATCGTGGAAACGCCGCTTGCCAGCTCGATCTTTGTGCCCGGTATGATCTTTTCGAGCGCTCTGGCCACCTCACCGAGGGTATGGTGCCGGCCAAAACCGATGTTGTACAGGTCATGTTTCGGCTTTTCAGCGCAATGGATCAGACCGTGGGCGCGGGCACAATCCCTGACGTAGATGAAATCGTGACCCTCGTTCCCGTTCACGTCGTGGAATACGGTCGGCTGCCCCTTCACGATAGCGGTCACCATGCGGAGGATCGGGTTTCTCCCGGCGGTGTAGAGCGGGCCATAGATGCGCGAAGGCCTGGTAATGACTATGTCCATCTTATACTCTTTCTGGTAGATGAAGCAGAGGAGTTCGGCCATTTTTTTTGTCGCCGGTATATAGCGGTCGGAACGTGCCCAGAAAAACTCCTCCTCTTTCAGCGGCGTGGTGCCTTTGCGTCCCTGGTTCACCCCTTCCGAGCTGACGAACGTTACTCTTCCCACGTCCATGAGACGGGCAGCCTCCAGTATGTTTGCAGTTCCGGTCACGTTCACATCCGTGGCCTGAAAAAGAGTGCCCCGGCCCTCGTATATTGAGGCGCAGTGTATGATGCTCTTCACCTTATACTTCTTGATCGCATCGCATATGGTGGTAATTGATGTGACATCCATGGGCGCAATCTGAAGGCCCTTTCCCACGAATGGTGCGAGTATCGTGGGCACCTCAAGGTTCCGGTTGCGGGTCAGGAGTACCTCCTGCCCTTTATCGAGCAGATATCTTCCAAGATTTCCACCGAGAAAGCCGAGACCACCCGTAACAAGTATCATCGCTATCCTCCCTTGCGGGGGCGAGTCAAAAGGCCATCCGCTTTGTCGCCCTTCACCCTGTGTAGCTCCGACGTACTTCTAGTACGCCTCCGCTCCCCAAGGCTTGGGCTTCGCGCGTTGAGTCCTTTTTACTCGCCCCCGGAATCTTTCACCCTCACCGTTCACGCTCACCGGCCACCGATAACCGCTCTTTATTTCAACGGCGTATGATTCAGAGGCTCCGCGCCCGTCTCGGTTACGAGGTATGTGTCTCCGATAAACACGCCGTCACCGTTCTTATCCATGACGCACGGATGGACTACAATGGTCATGCCCGGTTGCAACACTGTTTCGTCCTGCGGCACGATGGCCGGCGGTTCGTCCAGATCGTGACCCATCGAGTGGCCGCCACGGTACGGATACGCGTAGCCGGCCTTCTCGATATATGTTTTCATGACGTTGGCCACATCAGATGCCTTATTGCCGGGCTTGAGCAGGGCCACGCCCATCGCTTGCGCTGCAACGCCAACTTCCAGGAACTCCTTCATCTTCGGGGTCGGCTCCGCAAGAGGGGTGACCACCGTCAGCTGCGTGTAGTACCCCTCAAAGCGGGGCGTTAACTCCACGATCAGGCTCTCTCCGTCCTGGAGCACCCTGCCGGAAGGCGCGAGGAAGGGCGCCACCGGGTATTTGCCTGTTCCGATCAGGTTGAAGGCGGTTTCGACCCCTTGCTTGCGCATGAAGTAGTCCATCTCTGCGTAGATATCGAACTCGCTCATGCCGATCTTCGCCACCTCTTTGACCCTTTTGTAGAGCCCATCGGTGATGCGGGCACACTCGCGCGCGATACCTTGCTCTTCCGGGCTCTTGACCATGCGGAGATCGAAGATCTCTTTACTGGCGTTGACGAAGGTGACTGAAGGCAATTCTTTTTTCATGTACTCGTATATGGTGAACGAGATGTTCTCCACGCCGACGAGTCCTATCCGCTTCCCGTTGTAATCGAGCTCCTTGATCCGCTTGACGATGTCCCCGGGATAATTCGAGCTCTGCCTGGCATCGCTGATCCAGCGCTGCGCCGCCACGCGCTCCTGGATCCCGCTGAAGACAAAGATCGTTGGTGCGCCTTCCCTGGGAAAGACCACGTAGGAATAGCCGAAATGCGGGGGGTAGTTGGAAAGATAGCGGACGTGCCCGGTCCACATGGCGTTGGAGGCCACGACCAGAATAGAGAGGTCTTTCTCCTCCATCATTTTCCTGATTGCCTTATGACGACGGTCCCTTTCCTGAACTGTTAGTTTCATCTCTTCTCCTTCGTGAACGGTTTCTTTGGTCTATCTGGTTTCTTTAGTTTCTCTGGTTATGTCCGATCCTGCCGCGCCGTCTGCTCTACACCGTGCACGCGCAACTATTTCTTCGGCACGAGCGCCAGGGCCCGGAAAGGCGCTGCGCTTGCGTCCAGCATGAGCAAGGGGTTGCAGACAAAGGTGAAGATACGGTCCTGGGGCAGTTTGTCAAGATTGGCCAGGTTCTCGATGTGATAACATACGCGCTTCCGCATGAGCATGTGGGTTGCCTTGTCCTTCGCGTGGTCACACGTGGATGCATCGACACCGAAGACAAGGATGCCGCGATCAAGCATCCACTCCACGGCTTCCACCCGGACCTCCAGATATTTGCTCAGGTACTCGTCGGTCTCGTAGTACTCTGCGGCTCCCGTCCTGAAAAGGATATATTTCAGGTCACGCGGATTGACATTGATCCTCTTCAGGTTCTCGTCGATGTCGGCTGAGGTAATCGACTCCGCATTCTTCTTGTACGAGTAATCCTGCATGACTGCGTTGCCCACCATGATATCGACGGGCATCCTGTCGATCGCGTTCCCCTCCGGGTTGAAGTGCAGGGGCGCATCAATATGAGTACCGGCGTGATCGCACATCATGAGGATATTTGTCTGGGCCGAGATATTACCCGCACGCAGGGTATCTTTGTGGCCCAGATAAACCCCCAAATAGGTTTTGGAAATCGCGGGGAAGACCGGCATCTTCGTGTGGATCGGTCGCGACAGGTCAACCACTTGGTAATTCGACCGCATAAAAGCCTCCTTTGTTACGTCCCTGGGACTTGGACTATTCTCGTTATCTCCCCGTCCATCACTCCCCCTCGTCGAGCACCTTTTCGATCGTTTTCCTCTTCTGGGAAAAAGTCTTGAAGAGCGGCGAGATAAGCAGGAAGAGGGAGACGCAGATCAGTACCGCAGAGATGGGGCGGTTGAAAAAGATGAAAGGGTCCCCGTAGATCAGGGACTGGCGGAACGCGTTCTCGAGCATGGGTCCGAGGACCAGCGCGAGGAGAAACGGCGCCCCTTCGTATTCATATTTTCGCATCAGGTAGCCAAAGACGCCGAATATGATCATCACGAGCACGTCGTAAATATTATTGTTGAGGCTGTACGCGCCAAGAAAACAGAAGAGAATGATGAGGGGAAACAGAAGGTTGTATGGGATCTTCAGGATCTTTATCCAGAGACCGATCAGCGGCAGATTGAGGACGAGGAGCATGACATTGCCGACATACATGCTCGCGATCGTTCCCCAGAAGAGCGCGGGATGCTTGCTGATGAGGAGAGGGCCGGGCTGGATGCCGTGGATGATGAATGCCCCAAGCAGGATGGCCATGCCGACGCTTGAGGGGAGGCCGAGGGAAAGGAGGGTCACCATGGAGCCTGCGGCTGCCGCATTATTCGCGGTCTCCGGTGCTGCCACGCCCTCGATCGTTCCGGTGCCGAATTTTTCGGGGTGCTTTGAGAGGCGCTTCTCCACGGTGTATGCCATGAAGGTTGGAATGACCGTCCCGGCGCCCGGCAGGATGCTGACAAAGAAGCCGATGAATGAGCCCCGGATGATGGGCCATATGGAGTCGGCCCAATCCTTAAGCGTGGGAAAAATTCCGGTGACGCGCATCGGCGAGGATGTCTTGTTTTATGATTTGCTCGAGGTTTGTGAGTACCTCAGCGATACCGAACAGGCCCATGGCCACGGGCACGATGCCCATCCCGTCCATGAGTGTGATGCTATCCAAGGTGAAACGGTTCGTGCCGCTGATCTGGTCCTGCCCCACGCACGAGACTGCGAGGCCGGCCAGTGCCATGACCAACCCCTTGAGGACCGGCCCCCTGCAGAGGTAGGTCACCATGGCAAGGCCGAGGAGCATGAGGGCGAAAAACTCGGGTGGCCCGAATTTGAGTGCCATCCGGGATAGAAGAGGGGAAAGAAGCATGAGGCCGATGATACTCAGCGTGCCACCGATGAAGGAGCCGAAGGCGGAAATACCGAGTGCCGGACCGGCGCGCCCGTTCCGTGCCATCTGATAGCCGTCGAGACAGGTCACCACCGACGCTGCCTCGCCGGGTATGTTGACGAGGATCGACGTGGTGGAGCCGCCATACATGGCGCCGTAGTAAACGCCGCAGAGCATGATGATCGACGTGACGGGTTCCATGCCGAAGGTGGTGGGCAAGAGCAGGGAGATCGTTGCGACGGGCCCGATCCCGGGTAACACGCCGATCAGCGTTCCAATCAGCACACCCAGGAAACAGAAGGAGAGATTCTTAATCGTGAGGGCGATGCCGAAACCGAGGGCCAGGTTGTTAAAAAAATCCATGCATTACCTTCCGAGGAAGCCTGTTGGCAGCGGCTGCTTCAAGAGCCACACAAAGATGATGTAAACGCCCGCCGCCGATACGACCGCGAAGAGAAATGAACGCTTCAAGGTGATCTGTCCCGCGAGCAGCGGGAGTACCAGCGAAAGGAGGAAGAAGATCAGCAGGTAGCCAACCTTCTCGAATAGAAAGACGGCCGCGAGCAGAACAAGGACAGTCACGGCGAGATTCAGCCACCGCTCCGGAAGCATTGGGACTTTCTCTTTCCCCGCCGCGGCCAGCTTGAACGCTCGCAGCAGCAAAACCGTCGAGAAGATGAGCAAGAGGATCCCGAGGCCCAGCGGCAGGAAGCCTGTTCCAGGCTGCGCCAGATTCCCGAGAGGGTAGGTTGCGGACCAGATTGTAAGGATCAACCCGACCATCATCCAGAATAGACTGCTTGTGATCTCTCGTCGTCTCATGGAACGCTCACTTGATTGCACCCATCTCCTTCAGGGCCCTGGAAAAGTAGTTGTAGCTCTGGAGCACGTACGGATCAAGGTCCTTGCCGCTCCGGTAGATGATCGGAAGCTGCAGTTCCTTCATCCCGCTGATGAAGGCCGGTTCTTTCATCGCCTTCGCGAACGCGTCGTCCAGCTTCTTCACGATGGCGTCGGGCACATTCCTCTGCGTGATAATGCTGATGTACATAGGGTAGGGCAGGTTATAGAGCTCTTTGAGCGTGGGCACTCCCGGATACTCCGCGGACGGCTCATCCTTCAGCATCATAAGGAGTCTGATCTCATGCGCTTCCACGAGCGAGGCATTGAAGTCGCCTGCCCCAAAAACCGTGTGACCGCCCAGCAGGGCTGTCTGCCCCTCTGAAGTCCCCTTGAATGGAATGTGGGTGATCTGGACTTTTTCCCGCTTCGCGACCTCTTCCATCATAATGTTGGGCATGCCGTTGACTCCCACCGTACCGTACGTTGCCTTCTTGGGATTCTGGCGTGCATACGCAACCAGCTCTTTGAAAGTTTTGAAAGGCGAATCACCTTTCACGTAGACGCCGAAGTTGAACCCCCCGTACTGCATGATCGTCCTTATATCCTTGATAGGGTCATACGGTACTTTCTCGAGGAGCGGGGTCAGGAAGAGAGGCGGTCCGCCAGTGAAGCCGATCGTGTATCCGTCCGGTTTTGCCGTGGCGATTGCCGCAGTCCCCAGCGTAAGGGCGCCGCCCGGCTTGTTGACCACGACGATGGGCTGCTTCAGGAATTTCTCCGCCTCCTTGGCAATGAGACGGACAGAAAGGTCGGTACCTGTCCCCGGCGTTACCGGGACAATATAGGTAATGGGTTTGCTAGGGAACTTTGAGACATCCTCCTGGCCATACCCCGGGGCGCAGAGGACAATGGCAATTGCCAAGCCTACCAGGAGCTGTACGATGGACAGTTTCATCATTTTCCCCCCTTGTCATCGAATTCTCCATGACGGTGATTAGAATAGTCGTTACGCACGATTATATTTTTTGGCCACCCGCCTTGTCAAGGATTTTGCGGGTTGGTAGGTCGGAAACTGAAGATTAGGTTTCGATGTTCCGGGTTTGAAGAAGATACGAGGGCCAGGCCTTGACATACATCTGAAATTCCTATGACGCTTCAAGTCGATATTCCATTACCGGACACCCAACACCCGGTGCGTAAATATCCCGGGTACCAGTGGCCTACCATCCGCAAGCGGGTACCCGGCCCAGTTGCACATCTGGCTACTGTAAATATGTTTGGCGCAAAATTTTGTTACATAATAAAACATTTAATTTTCGAATGGTTACATATTGTCGTAAATGTAACAAATCTTGTCGATTATGAAGAGCCGCACCAGTACTTGAGTTTCAGCCATTGGTGTAAGGATTCTTATCGATGATTAGTCGGTCGGAGTGGCCTCATCTTTCGTAACCTATTGCTATAATTAACACTTGACGATTGGCACCATCCTTGCTAGGGTATAAAGGGGGACCAGATGTCTCGCCGACGCTTCCGAAGGCTGAAACGGCTTTCCGATTTTTTGTGAAGCGGCTTCAACTTAACTTTGCATTGGATGGCCAGCAGGAGCGGGGATCGGGCGAGACGAGAAAGGAGCCCCGGCCATGAGAAGAAAAGCTTTATTGATGGCTACGATGCTCGGAGCCTTACTAGTTGTGGCCGACGTGACGGGAAGACCGGATGCCTCTGAAACTCACCTTCAAATTCAGAATGACGCAGTTACCCGCAACCGGCCGGGAGTTACTGAACAGTGTGTCTATTTTGACCCGGGGACTGCTCATATCGGACATTTCATGGAGACAGGATCTCTCGAACTTGTTGTGGCGCCCCTAAGGAGCCTCTCCAAATTTGACAATCGGGACGCTGCGGCCCGATCACTTAAAATCCTGAAGCATTACGGAATCAATGAGTTATGCATAGCTGCCAATTCCAAACTCTCCTATATGCTGGTGTCGGGCAAGGCACCGATTGGTAAAGTGCCTGGAGAGAAGTATGTCACATTCGACCCCAACCAACTGAAGGTCGAACGCGTCGCCAACGAGTGGAAGTTAGTGAAGGGCGAATCTCCTCTCCTTAACTTCGGATCGGACGAATCAGCCGCCAGACAAGCGCTTCGAGTCATAAGATACTACGGATTCAACGCAAAATGCTCTATAGGCGGAGATAAGGGGTTTATCTTCCTCTGTGCGTTGCCGAAGTCTCAGGGCATAGAGAGAAAACCCTATCTAGAGGCAAAGGTGGTGCCCGGCCAGTGACCCTCTCGTGGGGCGCCAGTCCCTATTTCTGATAATTACCCTCGAACCGCTCGAAATAGCCTATGAGTTCGCCAGCGTCGTCTCTGACGGGAGTGACGTAGAGCCTCTCGTTCTTGCCGGTGACTGCTAGGAATACCTCTCGCCCATGGTTCTTGAGTCTCTCAACTATCTTGAGTATCCTTTCCTTGCTTGTCTCGTCGTGACATTCGAAGACCGATTTCCCGATCAGGTCTCTGTAGCCCCGTTCCTCGTAATAATGGAATTTCGCCCTCTTGTTCATTAACCGGATGGTATGGCTTGTGTCCACAAAGACAATAGGAAAGGGCAAGGCGTCGAGTATCAGACGCAAAGTGGTTTCGTCCATGCGATGTATCCTCCTGCCGGGGCTTTCGCGTATCGCACGCGAAGCGGTTTAAAAGATGGTACCACACGGCCCGCCAGAGCTCAAGATTAAGAGACGTTCTTCCCCGCGGCAATGGAGGATGGTATAATGGCGGCACGGAAGCAAAATCTGAGTATGTAATCCGGAGGCATTCCATGATCGAGACGTTACGCAAAAGGCGAAGCATCAGGAAATACCAGGAGACGGCCATCGACAGCCAGACGCTGGAAGTGATGAAGGAGGCCCTCCTCCGCTCTCCGTCTTCGCGGGGTATTAATCCGTGGACGTTCATCTTTGTGGATCAGAAGGAACTGCTCCGCCGGCTCTCGCAGGCCAAAGAGCAGGGAGCGCAATTCGTCAAAGATGCTGCATTGGCTATTGTTGTCTGCGGAGACGAGACAAAGTCTGATGTATGGGTCGAGGATTGTTCCATTGCGGCGATCGTGGTGCAGCTTGCTGCCCAATCCCTTGGGCTCGGAAGTTGCTGGAGTCAGATCAGGAACAGGTCTCATTCCAAAGAAAAGAGCGCTGAAAAATACATCCAGGAACTCCTGCACATACCAGAGAACCTCAAGGTGCTATCGATCGTCAGTATCGGCGTCCCGGCAGAGACCAAGACGCCGATTGCCAAGGAGCAGCTCGACTACACGAAGATACATTATAACGCGTACTAGACGGTCTCCTCACCCCTCTGGCGGAGGAAATGCGCGGAGGTGGCGTCTTCCAGGCCACGAGTGGGTGGCTCCCCGGAGTGTGAAAACAGATCCATAAGTCAAGGCATGACCCCACGTCCTTTATAATCCGCCATTTCCTGACTTTCTATTCGGAGACGGCGGAGGTACCTATTGTTTCACGCCCGGGACGGCACCTGGCTCAATCCCGTAGAGATCCTTAAAGCTCGGCACCTTCACATCCTTTGGCACGGGCTCCTTGTACCCGAACTTAGCCACGTAACCATCCAGCTCTGCCTTGGCGTCTTGGACAAGCCTTGGATTGGTAAGGCATTCAAGGCCTGCCGCAGCCATGTACTTGCTCACCTGCAGCCCTGCCTTTAAGGCGGGTGGCGTGCCAGTTGTACAGACTGCAAACCAGGAGTGGAGAGGGGTGCCTTTTGCAACCACCGCCGCGGCGAAGCTGAGCGACGGGAACCTCCAGGTATAATTGACGTCAGCGGAAGCTTTTGAGACTTCAACGTCAGGGAAGGTCTTGCTGAAATCGGGTGTGCCGACGTCGGTGCTAAAGGCTTCTCCCGAGAACTGTTTTCCCATGCTCTTTATGACCGCGGCGCCGAACTGCTGATCTTCGGCGGTAAAGGCCGGGGTCCCCACCAGCTTTGCGATCTGGTCGCCCATCTGCGAGAGGGCTTTATTCGGGAGCCTCTCATAGACCGCGGTCAGAATCTGATACTCCATTTTTGTCTGGGTCATGAGCGCAGCACCCTTTGCAATATCGATGAGCCAGGCCCTCATCTCATCAACCTGTGCCCTTCTCGGTGCGCGGAAGTAGTACCAGACTTCGGCAAAATTGGGCACGACATTAGGCGCCTCGCCGCCCTTGGTGATGACGTAGTGAATTCTCGCCTCCTGAATCACGTGCTCCCGCATAAAGTTTGCCCCGACATCCATCAGCTCCACAGCGTCAAGGGCGCTCCTGCCGGCTTCCGGTGCGGTCCCGGCGTGAGCGGATCTGCCATAGAAGCGGAATTTTATATTGTCCATGGCCAGTAACGAGCCATAGGTGACACCGTTGTAGTCCTGTGGATGCCAGTCGATGATCACGTCGACGCCGTCGAAAACGCCGTCCCTGTTCATATAGACCTTGCCCACGAGGGTCTCTTCAGCAGGGGTACCGAAGAACTTGACCGTTCCCTTGATGCCCTGTTTTTCCATGGCCTTCGCTATAGCGATAGCCGCAGTCGCGCTTGACGTGCCGAAAAGGTTGTGACCGCATCCGTGTCCGGGCGCGCCCGGAATGACCGGCTTCTGGGTGGTGGTGCCCGCCTCCTGCGAAAGGTTGGGAAGCGCATCGAACTCGCCCAAGATGCCGATGACGGGTTTCCCTGAGCCCCAGGTCGCCACAAAGGCTGTTGTCATACCGGCAACGCCTTTTTCGATCTTGAACCCATTGCTCGCAAGATACTGCTGAAGCCTGCCTGATGACTTGAACTCAACCAGGCTCAATTCGGGATTTTGCCAGATGTACCTGGCGATCTCTTCATACGTCGCTTTGTTCTGATCGATCCACGAGATTGCATCTTTCATTGCCGGGGTCAATTCCAGCGCGCTCGCGTGGTGCAGCGGAACGATGAGAAGACCGGCGAGCATAACGGAAACGAAGAGCAGACTTTTACACCTGAACATGTTTGACCTCCTCACTGAATGTTTGTAACCGGCGCGCACAGGCCGGACAAGGGCTCGGACGTGCTCGTTACAACAGATAATGTTAGCCGGGCTGACTTATCGACTTCTAACATTGGCATACTTAGATGTCAATAACTTTTGGGGAAGGACCCCGGCCGGGGACGTCACGGACGCCTGAGCCCAGATCTGCTACCGCTCATGAGGTAAAGCATCTTGACGCGGAAGTATCATTTCTATAAACTCAGAGCACCTGAAAGGAAGTTTCGGATCAAACCAAAAACGGGATATTGCATTAACTGCGACAACAGGCACGGCTGCAAATCAGAAACTCCTCCCTGTATTGTCGAAATGATTGAAGAGAATGTCACGGGCATGTCGGGTAAGCAATACTTGATCGAACGGAATAAAACGGTCCGCTGTCGGGATTGTTCATTCTTCCGTTCCTGCTGGAACTCGGAAGAGTATGGCCGGCCGGCTGAATGACTTGGAGGCTTACATGCTTGACGTACCAAAGCTTATCCGGGAAAGGCGATCAGTGAGGAGACCTGAATCCTCACTTACTCGTTTCCCTTTTAAGCTTTTGTATGCTGACGGCCACTTCCTTCATGTAATTCAGGGCATCGAGCCGGTCCTTGATTTTCAAGAAGTCCCTGGCCAGCGCCTCCCTATCAGGGGCCGGGGTAAGCTGATGGCGCCTCAGGAACGCGACGTGAAGCCATCCGCGTAATGTCGGTTCAATGGGCCCTCGTTGCATCTGGCCACGACTGACCTGTGATGGAGAGCCACTGGCAGTGTGTTTATCCTCGACGTCACCCTCGCACTGAAATCCGGAATCGGGTGGATCGGGAAGTCCGGTAATGGCGTCAGTCCTGGGGTTCGTCAGGGAGAGAAGATGCTTGAAGGTGTTGGCCTGCCCGTCCCGATTGGTCAATGGATTGATGCCGAACATACTTTCCACGGTAGCCAGTGCGGAGGAGTGGTCATAAAGCGTGTGGTCGATCGTATTGCGTGCAATCAAGGGCGACACCACGACCGCAGGCACCCGAATGCCAAGCTGAGTAAAATCGAAGTTATAATGGTTGTTATTGTTATCGCTAATTTTATCACCCGGGCTTACTGTTGCTGGAGGCGCGACATGGTCGTAAAAGCCACCATGTTCATCGTAGGTGACTAACAACAGGCTATTGTTCCAGTGGGGAGAATTTCTGATAGTTTCGTATACTTTCTTGATGAGCTTCTCCCCACGGGTGACGTCATCGAGTGGATGTTGTGAGCTGCCGCACGTGTAATCACCCGGAGTAAGAGGGAGTACGTTCCCGTAGCTCGGTTCGATGAAGATGTAAGATGTGGAGAACCCCGGATCGTTGACGGTTTTCTCGAAGTCGTCAAAGCCTTTAAAGTGCCCCTCCAGTCTCGCTTCGTTCATGCCGTGAATAGCAAAGACCTGTGGCAACTCATCGCCCATGAACACGGTCCACTCCAGCCCCTTCGCATCGAGACGATCGTAGATCGTACCGTTTTGAAAACTGTATCCATAGAGCAGTGTGGCTGTCGCATCCGAAAAACTTGACGGACTGTCGTCGAGTCCGCCCGAGGAGGCAGCGTGCACAAAAAAACGGTTAGGCCAGGTCGGCCCCGGCATTGACGCGAACCAGCGATCGCAAAGCGCGAATTCGCGCGCCAACGTTGTGAGAACCGGTACCTGCTCGGGGGAAAAGCATTTCATGATCTTGGCCGGGTCGGGGGCACCGCTCGCTCTATAACTCGCTATGAACCCGCTATTGTTGATCGCTGGATACTTTTTTGTGGCGGGATCAGGATACCCGGCATTCACCCCGCACAACTGCATGAGAACGTTTTTGAATTCGTGGCCGGGGTCGGGATCTGGCGGGTATATTTTTAGCTCTGCCGGGGAAGCAGCGAGCACCTGAGTCGCAGGATTGTCGGGATCAACATTGAAATGCGGGTTATTGACGAGATCGTCCGCCTTCGCGGCTTGGCCGGTCTTTGCGTCGGTGCCTGTCAGACCAGCGAATCCCAGCATGTGGTCAAAAGAGCGGTTTTCCAACATAAGTACAAAGACGTGCTTAATCACTCCTGCAATCTGATTTTGTTCAGAAGCCGTTCCCATGATACCTCCTGACGCTGCCGGTACCGCTGACCTGCTAACCCTCTCGAAGTGCTTTGCCGCGCGAATGCTTCCTACTGCAAATCCATTCGGGTGAGATCCCGTATACGTCTGGTCACGGAACCGGGCATTACAAGGTCAATCTGCCTTAGCCTTTTGGGCCCGGCCTTCATGCAGGTTGGGCAAAAAGGCAGTCAGCAGGCCGATGGCCGGCAGATAGGCGCAAACTTTATAGACGAAGCCGATGCTGGTCAGGTCGGCAAGCCGGCCGAACAGGGCGGCCCCCAGACCGGCGATTCCGAACGCCAGTCCGAAGAAGAGACCGGAGATCATGCCGACTTTCCCCGGCAGCAGCTCCTGGGCATACACCACAATCGCCGAAAAAGCCGATGCCAGCACCATGCCGATGATGACGGTGAGGATGGTGGTCCAGAACAGATTGGCGTGCGGCAGCAGCAGCGTGAAAGGCAAGACGCCGAGGATCGAAACCCAGATTACATACTTGCGACCGATGCGGTCACCGATGGGCCCGCCAACGAACGTTCCTACGGCGACGGAGGCCAGAAAGAGGAAAAGGTGAATCTGGCCGTCGTGGACCGAGACCTGGAACCTGCTGATCAAGTAGAAGATAAGGTAGTTGTTGATGCTGGACAAGTAGAAGTACTTGGAGAAAATCAGCGCCACCAGAATCCCAATCGACACCCTGACTTTTCTAGGCGATACGGGTGACTCGGCGGTATGGACCGGGCTGGCCTCGGTTTTGGGCGTGAGGCGGGCCCTGTACCAGAAGCTTACCGGAATGAGCAGGATGATCGTCAGCAGGGCGATAAGCGAGAACCAGGCGATGCTGGATTGTCCTCTCGACAAAACGACGTACGCAATCATCAGCGGCCCACCGGCCATGCCAACATTTCCGCCGACCTGGAACAGCGACTGGGCTAGTCCGTATCGGCCGCCGGAGGCCATGCGGGCCACCCGGGACGACTCCGGATGAAACACGGAAGAGCCCACTCCTATCAATGCTGCCGCAAAAACAATCGCGTGAAAACTGTGCGCAACCGAAAGCAACAACAGGCCAATGAGGGTCGAGCCGAGCCCGATCGGCAGCGAAAAGGGTTTGGGATGACGGTCCGTATAAAGACCCACCATCGGCTGCAGCAGGGAGGCCGACAACTGATACGTCATCGCCAGCAACCCTATCTGCCCGAACTCAGATGAAGCAGGCTCTTGAACATCGGGTAGATTGAAGGCATCAGCGACGCCATCATGTCGTTCAGCAGGTGACATACCGCGACCGATGTCAGGATGAAATAGACCGCGTGCTGTCGTCTATAAGACGGTCCGTATGGCAATGCCGGTCCCTCCTTTGGTACCCACTATCGCACCTTCTTCATTTTTCCCGCACCCTATGGACATGCACGTGCCTCATCCCCATTGTTTCTTTCCCGTGGGCATGAGGAAGACGAGGGGAATTGAGGCCAGAAACATCAGACCAAAAAGGATGAAGGTAACCCTGAAACCATTTATACGATTGGAACTCAAGTGGAGGATGAAGGTAATCAGAGATATGCCCAGCGCTCCTCCAACGGTCCTGAACATTCCCCGAAGGCCCATGATGGTGGCTACCTTTTCGGGCATCAGCTCGATGCAGGCGTTATTGGCAGCGGGATTCGTAATTCCCGCAGCAATGCCAGAGGCCAGTATCAGGAACGAGAGTATTTCCACAACTCCCCACTGGCTGGCGGTCATTCCCGATAACAGGGGACCCGGAGCAAGAAGGAGTGTTGCACAGGAGACCATAGTCAGGCCACACACCATGGGTCTCCGGTAGCCCCACCGCTTGAGCAGAAAGCTGGTGATGGCCGAGGCGGAAAGGACCCCCAGCGAGCGGGGGGTCAGGATCATACCGCTCATCAATGTTGAGAGCTTATGCACCGAGGTCACATAGAGGGGAACAAAAGAAAAGAGCCCGAAGAACCCGGCGCCCAGCACCATATTCAACAGGTTTGCCGCGAGAAAGGGTCTTGATCGTAACAGGACCATATCCAGGATCGGTTTCGTTTCTTTCTTCTCATGGCTAAAAAATAATAGGACTAAAGAAAAGCTAAGGGCCAACAGGGCAGCGCTGAGAAGAAGGGAGCGGAAGGATAAGCTCTCACCAATGAAATTCAGGCCGAACATAAGAAGGAGTATAGCGCCGCTCATAAGTGAGGCGCCCATAACATCCACGTGAGGCCGGGAAAACAGCTTCGAGTCCTGAAGCAGAACCGTGATCAATATTATTAAACCGAGGCCGATGGGCAGATTGATATAAAAGATGTAGCGCCAGGAAAAGCGACTGACGATCCATCCCCCCAGGTTTGGCCCAATGACGCCGCCAACCGAGAAAATGCTGCTGAAAAGGCCGATAGCCGTTTGCCGATTCTCGGGAAAATGATCGCTTACAATCCCCGATGCCGTGGGAAGAAAGCTTGCCCCTCCGATGCCCTGAAGGAACCTGAAGGCGATCAACATATAGATATTGGGTGCAAGGCCGCAGGCGAGAGAGCTGCCGGTGAAAAAGATAAGAGAGATCAGAAAGACCTTTTTACGGCCGAAGGTATCGCTCAAGTTTCCGGCTAAGGGCATGGCGATGGTGACCCCGATATAGTATATCGAAATAGTCCATCCAGCCCAGAGGACGTTGGTGTGCAATTCCCGCATGAAGTGGGGGAAGGCGACAGCCACCGCCGTAGCGTCAATGGTATACATCAGAAGACCCAAACCGGCAGAGGCGAAAATAAGGTACCGACGCATAGCATTGGAGTCTACTAAAATTGTCCTGACAGGGTCAACAAGAAAGCAAATATGGGGCTATCCACCTCTAAGAAGAGAGAGGCTGGGCCGACTTTGACGTTACCGTGGGCGTGTCCGCCAAGCCGGCTAGACCTGACAAATCGGTGCGTATTCTGAGCCAGGATGGAGACTCTGAGCCCACGCGCGAATATTTCATGCGTCAGACTGACCGTAGCCCTCGATGCGCCTCGATATTCTGAAGAAGCTCAAAGTTGGTGCGGACGGACTTGATTGTTTCGCCGTGCTGAAAAATTCTCGGCTCCCGTATGGGCCCGAGGCGTTCACCTGCAGCCGCGAGATACGCGACCTTCTGCGGATTGATGCCCATTATCCGTGCACAGGTTGCATCCACGGCAACAAGATTTCTTCCCATCACGATTACTCCGGCATGCTTGGGCTTTCCCGCAATGGGGCCATCACCTTCCATTCCGACGATGCCGTCAACTATCGCGAAGTGTGCTCCAACGGTGGCGTTGATGTCGAATATAGACCGCTCGATTCCTTCCCAGTGAAAGACGTTCTTGGGCCAACCGTAAAAGATACCGGGCATTACCCCGAAGAGATTCTTCATGGAGAGTGTGACCCCTGCCCAATGATGCGTCTTGAGTTTGGGCATCGAAACGATCCAGTCAACGTGCCTGAGCGTTTCGGGGAACACCAGGTGTTTCAGTTTGGTTCTGCCTCCGGCATTAGGTACCGTATACCATGAGTCCTGATTGAGATCTGTAAAGGTAATACGTTCGCTCCGCAAGACGTCGATCAGTCCGGTTTCCTCAAGGATCAGGAGCGTGTCACGGCAATTTCCCGAGCCTTCGGCCACGATAATCTCTGCCGCTCCGTATCTCCTGAAGGCCTCAATTGCTCCTTGTATGATAAGGGGATGAGTGTTGATGTGCGCCGCACCTTGATGAGATTCAACAAGGTTGGGTTTGAGAAGGATTCTTTTCCCCTCATATTTCCTGTTTGCGCTACACCGAGCTCCCGCAGACCAGCACCGATGATCGAAGGAATGTCTGCGTCGTATCCGCCGGCTCTACCGATAAAAGCCTCAGCAGTCTGCTTTTCAACGGTGCAACCTCTGCCCAGCATTGCGGCACCGCCTGCCGCCAAGCCCACGCACCCGCCAATGACAACAGACAGGAATTCGCGTCGATTCATGAAATTGGGGCTTCCCCCTGTTTTCTCATCCTTGAGCACCACTTCTTTCGAGATATTTTGAGATGTCACCCTCGACGAAGAAAGAAGCTATAAGGAGGGAAAGGAGCGAGGTCCCGTAGACCCCGTACCTCCTTTGCAGATCGAGGCTTTCGATTATCCAGGCTCGACTCTGATCGGGCTTTTCCCCCCAGGCGCTGAGACCAAGCAGTGCCCAGCACAGCGAAAATGGGCTTCTGCATCGTTCGGCCTGATCTCTGAGATAGTCAAGACTCTTCCGTACCTCTGCCCTGTCGGCTTGTCCGGCAAGGGCTGCCAGGGCAGTTCCGGTGTTCCCGGGTTGCGGGTACAATTCCTGGCCGTAAACGACGGTATTACCGTAATTCCATCCTCCGTGCGGAAGTTGCCGATTCAGCAGCATCCTCACAGCCTCCCGCGTTCTCGGATGTCGTTCATACCCTGCAGTGCGGAGTGCCAGTAAGGCCAGCGCCGTCGGTTCAACCCAGGAAGAAGTGTTTTCAATCCAGGGCCACGCCTTGATTGACGGATCATCGGCAACCGGGCTATCCGGAGTCTTTTTAAAGTGTTTCCCGGTCGTATCGAGCAGGAAACTAATTGCAAGAGCATGGGCGTTTCGCTGTGCCGCGGAGCCTTGCCACGCGAGAACCGCGAGAGCCGTGGGCCAGAATGCCAAAGGGTATTCCTGAGTAATGGCGACCCTCCCATCCTTCAATTGACTCGCGGCCAAGCGGCTTCTCGCAGCAGCTAAAGCATTCTCGTCCGGGTCGCCTGCTAAGGTCAACGCTATTATGGCCCACGCGGTTGCGTCGACGCGATACATGGCCTTGGGTAATTCAACAAAGCCACCATCCGGCAAGACTCTCGCGTGCAGGCTCAGAATAGCTCTTTCTATCTTCTTTTCATGCATATCCTGTATCATGCTGTTCACAAAACGTCTGAGCCACCGGCTGCATCCACCGTCTGCGGGACGAAGTACGGTATTGTTGGCCGGAAGCCTGGCCGCCACAACCCCTCCAGACGTATTACTACTTTAAGATTATCGGCAAAGAAACGTTAGTACTAAGCGGTAGAATCGGAATGCAGACCTCCTCCTCTGACACCAGGTGCGAATCACTCTGGCCAGTGCGGTTCTAATGTCACCCTCCCCATCGATATGCACGCATAAAATATTTTCGCCAGATCACAGGGCAGGGCGCGATCCCCCATCCCGTGAAAATGCCTGTGTACCAACGGAAACCATTGGGTCCGGAATGCGCTTTATGACCACATGGCTTAATACGGCTTTCCTACAAAAAGTAGCCCTATCGGTAATTGTAACGGGCTGAAAACAAAAGTAATCTGATACCATGGTTGCAGGGAATCATACATGGCTATTACACATAACTACTGCAATCCATGCTTTTGGATTTCGAGACTACCAAGGAGAAAGGAGGTGAGCAGAATGGAGAGAATCAAGAGGTTTTTGAAAGAGGAGGAAGGTGTGACCATGATCGAGTATGGTCTCCTCGCAGCCTTGATTGCTGTGGCCCTCATAGTGACAGTAAAGTTGGTGCAGACTGGTCTGATCAATACGTTTACCGCCGTATCAGGCAGCCTCACCGCGTCCACCTAGTGAGGAGATGGAAACGGGGCACGCAGGTCCGACAATATGCGGCGTGCCCCGTCCTTCAGGGAACAGTCATGACGGGTAACATGATGGATTTTATAAGGTCTGAGGAAGGCGTGACAGTGATTGAGTATGCCGTCATCGTAATGCTGATCGCTCTGGGGTTGGTCAGCACACTGACAGCAATTAGCGGTGTATTAAGAGGGGTCTACCAGTCGGTGGCGGACGCTTTTCATTGATGGGCGGAATGGTGCAGATGTCGGATATGAATAAATCTCAACGAGGTAAAAGGTGATGACCCTGATCACTGCGATAACAATCTCTTCAGTTGCTGCGGCGGCTGATATCCGTTTCAGGCGTATTCCCAACTGGCTGACGTATTCCGCCATGCTGCTCGGCGTAGGGTACCATACCATTGTCAACGGGACACAAGGATTCTTTTTCGGCGCCGGCGGTCTCTTCCTGGGACTCGCCCTTCTTATCGTTTTTTATCTAACTGGCGGCATGGGAGCCGGCGATGTCAAGCTCATGGGTGCGGTTGGGGCTCTGCTGGGACCGAAAGGCGTGTTCATCGCCTTCATCTTTACCGCCCTTGTTGGCGGCATTTACGCGATCATACTCCTTCTCCTGCGTTTCCGCGTGAAGGGAACGGCAATCCGGTTAAGTATCATGTTCAGTTCATTGAGATTCGGCGCAAGTTTTACCGGCGCGCCTGTAAACACGAATGAAAAAACCGCCGTTCTGAACTACGGTGTCTGTATAGCAATAGGGGTATTCCTTACTGTTCTGTGGAATGTCTATGGAAGGTAGAACATGAAGAAGGGCAGCGATCTACAAGGCGATATGTATTGCCAAAATAAAAAGACCAGGAGTTGAGTGATGGGACGAAACAAAGCGCTCGCAATACTTGGCATCGGTGTATTGATCGCACTCATAGCCAGCTTGTTCACGTACGGCTGGCTGCAAAAAAAAGGCAGAGTGCAGGCCGAAACCCTGGAAACAATGTCGGTCGTGGTGGCATCATCCGATCTTCCGTGGGGCACGATGCTAACCGCGGACATGGTGAAGCTGGCGCCCTTTCTGAAACAGAGTCTGCCCGAAGGCTACTTTGCCAACACCACCCAGGTGGTGGACAGAACGCTTATCCAACCGGTCAAAGCGAACGAGCCCATCTTTGATTCGAGGCTCGCGCCGACCGGCAGCCAAGGGGGCGGGGTTGCCGCTGTAATCACTCCGAAAAAGCGGGCCATGGCTGTCAAGGTAGACAAGGTGGTAGGCGTATCAGGCTTCATTCATCCGGGGAATCGGGTTGATGTGCTCGTTACCCTCGCTCAGGTTGGAAAGGTGGCAACACCAATCACCAAGACCGTCCTGGAGAATGTGCTCGTGCTCGCGACCGGCGCGGATGTTGAGAAGAGCGGCAACCGTGAGAAGCCTTCCCAGGTCGACGTCATCACCCTGGAGGTCTCACCCGAGGATGGCGAGAAGCTCGCCCTGGCAGCCAGCGAAGGTAAGCTGCAGCTCGCCTTGAGAAACTCCGCTGACACAGGCGATGTGGTCACCAAAGGCACCACCTTCCCTGTCTTGATCGGCTCATACAGTTTGGCGGGTCAGGTCAGCCAGGATGAACAGCACGCAAAACCAAAAAAACAAGTGGCAAAGAAACAGATAGCACAGCCGGCACCGCTGCCACCGCGGCCCATGGTCTCCGTTGAACTGGTCAAAGGCGGCACGATCAGTTCCGTGAATTTCAACAAGGGGGAATAAACCCATGCTAAACCAGAGGATAAACCTTCAAATGAAAAACCTCCATCTAACAACATGGACAAAGAAGTTTTGTGCTTGGAGCCATTCTAGCGCTCTGTCTCTTTCTCGCAAGCGCGTACGGGTCAGTGTCCCGGGCAGCCGATTCGGCGACGGTGGATGCAACTCAGGCTGAAAAGTTGATTGTCACGGTAGGAAAATCGGTGGTCATCGATAGCGGTAGCCCCGTAAAGAGGGTATCGCTGGCTGCTCCGGACATTGCCGACGCCCTTGTGCTCTCTTTGCGGCAGGTCTACATAACCGGCAAGAGCCCGGGAGTAACGACCTTAACACTCTGGAGCGACCCTGATAAGGTGTCGAGGATTTTCGATGTCGAGGTCCAGCCCGATATCGCCCGGCTGAAGGCAAAGCTCCACGAGCTACTGCCCGGAGAGCGGGACGTTCGCGTAACGAACGCTAATGGCGGCATTACCCTGTCGGGCACTGTCTCCAGCACGGCGAACCTGAGCCAGGTTGAGGCCATAGCCCAGGCCTTTGCGCCCGTTGACAAGGAGGGAAAGAACAAGATTACGAACCTCCTGGAAGTGGGGGGCGTGCAGCAGGTGATGCTCGAAGTCAGGGTCTCGGAGATGTCCCGCAGCCTCATCAGGCGAATGGGCATCAACTTCTCCGTCCTGAGCCAGAGCGGGAACCAGTTTGGACTGAGCCTTCTCGATAACCTGGTGGCGCTGCCATCCAGCGGGGCGTTTCCTGGTAACCCGCTGTCCGTCACATCTAACATCAATGGCATTCTCCGTTTTCTCGGGGGCGGGGCCTCCTGGACGGTTTTCATCGACGCCCTGAAGGACGAGGGACTCCTGAAAGTTCTGGCTGAGCCGACCCTGATCACGCTCTCGGGCAGGCAGGCGAGCTTTCTCGCGGGCGGTGAGTACCCTATACCCGTTCCGCAGGCATCGTACGGCGCGGCCATCGTCACCATCCAGTACAAGCCCTTCGGTGTTGCCCTCAACTTCACCCCGACCGTGCTGAGCAGTGGGAAGATCAGCATGCTGGTCGCCCCGGAGGTTTCAGACCTCGACTTTTCACAGGCCCTTGCGATCCAGGGGTACCTCGTACCCAGTCTGACCACGAGACGGGTCTCCACCACGGTTGAGCTGGCAGACGGGCAGAGCTTTGCCATAGCCGGCCTGCTGAAAGATGAGGTGCGTGAAGACGTGAGGAAGTTCCCTCTGCTGGGAGATATCCCGATACTGGGCGCCCTGTTCAGGAGTACCTCCTTCCAGAAGAATGAGACGGAGCTGATCATTATTGTCACGCCGCACCTGGTGAAACCGGTTGATATGGCCAGGCAGACGCTTCCGACCGACGCTTTTGTCGTTCCAAACGATTTCGAATGGTATCTCCTCGGCACCCTGGAAGGCACGGAGCAGAAACCAAACCGTAGTACCCCTTCATCCACAATGCCACCTGCGTCTCTGAACAGGCGGGGCGGTCTGGAAGGTGATTTCGGGCACATCATGCCGTAGCGGTAATAACGGAAGGTTAAGGTTAAGGTGAAAAAAACAAACCACGGCAGATGATATGAAAAGAAATTATCGGGGATATACACGCAAGAATCCAAAGAGGGAGGATAGAGGTATGAGAGCATGGTTGCTTATAATAGGACTGATCTTAATGGGAATGCTGGCCGGCTGTGCGGGCAACACCGGTCTCGTGGAGCAGGAGTGGGGCGTCTCGTACAAACTGGCCATCGCCAACCAGACCCTGAACCCGGATGCGGAGAAAAACCTGAAGCCCGTCTCCGGGATGGACAACATGGCTGCGGATAAGGTTATTAAGAAGTACGACAAGGAGTTCGATAAGGCACCGCAGGTCCCTGTATATAACATGGGTACGTCTGGAGGCCTGGGTACTACTGCGACTACTGGCGCGGGGACCCAATATTAACAACCAGGGTTAAAGCTGAGAAATGGAACAGGTTGAGGAAAGGACCAGGGCGAAGGTTGAGGGAGACCGTGGCGAGACTACCTTTCAAAATGAGAGATAGTAAGGGCGTGACGATTGTTGAGTTTGCACTGGTGCTTCCCATTTTCGCCCTGCTGCTCTGCGCGACCATAGAGTTCGGCTACTACTTTTTTGTCCAGCACACACTGCAGTATGCCACGCGCGAAGGAACAAGACTGGCGCTCGTGGGAGCAACGCTCAACGACCCCAGCGGTAACCCCATGACCCGGCAAGCCTCGATCATACAGACCATTAAGGAGCATGCGTCTATCGCGGTCAATCCTGGTGCGCTGCAAATCAGTATTTTCCCGGTTGGTGGCCCGAACTACACCGACCCGGCTAACTGGCAGACCACAACCAACCCCGGAAACGGCGGCGACTTCATGCGGGTGGTTGTGCAGTACACGTTCAAGTTCTGGACACCTCGTATCGGGCACTTTTTCCCTTCGGGTCAGCAGGTGATCACTGCACAGGCGTTATACAGAAACGAGATGTTTTGAGAGTATGAAGGGATTGGTACATATGAAACCGACAGAGAATAAACATTGCAGATACCCTGGTCAAAAAGGCATTGCAGCAGTGGAGTTTGCGATGATCCTCCCGCTGATGATCATCATGGCCTTTGTCATAATCGATTTCGGGGGGCTCATCGAGGCCAGGCTCATTGTCGCCAACCTTGCCCGGGAAGGGGGGAGTCTTGCCTCGCGCGACATGCTTCCCGCCAGCAGCCTCATCACGATGCTTCAGGATGGGGCAAGCCCTCTGAATCTTGTCACCAATGGCAGAATCTACATATGGAGCATTAACGCCGGTACCTCCGCACAAAACCCGGACCCGTTCATCGATCCGACCGTAAGTGCGAACGGAGGGGGCCTCTCCGTATCCAGTTCCATCGGCAATGGCCAGGCGAACCTTGGCCTGACCCCGCAGCTTTACAGCTACTTGGAATTCGACAACAGTCCCGGCAAGAAGACGGCCGACATCAGCAACGTCACCGTGGTCGAGGTCTTTTACAAATATACTCCGATTACCCCGATCTCGCGATTCGTCCCCGGGCTGCTGGCAGGTGCCGGCGGCGGCACGATCATATCGAGTAAGGCGGTGTTCTGATGGCAGGACATGTGGCAGGACATGTGGAAGGAACAACCATCGCCAATCAGAAGGGAGCGGTGCTGATACTCTTTGCTCTTCTCCTGCTCGTGCTCATCGGGTTCGTTGCCCTGGCCATGGAAGCGGGGCGCTGGTACATGATACGCGCAGAACTTTCCAAGAGCGTCGATGCGGCGGCCCTCGCAGGGACAAAGAATATATCCAACCCTTATGTCGACCCCCTGGTGCTGGCTCAACAGTTCGGGCAGGCGAACTTCCCGACGGGATATGCAGGCACCCCTGCCATGGGGACCGCCGGTGCTGTGGCATTCACCGCATCGCAGCTATCTGACCACCGTATACAGGTCACCGGCTCTGTAACGGCCCTTGCTTACCTGGCCCAGCTCTTCGGAGTCAATCAGGTTACCACGAGTGCCAGCGGCGTAGCCAAGATGAACCAGGTGGAGATCATGCTGGTGCTCGACCGCTCAGGATCGATGGCCAGGGCAGCCGATAGCTGACCTCAAGACAGCCGCGACAAGCTTCGTCAGCTTCTTCCAGGATACTCAGAGCACGGACAAGATGGGCCTGATCAGCTTTAACAGTGCCGTCACCGTCAATTCCCCCCTGGGGACCAATTATGTCAGCGGCATGACAAGCGCGATAGCCGGCATGAATGCTTCCGGGGGCACCAACAGTGAAGACGCCCTGGCACAGAGCTACGGCCCGAAGGGCTTCACTGATCAGACCGGCGTGCCCGGAAATCAACAAGTCCAGCAGTTCCTCCTTTTCTTTACGGACGGGCAACCCACCGCTTTCAGGGGAGGATTTACGTACAACGGCGCAAACTACGACGGGGTGGCCCAGGTTCTGTCATTAAACCCTCAATTAAGCGACTGCTACCAGGTTGACAACGATGCTCTACGATCCAATCACCGGCAATCCGGGAACGGTTCCGGCCATCCCCGACTGGAGACGGTACATCATACAGCCACACCACCAAGTGGCAAGTCTTCGCGCAATATCCCGTCCCCGGGTACGCCTCCCGGCGCCAACGTTCCGAACAACCCGTATGGCCCGCTGCCCACGTATGTCTGCACCACCGGGAGGAGCCTCGCGGTTGACCAAGCGCAGATCCTGAAGAACAGGTCCGTCAAAATCTATACGATCGGTCTGGGAACGTCGATCGACAGGACTTTTCTGTCTCAGGTAGCCAGTGGCTCGACGTTTGAGTACTACGCACCGACCTCCAGCGATTTGCTATCGATCTTCAATCTGATCGCTAAAGATATCAAACTGCGCCTTGTGCAATAGACAGGAGAAAGAGATGCGAGAACTGATACATTTATCCGATCGTGACGGCGGCGGAAAGGGCGTAGGCACAATGGCACCGAATGTCATCTCCCTTCGTTTCAAGATGAAGAGTGAAAGGGCCCAGGCAGACTTCGAGGAAGCCATCGCTCCAATGGACGGATTTCATATCCAGAAGCCGGGAGAGTTTGGATCCTGTGATGTGCTCATACTGGAGATCGGGGATGACCTGGAAAAAGAGTTCCAATTTGCAACCGGTGTCAAGACATCGGGCATTGCGAGACACGTCTTCCTGACCGCAGCTAGTACTGCCCCGGACATCCTCCTTGGCGCCCTTAGAGTGGGAGCAGGGGGTTTCTTCCCACAGCCCGTCAACAAGGAAGAGGTGCGGAACACCCTGCTCAGGTTAAAGGGGCAGAGAGACAACCCCTCGGCGGAAAAGACCCCCGTGAGAAGAGGCAAGATCATCGATGTGTTTGGGGGGAAAGGCGGTGTAGGAACGACCACCGTCGCAGTGAATCTGGCCACCAGCCTGATGGAAATGGAGGGCGTTCAAACCGTTGCCCTCGTGGACATCAACGCACCCTTCGGCTGCATACCCCTTTTTCTGAATGTCGAGCCGCCGGTTTTCGACTGGATGGAGGTCTCGAGAAATATAAGCCGCCTGGACTCGACCTATCTGCTGAGCATCCTCTACAAGCATGCATCGGGGGTGTACGTGCTTCCCTCCCCGACGGGAACGGTGGATGATCCCGACATCCCCAGGGTGATGGACATACTCATGAAGCTGATGCGCACCATGTTCGATTTCATCGTGGTGGACTCAGGACAGGTCATCAATGAGACGTCACGTGCGATTCTGAAGGTTTCCGATAAGGCGTTGCTTGTGACGGTGTTGAGCTTGCCGTCACTCATCAACGTGAAGCGATTCCAGAGTATCTTTCGCAAATTGGGCTACCCTTACGAGGAGAACGTCGAGATCGTGGTAAACCGCTTCAACCAGAAAGCATCTGTCTCCATAGAAGAGGCGGAGGAGACGCTCAACAAGAAGATTTACTGGGGAATCCCGAATGACTACCGTATCACGATGAGTGCGATTAACCAGGGCAAACCTCTTAGCTTGGTCGCCTACGGCGCGGAGACCGCGACAAAGCTGAGAGGACTTGCATCAATCATCTCGGGGAGAGATGAAAAGAGAAGAAAGAAGGCTTTCTTCGGCTTGAGATGACTCGATCCTTGGGCCTGTCCCTAAGGGGGTTGTATGGAACTAATTAAGGAGAGACCGATGGAATTATTTGCCACCGACGAATACGGCGAGCTGAAAACCCGGATCCACGACCGTCTGCTCGATGTGATCGATCTGTCGCTTGTCGACACCCTCGAACAGGACCAGTTGAGGAAGGAAATACGAAGAGCAATAGAGGCAATACTGGCCGAGGACCGGCAGACCATGCCCCTCAACTTCGAAGAAAAGGAGCAGTTCTGCAGCGAGGTCGTAGACGAGGTGCTCGGGCTTGGGCCGATTGAGCCCTTTATGCACGATCCGACAGTCACCGACATTCTGGTAAACACGCACAGAAAAGTCTACGTCGAGAGGTACGGTAAGCTGCACGTCACCGGCGCCCGGTTCAAAGACGAGGCCCACCTCAAGAAGATCATCGACAGGATCGTGTCCGCCGTGGGGCGCCGCATCGACGAGTCTTGTCCGATGGTCGATGCCAGGCTGCCGGATGGCTCGCGCGTCAATGCTATTGTGCCGCCGCTGGCCATAGACGGCGCCTGTCTCTCGATCCGGCGCTTCGCCGTTGAGCCTCTTGAGCTGGAGGACCTGGTTACCCTGAAGACCCTGACACCTGAAATCGGGGATCTCCTGAAAGGCATGGTCAAGGCACGATTGAACGTTCTGATCTCCGGAGGAACCGGAACGGGCAAGACCACGCTGCTCAACGTCCTCTCCCGTTTCATTCCCCACGACGAGCGTATTGTCACGATCGAAGATTCCGCGGAACTTCAAATGAAACAGGAACACGTGGTCCGTCTCGAGACAAAGCCTGCGAACATCGAAGGAAAGGGGGAGGTTACTCAGCGCGACCTGGTGAGAAACAGCCTCAGGATGCGCCCGGACCGCATCATCGTTGGTGAGGTAAGGAGCGGAGAGGTCCTGGATATGCTCCAGGCGATGAATACCGGCCATGACGGGTCGCTGACCACCATCCACGCCAACTCGCCCCGTGACGCGCTTTTGCGCCTGGAGACGCTTGTGGCCATGGCAGGGCTGAACATCCCCAACGACGCGGTAAGAAGGTACATCAGTTCGGCAATCGACATCATTATCCAGGTTGCCCGTCTTCTCGATGGGAGCAGAAAGGTCGTCTCTTTCCAGGAGGTCACCGGGATGGAATCGGGCGTCATCACATTACAGGAACTTTTCGGTTTCCTGCAGACGGGTGTCGATGCAAACGGCGCCGTGAAGGGACAGTTCCGGAGCATGGGTATCATGCCCGGATTTATCGACCGGTTCAAGGCGCTTGGCGTACCTATTCCTTATGAAATGTTCGACGCCAGGCAAGCGCACGCGAAAGCCTGACAACACAAGGTCGAGGCTGAGGTTAAGGTTAAGATGGAAAGCGAGATCCGACCAAACGCCGTGAGAGAGGAACTCTCAGAATGAATGGGTTAGAAGCTTAGGAGAAAAACGATGAGTATAGTGATCACTGTTGGCGTATTCATTGCCGTCCTCTGCATTCTGGAGGGCATTGTCCTGATGCTGAGAGGCAAGTGGGACCCGGAAGCGCGAAGGATACAGAGACAGCTCAAAACTTTCTCGGACGAGACCGAGATCCACCAGACCACGGACATCACGCGAAAGCGGGCTCTCAGCTCGATACCGTGGCTTCACGCGATGCTTATGCGGATACCTCATCTCTCCAGGATTGACAACCTGCTCATCCAGTCCGATATGAAGTACCCGACCAGCGTCTTCCTCCTCGCCTCCTTCCTCCTCGCCTTTGTTGGATTCTACCTTGCGCACCTCATGGTTAAAACCTTACTCCTCTCGCTTCCGATTGCCGTCCTGATGGGGCTGATACCGTATTTCGTGGCATCGGTAAAAAAGAATCAGCGCATGAAAAAGTTCGAGCGCCAACTGCCCGACGCGCTCGACCTCATAGCCCGGTCGCTACGGGCGGGCCACGCCTTCTCCGGTGGGTTGCAGATGGTGGCCGACGAGTTTGACGCACCATTGGGCACTGAATTCCAGAGGACCATCGCGCAGATAAACCTCGGTGTGAGTATTGAGCAGGGGTTGAAGAATCTCGCTGATCGAGTCGACTGCCCTGATCTCAAGTTCTTTGCTGTTTCGGTGATCATCCAGAGGGAGAGCGGCGGAAACCTCGCTGAAATACTGGAAAGCATCAGCAACCTGATCAGATCCAGGTTCAAGCTGAGGGGGAAGATCCGAACACTGACGGCCGAAGGCAAGCTATCTGCCGCCATCCTGGTCGGCATACCGTTTTTCATCGCTCTGGCCCTGTCCTTCATGAGCCCCGAATACATCAGGGTTCTCACTACGGACCATACGGGCAAGCTACTCGTTGTGGCTGCCTTGATCATGATGGGTCTCGGCGTAGCATGGATGAAAAAAATGATCACCTTGAAGGTATAGGAGGCTTACATGCTAAATGCTCCGCTCATCATATCACTACTGGTATTCAGCGCCACCATGCTCTTCGTCGTGGCATTTCTCGTCCACCTGGGTTACGTGCGCGGGCACCAGACGATAGTAGAGAAGATTAAACAAAGCAGCCGTGCTGTGACGCTGGAAGAAGGTGCGCAACCTGTTCCGACTTCCGGGGACTCGGCTCTCAAGGGGCGGTGGCTCGCGATCATGGCCCGCTTGGGGGACCTCGCGAAGCCAAAGGAAGAGGAAGCGGTCAGCCACATCCAAAGGCTGTTTCTGCGCGCAGGTTATCGGAGCAGGAATGCCACGGTAATCTTCTTCGGCTCCAAGGTCGTCTGCGCCGCGGCCTTGCTTGTTTGTGTATTCGCGCTCCAGCTTCTTATACCGGGCCAGGTGAGGTTCATCAATGTGACGTTCTTCGCTATAGGGTTTGCGCTGGTAGGCCTCTATCTGCCGAACCTGTGGCTTGCCCTTAGGATAGCCCGCCGTAAGGAAGCATTGACAATCGGGCTCCCTGACGCTCTGGACCTGTTGGTGGTCTGCGCCGAAGCGGGAATGGGGCTTGATGCCGCAATGAAGCGCGTCGGCGAGGAGATGAAGCTGAGCAACAAGACCATCAGCGAAGAGTTCAGGCTGCTCAACCTGGAGCTGAGGGCGGGGAAGTCACGAAAGGATGCCCTGAAGAACCTGGCTTTGCGAACCGACCTCGAGGAGATGAATAGTCTGATCACCTTGCTCGTTCAAACAGACAGGTTCGGTACCAGTGTGGCCCAGGCACTGCGGGTGCACTCTGACGCCATGAGGACCAGGAGGACCCAGAGGGTGGAAGAACTTGCCGCCAAGCTCCCGGTCAAGCTGCTCTTCCCCACCATCTTCTGCATCTTTCCATCGCTCTTCCTGGTCATTCTGGGACCGGGACTCTTGCAGGCTTTCAGGACTTTGAACCATTGAGGCGTCTATGATGGGTAAAGGGAAGAGACTATTTGACGTTATGGATGTTGAATCAGGCACCGAGAATTCAAACGTAGGTGGAGGGAGGAACAGATGACTATCATAAGGATTGTGGTAAAACTCATCATCCTCACGCTCTCATGCTGCACGTTCGCATACCTCGTCCCAGCCTGTTCGACCGGGAGACAGTTCACGGCTTCCTCGAATATCTTGGGGGCGGACGAGGCGAAATCGGGTATGACCGATGAGAATCTGTCGAAGGTAATGTCGCAGCTGAGGCCACATCCGGGCAATGCGGAAGGACACTACCAGCTCGGATGCTGGTATCATGAGAGGTCTCGCCACCAGGAAGCAATCAAAGAGTTTCAGAAGGCAGTCTACATCAAACCGGACTACACCGAGGCCTATAATGGTCTGGGGGTTTGTTACGACTGGCTGGGAGATTACGCCGCGGCCAGTGATGCTTACCGGATGGCCCTGAAGCTGAATCCGAACCTGGCCTATATCTACAGCAACCTCGGCCACTCATATATCCTCCAGGGAAAGAATGGTGAGGCTATAGATGCCCTTAAGCAAGCCCTTGGCCTGGGCTCAAACAGCAAGCAGACTCATAACAACCTCGGTCTCGCCTATGCGCTCTCCGGCCAGTTTGATCTCGCCATGAAGGAGTTTGACTATACCGGGAACAAGGCCCTTGCTCATACCCTTGTCGCGAAGATTTACTACCAGAAGGGCCAGTTCGAGAAAGCCAAGGAGCATTACAGCGAGGCCCTCGCGCTCGATCCGGACTCCGCCCTGTCGCAAAAAGACTTGGAGACGAGCACCCTCCTTGCCAAATTCGAGGCTGTGCTCGCGCAACTCAAAGAGGCGGTCGAGGTGATCATGCCCGGCGAGCAAGCTCAGACGGAGACGTCAGGGCATACCCCAAACAGCGCCACCAACGTCGGCCTGGAGGTCTCCAATGGGAACGGCGTGAATTACATGGCCAGGAACATGGGCCGCTACTTGAAAGAAAAGGGATTCAACATCATACGCCTCACCAACGCCGACCATTTCGGGTACCAGAAAACCACGCTTATGTATAAGCCGGAATTTGGCAAGGCCACCCGTGAGCTGGCAGAACAACTGCCTGAAATCCCGGCCATGAAGGAAGTGAAAAGACTTGACCGGCCGAATATCGGGATGAAGATGGTGCTCGGCAGAGACCTCATACCCTACAAAAGCATTCTTCCAGAGGAGAAAAAATGATGAGACTTTCAACTGTAAGCCGGTTGCTAATGGGCGCGCTTATCGTCGCGGCCACCGTCGCGGGGTGCGCCAGTACGGGTCCACAGGTGATTTCCCGCGACAGTGAATACCAGAGAATGCTCGATCTGCAGCGAGCAAAGGCGGAGTTCTCTGCGAAAGAGGAGAAGGCCAAGGATATTCCGGCTGCAACCTGGCAGACATACGCAAGCCTGGGTGACCAGTATGCAAAACAAGGGAACGACATGATGGCCTACGTTCAGTATAGCAAGGCCCTTCAGATGGACCCCAGCCAGTTGGGCGTGCGGTACAGGCTGGGCCACATGTATGTCACGCGCGGTATGACGGATGAAGGCGCGCGGGAGTTTAACCAGATTCTCGTAAAGGAGCCCAATAACGCCCTTGCGTACCAGGGCCTCGGCCTTGTGACCATGGCAAAGGGAGAACTGGCGCAATCGAAGGAGTACCTCACGAAAGCCATTGCCCTTGATCCAAAGCTCTGGCAGGCTCACGGCTATCTCGGGATGGCTTACGATCGGGAGAAGGCTTTTGACGAGGCTGCGGACGAATACCACAAGGCCATTACGATCAACCCGAAGTCAGCAGCGCTTTACAACAATCTTGGCCTCTCTTGCTTTCTGATGGGCGATAACACAAAATCAATAGAGGCCTTCATTGCCGCCCTCCGGATAGATCCCGGAGAATATGCGAATCTACAACAATCTTGGCCTTGTTTTTTCCAAGATCGGGAGACACGAGGAGGCGTTTGAAGCATTCAAGAAGGGCAAGGACGAGGCAGGCGCATACAACAATCTGGGCTACGTCTACATGACGGAGCAGAGCTACGCTAAGGCGATAGAGGCATTTGAGCGGGCGATGGAACTCAACCCGGGCTTTTATGAAAAAGCGAACCAGAACATACAAAAGGCAAAAGCCGCAATGAAAGTAGCGACGAAGCCCTCGAGCGCTCCGGCTATTCCTTGAGCCTCGTGCCTTTATGCTTCTCCCGCACGCTTGAGGCGATGATACCTATGATACCGAAAACGGCGGCGAGCAAAAGAACATCTTGAAAAGCGCTGATCACGGACATTTTTCTCACCAGATGAGCATCGAGGCCTCTACCGGCAAGGTGATCCGAATAGAACAACAGGCGGCTTGCAAAGAGAGTGCCTGCGACGGCGATCCCGCTTGACGAGCCCACCTGCCGCGTTACCGATAGTATACCCGATGCGGTTCCAAATCTGTCTCTTGGCACGGATCCTATGATGGCGCTATAATTCGGGGGCACAAAGAGTGCGTAGCTGATGCCTATGATACAGAGGCCGACGGTAATGGCAAAGCCAGTAGACCCACTGCCCAGCCGGCTCATAAAAAGAAGGGCGATACAGGCCAGAGACATACCAAATGCAGAGAGCAACCTTTGACCGAACCTGTCCGACAGTTTACCGCTGATCGGTGACAGCAGTAAGAAAGGAACACCCACTATTG
Source organism: uncultured delta proteobacterium (assembly GCA_963835605.1). GTDB lineage: Bacteria > Desulfobacterota > Syntrophorhabdia > Syntrophorhabdales > WCHB1-27 > JADGQN01. Next base: position 3,436 of record CAWIHO010000053.1, on the reverse strand, counting down.
CGAGAGAAACACCTACCATCGGTGCAGAATAACCCACCCCCTCACTGAGATAGAAAGGCAAAAGAAAAATTGATCCGGCCAGAACGGTTGCGTGGACCGTACCGGCAGCGGCAGCGCCAGCGAGAACGGGGTTCCTGAAAAGACGGAGATCGATAATGGGTTGAGCAGCCTTGGCCTCGAAGAGAAGGAATATCCCCAGAAGAAGAACGGTAGAGCCAGCCAGCAAAAGGTTGGGGGTTGAGAAGAAACCCTGTTTCCCGACCAGACTGAAAAAGAGCAACATCGAAGTGAGACAACCGAAGAGGCTCATTGCGCCCCCCAGGTCAAAATGGAGTGCAACAGGCTCCCTCTGTTCTCTGACCATTACCCAAGCCATAATAATTCCGAGTACACCAACGGGCAGCCTTGTGTAAAAAATCGCTCTCCAGCCCAGCAGGTCGAGTATGACTCCGCCCACTATCGGTCCGGCAATCAGGCCGATCGCACTGACACTGGTGAGTATGCCGAGCGCCTTGCCCCGCTCCTCCTCAGGGAAAACGGCTGCGGCGATCGCCGTGCTCAGCGAGATGACGCCCGCCGCCCCCACTCCCTGAATTGCCCGTGCGGCTATTAGATGAGGAACATTCCGGGATAACGAGCAGAGCAAAAGACCCACTGTGTATAGGGCAAGGCAAGCACTATACATCCTCTTTCGACCAGAGGCATCACCAATCCGGGCCAAGGTGAACATGAGGCTCTGGCTGGTGATGAGGTAAGCAATGTTGACCCAGCCAATGACCGACGAATCGGTCTTGAAGACGATCGTCAGAGCAGGCAGCCCGACCGTGAGAATACTCACATCAAGGGCATTCAGAAAGGTGCCGACGGATACGGCGATCAGCACCGACCACTCGTATCTATAATCCCTAGAAACGGGCCTATCCATCAGACTTGCGGATTACACAATGTGAAGTAGTTGCTCTCTTCTGACATTGCCTAAACTCCAGAACAGAGACAGACCCCGACCTGGCTGGCTCCGCGGCTGAGTCTCCCGTCGTGATCCTTGGGAGGTGCCTTGTCAATTAATTCACGTTCCCTCAATAAAGTATATGGCAGGCTGAGTCTCTCAGCAAACGATCAGGCGATCTTGCGGAATCCGCCACGCAATATGTCAGGTACAAGGTGCCGAAGAAGTCGCAGCGCTTTCGTTGCCTACCCTGGTGGTTTTACTACTTTCTATTTGCTCGGGTCGTGTTATAATATGACGAGGTGCGATCAGTACGATGAAAAAAAGAAGGCATTTCGCCCCCTCAGTCTTTATCCAGGCTTGTTTGATCCTCCTTCTGGGTTTGGTAGGCAGTGCCGGAACCGCCGATTGGCGCACGCTCACGCCTCTGCCCGATGAACTGAAAATCGAACCGCCCGGACCTGGCGTCCCTCCTTCGATCGCCAGGCTGTCAGGTGTATGGCAAGGTGCGCTGGCGTGCTGAGGGGCTGGCCAAACAACTACGGTTGTAGTTGAAAAGCTGACTCTCGAAGGGGTGACGGCGATTCATTCCTGGGGCCGATATATGCGCGCCGAGCCAGGCTGGCAGAGGGTCACAGGCACTATCCAGGAAAACAAGATCGTCATAAAGTTCGGGACGCCCCCTCACGATACGACAATGTATCTCAGTACGCGTAACGGCAAGACGGCATACGTGGAGTGTCTGGAAGAGGGCACCTACCGGCGCGGTTGGTTCGACAAAAAGGAGTGAACTCGCGACGGGCTTCACTCTAGATCCCCAATCCCAATACCGTAATCCCAGGCAAATCTTCAAGTAAATCGCCAATGCTCAAATGGCCAAACTCAAGAGACGGTGTGGCGCGACAGGCAGTATGATTTTGGAACATTTGGTCGTCTTCAGCGCCCCTGTTAACAAAATAAGTGGCAGATTCCTCAGACAGCAATTGCCGGTCAAAAAATTGAACGTAACGGGTGCTCAATCTAAAAATAGATTAAAAAATTTTAAAAAAGCTTGACATCGTCTGCCAGTTGCGCTGAAGTAATATAAAAGGCACTAAGAATATAAGTGGAGTAAGAATCAGGGTGCCGGATGGGTTGGACACCGAAGGCTCCCGAGTAGGACTGGAAAGGGGGTGAATAGAGCACTGCGTCAACGGGATCTATTCTACACTAAAATCTGGCGTATCGAGCCAAAGGGGGAAATGAACATGAAGAACAGATCGCGTCTCGTCCTACCGCTTGCTGTAATGGCTTTATGCTGCAGTCTTGGCTTCATCGGTTTTCCGGTCTCTCACGTGTACGCTGCTGAAGGCGGAGGGAATCACTATCCAGGCGGCAACGAGGATTTCATGGCAGGCGCACTACCTCCGCCCGGCTTCTACTTCCTCAATTATCTTGATTTCTTTAATTCCCATCAGCTTAACGGTAATAACGGCGAGGCGCTTAATCGTCATGCCCTCAACGGGTTCAACCTGGCCGTTATAGCCGAGGTGCCCCGTTTTGTTTGGGTATCAAAGGTTAAAATACTGGGTGGGGACCTCGTCGGCCATGTACTCGTCCCGCTCCTCAACGAGCATGCGAATTCTAATGTCCCAGCAGCAGGTGGCAAGTACTTCACCGGGACAAAAAATGGGGTGGGCGATATCGAGGCCGGGATGGGCATCGCCTGGCATCTGAGCAAGAATTTCCACACCGTTCTTGCGGTTGACGTGGTTGCGCCGACGGGCCAGTATACCAAAGGCGACGTTGTGAATATCGGAAGGAACTATTATAGCATCGATCCGCTCTGGGGGTTTACCTACCGGGCGGATAACGGTTTCGAAGCCTCTGCCAAACTGATGTACTGGATCAACACGGTGAATACCGCGACGTCCTATGTGTCAGGCCAGGAATTCAATGCCGATTACCTGCTGGGGTGGCATTACCAGAAGTGGGGGTTTGGCGCGAACGGTTTCTATCGGCATCAGACCGACGAACGACACGCAAATCGGCCATGATGTCGGACAACTGTCAAAGCCGAGTACTTCTCTGTCGGGCCGGCAATCACGTATGATTTGCCGAAAGGTTGTCTCACGTTCAAGTATCAGTTTGGGGTGGAAGCCAAGAACGTGCCTATAGGAAATTCTGCCTGGCTGAAGTTCGTCTGGGCTTTTTAACAAGAGTACGGGGCCTTGCCTCTGTTCCCCTCTCCCGGCGCAAAATCGGGGGAGGGGAACTTACATGAATCCATTGACTTTTCTTAGGATATGGTTGACACTTTAAGCTAATGAACAGAAAAGTTGCCTTATTCCTGGTCGGCTGTTTTTCCTCGCCATTCTGGTGTTTGCATTTCATCACCATGCGGATGGAGTGCCCCATGACACCTGTTCTGTTTGTTTAATGTCTCCCACCATGCAAATTTTGCCTTTAACGATGTTCCTCAAATCTCACCACTGGCCTCCTTCGTTCTCC
>CAWIHO010000052.1:0-72744 GCA_963835605.1 uncultured delta proteobacterium | reverse complement strand
CTGAGTTAGTTTCTTCGTCGATAATTTCAGCGGGCTGCTCTCTAAATACGACATGCCAGTCAGCGTTGATTACGAGGCAAGGGAAGAAGGTTACTACGCAGCACACTTATCCACTGAATATGAATGCGAGATTCCAAAGGAAAGCTGGGATACTAAGAGAGTTCGAGCGAGAATAGAAATGCAGGTGACAACTCAACTGCAGGAGGTCATCAAGAACCTGTTACATAAATACTATGAAGAAAGGCGCGTTACTGCGAAGGCCTCTGAGCTAAAATGGCAGTGGGATTACAAGAGTGAAGAGTTCGCTACCAATTATTTGGGACACATACTTCACTACGTCGAAGGAATGATCATGGATATTAGACAGAAACAGAGGGAGACAAAGAAATGAAAATGAAAGAGGAGTTCACTGATTATCTGTCTCAGATAGGGATTAGGGAGCTATTCTATCTAAGGTTGTGGCGATCTGCGACCTCGTGGGCAAACTCATCGATGATGAAATAGCTGATATTTTTGTAACGGACTATGTTGAATCCGACGGAAGACGTAATTACGAAGACCTGCTATTATTTACGTCGGGTAGAATCATCGAAGCACAGCGGTTCATTACAGAGGATACCCTGTTCATCAACGATATCAACCAGTGTCAGCTAATTGGCCTCGAATTGAGGAGGTTTGCATATGACTTCGAAAAGGCGTCTACCGAGTCCAGACTGAGCGGTATGGCAGCTTTTGGTGAAAGGATGTCGATTGATCTTAAAGCTTCAGGGGTGAACTGTGACTTTTTGACCTCCTTGCTGAAGAAATATTTCCTACCGAAACGGTAAGGTCGGCTGATTCAACGTTCTGAAGCGAACAAACAAAGGCTGTACAGCCCTATCCGATCATCTATTTCAATTGGCAATCCTTATCCTTTCTGCTCACCGCAACGCTTTCTTTGTAGCATCTGAGCCCGGCGCTTCTGCCCCGGGGCTTGTCCAATGAAAGCAACCCTTGCTAAAGCAGTATGGTACAGGTAGGATAGTCCACGGATACGTCCCGGCAGTCAAGACCTTATTCACATTGGTGTCTGTGTACCCGTTTTGTAGCATGGTCCCAGGCGTTTTCGGTTGTCCCATTGGTGATGCGATCCCGTTTAGGAGATTTATTGAACTAGGCCGACCTGGGCCGGAACGTGCCAACATCATTCCAAGGAGGTCTTCTGATGAAACGGCATGGGAGAAACAAGAAGGGTATGCCCCAGAAGGGCGGCTCCGGTTCTTTCCCGATCATCAACACCAATGCGGCAGGCATCGATATCGGCTCGGAAGAGCATTGGGTCGCCGTGCCGGAGGACCGGGACGAGAACCCGGTACGCCCCTTTGGCTGTTTCACGTCCGACCTCCACGCCATGGCAAGGTGGCTCAAGGAATGCGGCGTCACGACGGTCGCCATGGAATCGACGGGCGTCTACTGGATCCCTCCCTTCCAGATCCTCGAAGAGCACGGATTCGAGGTAAAGCTCGTGAATGCGCGTCACGTCAAGAACGTGCCCGGACGCAAGAGCGATGTCTCCGACTGCCAGTGGCTCCAACGTCTCCATACGTATGGGCTCCTATCCGGTTCCTTCCGCCCCGACGATCAGATATGCGTCCTCCGTTCTTACTGGAGACACAGGGCGAACCTTGTCCGCTACGCCTCTGACCATATCCAGCACATGCAGAAAGCCTTGACGGAAATGAACCTTCACCTGCACAAGGTACTCTCAGATGTGACGGGAGTGACCGGCATGAACATCATCCGGGCCATCATCGGCGGAGAACGGGACCGCGAGAAGCTTGCCCTCATGAGGGCGCCCGGGGTGAAGAACACCCCCGAAGAGATCGCCAAGGCCCTTGAGGGGGACTACCGTCAAGAGCACCTCTTCGCTCTCAGGCAAGCAGTCGAGCTCTATGACTTCTATCACCAGCTGATAGAGGCCTGCGACCGGGAGATCGAACGCCACCTCCATACCTTCGAGGCAAAGGTTGACCCTGTGCAAAATCCTCTTCCGAAACAAAAGAGGCGGAAGGAGATGCGCTCTCAATCCTTCACCGACCTGAGGACCGAGCTCTACCGTATGAGCGGGGTAGATTTTACCCAGATACCCGGCCTTGACGTCGTCAGCGTGCAGACGATCCTCTCCGAAATCGGTCTCGATCCGGGGAAGTTCCCGACGGAAAAGCGCTTTGTCTCCTGGCTCGGCCTCTGCCCCAATAACCGTATCACCGGCGGGCGCGTAAAAAGTAGCAAAACACGGAAGACCGTTAACCGTGCAGCCAACGCCTTCCGCATGGCGGCCCAAGCGCTCGCCAGCAGCAATACCGGCCTCGGAGGATTCTACCGGCGCATCCGTGCGCGCCTAGGTGCTCCCAAAGCGATCACCGCCACTGCCCACAAACTTGCCCGGATCTTCTATCGCATGTGGACAACTGGTCAGGCTTATACCGATCTCGGCAGTGACTACTACGAGAATCGTTATAAGGAGCGCGTGCTCCGCAATATTACCAAGAGGGCACGAGAGCTGGGGTACGATGCAATATTACAACCGATCGAGCAGCGGGTTGCTTAGGAGGTGGAGTTTTCACTGCTACTTCCTACGACCTCGACTTTTGCTCGCCCTTTAGCGAATCAAATGTTAGAATTCGTAATGTGTGAAAATAAAGGAGTAAAGGGATGCCTTCAATGAAAACGAACTATCGATCCGTGGTGTCGGTCGCCGTCCTGCTGAGTGCCGTGCTGTTATTCTGCCGACCCGCTCTCGCCGACGACAAGGACAAGATCGTTGGGGTCTGGAAACTGGTCTCCGTCGTCTATGAAGATGCCCAAACCAAGGAGCGGACGCCGGTGCTTGGTGAGCATCCGAGGGGCTGTCAGATTGCAACCCCGGAAGGGCGCTGGCTCGCGCTCGTGACCGCCGAGGGGCGCAAGGTGCCCCAGACCGACAAAGAGCGGAGCGACGCGTTACGTTCCATGATTGCTTACACCGGGAAGTATCGGGTAGAGGGCGGTAAGGTCATCACCAAGGTAGAAGTTGCATGGAATGAAGCTTGGGTAGGCACGGAACAGGAGCGGTTCTATCGCTTCGAGGGTGACCGTTTGCTTCTCGAAAGTCCGCCTCAACCTCACCCCAATCTCCTGGGAAAGGTAGTGCGCATCATCGTGATTTGGGAAAGAGAGAAATGAACGGTAGTTGGATTGTCGCTTTAACTATCCTTTGGTCATGTAATCCGGTTCCTAGTTAGCGGCATTTGTGACTCCCACGCTCTGCCGGCACTCGGGTAATGTGACCCTCTATGGCCGAGACCAGATGGCCAACGGGTGAAGCTCCATTAAGCCACTCCTTCCTGGAAGAGAGCATCAGCTTTTCCTCAGCGCAGGTTCAGATTAGCTATGGTAATGGTTAAAGCCTGTTGCATAGTACACCGCACTTCATCGCTTGTACGTTGCCCGGTCAGCATCATGTATTTAGGGCATGAGAGTGACTGAGGTGCTTCTCAGGGAGTCGATGCTCCATCCTCATGGATTACGGAACGCCCGTGCATTTGCAGACTTCATAAAATTACGAGAAAATAGAAACAGGTGGCTGCATCCACACAAGCTGCATAAGACTATTACGTTCATTCCTCTTGTGAGTTCAGGGATACACGTTTAGTGCAGGATAACTGGCTATGAAAGCCCCCTACGCTTTGTTTGCGGATATCATCGTTGTCATACATCTCTGCTATGTCCTCTTTGCAGTCGGAGGCGAGCTCATCATTCTTTGGGGAGCCGTCTTCAGGTGGAAGGGAATAAGGAATCCTTTATTCCGCATCAGTCATCTTGTAGCAGTTGCTCTCGTTGCAGTTGAAGCGGCGATGGCGATTAACTGTCCTCTTACGCTCTGGGAGTATGGCTTGCGGCAGGCCGCCGGTCAGGAAGTTGAGAAGAATCTCTCATTCATCGCCCGCGTTGTGCGTCTCATCATCTTCTATGACTTTCCTCCCTGGGTTTTTACAGTGTTGCATGTTGCATTCGGGCTCATAGTCCTCTTCACATATATTCTCATTCCACCACGATTTCGGCAAAAGAAATGGAAGAGTTGGCCGTCAGAACCGAGAAGAACTTCCTGGAATGGTGAAAAACTGATTTCCTCTGACGCTTGCGCATTACACGCGGCAATGGTGTTGCCCTCTCGGTTCTGGATTCCGTGTTGGTTTTGAAAGCAACCAAGAGGCTGTCTTTCTCACCCGCTAAGTCTTGCCTGAACCATGGTGTCCAGCGGCAACCAATGGATAGGGCTTTAAAACAGCGATTGCTTTAAGCAATCACCCGACGAGTCTTTGTTGAGGAAGATGTCCGGCCCTATCCCCTCGTGAGAACGTTGGAGGTCGCCACTCCTCGTGCAACTCCGCCCAGGTTGTTGTCTGATTACAACGCCGGAGCCTTTCTGACCTTGGTGCCCTGCTCAAACACATACGCGATGCCCAGTAATTTTTCATCCTCCCACGGCCGCATGACTATTTGCAAGCCTATGGGAAGCCCTGCCTGGCCGTACCCAGCAGGGAGAGTGATGGCAGGATAGTTGATGACGTTAAAAGGGTTGGCATTTCTCGTAAAGATGGGCATCGTGGGGAGTTTCTTTCCCTCCAGATCCACCTCAGCATCCTCGCCGATCTTGGCCGCTGGCATGACCGTTGTGGGCACGAGCAGAGCGTCCAGTCCACGCATGGCTTCTTCGAAGCCTGCGGTTATTCTTTGCCGCGTCTGCCGCATGGTCTTGACGTAGACGTAGCCCGGAACAGGCTTGGAGTCAGGCAAACCTTTCTGACTACCCAGCGTTGCCCGCACATCGGGGCCTAGCTGATCTAGGTACTTATCGATGGTCGCCTGCGGGTCAAATGCCTTTAGGTAGTCCTCGATAAGAAAGACGCATTCTGGCAGCACCTGGGTAATCTGGGTTGCCAAAAGATCGGTGTCTTTGACCTGAACTTCCTTGACGGCTCCTCCCATCTTTTCTATTTCCCGAACCGCATCATCGAACACCCTTTTCGTATCCGGATGGATCACGTCGAAAAAGTAGTTCTTAGGTACGCCGAACCTCTTACCTTTCAACGTCCCTTTCGCTAGCGTGGCGTAACGGGGCACCGGCCGATGTGAGCTTTCGGGGTCCCTGGGGTCGGGTCCCGAAATGGCTTCCAGAATAAGCGCGGAATCGACAACGGTCCTCGTGATGGGACCAATCACGTCCCGACTGAACGAAAGGTACATGAGGCCTCCTCTCCCGACCCTCCCGAACGACGGCTTAAACCCCACCAGATTGCAGAGAGCAGCTGGTATTCTCACGGAACCGCCTGTATCAGAACCCAGGGAAGCGGCACAGAGGCCCGCTGCGGTGGCAGCAGCAGAGCCGCCACTCGATCCCCCGGGAATCCTCGAACGATCATATGGATTTCTCGTGGGGCCCGTAATGGGGGTTGTTGGTCGTCACTCCGAAGGCCAGCTCATGCATGTTTGTCTTTCCGAGGATTATGGCTCCGGCGCCTTTCAGTTTTTGTATCACGTGCGCATCCCGCGACGGACGCCACTCGGCCAGAATTTTTGTGCCTCCCGTTGTCCTTACGCCTTGGGTATCGAGGTTATCCTTCACGGCTATAGGCATGCCGTGTAAGGGCCCTTTGAACTGTCTAGTTCTAGCGAGTTTATCCAGCTCTTCTGCCTGCTGCAGGGCAGCATCAGTCATGACGGTGATATAGGCATTGAGCCCCTCGCGTCCGTCAAACTTCGTGATACGTTCGAGGTGGAGTTCAACCAGCCGCTTCGACGTGATCTCTCCTCTGCGGACCATTTTGGACAGGTCGGCCAGTGAGAGATCTGCCAGATCAGGATTTGCAGCAGATCTCGCCCAAGCCCAATCGCTCGTTGCTGCTGCCATTACCAACCCGCTTGTGGTTGCGAGGGCATCCTTCATAAAGGTTCGGCGATCAATCTCTTTCTCGTCCTCGTCCATGGCTGCCTCCTCAAAGTTACTGCCTTGGTCTTATCTGAACAGCTTCACAAACAACCTTAGCAGGAAGGTTCGTTCTTGTAAAGATTTTTCGAACATCGGAAGTTCAACCCTGAGATACACGCACGACGAAGAAGAGCTGCGCTCTGTGTCGGCGGAAAGCCTCGTTTTGCGGTAGATCGTTCGTGTATTCTACTACCACCAGCAATGATGAGCTTTGCAAGCCCTTTCCAATCGAAGATTCCGGAAGGCCAAGGCTCTCAACTCTGCTTCTTTTGTGCTGGTACATTTGTCCTTCTTCACTTCAGTCCCACATTCTCGTTGTAACGTACTTTATTCAACATCCGTTCTTGGGTAGCACGTCAATCAACGCGCTGCAGAATATTAGCACCCGCATCTGCTTCCTGAAAGGCGTAATCTGTCTTATGCTCCAAACCTTATACCTTTAGACTGGCAATGGACAACGGTATAGAGCTGGAAGATTTGCTCTTTGATGACCCTGACCCGCATTCGGGTGATCCTGTCAACAGTCTTCGTGAGATCGAGAGTCTTCCTTTTAACGCTCTAACTCTTGTGGTAAACTAGGCGTTCCAGCCAACAGAGGGGACACGGGGGGCCGCTAGGAGCGACCTGGCACGGGCCGCGAAGACAACTGATCCTACAAGAACGAACAGGGGGTGTTTTTATGCGACTTGGAACATGCAGGTTCAGACTCTTTGTACTGGCCTTCCTATGTGTGGGCTCCTTCGCGCTGTGCTCAGCCGCCTGGGGGCAATCGACCTATCCTACAAAGCCTATAAACCTCCTCATCGGCTTCTCACCCGGCGGCACGACGGAGATCACGGAGCGCTTCCTTGCTGACATAGCGAAAAAGTATCTGGGGCAGCCCTTCGTCATTACCAACAACGGCGGGGGCGGCAGCGCGGTCGCTGCGGGGATCGTGGCGAAGAAGCCGCCCGACGGCTACAATATTCTAGGCGCGACGAGCACCACCTTTGTAAGGATACCCCAGTTCACAAGCGTTCCGTACAGCCGCCAGGACTTCGTGCCCATCATGCACTATGCATCGCCCCAGTCGTACATCGCCGTAAAATCGAGCTCCCCGTGGAAGACGCTGAGGGAATTAGTCGATTACGCCAGGAACAACCCCGGAAAGGTGACCTACAGCACCATGGGCATAGGGTCGCCCATGCACCTTGCCATGGAGTACATCGCTAAGAAAGACGGGGTCAACTGGATCCACGTGCCCTATCCGGGCACCGCGCCTGCCCTTACCGCCCTCCTCGGGGGCCACGTGACGGCCGACTCCGGCTCGGGCGACCTCATCCCTTACGCGCAGGACGGCACGCTCCGGTTGCTTGCAAGCCAGGGGGAAAGGCGGTCGAGGACGTTCCCCGATGTTCCCACCATGAGGGAGTTGGGCTACGATTTCATCAATGAGACGGTCTTCATGTTTGCCGCACCCAAAGGAACGCCCCGGGAGATCGTCAGCAAGCTCGACGACGCCTTCCGCAAGTCGATGACAGACCCCGGGTTCAAGGCCCTGATGGCCAAGCTGGAGCTGGAGACTACTTACAGGAACTCGGCCGATACCGCGAAGTACCTGGAGGACGCATACGTCAGGATAGGGGAGATGATCCGCGACCTGAAGACACCGACCCCGGGTAATCAGAACAAATAGGCGGGAACGAAAAGGAGGTCTTCGGTCTAAAGTTTAACGGCGGGGAGCCCGAGGGGCTGCGCATAACTGGACAAAATAATACAAGCTGTTCAGTGTTGGAGCCTGAATTAATTGTCTGCGTTGGGGTATCATTTAAGACATTGCTTGTCGCCCCAGCGTCCATGTTTCTTGCGGTAATCCACAATCAAGGCCAGAAGGCAATGTACTCCACTTGTAGGTGTACGTGTGCTGGCGCGCTTGCTGTGTCGTTGGTTCATTGGCCGCTCCTCGGAAGGAATCTCTTCATGGTGATTGCTGAAAAGAAGGTGTGAAGAGATTCACCTGAAACAATCCTCGCTGCCGCCCGGGGTAGCCGGCCGAAGGCTGGGTCGTCCATCTTGAATGCAAATCGGTATAAGGCTTTTCAGCAGGGCGCCTTGAAATCCGTCCGCTCAAGGCTTTGTTCAAGACCCTGATTTCAGCTATACTATTATTTCGCAGGAAGCCGGGGATAAAGATCAACGAAATTCAGGAGGGTTTCTATTTATGCCGCCTATAGATTTTGCAAAGATTAAGGAACTGGCTGAGCGACTACAAGCCGGATATGACCAGGTTCTTGCGTGACATGATCCGGTTGCCCAGCGAGAGCTGCCAGGAAAAAGCGGTTGTCGAGCGAATCATGGAAGAAATGGAGAAGGTGGGATTCGATATGGTAACGATCGACCCCATGGGCAACGTTTATGGTTACATCGGAACCGGCAAGCGCCTGATCGCCATGGATGCCCACATTGACACCGTGGGCGTGGGCAACAGAGACAACTGGAAATTCGACCCGTATGAAGGTTTTGAAGATGATGAGATCATCATCGGGCGCGGGGCCAGTGACCAGGAGGGCGGCATGGCCTCCATGGTCTACGCGGGTAAGATCATCAAGGAGATGGGATTGGAAGGCGACTACACCCTGGCGATGGTCGGGACCGTGCAGGAGGAAGACTGCGACGGCTTGTGCTGGCAGTACATCATCAGGGAATTGGGCTTGAGGCCGGAGTTTGTCGTATCCACCGAGCCGACGGATGGGGGCATCTACCGCGGTCAGCGGGGCCGCATGGAGATCAAGGTGAAGGTGACCGGCATCAGCGCCCACGGCTCGGCTCCCGAGCGGGGTGACAACGCAATCTTCAAGATGGGTCGCATCCTCGGCGAGCTCGAGAGGACTGCACGGTCGCCTGAAGAGCGATGCCTTTCTGGGCAAGGGCTCTCTCACCGTCTCCGAAATCTTCTTCACCTCACCGTCGCGCTGCGCGGTGGCTGACAGCTGCACCATCTCCGTCGACCGCCGGCTGACTGCGGGCGAGGACCGCGAACTGGCCCTGCAGCAGATCAAAGACCTGCCCGCCGTTAAGGCCGCCAATGCGGAAGTTACGCTCTACAGCTACGACAGACCCTCGTACACCGGGCTCGTCTACCCCACCGACTCTTACTTCCCTTCGTGGGTGCTTCCCGAAGAGCACGTGGTGACCCGGTCGGCGGTGGAGACGTACAAATCGCTTTTTAAAGAGCAGCCCAGAGTCGACAAGTGGACCTTCTCCACCAACGGCGTCTCCATCATGGGCATGTTCCACATCCCGTGTATCGGCTTCGGCCCGGGCAAGGAGTCGCGAAGCTCATGCCCCCGACGAAAAGACCTGGAAGGCCGATCTGGTGCGTTGCGCCGCCTTTTACGCTGCGTTGCCGCTCATATATCTGGAGAAGAGCGAGGAATAGATTGTGAAGGCCATGGCGGGCCATGCAGGCCATAAACGATAAGCTGATATTCGTTGCCATCGGCGGCAACTCCCTGATCAAGGGCAAGAGACTGACAACGGTCGAAGACCAGCATCGGGCCGTTCGGCAGACTGTCCGCCATTTCGCGGACCTGATCGCTCGTGGCTATCAGCTTGTCATTTCGCACGGGAACGGCCCGCAGGTGGGCTTCATCATGCTCCGTTCAGAGGCTGCGCACCGGGTGACCGGGCTTCACCTGGTTCCCCTGCCCAACGTGGTGGCCGACACCCAGGGATCGATCGGCTACCAGATTCAGCAGTCCTTGAATAATGAATTGGCCATGCGAGGCGTGGAGGGCCATTGCGTCACTGTCGTCACCCAGGTGGTGGTCGACAGGGACGACCCGGGCTTCGCAAGGCCGTCGAAGCCGGTGGGTGGGTTCTACGACAACGAACACCTGGAAAGCATCCGGCGCGACTACCCGGATTGGACATTGGTCAACGAGCCAGGACGCGGTTTTCGCCGGGTGGTCCCGTCGCCCGAGCCGCGTGAGGTGGTGGAAAGACCGGTGGTTGAGACGCTTCTGCAGGAGCGGCTACCACGTGGTAACGGTTGGCGGCGGCGGTATTCCCGTGATCAGAACCGACCACGGCCTTCGAAGGTGTGGACGCCGTGATCGACAAGGATCTGGCCTCCAGTCTGCTGGCCAATCAATTGGGTATAGGCCTTTTTATCATCTCCACGGAGGTGGAGCAAGTGGCGCTCAACTTCGGCAAATCGAATCAACAAGCCATAGATTCGATGACGGTCCGGGAGGCAGAGCAGTACGTCAGGGAAGGCCACTTTGCCCCGGGAAGCATGCTGCCCAAGATCGAGGCCGCTCTGCGATTCCTGAGAGGGGGAGGCAGCCGCGTGGTTATCACTGCGCCCGAATTCCTGGAAGATGCGGTTCTCAATGGCAGAGGCACGCACATCGTGCCGTGAGGAAATATCGGGATTAGAATGGAAGAAGGAGAGCACTGATGGATGTTGGATATATCAAAGAACTTATTACACAGCTGGCGCCCCTCGACTATCGAGGGATGTATCTGAATGATTTCCTGCTGACGTGGGATAAGAGCGATGACGAGCTCCGGCGCTACCTTTCTGGTGGCCGAAATCCTGCGAGGCCTCAGACGGAACAATATCTCCAGCCGCCTCTTCGACAGCGGTCTGGCCATATCCCTGTTCCGGGACCAGTCTACCCGCACCCGCTTCAGCTTTGCCAGTGCCTGCAACTTACTGGGTTTGGAGGCGCAGGACCTGGATGAAGGCAAGTCTCAGATCGCCCACGGCGAGACAGTGCGCGAGACTGCCAACATGGTCTCTTTCATGGCCGACGTGATCGGCATCCGTGATGACATGTATATCGGCAAGGGACATACCTATATGCTGGAAGTGGCCCAGGCCGTAAAACAGGGCTTCCTGGAAGGGGTGCTGGAGCAGCGGCCCACCCTGGTCAATCTGCAGTGCGATATCGACCACCCTACCCAGAGCATGGCAGACATGCTGCACCTGATCAACACCTTCGGCGGCGTGGAGAATCTCAGGGGCAAGAAGATCGCCATGACCTGGGCCTACAGCCCCTCCTACGGCAAGCCTCTGTCCGTGCCTCAGGGCGTGATCGGCCTTATGACGCCGCTTCGGCATGGACGTAGTTCTGGCTCATCCCGAGGGTTACGAGGTCATGCCCGAGGTGGAGCAGGTGGCCCGGCGCAACGCGGAAAAAAGCGGCGGCAGTTTCACGAAGACGAATTCCATGGCGGAAGCCTTCAAGGGTGCGCACGTCGTTTACCCCAAAAGCTGGGCCCCCTTCGCTGCCATGGAGAAGCGCACCGACCTGTACGGCAAGGGCGACTTTGAAGGCATCAAGGCATTAGAGAAGGAGTTATTGGCCCAGAACGCGATTCACAAGGATTGGGAGTGTACGGAGAAGTTGATGGCCTATACCCGCGAGGGGAGCGCTCTCTACATGCACTGCCTGCCCGCCGACATCACGGGCGTGAGCTGCGCTCAGGGCGAGGTTGAAGCGAGCGTCTTCGACCGCTACCGGACGCCGCTGTATAGACAGGCCAGTTATAAACCGTATATCATTGCCGCCATGATCCTGCTGAGCAAGGTGAAGGAGCCGGCGGACAATCTGGGTAAGCTCCTGGAGACGGCCTTTCCCAGGGTCCGGTAGGGAAGAAAGGGCAATGCAGGGGGCTGGGCTGCACCTTTCCTGAGCGAAGCATTGCGGGAGCCTCTCGGGACCCGTCTTATGGTCGGAGGGAGCGATGCGCGAAAGCAAGCATGCCGAGGACTGTCTGAGCACATGACTATAACGACAGGCATGTGCGAGTTCCGCAGGCAAGCGGAGGGAGACCTTAGAACGGGTGAGAGGCGGAGGAGTACCAGCGAGTGAAGGAAACGGTGAAGCCCAGCGCGTGCACCGTTTAAATAATCAGGGGAAACATGATTGCCTTTTTGTTAAACGGCCGGAAGACGCAGTACCTGGGCGATGAAACGACTTCTCTTTTGACATACCTGCGTGAAGAGAAGGGGATTACTTCCGTCAAGGATGGCTGTTCCGGGCAGGCTGCGTGTGGAGCCTGTTTGACCGAAGTGGACGGCAAGCCGGCCCTGGCCTGCTCCTTTCCCATGAAGAGGGTGGACGGCAAGGAGGTCAGTCACCATCGAGGGTTTCCCGGAGAACGTGCGCCGCACCCTGGCCAGGGCCTTCGTGGCCAAGGGCGCGGTACAGTGCGGCTATTGCACGCCGGGCATGCTCTCCCGCGCCAAGATACTCCTGCAGGAAAACCCCGACCCCAGCCGCGCGGATGTGGTCAAGGCTCTCAACGCCAATGTCTGCCGGTGCACCGGCTACGTGAAGATCATCGACGCCATCCTGCTGGCAGCCCAGGCGCTGCGGGAAAACCAGGAGATCGCCTGGGAGGAGAGGACCGGCATCGGCTATTCCTACCCCAAATATGAGGCTTACGAAAAAGCCTTAGGCATCAGCCCTTACGTCAATGACATGAAGTTCGAGGGCATGCTCTACGGGGTACTGAAATTCAGCGAACACCCTCGGGCAAAGGTGCTGAAAATCGATGTTTCAGCTGCTGAAAAGCTGCCCGGAGTGATCAGGGTCTTTACCACCAAGGATATTCCAGGCCAGCGATATCAGGGCCTGCTTGTCAAGGACTGGCCCTTGATGGTGGCCGAAGGCGAGATTACACGCTGCATTGGCGACGTGGTAGCCGCCGTGGTGGCCGAGAGCGAGGACCTGGCCCGTCGCGCGGTGGAGGCCATACAGGTGGAATACGAAGTCCTGGAGCCTCTGACCGAAGCGACCGAGGCTGCACACAGCCCCATTCGGATCCATGAAAGCGGCAACCTTCTCAAGGAGACTATCATCCGGCGGGGCGAACCCGTGGATCAGGTCTTCGCCCGGTCGGCTCACGTCGTGGAAGGCATCTTCGAGACCCCTTTCGTTGAGCATGCCTTTCTCGAAACCGAAGCCAGCATTGGGCTGCCAGACGGCGAGGGAGGCGTTACGGTTTACTCGCAAGGTCAAGGTATCTTCAAGGACCGCGAGCAGATAGCCTCGGTGCTGGGCCTTCCGGAAGAGAAGGTCCATGTAATCCAGGTCTCCGCGGGCGGCGGCTTCGGCGGCAAGGAAGACCTGAGCGTTCAGCATCATGCCGCGCTTTACAGCATGGCTCTGCAGCGGCCGGTCAAGGTGCGACTCAATCGTGCCGAGTCGATTCGCATGCATCCAAAGCGGCACCGGATGCAGATGGACTACAAGCTGGCGTGCGATGGAAAGGCAAGCTCACGGCGCTCCGGGCCCGGATCATCGGTGATGGCGGGGCTTACGCATCGGTGGGTGGCGAGGTGGTTGCCCGCACCGGAACTCATGCCGGCGGGGCCTATCATCTTCCCAGCGTGGATGTCGTGGCCAGCGCCTATTATACGAACAATCCGCCCGCCGGGGCGTTCCGGGGATTCGGCGTAAACCAGGCCACCTTCGCCATGGAAAGCCTGGTGGACGAACTGTGCGCACAAGGCGGGTTCGACCGCTGGCAGTTCCGTTACGACAACGCCCTGACCACCGGCGGGATGACCACCACCGGCCATGTGCTGGGCGCGGGTGTGGGTCTGCGCGACTGCCTGGATGCGGTGCGGGACGCGTTCTATGGGGCCAGGTTTGCGGGTTTGGCCTGCGCCATCAAGAACTCCGGCATCGGAAACGGCATAACTGAGGTGAGCGAGACCCGCTTGAAAGTCGTTGCCCCTGATCGCATCGAACTCCAGCACGGATGGACTGAAATGGGTCAGGGCGTTCATACCGTGGCCCGCCAGGTGCTCTGCGAGGTGCTCGGTCTGGACGGATCGGTCAAGATAGACATCAAATGCTCTACCGACACGGAAGTCATGGGCGGGATGACCACTGCCAGTCGAGGCACGCCATTGCTGGGCAATTCGGTGATTGACGCCGCAAAAAAACTTGCGGCAGACCTTGAAGGGCGTTCCCTGGCCGACCTTGTCGGCAAAGAGTATTTCGGCCGCTATGTGGTCGACTGGACGACCAGCCACGACGTGGAAGGAGAAATCCGCAGCCACTTCTCATACGCCTACGCCACGCATCTGGCTATACTGGACGAGGAGGGTCGGATTGCAGACGATTTACGCCGCGCACGACGGAGGCAGGATCATCAACCCGGCCCTGTTCGAGAGCCAGATCCAGGGCGGCGTTGTCATGGGGATGGGATACGCACTGAGCGAGCAGCTGCCTCTGGAGGGAGGTCGCCTGACCACGGATCGCATGTCCAAACTGGGGCTTCCCAAGGCTAAAGACGTGCCCGAGATTAAGGTGATCGGCGTGGAATGCCTCGATCCGATCGGGCCCTTCGGCGCCAAAGGCATCGGTGAGATAGGCACGATTCCCACTGCACCCGCCATCGCCAACGCCTATTGCCAGTACGACGGCCAGCAGGCGCTACAAGTTGCCGCTGTCGCCGCTGGGCAGGAGGAAAAATTCTAAATCCTAATATCGAAATTCTAAACAATATCGAAATCAGAATATCAAATGCTCCAAACAGGGAACAACAGAGAAAAGATGTCGTTTGGATATTTGAGATTGTTTAGGATTTAGATATTCGATATTAATAATTTTGGAAAGGATGTCATTATGGCTTTATATCTGAAAGATGCGATGTTCCTGGACTGGGAAAGTTTCGAGATTAAGAAAACATGCGCGGCTGTGCAGGCCGGGCCGCAGGGAGGGATCTCCTTCACGGCATCGGTGCCACTGCTTGACAAACTGGCACCGGGAGACCGTGTACTCGACTGCGCGGGCAAGCTTGTTACCAAGTCTTTCGGTTGCGGCCATCATCACATTTACTCCACGTTGGCTCGCGGTATGCCCGCACCACATACGACACCTACCAATTTCGTGGAGATTCTCAAGTACCTCTGGTGGCATCTGGACAAGTGCCTCGACCTGGAAATGATTGAGGCGAGCGCATTAGCTGCCGCCATTTTCTGCGCGAAGAACGGTGTCACGCTGATCATCGATCATCATGCCTCGCCTTTTGCGATCAAGGATTCTCTGTTCACCATCGCCAAAGCCTTCGATCGGGTAGGGATCTCCCATCTCCTCTGTTACGAGATCTCCGACCGTGACGGTGTGGACCGCCGGGAGGCAGGGACTGGCTGAGACAGACGCTTTTCTCGCAGCAGGTTACCAGGGCCATGTGGGGCTTCACGCCTCGTTCACCGTGGGGGACGAACTCCTGCAAAAGGCGATCACCCTCGCCGAAAAACATAAGACCGGTCTTCACATGCACGTGGCTGAGGATCTCGCGGACCAGGATGAGACGCTCGTCGAGATACAGCAAACGGGTGGTCGAGCGCTTGCATCACGCCGGAGCGCTGAATCTCAATAAATCGATCCTTTCGCACTGCATCCATCTTTCGGAGCATGAAAAGGAGTTGATACGGGAGTCAGCAGTCTGGGTGGCTCAGAATGTGGAGAGCAACCAGAACAATAACGTGGGCCTGACCGGTTACAAGGCAATAACCGATAATGTTTTGTTGGGTACAGACGGCATGCACAGCGACATGCTGCGCAGCGCCAAGGCCGCTTTCCTGGCGGGTCAGGCCACTGAGGGCATCGGCTTCGAAGAGATTTACGGCCGCTTCCGCAACATACACCGTTACGCTCAGTGAGTTCGGATTCCGTGCAGACGCACAGAACAATCTGGTGATACTCGATTATGATTCACCCACTGAACTGACCCCGGACAATTTTCTCGGTCATTTTGTTTATGGAATCGATTCCCGTCACGTGGTAACGGTCATCTGCCAGGGCAGGGTGATTGTGGAAGACCGCCAGGTAACTACGGTAGATGAGGCTGAGGTGCTGGCGCATGCACGGGAGATGGGCAAGAAACTCTGGGATAAGATGGAGCGCGCAAGGATATGATGAACCATATCCTCATAAAAAATGGCGTCATCGTTAATGCCGGGGAAACGTTACAGGGTGACCTGCTGGTCTCTCAGGGGAAGATAGCTGAAGTCGGCACGGACCTGCGGCACTCCGATGCCTCGGTAATCGATGCCGCGGGCCATTACGTGATTCCCGGCGGAGTCGACGTACATACTCACCTGAATCTCACGGCGAACGGCGTCAAAGTGAGTGATGGCTTCTTCCAAGGCACCGTGTCCGCGGCCTTCGGGGGAACGACTTGCGTCGTGGAGCATCCCGGCTTCGGGCCTGCCGGCTGCTCCCTGCTCCATCAGGTGGAGCACTATCAGGAGGTCGCATCGAAAGAAGCGGTCGTCGATTACGGCGTCCACGCTGTTTTTCAGCATGTTGACGAAAAGACGCTCTACGACCTGTCGGGATTACGTGACAAAGGAGTGCCCAGCGCTAAGATCTATCTGACGTATGATGGTCGTCTCGACGATTACGAAATACTGCAGGTGCTGGAACGCACTCGCCGTCTGGGATTGCTGGCCGCTTTCCATGCGGAAAATGACTCTATTATTAGCTTCTTGTGCCACAAATTCAGGGCCGAGGGCAAGCGCTCACCCGTATATCACGCCCTTTCACGCCCCGATTATTGTGAAGCCGAGGCCATACGGCGAGTCCTCTACCTGGCAGAGGCAGCGGGCGGCGCTCCTGTCTACATAGTCCACCTGTCGACCGCTTTAGGGCTGCAGGCCATTGAGGAGGCCCGATCCCGCGGGTTGACCGTCTATGCGGAGGTCTGCCCTCAGCATCTGCTGCTCGATGATTCCTGTTACCTCGAGCCGGAACACGGGGGTCTTAAATATATTATGGCGCCGCCGGCGCGCAAAAAAGATGACTGCGCCGCTTTGTGGCAGGGATTGGCGACTGGCGCTATTGATGTTGTGGCGACTGACCACTGTTCCTTTACCTTTGCGGATAAGCTCGCATTGGGACGGGATGATTTCAGCAAATGCCCCGGAGGTATCCCGGGTGTGGAGACAAGACTGCCGATCCTCTTCACGGAAGGCGTGCTGAGCAGGTCGCCTATCGCTCAACCGGTTCGTGGAGGTGGTATCAACGGTGCCTGCTAAAATCATGGGACTCTATCCGCGGAAAGGTACTCTGGCGCCGGGTGCTGACGCGGACGTGGTTATCCTGAATAAGGATGGGGAAAAGGTGATCACCCCGGAGAATCTTGCGCAGAACGCAGATTATTCTCCGTATGAAGGGATGCGCGTGCGCGGTTGGCCGATACTCACCATGGTGCGCGGCCGGGTGGTGATGCAGCAAGGCCGGCTGCTCGCGGAAAAAGGGTGGGGAGAGTATGTCCACCGCCGGATCTTTTCGGAACATGGGTAATGTTAAAACGCTCACTAAAGCTATGACGCAAATCCAAACCAAGAGAGAGGTAGTCATGTGGCGCAACCGACCTTTCCTTCGCTCGCTGGTGCTCCGCTCAGGAAAGATCGAGGCACGCTGGCTGCAGCGGTCCGGTAGTACTCCGTTCCAAAATACCACGTCAGGCGGAGCACCGAGCGAGCAATAGGAAGGGTCGAGCCGCGCGTTTGTGACAAAAGCACACCAATAAGAGGTCCTGAGATGAGATCAGACAGGTTCTGGCCCTGTGACATAGAGACCCTGCTCAAGTGGATCCTGGAAGAAGAGAAGCATGGCCAGATTTTCGGGATTCAAAAGGACCTTTTTTTCATCCCGCAGGAGACGACCCTTTCCGGATGCGCCGTTACGGGCAGTTACTGGAGACACCGCTCGGCGTGGCTGCCGGTCCGCACACCCAGCTTTCTCAGAACGTGATAAGCGCCTGGCTGACGGGAGCCCGTTATATCGAGTTGAAAACGGTTCAGGTGCTCGACGAGATAGAGGTGACCAAGCCCTGCATCGACATGACGGACGAGGGATATAATTGCGAATGGTCCCAGGAGCTGAAGCTGGAGCAGTCCTTTGATGAATACCTGAATGCATGGATCGTGCTGCATATCCTGAAGGACAGGTTCGGCTGGGGCTCATCGGAGGAGCGGGGTTTCATCTTTAACATGAGCGTGGGGTACAATATGGAAGGTATCCTGAGCCCCACGGTGCAGCGCTTCCTGGACCGGATGCAGGACTGCTCCGGACGAAAAGGCCGAAAAGATCGAACGGCTGGCCGGATTCTACCCCCGGGTCAAGGTGCTGGACATCCCGGATTGCATATCTGACAACCTCACCATTTCCACTATGCATGGCTGTCCGCCGGACGAAGTCGAAAAGATAGGGCGCTACTTCATAGAGGAACGCCACCTCAACACGACCATCAAACTCAACCCCACGTTGCTGGGCGCGGAACGTGTGCGCGACATACTCAGCACGAAGCTCGGCTTCGACACGCAGGTGCCGGACGTGGCCTTTGAACACGACCTGAAATACCCGGACGGAAAGGCCCTGATCCAGTCTTTGCTCGACAGCGCGAAGCGGATGGGCGTGACCTTCAATATCAAGCTGACCAATACCCTGGAGACGAGCAACCTGGAACAGAACCTACCCAAGAAAGAGCAGATGGTCTACATGAGCGGCAGGCCGCTGCACTGCATCAGCATCAACCTGGCCGCCCGTCTGCAGGCCGATTTCGCAGGTGCTCTGGATATATCCTTCTCGGCGGGCATTGATTGCTTCAATTTTGCGGATGTCCTGGCATGCAATATGAAGCCGGTAACGGTCTGTTCCGACATTCTAAAGCCGGGAGGCTACGGCCGTCTGTCTCAGTACCTGGAGGAGGCACGGTTGACAATACGCGCCGCGGGAGCACGGACATTGGAAGAGTTCGTCATGGCCCGCGGTGGGGGGCCGGCAATCACGCGCAAGCCGGGCTGAAGAATCTGCGGACTTACGCGACATCGGTGATTGAGAATGAAGTCTACCAGAAGCACCATTTTCCCTACGATAACATCAAGACCAGCAGAGAACTGAGAACTTTTGACTGCGTCCATGCGCCGTGCATGGCCACGTGCCCTGTGAGCCAACATATCCCGGCCTATATGTACTATGCGGCCAGGGGCGATTATGCGCGGGCTTACCGGGTCATCATGGAGACCAATCCCTTTCCGAACGTCCAGGGCATGGTCTGCGATCATCTGTGTGAAACCAAGTGCACACGGATAAATTACGACGACCCGTTACTGATCAGAGAAATCAAACGCTTCATTGCGCAAAAGTTCGTGGGCCCTCCCGTTCTGAAACCGGCTCCTTCCAATGGGATCAAGGTGGCGATCATCGGTGCGGGCCCATCCGGCCTGTCCTGTGCCTATTTCCTGGCCCTGGAGGGATTCGAGGTCCACATATTTGAAGGGAAAGCGCATGCAGGTGGGTGGGCAACGGAAGCCATCCCTGAGTTCCGGCTCGATGAAGCCAGCACCAAGAAAGATATCGATGCCATTCTGTCCCTTGGGGTTACTATTCATTACGGAACAAACGTCAATCGGGAACAGTTCGAAACATTGCGCAAGCAGTTCGATTACGTGTACATCGCCGTGGGCGCGCAAGAGGGTATGCCATTGGATGTCCCCGGTGAAGATGCGGCAGGTGTCATGGATCAGTTGCGCTTCCTGAGCGCTGTGCGCCAGGGAGAGCGGCCGAATCTGGGGACGAGGGTAGCCGTTATCGGTGGCGGCAATTCGGCCATGGATGCGGCCCGCGTAGCTAAACGTCTGGTTGGCGCGGACGGGGAGGTCTTCGGTCCTTTATCGGCGCACCCGAAAAGAAATGCCGGCCGCGTCAGAGGAAGTTCAGGCCATGCTGGATGAGGGGATCAGGCTGGTAGAGCTTGCAGCCCCCGAGCGCATGCTGGCAGAAAATGGGCGCGTAAAATCGATGGTATGTATCAGAATGAGTCTCGGAGAAAAGGATGCCAGTGGCCGTCCGCGGCCAATCAAAATAGAAGGCTCTACATTCGAGATGAAAGTTGACAGTGTCATTGCGGCGATCGGCCAGCGCATCAATGTTGATTTCTTCCCTGAGCAGCAACTGAAAATCGATACGGCAACGCAAGAAACCCAGGTCCAAAATGTGTTTGCCGGGGGTGATGCTGTGCGCGGGGCCTCGACCCTGATCAAAGCAATCGGTGACGGCAAGCGAGCGGCCGAATCGATCAAGAGACGCGCTCTGAAAGCATCCGGTATCCGGGCAAGCAATTCAACGAAAGCGTCAGACCCGGCAGATTTGATGAAAAGAAAAGCCCGTCGCCAGCATGTTGCCGCGATCCCGGAAATCGGGTTTGATAAACGGTCCGGATTTGATCTGGTGATAGGAAGCCTCGACGAAACCATCGGCGCAGGAAGAGGCCGGCCGCTGTCTGCAGTGTGATGAACTCTGCTGGGTCTGCGTGACAGTCTGTCCCAATCGGGCGAACATTGCATTTACAATGGAACCGAAGGAGTTGAAAATCCAGCAGGTGAAGCGCACAGGCGGGGCAATCGAGATCTCTGATCTGGAAACCCTCCGGATCGAACAGAGGCCGCAAATTCTTAACATCGCTGATTATTGCAATGAATGCGGCAATTGCGCCACGTTCTGTCCCACGAGCGGAGCGCCATATCTTGACAAGGCCAAATTCCACGTCATCGGGTAAAAGCTTCGCTTCTTCCAGGATGGGTTACCATTTCACAACGGCCAACCAACTGATGTGCAGGGAGGATGGCCGCTTTGCCAGCCTCGATATCACTCCTGATGGTTACATTTATGAGAGCGATGAAGTAAGGGTCGTCCTGGGAAAGGACTATAACGCCCTGAAGGCTGACCTGAAGGGGAACGGCGATACCGGCGTCAGCCTGCGCCATGCCGTGGTAATGGCGATCCTGTCGCGGAGCGCCCGCCGGATACTGCCTCTGGCACTGAGGGAGGACCTGTAGATCTATTTTAGGAAAGATCGAGATCAAGCAGCTTTGTCTGCACAATCCGGATGAAAAAGAAGACAATGTCAGAGAAGAAAGGCGTTCACCTGGTACGCTCGCGGAATCGGCCCGCAAGGCTGATTAATGGGCAACTGATCGGCGAACGGACTAACCTTCAGACACGGTAAGGGCCTGAAAGGCAGTAGTGGTGGCCGACTTGACAAGCATAAATTTGCATACAGCGAATGGCCACTTCTGTAATTTTTTAAACGAATTTTAGACCGAATTTCCGGTGTTCTGTAACCTATTGAAATTAAATGGGCCGTGAAGGATTCGAACCTTCGACCTCCTGATTAAGTGAAGGATTCGAACCTTCGACCTCCTGATTAAGAGTCAGCTGCTCTACCGGACTGAGCTAACGGCCCAAGACCAATCTTTATAGCACAGGAGAGCGCTCGAATTCAAAATAATTTTGAAATTGCTGCAATTCCCGATATGTCTGCTATAATTAAAGAAAACGTATTCAAAAGGAGGGGAGTATGTTTTTCATGAACATCTGTACGTGGAGGCCGGAGGACGAGAAGGCCGTTGCAAAGAGAAGGGCCGGCTGGAAATGGCCTAAGGGCGTGCGTGTTGTCTGTGAGTTTTTTGACCTCCAGGGGTGCCGCACGATCAATGTTGTCGACACGGACGCAAAGGGACTCATCGCGAGCAGAGCAGCGTGGCTCGACCTCCTTAAATTCGAGACCTTCCCGGTCTACCCCTTTGGCGAGAGCCGGACGTTGTTGAAGAGGTAAAAGCAGGCGGGATAATCGACCTGCAGCGCGGCAACGAAATCGGTTGACTAACGACGACCCCTATGTTAGATAAAATGGGCCAGGCAGCAGTATGGCGGAAAGCAATAAGCCGGAAAGCAGCAAGAGGGAGGCATTCGCATCGTTCCTGACATACGGGAGTTTGGGCCTGGAGATGGGCCTCTGCGTTGCGATTGGCCTCGGGATGGGCTACTACCTGGACCGTTACTTCAACACCGCTCCCATACTGACCCTCGTTTTTCTGGTTTTTGGCCTGGTGGCGGGCATGAAAGCGCTTTACCGGGTGTGGAAGAAGGCTGAGAGAGAAAGCGAGAATGAAGATAATGATGCAGGAAGAGATGCTCACTGAGATCGAACGCATCAACGTAATAATCCTGGTAGTTGGCTGTCTTGCGGCCACGATCATAATGAGGGAGTTCAGGTACGTCTTCAGCTTTGGAGTTGGCAGCGCTATCATGACGCTCAATTTCAGGTTCCTGAGAAAGGGCATAGAAAAGGTCTTTCAAAAGGTGCAGCAGGGCGGACAAGCCCAGGCCAATGAACTGGCCCCGGACGGCAACCGGGCTCAGGCCGAGGACAGCAGTCAGCTTACCAAACGGATCAACAAGAAAGCGCTTATCGTCAGGCTGCCCCTCAAGTTCCTTGCCCTTGTGACCGCGGTTATACTCGTGGTGCTTTACGGCGACATCGATGTGATCTTCTTTCTTATAGGCCTTTCCACGGTCTTTATATCCATCGTCTTAAGTCAGATATCGTTCGCCCTGAAGCCGGCGGATGAAAGGAGCAAACAGCATGGAGCATGAAGAGTTTTCCTGGGCGCAGCTTATCCCGGGGCTGTCACGCCTGCCTGACCATGTGTCGAACGGCATTATCATCTCGGTCATACTTCTTGTGATTGTGATTGCCGGCTATCGGCGCATCAGGAAAACCGGGGATGAGATTGTGCCTGAAGCCAAGCTGACCGCGAGAACCTTTGTTGAGGTGGTCGTAGAGACCCTTTCGGGCCTTGTCGAGAGTACCATGGGCTCGCGCGGGCCGGAGTTTATGCTGATCATAGGTACCCTCGCCCTGTTCATCCTCTTCAACAATCTCTCCGGTATCGTGCCCGGTTTTGTGCCCGCAACCCATAACGTGAATACGACCTTCGCCTGTTCATTGACGGTCTTTGTGCTGACGCACGTCTACGGTGTGAGGGAGCACGGCATCAAGTACCTCAAGCATTTTGTGGGGCCATTCTGGTGGCTTGCCATACTCTTTGTGCCCATCGAACTGATCGGCCATCTGGCGAGACCGCTCTCTCTGGGACTCAGGCTTTTCGGCAACATAACGGGAGACCACTTGGTCACGGGTATATTCTTCATGCTCGTTCCCTTTCTTGTGCCCCTGGTGGTTATGTTCCTGGGTCTTTTTGTTGCGTTTGTCCAGACCTTTGTGTTTATACTATTGTCCATGGCATATTTCTCCGGGGCAATTGCTCACGAGGAACACTAGACTTTAACTACGTAGATGGGGGTGAACTGGATGAAAAAACTGTTCTCAATTCTCATGCTTCTCGGTATCTTGATGGCATTCTCCTGCGGGGTTGCAATGGCTGCCGAGGAAGCAAAAGGCCTCGATTCACAGGTGAAAGCCATGATCGCGCTTGCATCGGGCATCGGCATCGGGATCGCGGCTTTTGGTGGAGCGCTCGGTCAGGGCAAAGCAGTCGCGGCCGCGCTGGAGGGTATTGGCAGGAATCCCGGGGCGTCAGGGAAGATTCTGACTCCGATGATCATCGGTCTCGCGATGATCGAGTCTCTGGTCATTTATTCCCTCGTAGTCTCTTTGATGCTCTTTTTGAAGCTTTAGTCTCCGACCAGAAACAGGGCAGGGGCAGACTTTGGAAGACACGGGCAGTTCTGCCCCTGATGAACAGGACCGATGGTAGAGCAGGAAAAAGAGAAGGAACCCGGTACATTTGGTAAACTCTACCATCTGGCGCGGGACTTCCTGCGGGACTTCTGGCGCGAATCGAAAAAGGGAACCATCAGGCACAAGAAGGGCATCGTGGTTTTCTTTGCCTTTGTCTTCCTTTGCGTCGCTGCCATGGTCGTGACCGCTTTCAAGCTTTCGGAAACCCCGGCCTTCTGCGGTGTATGCCACAACATGAAGGTTTATGTGGATTCATGGAAGGCATCCACCCACAGGAAAGTCGCCTGCATTGAATGCCATTACAAGCCTGGATTCTCAAACCACCTCAAGGGTAAATGGAAGGACGGTCAGCTCTCCCTGGCCTACTTCATTACCGGCAAGGGCCCTACCAAGCCTCACGCCGAGATCGATGATGCAAGCTGTCTGCAGAGCGGATGCCACAAGCGGCAAGACCTGAAAACGCCGGTGGTTTTTAAGAACGTCGTTTTCAACCATCCCCAGCATATCGAACAGATGCGCAGGCAAAAGCAGCTTCGCTGCACGACCTGTCACTCCCAGATCGTGCAGGGCGCCCACATGATCGTAACGGACGTGGAGTGCTTCATCTGCCACTTCTACAAGACGAAAGGACAGAAAGAGTATATAACAGGCTGCGGCTCCTGCCACTTCGAAGCGCGGGGCGACATCCAGGTAAGTCCCAACTTCGTTTTTAACCACAAGAGATACATTGCCAGGGGCATCAAGTGTGAGCAGTGCCACACCACGGTCGTCTCGGGTGACGGACACATCCCGGAGTTTGCCTGTCTGCAGTGCCACAACAAGCGTGAGATACTGACAGCCAAGTACACTCCGGAGTTTCTCCACAAGAATCACGTGACAGACCACAAGGTGGAATGCTTCACCTGTCATTCGGCGATCAACCATCAGATAGTCGGACTGCACTACAAGGGGCAAGCGGCTGACGCATGCTCGGACTGCCATCCGGCCGGTCTCCACATGGAAAAGATTAATATGTACCTGGGCAAGGGTGCGCGTCTCGTGGATGACCAGCCTAACAGGATGGCGGTGATCAACATGGATTGCGATGTCTGTCATGGGAAGCACCTTGACCGGAAGGCCCTGCGCGCGAGCTGCAAGGATTGTCACGGTAATATCACGGATGGCATGATAGAAAGGTGGCAGAAACTCGTGAGAGACGCCCAGCAAGACCTCATGAAAGAGATCAACGAGATCAAGGGCGGTGCCGGCCAGGGCAACGCCAATCCTTCCACCAAAAAGGTGCTTGACGACGCGGTCTTCAACTACAATTTCCTTACAAAAGGAAACGGGGTCCATAACATCGTTTACAGCATGAGGATTGTGAATGCCACAAAGAATGCGCTCCAGGAGATAAAGGCAAAGATGAAAGGGGCGACCACCTTCGAGCCGACCCCGTTCAAGTTATCCTGCACGCAGATGTGTCACGGCGAGATCATGGACAAGAAGGTTCCGTTCGGCAGCGTAAGCTTCGTTCATGAAATCCATGCAGAGGGTGAAGAGTCCTGTCTGAAGTGTCACAGCGCCTACGCCGAGCATGGCAAGACAACGCTCAAGGAGTGCTCAAGCTGCCATCACGGCGAAGGGATGGGGAAGGTCTCCTGCAAGGATTGCCATGGGGCCGAAGAAAGCATGTATAGAGGTGCGGGGGTAAAAGGAGTCCAGGAAATAAAAGACCCGATGTTCGGTAAGGTCAGCTGCGAGCAATGCCACAAGAATATAAAACAGGGCAAGAAGGAGGCTGTGGCTGCCATCAGGAATAATTGTGCTGCGTGCCATAGCAAAAAAGAGGCCGGCTTGGTTCAAGACTGGTCTGTCCAAAACAAGAACATCACATCAAAATATGGACCCGCATTGGCGGGATTCCAAAAAGAGATTGCCGCCATCGAGGCCAAAGAAGGAAGACACTCGGTGCCTCTGCGGGCCCGCTACGACGAAATAAACCAGGAGCTCAACTTTGTGCAGCAGGGCAACTGGGCGCACAACCCGCAATATGGGGAAGCGATCGTCGCCAAGATGGACCGCGACGTTCAGGCCCTGGACGAGATGATAAAAGCCAAGAAGGCCGGGAAGGAGATATTCCTTCCGGCACCTCAAAACCAGCCCCATAGCCTTATTTCTTGCTTCCTTCCGTTTCGCCGCCACCCATCTTGCGCAAGTCGACGAAGGGCACGGCCCCTCCGGAGACCTGAGGTAGAATCCCGTTCCATTTCTCGATACCTTTATACTGCACGAGGATCGGGCTGATTGACCGTGACAGGGCGTCATTGGCTTTGGCCTGTCCCTGAGCCACCACGAGAATCGATTCAGCCTCTCCTTTTGCCGTGGCAACCTTTTGCTGGGCTTCGATCTCGCGCTGCGCCAGGACCTGTTTCTGGGTCTCCACCTGCTGCTGAGCCACCTGCTTGGCCTCGACAGCTCCTTCATAGCCGGAAGAGAATCGGATGTTGGCAAAATAGATGTCATCAACGATGATGTGATACCTCGACAGGTTGTCTCCCAATTTTGTCATTGCCCTTTTCCGGATCTCCTCCCTCTTGGGAAGGATCTCCCCGATAGGATACGTTGGCACAACCTCTTTGACGAAATCGTTGAAGGCCGGGTCGATCACCTTGTCCGCAAAATCGAGCCCCACCTTCTGGTAGAGGTCGTTTACATAAGAAGGATCGATATGGAAGTTCATCATGCCCGTCATGTTCACCATCTGGTATTCTTTTGAAGAGGCATCGATCTGTTTGAATGGATGGGGTTGCACCTTGACATCGACCTTGATGACGCTTTCCGCAATGGGCACCTTGAAATTGAGCCCCTCCCCCATGATGCGCTTCTCCACACTCCCCCACAAGAGGATAACGCCCCTGTGGCCGGCCGGGATGATGACAAAGGTGCCCCAACCGATGATGAGGATGATGAGGAGCACAATGATTATTCCAAGGTTGCGTGGCTTCGGGAACTTCAATTCACTAATGTCTACGGTCCTATCCGGCATCTTCGTCCTCCTCTTGTTATGTTAGCAGATAAAAAGCGTCTCCGTCCGCGGGCTCGCCAGCTACTGTACGATCCTTGATCTCACCCTCTATCATAGCATCCTTTCCGGAATTCCGATAATCAATTTTTTCGGGCGTGTTACGCTTTTTTTTGACGCCTCGATTAGAATCGAATCAACACACCGGAGCGCGGGTACCCGGCTTGCCCGTAGGGAATCTATTTTTGAATGCAACTTGGTATAAGATGTCTTTAAGTGATGATAGCGGGGATTCCTTTAGCTACGTTCGTGTTTTCCGTAGCTGTGCCCCGATAGAATGCGCTTTTCCGAGATAGCGGCCGATCTCATAGTAGGTGCGGTTCCCCGCGATATAGAAGAATGGATTTGCCTTCTCGATGTCGAGCATCCCATCCTGGCTGAGCACCGACGCATCGGCCTTGACGTCCAGGACCTCTCCGATGAACCGTGTGTGGAGTCCCAGATCCAGAGCGTGAAGAAGTCTGCACTCCAGGACAAGAGGGAACTCTCCCACATAAGGCGCGTCGACCATGTCGCCTCGCACCGGGGTTAGCCCCGTTACCTGCCATTTATCCGTATCCCTCCCGGAGGCTATGCCGACGTAATCTGTTTCCTTCACATATTTCACCGACGGAATGCTCACCGTAAAGGCATTCCTGTCCTTGATGCTCCCGTAAGTGTAGGTCGCTTTTCTTAGCGAGACGCCGACACAGGGAGGATCCGAACAGCATACGCCTCCCCAAGCCGCGGTCATCAGGTTCGGCCTGTCTTCCTTGTCATACGTGCCTACGACCCATACCGTCGTAGCACCCACGACGATTTTTGCACCGAGAGACTGTTTCATGGTTGCACCTCCTCGTACGCCCAACCTTTTGCCTGATGCTGCCTGTGCGTTGATCTATGCTGATTGCGTGGCAAGTCTGACGCCCATTTCGAAGGCCTTCTCGCAGTCATGGGGAAATACTTCCGCTCTCCTCTTCGCTTTTTTCTGGTGATCGAAACGGACCGCGAAGACTTTTGAATAATCCTCAAACTGATACGTATCAAAGCTAAAGAGTGACTCTGAAGCCCCGAATATCCTGGTCAGCGCCTCTTCAGTTAACGCGATCTGGCGACTGAAGCCGCGTTCCCTCATCATTTCCTGGGTAACATTCATCGTATAAATGAAGCCCGTCCGGATCTTTCTCGTGAAGAGCGTTCCTGGAGGATCGGTATAGACCGAATACGGATACAGCAGGCGCTCCATGAATGATCTCATCTCCCCGGTAGCCGTCCCAAAATAGATCGGGGAACCGAAAAAGAGGATATCCGCTTCCCCGGCTCTTTTCAGCACCGGGGTCAGATCGTCCTTTACCGCACATTTGCCATAACTTTTGCCATCTCTCGTCTTGCAGGCAAAGCAGCTTATGCATCCTTTGTAAGTTAGATCATACAGATGAATGATCTCCGTTTCTGCTCCCCGCGACGCAGCTCCTTCAAGGGCTTTTTCAAGCAGCGTTGCCGTGTTCCATTTTTTCCTCGGGCTTCCGTTGAATGCAATCACTTTCATACCCTATACCTCCCATTGCTTCGCCGTTCGGCCACCCCTGATCCACTGATTGTTGGCTGCCGCCTTCATCATTGTATGGCATGCATGCAGGAAGCCGGCTCATCTAAGCTTTTCTCGATTCTTGTCGAGCGACGCCAGTTCCTGAACTCCACCAGCACCGAATTTTTTGATCTTTACTCCTCCCGGCATCTTAGGAAAATCTGAGACAATGCATAATTCATCGGGCAGTTTGTGCTTCGCCACTTTGTCCTTCAAGAAGTCGCGAATCTCCTTTAAGGAGACCTTGGCATCGCCCCTGGGTATGACACACGCACAGACGCTTTCCCCTAAAACGGGGTTTGACGTTCCTACGATACAAACTTGCGATACGCTCGGATGTTGCAGAATCAGCGCTTCAATCTCTGAGGGATATATCTTCAATCCACCCCGGTTTATCAAATCCTTACTTCTCCCGTACATGGTGATAAAACCGTTCTCGTCCATGGATACTAAGTCGCCGGTGTGCAGCCATCCATCTTTTTCCAACTGTTTGTCGGTCTCCACCGGGTTCTGCCAGTAGCCTTTCAAAACGTTGGGCCCCCTGACCATCATTTCACCGACCTCAGATGCAGCAACCTGTTTGCCGGTACCCGGGTCAATAACTTTCACCTCGGTCCCTGGAATCGGCTTGCCAACGCTCCTCTTGCGAACTTCGAGCGGTGTCCCAAAGGGACACATGGTGCCTGCTCCCGGGCCAACCTCTGAATTCCCCCAAGAAGAGCTTAAGTATATATTTCTGTCTTCTCCCCATTGGATCACTTCTTCCGGGCATATCTGGCCTGCAAGATAACCGGCCCTTAAACTGGAAAGGTTATACCTATCAAGGTTAGGATGATTCATTTCCATGATGTAATGTGCGGGAGACCCATGCTGAATCGTCGGTTTTTGAGCATCGATAGTTTTTAATGCCTGTTCCGCATTAAAGGTTTCGAGCAGGATAACGGACGCCTGAATGAGGACCGGTTGGATAAGCGTGGTCCCACACCCGTACGAATGGCACAAAGGGAGTATGCCTATAAAGGTATCATCCGCCGTTGCTTTAACGCCGCCAACGTGGGAATATCCTCCCCTTACGGCTTGGAAATGCGTGATCATCGAGCCCTTCGGAACTCCGGTTGTCCCGGACGTATATATCAGCATAGAGAGGTCGCGATGGATGTCAATTAAGGGTTTCCTGAACTCCTTTTTCCTCCCGCTCTGGACCATCTCTTCAAACGGAAACACTCCTTCCCCGCCACCTCCTCCTATTGAAATTACATAGGAAAGGAACGAAAGATTGTTTCTTAACTCCTGGACGAGTCCGAAATTGTCAAAGCCTTCAGTACCTTTCTCGACAAAGATCGCTTTGGCTTGAGAATTGTTTAGGATGAATGACAACTCATGAGTCCTGTAACCTGGATTTATCCAGGCTACTATGGCCCCGACTTTCTGCAGAGCATAAAAAGTGATATAGAATTCAGGCCGGTTGAACATATATATGGCAACCCTGTCCCCTTTTTCGATCCCGGTCTCTTGCAGGCTTGCGGCAAGAGCACTAGACTGTTCATCCAGCTGTCTATACGTAACAGTATGCTCCTTAAAGAAAACGCATACCTTTTTAGGAACCATGGCTGCGCTTCTTTCCAAGGCTGCCCCCACAGCTAAATGCTCTATGTCTTCGTAGCTTGTGGTACTACCCGGGTTGCCCATCACCACCCCCTTGTCTCAGCCACCTCACCCTTTGGTTTTTCGGCGCCTGGAGCTGCTCATCTTTTTAGTCCGAACGGAAGAGTCTGCTGTGGAACAAAACAGATTATATAAAATCGCTGTTTTGATGTAAATAGGAGTCTTGGCCCGGTGTCCGCTTGGCGCGGCCTCTATTGCATTGCCGCGCTGCCTATGGTATATGGGATGAAAGTGCCGGAGATAAAAAAACAAGCGGAGCGTATGATTGGCCGTTTGTGCAAATCCTTTAAGAAAGGATGACAGCACCGTGAAAAGAAACGAGATGCTCTACGTTCTCTGTCTGACGTTTGTCGCGTTATTCCTTGTGTGTCGTTTGTCATACGCATTTGCTCAGAAGGCTTTGGACAAACTCCTGACTACAAAGGAATGTACGTGGTGTGACCTGCAGAATGCCGACCTGTCGGGCGCCCAACTCTCCGGCGCCAAGCTCTCCAGTTCCAGTCTGTCCGACGCCAACCTTTCCAAAGCCAACCTATCTGGTGCCGATCTGCTCTCTGCAAGGCTCGCCCGTGCCAACCTGTCCGGCGCCAATTTATCAGGCGCCTTTCTGCGCTCTGCAAATTTGCGAGATGCCAATTTGTCCGGCGCCAATTTGTCCGACGCCAATTTGTTTGACGCCAACCTGTCCTATGCCAACCTCTCCGGGGCCAACCTCTCCGGGGCGGACCTCTCCGGTGCGCTCTGGACAGACGGAACAAAATGCGGAGAAGGCTCAACCGGAGAGTGCAAAAAAGAGCTGCGCCCCGTACCTGGGCCCGGGACTTTCCCGTTCTGATTGGTGGCACCAGCTACTGAGGCCAGGATCATCAGGACCTGGGAGGCGGAGAGTGAACCCCCGTTCATCACAAGTGAAGCTTAGTGCATGATCGCTTTCTCCCGGTATATACGTCAAGTGGCCCAACTGAAGATGGGGGAATAGGCTTCCCGTTAAGGATTAGTCAGGTTTTCCGATAAACGTAGAGGGAGTTTATCTCCCGTAACTGCAGGTTCCGCCTGATTTGCGGTGCCAATCTCGGGCAACGCGAACAGGCCCGGTGCTGAGCCATGGCGAAGACCATTTACGAGTGCTACAGAATCAACGGCAATAAGGCCGGGTTCTGGGTGAGACGCAATATCTGGGATAGGGAGACCTCGTTCTTCGTTAAGCGCATCGGTCAGCAAATGCGTGGCCGATTGCCAATGAATGGCTCCCATCGCTCCCATCTGGTTGTGTGGGGAGATTCCTACCGAGGCGACATGATTACGAGCAGGAATGGTCGCTTGGAGTTTGCAGACACGTTTTCGTGGTTGTATCTGGGTTCGGAGAAGGGAATGGAAAAGGCTGTTTCCAGCTAGCACTTCCTGAAAGGTTGTCGCAGCCGCATACGCCAGCACGGTCACTTGGTCCTCGTTTAAAATCAGAAAGTACCTATCTGGCTGAGCTTTCCTGCGACAATTTTGTCTGTCGATAGGTCCTGTCTTCGACAGTTTTGTTATACTTCTTAATAGGGGCGGTGATCGCCTGCCCTCTGTTTTCAACAACTTACGAAAATGATCCTTCGGCACGCCTATTGCTTGAACCGAAAGAAAGAGAGAGGAGCGTCGTGACCGGATCGTTCGTGATAAAAATTATCGCGGTTTTTCTATCGGTCTTGTCCCTTTCGGCAGCAGCGCTGAGTGCAGCCGAGATTACCGTTCCTGATGATTCGAGTCAGACGGGTCAAGACGATGCAGGCTCGCTTGCTCTGGTCGGACACCAGGCCCTTCCCCTTCTGCACAGGGCTGAGACGTATCTTTTTCACGAGGAAAGAGAAACCTTCCGCCAATCATCCCCTATCTTCCGTCACACGTACCGGGGACCTCCCATCCTCTTCTAACCTAATACCTTGATATAGCTGGTGGGTGTCAGATTTATCAGGATTAGCCGGGCCTGCTGACTCCTGGGCAACACTGACCGGGAGCAGGCCTCTGCGTATGGTTAATGAAAAGGAGGAGAACTACATGGATACCAATATTAGCAAAAAAGAACAAATCCGAAAAGAAAGGGCAAGACACGACTCAGGAGCCACACGCCAGAATGGGAAACTCTTCTTCGAAATGAGCAAGGTAGTGGAGTCGCCGGAGATGCTCAAGGGCTGGGTCGAGTGGTTCCGGCGGTTACATATTCCCTGTGCCATCGCAAAAACAGACGGAGGATATACCCTCTGGAGAAAGGGCGTGGAGGTGGGGCGAAAGAGGTCGGAGGCTCTATCTGTGCTGATAAAGAAGAACATCGTGTATTCATGTGGCTTGGCCGGCAGGGAACTGAACCTGCTGAAGGAAGAGCAGCAAGAAGAAACAGGCGACTCATCCGGAGGATTTGAGAACCAAGCCCTTCGCATGGGAAGAGACATGGGAGAGGCCCGGTTAGACACTGCCTCTCCGTAATCTTAGGACAAAAAGTAGGCGCAACAGATAAAGGGCAATACAACAAGAGGAGGAGATCAATGAAAAATATTATTGGAGTTGTTTTGGTAACACTGTTGTTTGTCGGTACGGCCTTCGCAGGCGAGTTCGGTCCACCCGAGCCTTTGGCCGACCCGGGCAAGGTCTCGCTCGGGCTGGGATACTGGCTCGACAGGACGAAGATGAAGCAGGACGACGACCACCTCGGGACCAGGTCTAACCAGTATTACCTGCAGGGGACCTATACGCTTCTGAAAGACTGGGAGATCTATGGCAGGCTCGGCGGTGCGGATATGATCGTTCACAGCCACGACACGGGCCAGCGCTTCAGCGACAGCGCGAACGTTTACGGGACGCTCGGATTCAAGGGTGTGATCTATCGTTACGGGAACTTTGCCATCGGACCTTTCATTGAGGGGAGCTGGTATGGCGACGCCGCAGGCGTTGCGAAGAATCAATGGGACACGAACGTGGGTCTCTCCGCTCAGTACAAGATACGTTCGGTGACCCTGTATGGTGGTCCTTTTGCGTACTGGCGTCAGGCGGACAGCCAACTTGCGCTCAATCCGCCCGTATCACAGGATGACATGAAAGAGAGACACAACCTTGGTGGGTTCCTCGGGGTGAGAGTCCCGGTCGTACAGCAGAAGGTCTTCCTGACGGCGGAGGCTCAGATGAAGGATAGGCCCGGTGTAGGAGCATCCATCAGCTACGCGTTTTAGCTGGCAGCAGGTAACCGGCATACTGATTTCTCGTCGGATGGAGCAGATAGCTCGGTTCAGGCAGGCTTGAAGGTTCGCTACGTGAAAGCCCAATGAGCCGACGCTTCTGCTCCATTGCTGGTCGAACACTTTGTAACCTTTCTGCGGAATCGTGCGACTCATCAAGAAGCAGAG
Organism: uncultured delta proteobacterium; assembly: GCA_963835605.1. Lineage (GTDB taxonomy): Bacteria > Desulfobacterota > Syntrophorhabdia > Syntrophorhabdales > WCHB1-27 > JADGQN01. The sequence goes on along the minus strand of CAWIHO010000052.1, from coordinate 39,499 downwards.
GTCTTCCCTAAGTAGAATTTCAGAAAAAGGCTTGGTATAGCCAAACCAAAAGCGGGGTTCAAGATGACATTTGTTGTTGTGCTGGATATTCTTGTTTTATTTCCCCTTGCGTGGGCATTCCATCTGTTGTGGAGGGAACGAAGGAAGTTCAGGTCCCTCCTTCCTATCATCGTAAGCGTTGTTTTCCTGTTCGTCGCGAGGCTCTGTGAGGTACTTGTGGAACACCCGACGATGCATATCTTCCGACTATTTGGTTTTCCCAGAGAGCCTTACTTCGTGGTCGTTACCGTTATTGGGGGATTCGCCGATGTGCTGGGGGTTCTTTTTCTGGTCACAGGCTTTATTCAAACAATTAGAGCACGCCGTGCCCAGGAGAAAATCATCCGCGAGCTTGAATCACTGCTGCCGATTTGCAGCGGTTGCAAAAAATACAAGGCTGAGGACGGGACCTGGCATCCCATAGAAAAATACTTACTGAACAGCGGTTCGCCAGAGATCACTCACGGTCTTTGCCCCGACTGCGCAGCTGCTATGTGCGAAGAGATCAAGTATTTGACAAACCAGAGTCGCAGAGCATCGGTGGCATAGAATATACAGAACTCTTTCACTTTTTTCGCCGGTACAGGCGGCAATGCCCTGAGCTTGCTCTAATACCAAGTTGCCTTCATTCGTAAACCCGTGTTTAGACACGGTATCCGTTTCCCGGCCTTACTCTTTTTGGTGACAGCCGCCACGGGCGGTACTATATTCGTATCATGGGTTTGGCCGCGAATAGTTATGTTATTGCGAGCGTATGTTCCGGATCATGCCTTCGGCGATGGCTCGCAGCGTCCACGCTGTTTTTCACCATCTTTGTCACGGGACAGGCCGTACATGCCGGCCCACCTTTTCGCACCGACGACCCCGAGCCGGTCGAATATAAACACTGGGAATTCTATACAGCGACCCAGTATCAGAACGACAGGGATGGGGTCTCAGGCACAGCCCCTCACCTTGAGGCCAATTACGGTGTAGCGCCCGACGTGCAGCTTCACATTATCGCCCCCGACGCGTATGACCGTCCCCGGGGCGGGCCGACCCTCGCTGGTCTCGGCGACGTCGAGCTTGGGGTCAAATACCGGTTCATCCAGGAGAGTGACTATGTACCCATGGTAGGGACCTTTCCCTTTCTCGAGGTACCGACAGCGAGCAAAACGCGCGGCCTGGGAACCGGCCAGTTCCAATTCTTCCTTCCCCTGTGGTTCCAGAAAAGCTGGGGACCGTGGACGAGCTACGGCGGCGGCGGCTACTGGATGAACCCTGGTACGGGTAACAAGAATTATTGGTACGCGGGCTGGCTCTTACAGCGTGATATCACCAAATGGCTTACCGTCGGCGCGGAGGTGTTTCACCTCACACCGTCCACGACCGACGGGGAGCACGAGACAGGGTACAATATAGGCGCGATCCTCAACTTCACCGAGAACCATCACCTCATCTGTTCCGCCGGCACGGATATCCACGGACCGGCAAGCTTCTTCTTCTATGCCGCCTATCTATGGACGTGGGGGCCTCCAGAAAAAAAGAAGTGAGGAGCGGAGGGACATCGCGAGCTTACGGAGCCCGTGATGCGTTTTTTCCAGGCGGAAAAAATCCTTTGCAGGAAATTTTTCCGCCTGGTTGGGATGAATGCCCCCTAATAACGTATGCTCAAGTGGCGACGTCGATACCGGTGCCGATGGCCTGGCTGGCGCCACTGCCAAGGGTCCCGATCGAATTCTGCAGGTCCTGCATCAGCGTGTTAAAGGCTGTCTGGGCATCTGAGAGGTTACCCGACTGCAGGGCACTGCTAAGTGCCCCAAAGTCCGTGCCGGGAGTGGCGGTTGTGCCGGTCCCCATGTCTTGCTGCAGCGTCGCAAAGGCGTTCTGGGCTGCGGCGAGGTTAGCTGTATCTGACCTGAGGTTGAGTTAAGGGCAGCGCCAACTGCCGCAAGGTCACTGAGCGGGTTTGACGTTGTGTTCTGCGCATTCTGCGTGCCGCCACCGTGATGATGATGGTGATGATGGTGGGCTTTCTGGGTCTGCTGACCACCCTGGGTCTGCCGCGCCTGCTGCATGTCCTTTTGCAGTGCCGCAAAGGCCTTCTGGGCTCCTTGGAGATCACCGTTCCCAAGGGCGCTGCTAAGTGCGTTAAGGTCATTATCCAGCTGGCTATTTGCCCCAGCCTGCTGAGTACTTGCCACAGCCTGCTGACTATTCTGCGACTGGCCGATGTTCTGCATGTCCGTTTGCAGCGTCGCAAAGGCGTTCTGGGCATCTGAGACGTTACCCGACTGCAGGGCCTTGCCAAGGGCCGCGAAATCTTTCCTTACCTGCTGAAACGGGTTTGACGCATAGTTCTGGGAAACGGTGGGGTCTGACGAAATACCTGAGATCGACATCTTGAACCTCCCTAAAATGAAATTTGTGAAGCACCCTCTGCAATAGCAAAGGGCATACCGCAATCAGGCTTCCGGTGTGGCCCGCCCCCACCATTGGGGCCACTACCTGCTCGAATGCTCTTTAGGTTATCGGCTTCCGCACGTTTCGCCTTAAGTCTCTCTTAAAAACACTTCTCAAGCTTGTCATTGAGACTTCTTCCCCGCACCCATCTGCCACACAGTCTTTTGAGTTTGAGAATTTTGAACATTAGCTACCCCGTCACAACGATGCTGCTCGCCATCTCCGCCGTTTGATCGGACTGTGCCACCTGCCTATATTTGCCGAGTGGTTGTACTGGAACCGCACTTGTAAAGGAAGCAGTGTTCTGAGTGCCCGCTTGCCGTTCCGGCATGCTGCCGTCCGTGAGCGCTCCGGTGCGCGCTTTTTCCAGCTTGCGGTTATGCAGGGATGACGTCGTACGGGCCCGAACATTCATCCTGGTCCTCTTCCGTTTTTCCTGGTGTACTGCTGTCCGGGCCGTTGAAAGTTCGTCCTTGCTCATCGCAAATTCCTTATACCTGTCGACCTTGCTGGGCGTCTGACCAGCTGCGAGATCGCCATTCCGTACCTGCCACAGCTGCGACAGATGATCAAGATTTCCTTTTCCGGCGACTCTCATGCGGCTTCCTTATGTAATGAGGTTCCTCCGTGCCGCAACGCCCTTGCCATGACCGCGCCAGATACGCCGATTCATAAGCCCGGCTCACACCTGGTCATGCCGCATCTGATCTGTCTTTGTTTTTTCAGTCGAAAGTGCTCTGATAACCTATGCTTTGTGCGGATCTGTCGCTATTCCCCGCTGTCCTGCCACTAGTGCCCTTTCAATAAACGGAGATAAGAAGAAAATTAACGACGATGCAGCTGCCAAAGAAGACAAGGGATTCCAAAGGGTAGCGAACCAAGCCATGAAAGCTCCATGGATCAACCTCCGGTAGTCTCGCGATAGTTTCTTTCCACTCAAGAACTAAGCCTGCGTGCAGAACTGGATTCCCCGGTCGCCAAGAGAGCCCTTTCCATCTGCATTGAAGATTACGTCGTTAGACCAAGTTGCCGGATTCCAAAAAGTAGCAGCAGGCAATCCAGGTACGGGTAGCCACGGAGAGCGTACCACTCCTTGCAGGGCGACACGAACAGGTTGTTCGTCCCGGGAGAGCGTATCTATTGACTGGTGAAGTCCTCTACACATTACCCTGTCGCCGAAAACAACCCGGTAGCTGCTGGATTCAGGTTGAACTGTCCCACCTGCCCATACAGGCTCAGCGCCTGGAGAAGGGTAGTCACTGACGAGCCCGACCCGTTCTGCGAGGTACCGTTTGCGGTCTGGAGCGCGTCAAGCAGGGACGATGTCACGTTGCTCTGGCCGTTTGTGGCAGATTGAGTACTGGTGCTGCTGGTAGCGGTCGTATTCTGCGCGCCATTATTCCCGATGTCCTGCATCAGTGTCGCAAAGGCCTTCTGGGCCGCGGTGAGGTCGCCTGAGTTAAGGGCATGCCAAGGGCGGTAAGGTCATCAGTGCTGCTGGTAGCGGTCGTATTCTGCGCGCTGCCACTGTGATGATGGTGGTGATGATGATGGAGACCACCGGCCTGCAGGTCCCTCCTCAGTGTCGCAAAGGCGCTCTGGGCCGCGGCGAGGTCACCTGCACCTGAGTTTGCGTTAAGGGCAGTGCCAAGGGCGGTAAGGTCAGTGCTGAGCTGGCTCGTAGCCCCCGTCTGCTGACCACTCTGCACACTACTATTTCCCAGGTCCTGCATCAGCGTTGTGAAGGCTGTCTGTGCCGCGGTGAGATTACCCGACGCCAGGCTTGTCGTCAGGCCGGAGAAATCTTCACTTACCAACTGGATCTGGCTCAAGGGGTCTTGGTAAATATTGGTACTTGACGAGATACCAGAAATCGACATCCTGCACCTCCTTCATGGGTATGTAGACCACATTACAATTGCAACCGGCATACCAGGCTCAAGATTCTCTTCGGGCACGGCCGTTTCTCCCCCCACTCACCAGTTCCGTGCCGGTGCTCGCATCACTTCCAGGCCCTAATCGCAAGGGATATGCCGGGTATATGCGCTCACCTTAAAGCTCCGCTCCGTTGTTTCTTTGTCGCTGCTTTGGGAGTGGAAACGGTGTGTCGGCAGTTGTCCCTCTGGGAAAAAATTGCCGGGTAGGGAAAGGTATGCCGGGATAACTCTTCTGAAAGAGCAGAACAAAAAAGCTCTTACGGGTAGCGCCCGCCATACGCTCGATTCCCTGGGATCAGAAAACCCAGGGAGGGGCCTAAAAAGCTCAAGTTCCTTTTGAAACGGCCGATAACATAGTAAAGCTCAGGAGGATGGGCATGGCGAGCATTAGCGGCATCAGCAGTTCTCTTCTGACAAGTTTGGTGAACGGCCAGCAGTCAAATCCGGTCCAGACCACAAGCGGTCAGGTGCAAGACGCAGAGTCTGCGGACAGCGCGGACCTCGTCAGTCTCCTGGGTGATTCTACGACATCGGACGATTCTCTTTACGGCCTCTTGAGCGGCACACAGGGGTCTGACTCGAGCGACTCTATGTATAACCTCTTGCTCGCTGGAGCCAATGCTCAGTTGATGGAAGATAATCCAACCCTGGTCCAGGCCATTCTCTCGGCGGACCAGACACAGACGACCAGTGCTGGGACCTCTTCCGGTTCGACACAGGCTCAGACGACCGGCACGCAAGCGTTACAGGATCTCCAAAATATCGACTTGCTCACGATGAGCCCTACCACGATCGCGTCTGTGCTCCAGCAATACGAGCCAGTCGAAGAATGCAGCCACCCAGTCCACATCTGGGTCTCAGGTCAATCAAAGCGTATAGGACGCAACCTCCTGGCCGGTTCTCAAGACAGAAATGTTCTTATAGGAGACCGGCTGCCGTATCGCCACCCATGTCCACGACTGTTTCCTCGTCATCGACAGGGAACACACGCTCCTGCCCTTCAAGAAGTACTCTGTCGGCAGCTTCAGGATCCTGTGCTCGATCCTCCAGGTACTTTGGAAGATAGACGGTAAAAGTCGAACCCGTGCCGGGCTCGCTCGACACGGTGATTGCGCCGCCGTGGCTCGCGACGATCCCGTGACTGACGGAAAGGCCCAGCCCCGTTCCTTTGCCCTTGGCTTTGGTCGTAAAGAAAGGATCGAAGATGCGGTCGAGTACCTCTTTCGGCATGCCTCCTCCCGTGTCGCGTACGGTGAGTCTCATATAAAGGCCGGGGCTCATCGCGGGATCAGGCGCATGCTCGGCAGAGGAGAAGCTGAAATCGGCAAGGCCGATCGAGATATCCCCTCCCTTCCGCCCCATGGCGTGCGCCGCATTGGTGCAAAGGTTCATAACGACCTGCTGCAGCTGGGTCAAGTCGGCCAGCACAGACCCTGATTCGCTCTCTATGCTCTCACGGATCGCGATCGTAGCAGGAAGCGATGCCCGGAGGAGCATAAGTGCCTCCCTGATGACCACGCTGAGCCGTAGCGGCCGTTTCTCCTGTTGAGCCCTCCTGCTGAACATGAGGATCTGCTGCACCAGGTCCCTCCCGCGGATACCCGCGCTGAACACCGTGTCCATATGGCGCCGGGCCGGCGATCCCTCCGGGGTCTCATCCCTGGCCATTCCAGAAAAACCGATGATGGCGGCCAGGATGTTGTTGAAGTCGTGGGCAATGCCGCCTGCCAGTGTGCCGAGGGCTTCCATCTTCTGGGATTGGCGCAGTTGTTCCTGAAGCTGTCTCTCATTGGTAAGCGTATGCAGAAGCGCTTCCCGGGACTTGCGCAGTTCCACCTCGACGGCCGTTCGTTCTGCTACCTCCCTTTCCAATTCGCCACGCCGTTTCTCCAGTTCCTCCCTTATCCGGTTACGGTGTATAAGCGCGAGTGCCATGATAAGCTGCACAATCATGCCTACGCTTCGGTACAGGCGATCGTGCGCGGGATTCCAGCCCGCAGGAGAGAAAAAATGGCCAAGGACGATCAGCAGCCACGAAAGGGCGGTGAACAGTAAAAGGTGGCGTTTGCGCGGCTGTGACGAAACGATAAGGAGAGGTATCGTGTAGCAGACCCATATGGCGTCCCCCGTGGGGGTAACCAGGTCAATGATGAAGATTGCGGCGCTCAGCGAAATCGCCAGAATGGTTGGATGCTTCTTTATCGCTCTCATTGACTCACCGTGCAAGGGATGTGGAATAAACGAGAACGTTCCGTGTTCCATAGGTCCCCTCCTGGAGTAATGTACAGTACTACTTGCAGTATTTATCCATGAGATATTCTTCAGCGCTGTCTACGTAGACTTTTACCCACGAGGTAGCTTTGTCGAAGGTCCGGATCGCCCCGTCCCGGTGGGTCACACGGAGTTCGAGGCTGCGATACCGCGCTCCACGGCAGTCTATTTCGTCGAGGGCGACAATCTCCTTTTGACTTGCTCCGGATGAGAACTCCCTTTTTCTCCACATCCGGACAAGGTCTTTGGACGGATGTGCTATTGTATCTTTGTCATAGAAGTACTCAACGCCATGAGCATCTTCCATGTAGCTCATCCATTGCCTTCCGGCCTCGTCGCTGACGGGTGGCGTGGAGACAGGCTGGCCGGGAGAGACCGGTTGCGATGCGCCTCCTGTCTTCAATTGCTCCTCAAGCCGTGCGATCCGTTCCGCCAGCTCTTGCTGCTCTTTGGTAGGCGTACCAGTCCGTGAACGCGAGGAGTCAAGCGAACCGGGAGAATACTGGTCTCTGCGCACCCAGACATATTCCGGCTCGCTCGAGCTGACCATATATCTTACGTTCTTGCCATAGACATATTCAACGCCATCAATGACGCGGGTATCTCCGGGCCGTGGCTCCGCTTCCCGGGCCTTTTGGGCAGCCTCTGGTTTTTTCTGAGAGTCGGTGGTATCGTTCTTGTTCATAACGGGAGGGTGGCTGCAAGATACGAGGAATAGGCTGGCAAGAATAACGGTCAGCTTGACTAAGCCCTTTTGGGACCGTGAGGGAAGAACTGATACGGTGTGTGTAGTCGTCATGAGCAAACGCTCCTTGGGGCGGTCTTGAGAAGCACTTTACCCATAAAGTCGTGGGCAATCTCGAAGAGGTTACAAGGAGGTTGGCCACATGATATTTTTTTGGCGCAGATCGTCGCTGAGAAATGAGCTGTAACAGTTGCGCAAAAACACCGAGCATCGATTTGAGCCTATATTGACAAAGGCACAAATGGAGGAGTATAGGAAAATGCAAGAAGAGGCACGGTCCCGTGTAACCTCTTCGGCATTGCCCACGACTATACCAATTAAATGGCAATATTCCCCACATACGGCAACCGTGTCTCCGCCGGTAACCTGCGTGCGCCCGTTTGGCGACCGCATGCAATTCAACCAGGCAGCAGACGGTGTAGAGCGGTGGCGCCCCCACGTTATCTCCATAGCCACCGCTCATGCCGTTCAGGGAACTATGCGGCTTCAACTGCCCGCAAGGGCAAAACAAATCTCATTAATGGAGGGTACCATGAAAAAGTGGCAGGTAATACTTCTCGCGTTGTTCTTCGTTGGTCTGGCAACGGTTGTAATGGCCGCTCCGCCTGATCCCGGCTCGCCTCAGCCCCAGGGCTTCCAGAAACCGTGGGCTCACCACGCGTTCGGGTCCCGTCTCAACCTCACCCAGGAACAGAAGGACAAGATGCGCGAACTCAGAAAACGCTATGAGGCAGATAACCACGATCTCCGGTACGACATCCGTCTGAAACGGCTGGAGATGCACAAGCTTTTTACCGACCCGAAAGTTGACGATGCAACGCTCCTGGCTAAAGAGAAGGAACTAAACGCACTCCAGCTCAAGCTCATGGACCGGAAGGCCGAGATGAAGCTGGCGTGGAGAAAAATCCTGACGCCGGAGCAGATCCAGAAACTCGACCGGCCGCACCACTGGCATCATCACGGCCATGAGTAACAAAGAGGGAAACTGCTGTCATTACCGCGGCCCGGCCGGTTTGCGCCTGGTGTGAACATTCGAGAGGGAATATGAACAAGAGATTATTGAGTCTGTTTATTCTTACCGTGTTTCTCACGTGCCTTACGCTTCCGAAGGGTATGCTACCCGGGAAGGTGCCGCCATAGGCCCACTCGCCGGTCAAGCAAGCGGTGATAGCACTGAAGGCACGTTACTGGGAGCTGCGGGAGGAGCGCTGGTGGGCCCTGGTACACAGAACGCTGTTGACCCGAGCCAGACGCAGCAGAAGCTGGCGCAGCAGCAACAGAGTCCCCCGTACGCGCCCGCTCCACGTCCTCAGGAAGCATCTTCCGGTGAATGGGTGGAAGTGCCCGGTCAATGGGTGAACGGCACTTGGGTAGCCCCTCATAAGGCGTGGGTACCGGCCAATTCCTCTCGGCCCGCCGCTGGTCCGGGTGGCCCGAACGTTCAATACCCGCCACCGTCTGCACCCGGAGGCCCTCCTCCGGGCTACGGGGAAGGTGGTCCAAACGCCCAATACGGTCCACCTCCCCCAGGCTACGGGGAAGGTGGTCCAAACGCCCAGTACGGCGCACCCCCTCCCTACGCGATCTCTGCTCCCCCTGAGGTGGCTCCCATCCCCGGAACCTACGTATACTTTGTTCCCGGCATTGGCGTGGATATCCTGTTCTATCACGGCTACTGGTATCGTCCTTATGGAGGGCGGTGGTACCGAGCTCCGTCCTACGGCGGGCCCTGGGTATACCTTTCTCCCCGCCGGGTACCTCATGTCTTGATCACGCTCCCGCCGGGCTATCGGAGGCTCCCACCTGGATATCATCCGATACCGCATGCAGAGCTGCAAAGGAATTGGCAGCGATGGGAGCGGGAGCGGCACTGGGAGCATCGCTGAGCGTGGCAAAACCATAGAAAAGGCGGATACCAATAGAGGAGAGGTCTCAGCATCAGGTCTCCGCCTACACCCGTCCGGTCAAACCACCGAAAACAAGACATGGACGAAGGCAGAGTAGCTTTTTACTTCACGAGATCACTTCCTTGCTTCCGCCTGGTCGTTCCCCGCTCTGTTTAACGGGACTGTACTTCAGATAGCGCTTTTTTCCCTCGACGATCTCCCACGTACCGGAAGACCTTATCTTTAATTTCGCCTCTATATGCAATCACAAAAGCATTTGGTACCCACTGATTAGTTCATCCGGCAAAGTTCACCCGGCAAAGAAACTTGACAGCTATGTTGCATGGTGTTACAAACATCTCGACGTCTAGCAGCCTGACAATTAGTCACAAGGATTCTGAGACGACCGACACCTGTGCCGGAGGGCCGAAGAGCCGGTAGCTCTTCACTATCGACCAGTGAAAGAAGGAGTGGTGATTCCGTGATGAGTGTTATCGAGAAAGACAGAGAGCGTTACAGAAAAACTTTCGGTGAAAGAGACGCGCGGAAAGACTACTGGGTTTACAGCATCTGTTCTCTTTGCTACGCGGAGTGTGCTATCCGGGTAAGAGTCCTGGATGGGAAGCCGGTCGCGGTGGAGGGTGTTCCCGAGAGCGACCGAGGCGCCCAGGGGGGCCTCTGCTCCAAAGGTGTGACTGCCATAATGGACTGGCATAATCCGAACAGGATCCTCTACCCGGTGAAGAGGACCAACCCCAAAAAAGGGCTGCACGAAGACCCGAAGTGGGAGCGCATTTCCTGGGAAGAAGCCCTCGATACGATCACCGAGAAGCTAATCGAAGTACGGAAGAAAGACCCACGGTCGGCTTTCTTCGGAATGACGCCCGGGCCGACGGGCGGCATGAGAGCCACCGTTAACTTTCTGCGTTTTATGACTGCGTATGGCGGGACACATTCCTCCGGCGGTCCGAGCGTCATGTGCGGCGCCAGCACCCACCACATCGGCGCCCTGCAGTATGCAGCATGGGACATGGTTCCGGACTACAGGTATTGTAATTACGTGCTTCGCTGCGGTGGCAATGAAGGGTGGGGCGGCGGTCGCAATGCGAGCGCCAGCATCAGAATGGCCGCGGCGGCGAGAGAGAGGGGTCTGAAAATGAAGGTCATGGACCCTCAGGGTTTTACCGTCGCTTCCAAGGGAGAAGAATGGATACCGATATTACCGGCAACGGACATCGCGGTATTCCTGGCCATAGCCAATCTCATCGTCAACGAGATAGGCGTTTATGATAAGGAATATATCACACACAAAACAAACGGTCCCTACCTCATCGGTCCCAACCGCCTCTATGTGCGGGATGATAGAACGGAAAAACCTCTCCTTCTTGATGAAGCTGACGGCAAGGTCAAAATGTATGATGACCCGACGCTCACGCGCCCGGCGATTGAGGGCACATGCACGGTGCACGGAGTTGAATGCCGCCCTGCTTTCGCGCTCATTAAGGAGCATCTCAAACAATATGGGCCCGACTGGGCTTCCGAAATAAGCACGGTTCCCGCGAGCACGATACGACGGCTGGCGAAGGAACTTGTTGACGAGGCGAAAATAGGAAGCGTGATCGAAATCGATGGCGTGAAAGTCCCGTACAGACCCGCGTGCGTCGTCGGATACAAGGGGCTTCAGACACATCAGAATTCTTTTCACCAGTATACCGCGATGCACCTGATAAATGTTCTGCTCGGCAATCAGGATGTGTGTGGGGGGCTTCTGGGCTCGGGGACGGCCAGGAGTCTTGGTTATCCTGAGACAGGCGGATTTGCCTTCGCGCCTTACGGCGGTTTTGAGGATATGTTGACCACCGGTGCATGGCCGATTGGATGGTCTGTATGGCCGCCCCGTAAAGTTGAAGGACCGGGCACCAGTATGAACTTTATGGATGTCTTTTCCCATTCGGGATCGAATTTTTACCCTTATGCCGAGGACTGGGAAGAATTATGGCGCAACGCCGGTGAGCCTTTTTACGCGAAACTATACTTTGTCTACGGCGCAAACGTGGTCATGAACGTCGTGAGACCGGAAGCCGTGGAAAAGTTTCTCGCGAAGATTCCCTTCTGCTGCGCCCTTCAACCGTTCCATAATGAAACCACCGAGGGTTTCTGCGATATCGTTCTCCCTGAGTCCCACTACCTTGAAACCTTAGACATTGCCGGTACCTTCGGTGTCACCTACAACTACCCCATCGGCCTTGACAAGTGGAGTCTTCACGTGCGGACGCCCGTTACGGAGCCGAGGGGCGAGGCACGAGACCTCGTGGACGTTATGAACGACCTGGCCGATCGGGTGGGAATACGGGCGGAGTATAATGCGCTACTCGATGATTTTTATACCTTCAGAAAGGCCAGGCAGGCGGGGAAAAATGTAGAGATTCCCCGTATTATAGGGCCGGATGATAGACCATCGAACATCGAACTTGTTGACAGGGTATTGAAGTACCACTTTGGCAAAGAGCGGGGCCTCGAGTGGTTTAGAGACAACGGTTTCATGAACTGGAAGAAGAGGCCCGAAGAATGCTATTGGCGCTGGTTTATTGACGCCCGGGTGCCGATCTATTATGAGAAGGTCGAGGAGCATAGAGAAGAGACAAGAGAGAGGGCCGAAAAAATAGGCTTTCATTTGAACTGGGATTATTTCACCGGGATGACCAGTTATTTTCCTTCCGTTATCTACACCGAGCTGCCTGCGGATTCTGAATACGACCTGCTCGTTGTCTCCCAGCGGGATCCGCTCATGACCTACCGTTTCACGGCGCATAACCCTTACATAAACGGAGCGGCCTCGCTTAATCCTTATACGTATAACATAGCCATGAACGCGGAAACGGCAAAGAAAAAGGGCATAAAAGACGGTGACGCCATTTGCCTTGAAAATCGTTTTGGGGACAAGGTAACAGGAAATGTGAAACTGAGCCAGCTGGTCCATCCACGGGTGGTGGCTGCGGTCGGGTTGGGTAGCTGGGCCAAGGGGAGACCGATTGCGAAAGGAAAGGGCATAAACCCCAATGCTTTGCTCAGACAGGATCAGCATCGCTGGTGTCCCCTTTCAGGGGCATCGGAGCCTACGGTAAGGGTAAAGGCGTATAAGAAACAGAATGCGAGGTCCGCGACATGAGGTGGGAGATTTGTTCTGTGTAAGTGCTTGAACAGATTTGCGGAAGGTGTAGAATAGATACGCAACGACATTGAGTCGATTAATTACACTATGGGGGTAAATTATGAGACCGAAGGCATGCAAAACGATACTTGTGGCAGTAGCTCTGGGGTGTTTGCTCTCGATTTTCCCGGCAGGCTCTTCCTGGAGCCAGTCGGCTTATCCGACAAAACCGATCAATGTTCTCGTCAGTTATGCGGCGGGCGGGGTGGTGGATACAACGACCAGGGTACTCTGCGCCCAGGCAGAAAAATTCCTGGGTCAGCCCTTTGTCCTTACCAATAACGGGGCTGGCGGCGCCACAGTTGCAACCGCCATCGTTGCGAAGCAGAAGCCGGACGGCTATAATCTCCTTGCAACCGCGTCGGCGCCGCTCGTCCGGATCCCCCAATACAGGAAGGTGCCGTACGTCCTCGATGATTTCATCCCGATTATGCAGCACGCGGCAACGGAGAGCGGCCTCGTGGTCCCTGCCAATTCTCCCTTCAAGACGGTCAAAGACCTTGTTGAGTTTGCACGGAAAAACCCCGGGAAGGTGACGTACAGTACCCTGGGAATAGGCTCAGCTATGCATATGTCCATGGAGTATATCGCCAAACAGGAAGGCATAACATGGACGCACGTGCCTTATAACGGCAGTATGCCCGCTGTGACCGCGCTTCTGGGCGGCCACGTGACCTGCGCGTCCACGAGCACGGAATGGAAGCCCTTCGTCCAGGAAGGACGGCTTCGTCTCCTTGCGACGCACGGCAACAAACGAAATAGGAATTTCCCCAACGTGCCGACACTGAAGGAACTGGGCTATGATTTTTACAATGATTCGACATTCTTAATCCTTGCGCCGAAAGGGACGCCTATGGTCATTGTCAAGAAACTCGAAGACGCATTGCATAAGGCATATAACGAACGGGAGTATCAGGATACACTGCCAAAGATCGATCACACGCCTGCCTACCTGAACTCGGAAGATACGAGGAAATTTCTGGATGCGGCCTACAAGCTCAACACCGAGTGGATAACCGAGCTGAAGATGCCCAAGGAGCAGGATGAGAAAAAATGAATGCTGATAGGGCAAGCAGTCTCTTCTGGCTCTTCGTTGCCGTTGTCGTTTCCGTAGCCTCATTTCGTCTCGATTCGGCACCTTGCGTACGCCGGGCATGGGGTTCGTGCCTTTCGGCGCTGCAGTCCTGCTCGGCCTTCTCTCTGTCGTCTCCTTTTTTCAGCCTGCAGTGAAAGAGAAAGCTGCTGAGAAGCAGCCCCTCTTTCGGGGGACCCACTGGAGCAAGGCAGTCTTTGCTTTCGCAGCCCTTCTGGTCTATGCGCAGGTGATCCCCTGGGTTGGTTACAACATCAGTACGTTCGTGCTGATGACATTCCTCTTCTGGATCGTTGAACGCCGGAACATCTGGAAGGTGATTATCTTTGCCTTACTGACAACGATCATAACCTATTATGTTTTTTCCAAGTGGCTCAATTGTCAGTTCCCCGTGGGGCCCCTGGGATTTTGAGGTTCTAAATCATGGAGATCCTCAATAATCTTTATCTCGGTTTTCAGGTCGCCCTGACGCCGACCAACCTGTTTTTCTGTTGCATTGGCGTTGTGATCGGCACGCTGGTCGGTGTCCTCCCCGGTATCGGGCCCGTGGGAGCCATGGCCCTCCTATTGCCGGCAACCTTTGGCGTCACACTCCACTCGAGCCTCATCATGCTCGCGGGCATTTACTACGGGGCCATGTATGGCGGATCGACCACGTCGATTCTTGTCAACATCCCCGGTGAGGCCGCCTCCGTTGTAACCTGCATCGATGGGTACCAGATGGCCAGACAGGGCCGTGCAGGGCCTGCACTGGGCATATCGGCCATAGGTTCCTTTATCGGAGGCACTCTCTCCATAATCGGTTTGATGCTGATTGCGCGACCGCTTGCCAATGCAGCTCTCGGATTCGGCCCCCCGGAATATTTTGCCCTCATGTGCGCGGGGCTCATTATCCTTACCTACCTGACACAGGGTTCCATGGTCAGGGCGCTGATGATGGCGCTTGTCGGCATCCTCCTCGGCAGTATAGGTCTTGATATGATCGTCGGGCTTCCCCGCTTCACTTTCGATGTCAATGAGCTGACCGATGGCGTCGGCATTATACCCCTTGTCATGGGGCTTTTCGGGGTGTCCGAGGTCTTCATGAACATCGAGACAGTGATACAGAGGGAAGTCTTCCAAACGGAAATCAAACACATCTGGCCATCACTTGCTGATTATGCCCAGTCAAAATGGGCGATACTGCGTGGTTCGGTCCTCGGTTTTTTTCTCGGTATCCTTCCCGGTGGCGGCGCGGTTCTCGCCTCCTTTCTCTCTTACGGGATCGAAAAGAAGCTTTCGAAAGAGCCCGAGCGGTTCGGGAAAGGGGCAATTGAAGGAGTGGCAGGACCTGAGACAGCGAACAATGCCGCGGCGGGCGGGTCTATGATCCCACTGCTCTCTCTTGGTATCCCGCCGAATGTCGTTATGGCCATGCTCTTCTCTGCTTTCATCATACACGGCGTCCAGCCCGGCCCTTTACTCATGCAAAACAGCCCGGACATTTTCTGGGGACTCGTGGTCAGTATGTATGTGGGAAACGCCATGCTGCTGCTTCTCAACCTTCCGCTCATCGGGATCTGGGTCCAGTTGCTTAAGATACCTTACAGCATCCTCATGCCGCTCATTCTGCTCTTCTGCCTCATAGGCGCGTACAGCGTGACCAATTCGACCTTCGATGTATCGCTGATGATCTTCTTCGGCGGCGTCGGTTATCTTATGCGGAAGTTCGGTTACGAGGCTGCCCCGCTCGTCCTTGCCTTTGTCATGGGGCCCCTCCTCGAGCAGAACCTGCGCCAGGCGCTTCTTATGTCGCAGGGGTCTTTTACTATCTTTATTACACGGCCCATCTCCGCTGTCACCCTGCTGATCGCATGTCTCCTGCTCCTCTCGAATTTGATTCCGTTCATGAAGAAGAGACGGGAAAAGGTGGAGGAGATCCTCAAGGAAGAGTGAGAGGGAAAGTTCGCGGGCGTTCCAGACCAGCAAAAGCAGGATAATCCTGCCCTCAGTCTCCCCACACTTTAATGCACTTGAAACTCTTCGCAGTCTGCCTATGGGAGCCCCTCAAAATCGCCTGGATCAAATCTTGTGATGCGAATACCAAACTTGCGGTCGCGGGTAAAGCGCTCGCCTTTGCGAGACGATAACAAACCACAGAGGTGAAGCTTGGAGTGAAGAAGTGTGCTCTTTATTGCATCTTTCTTTTTGCGTTGTCATCTTTGTGGGGATGCGGATTCTCCAACCACCAAACGCAGCTATCACCACGCGCTTCAGAAGCATGGTGGGTAGCTCATGTCGACCTGCCGGCAGAATGGTCAGGGCAAGAAATTGTCGAAGTTATTCCCCCTGAACCGCCAAAACCGGAACAAAAATCGCTGATCCATAATAAAAATAGTAAGAGACATGAACTGGACCGATTTAACGGCAGGATTGATCACCCTCTTTTAAGCAAACAAGGCTACGAAGAAAGGGGTGTCGCCTCCTGGTACGGTCCGTCCTTTCAGGGCCGCAAAACCTCATCCGGCGAAGTGTTTGACATGTATAAAATCTCGGCGGCTCACAAGGTACTCCCGATGCGTGCGAAAGTGACCGTCACTAACCTCGAGAACGGGAGAAGTACGGCGCTCACGGTAAATGACAGGGGACCGTTTGTAGCCGGCAGAGTTCTTGACCTGTCCTATGCGGCTGCCAAAAGTCTGGGTATGGTGGACAAAGGTCTGGCCAGGGTACTTATCCGCACATCCGAACCGGTGCCAGGCCAGAGAAACAATGACATAGAGGGTGAGTTTTTCATCCACATCGGTTCTTTCGAGTCCGAGGCAGACGCTAAATGTTTGCTTGAAGATATGAAGTCGCTGCGGTACAAACCTTCTATGCTCAAGGAGGTCAGGGCAGAAAGAGGCGACAAAATCTATTGGCGAGTTGAACTTGGACCATACAAAACAATGACCAAAGCTAATGGAGAACATTTGAAGGTGGTCGCGGATTACCCCTCCGCTTTTGTCGTGGCGGCAGGAGAGTGACGACAAAACTGTCCGGTCCACATTCTCCTTCTTCTTTGCTATTGTTCCGGAGGACAGGGCACCGGCTTAGAAAAGTCTGGAATCATGTTGCCATTGTCTTTAATTATATTTCCCTTCGCATCGGTTTTGGGCGCATAACATTGGTTTGGCGGCGTTGCTGCCGGTGGAGGTCCCAGCGGATAAGTAGCCCCTTCGGATGGAACCTCAATTACCTGAGGTCCTTGCGGATAAGCGGTAGTAGCCTCAGCGGGAGGCACCTCAATTACGTAAGGAGGTGCAGGGTAGGGATATTGATAGTATGGATCATAATAGGCTGGCGGCACTGGTACAGCGTAGTAAGGCCACCAGAAAGGGCTAGAGATACCGCCGATAACTATTCCACCCAGAAAAGCTCCGAATACGGCCCCGCTTGGTGCATGCCCTCTGTAATAGTATCTGCCATAGCCACCATAATAACGTCCTCCATAATAGTGGCCTCCGCGTGAGTATCCACCATACCAACGACCTCCACCACCTCCATGAAATCCGCCTCCGGAACGACCCCCGCCGTGACCCCCGCCCTTTCCATAAGAGGGGTATGGAACAGCCACAACGGCTACAACCAAACAAAGCACCACGATCAAGAAAACTTTTTTCATAGGACCCTCTTACAACCTGCTACACTTCTATTTCCTGGCAAGCAATAGTGCTCCATCTTCAGGAGGCCATTCGCGAAGCCACTACTTCTAATAATAGCAGAACCCTTGAAAAAGGCAATAAGCCAAGGGACTATTTCCAGTGGGTGAAAAGATTTAAACCTTCAGGCCCTCTCTCGCATCGGGTCAGATTCCTTTCTGAAAATAAACGCTTGACTCAATTTGGAGGTGGTGTAGAATTGTATATGAAGGTATGCAATTTGTTCAGCATGCGGGAGCAAGCAACACACAAAATGACTGTTGGGGAGTAGGCAGACGATGAATGGAGGTACAAGACATGAATCCAGCCTTAGAGGAAGGGAAAAGGCGGCTTGTAGACAAAAATCCAGCCTTAGAGGAACGAAAAAGGCAGCTTGCAGACAAATATATTCATGACCCCCAACAGAGAGAAATCTTCCTCACAAAGGCAACACACTACAAAATGTGGGCAAACTACATTGCGGGACTCATCCTTACTAACGAACACTACCAGGAATTCCACACAAGCGACATACGGCGAGTATTGAAGCGGTTGCTTGGAGATCTATATGATGGCCCCGGAGCAAGAGAGTCTGCATTATCGACACAGGATATGGCCGGCACATCACACTCGCATTCTGGATATCCTTGTCTGCAAAAGGTCGATGGGGGAAAAGGTTATTACAGGTTTATTGGATTTCCCAAAGAGCGGCAACCATGATGCGTCCCCCTTAACACATAACACTGGTGTCGCGGCAAGCCATCCTTCTATTATTTCTTGAACCACCCCATCTCTTTGAAATACTTCTCCGCTCCGGGGTGGAAAGGCACCGTAATGCCCTTGGTAACAACCTCGGGCTGCATGTCTTTTGCCGCCGTGTGGATCTGGTAGTATTCTTGCCTGTGGTCGAATAAGTTCTTCAGGAACCTGTAAATGAGCTCGTTGCTCATCCCGGCATGCGCCCAGACCGCAGTGCCCCATCCCAGGATCGGCGTGTCCTGCTCCAGACCCTTGTAGGAACCGGCCTTAACGACGGTGGCGTAGTAATAAGCGTGCTCGGTGATAATTTTTTTCAGAATCTTCTCGTCGACAGGGACAATCCTTACGCTTTGCCTGGTAGAAAGCTCGGAATAAGAGGAAATAGGATACCCGCCGGCCAAGAACCCGCCATCGAGGCTCCCGTCCTGGAGGCCCTCTACTGTCTCCTTGTAAGTAAAGTAGTAAGGTTTGAAGTCCTTCTTCTGGACCCCGTGCTGCTCAAGCAGGAAATGGGCAGTGTTTGCCGGACCGCTGCCGGGACCGCCCATGGCAATCCGCTTTCCTTTCGCATCAGCGTAAGACTTGATGGGGGAATTGCCGGGAACAACGAAGTAAAGGTCTGTCGCCATATTAAAAACGACGGCGCGCAGACCCGTGAAGGGTTTACCCTTGAAATCGGCCTCGCCTTTATACGCACGCCAGCCTTCATCGCAGCTGAAAATCCCGAAAGCATCCTTGTTCGCCGCCTCCCGTTGCATCATGCGCCTTATAATCTCCATGGAGGAAGACGTGGCCTCATGCACCAGTTTCACATCGGACAGGTACTTGTTAGTAACGGTCACCATGCCTGCGGCCATTATGTAAGCACCACCGCCGGCCGGTGGCGTGAGGAAGGGGATGAGTTCCGCCGCCTCCGTTGGAGCGGGAGGAATTGCCATGAGGATTATGAGTACACTAACCGCGCCAAGGATCACCTTTGTCCAATTCATTTCTCGTCCTCCGTTGCTAAATGAATGCTCTTGCGGTAATCATTGAAGCCCTCCATAAGACGAGGCACCCCATGTGCACACTTCCGCCCGTACTGGTGAAATAATGCTGGATCGATTCCGATCTTACCGTCGGGCCGAAACCCTGTCAAGGATTATCCTTCGAGCCATTAGCCTCGGGCCTACCCTCGCTCGTAACCCGTAACTCGGAACCCGCAACGTGCCTGCCTTTCTAACCCGCAACCCGCAACCCGGAACTGCTGTTGACCTCCTTGCCCCTTAGCTGGTCAAAAAACCTCGTGGTCATGGCACGCTGCAAGCACGACCTTGAGCGCTTGACAAAACAGAACTAGTTTACTATACTAGTTTATATGAACACTAAACGACAGAATAACAGAGTCAGCGCCTTTGACGCGAAGACGCATCTCTCCCGGCTTCTGCAGGAAGTGGAGCAGGGCAACGCCATCACCATCACGAGACGGGGGAAGCCTGTGGCCCGCCTCGTGCCCGTGGAAGCAGAACAAGAGCCGTTGAGAGCCGAAGACGTCCTTAAAGGGTTTAGAGAGATCAGAAGCCGCGTCAAGGGTAAAGTCGATATCCGGAAGTATATCGAGGAAGGAAGGAAGCGGTGACAACAAAGTGGGTGGTTGATTGCTCCTTTGCCGCGGCACTTGCCCTCCCTGACAAATCCTCTCCCCGAGTCCAGGCGTTTTTTCTTGAGCAGGCTGAGGCTGAACTGTGGGTCCCGGCGCTGTGGTGGTACGAACTCGCCAATGTGCTGGCGGTGGCAGAACGGAAACGCGTCCTGACACGGGCAGATGTTGAAAACGCGATTGTCCTTTACGGACATCTCACCTTCAGGACACATGAGGCGGAGGGCATGGAGCAGGTCCGCAGGCTCAGTGAAATCGCCCGGACATATGGGCTGTCAGCCTACGACGCCGCCTACCTGGAACTCGCCATGCGGCAAAGGGCGCCTCTGGCCACGCTCGACCGGCAACTGCTGGACGCCGCGCAGAAGAGCGGCATCGAGACGTGGGCATAAGCAAGACCCATCGTCGATAGGACCTGGCGGGCTCCTTTCCGCCCGAGCAGGGAAGTGTTAGATTACGCCACACGCGCCTGTAGCTCAATCAGGATAGAGCAACGGACTTCGAATCCGTAGGTTCCGCGTTCGAGTCGCGGCAGGCGCGCTAATAATATCAACAAGTTACGAAGCTCATACGTCCTCCGTTCAAAATTCTTGCTACCCTATTGATACCCAACCATTGACTATCCATCTTCCGCTTCACAGCTCTCTTTGGTCAGGACCGGGTCGCTTTTGAGCCATGCCTCAAAGTCGCTTGAGAAGTACAGGATACTGCGGCCGCGCCGGAAATATCTCGGCCCGCGCTTTTGATATCGAAGGTTAGCGAGCGTTCCGAGAGGAATACCGTATATCCGTGACATCTCTTTCGGTGTACCCGCTTTTTGGATCATGGGTAAGGCGCTTACTGATGCACTCTTGGCTCTCATGGTCATGGTGTCCGTTTCCTACCCTCCTCGTAGGTTCATAGTGTCTGTCGCACGTGCTCCATTGCGTAAGGCTCCCAGGCACTCCGGCGGATTGTTACCGTTCTCCGATGCGTGCCTTATGTCTACCCTGCGCACAACGGGTATTCTGCTTCACCGACTTCGGAAAGGCCCGTATCTTTCCACGGCAAGGGAAACCCTAGTTTATGCCTTTTTCTGCATTTTTTGGGCATAAACGCTGACCCCCCGGTAGGGTGGTCCATGGCTTCTGCGTTCGTAGTCTGAAACAAGCTCCAGAGCTCTTGCGACGACAACAGATTTGATGTTTTAGCCTCTTTGCAGTCGTGCAACGTTGCGTTCGTTCCTGTTGCACTGACTGCGATCATGCCGTGCCGCCAAAGTCTTGATCGAAGGTGCCTTGAAACGAGATGCCCTCGGGTGGCCTCGGCTTTTCGCCGAGCAGCCCGTTTGTCCTGGCATACTGCGCTACGGCCTCTCTGATATAGATTCCTCGTATAGCTTTTGGCATGCTCTCGAGGAGTCTATACAGGTCCTCGTGTTTGACTTTGTCGATATGCACTTTGTACGTGACGAATTCTTTGATCATACGTGACCTCCGTACCTTAAGGATAGCGACGGCGTAGCACACCGAGGGGCCGTTACACAGACCGTTTTGCGTAGCCGCACGTGGAGAGGATCTGCCTGGTCACGGTGCATCCGGTATCGGTGCTGTTGCCTCCGTCTTGATGAAACCTCCCTGCGTGCGCGCATTAGGAGAAAAGGGGACAGGCTACCGCCCTTTGGACCGGAAGGTCTACAGATAGGGTCCCTTATGGTGTTCTCCCTTTCCGGCACACGCATTCCGCCAGAAATCGTTACGACGCACTGCACCGACGGGGTGCAAAAGGTACGTCACCCCTCCTACACGCGCAGGACGGAAAATACCGCTTCCTCCCTTGGCGCAGGGCTACCCCCGGGTTGGACCAACCGCGGGGCACAAAAATACTGTCTCCGGAAAGAATGAAGTTACTGAGAATAGACACGCTTACACGTGTCTAATAAGGGGCCCCTCATCGGGGCATTTGGTCTCTCCCTTTACGGGAGGTTTCTGGGAATACTTCTTCTAACTTCTTCTCGTTATTGTCCTTAACTGCCGGACATTTTTTTCTTGCCGTCGTGCTTGGAAGCTCCGAAGAGCCGCCAAAGGGTCACGCTAATCAATATTATGCTCTCTTAATATGCTCTCAATGTTCTGTCTGTTAAGGCCCCCGGAGTAGATGCCTTAACTGTCTTCGTGCCGGCAATAAGGCCGGCTATTTTCGGGTCTCCCCTAATGAAAATACTTTTTAAACTCCGTATACCTCCTCAAATTGCATAATACCGCCACCTTTATATGGATGTCAAGAGTTTTTTTCGACTTTTTTTCAAGGCGCCCTTTCCAAGGCGTTTTTGCTGTCCTCAGCGCAACACAGCCGGTCAACGGTAACGTACGGTTCACCATCCGCTGCAGCCAATTTATGTATTTTCGACACCTAACCCGAGCAGCTCTGGATAGGCAGGTGGAAGGATGAACTTGATACGTGGTTAAACCCAACCAACCTCCTTTTGTTGAAATGAGCTCATGGATAATCGTGTATTACAGAAACCATCAAACGTGATACAGAGTTTTTTTGTTAGGAGCGCCAGCCAGTCCGCTGACTATGTGTTTTTTCCACGCATATCACCTCCTAAGCAACTCCCTGCTGCTGTAAGGGTTGTAGTATTGCTTCGTACCCCAAGTCCCGTGCTCTCTTGGTGATATTGCGGAGCACCCGCTCCTTGTAACGATTCTCATAGTAGTCAGCTCCCGAGGTCTTTATAAGACTGTCCGGTGGTCCACATGCGGTAGAATATGCGGGCGAGCTTATGTGCGGTGGCGGTGATCGCCTTGGGAGCGCCAAGGCGCGCGCGGATACGCCGGTAAAACCCTCCGAGGCCGCTCGTGCTGTTGGCAAGGGACTGTGCTGCTATGCGGAAGGCGGCAGCCGCCCGGTTATTGGTCTTTCTCGTTTTGGTACTTATGACCTTTCCTCCGGTGATGCGGTTATTGGGGCAGAGACCGAGCCAGGACACAAAGTGCTTTTCCGTCGGGAACTTTCCCGGGTCGAGGCCGACCTCGGAGACGATCTTCTGGACGGTAAGGGCGTCAAAGCCGGGTATCTGGGTGAAGTCGATACCGCTCACCCGGTAGAGCTCCGTCCTGAGGTCAACGAAAGACTGGTTCTTGACGAGCTTCTTCCCTCTCCGTTTCCCACGGGGAAGAGGGTTCGTGATAAGGTCGACCTTCGAGTCAAACGTGTGGAGGTAGCGCTCTATTTCCCGGTCACAGGCTTCTATCTGCTGATGGTAGAAGTCATAGAGCTCGACCGCCTGCTTGAGGGCGAAGAGATGTTCTTCCCGGTAGTCGCCTTCGAGAGCCTTGGCAATCTCTTCAGGCGTGCTCCTTACCCCGGGTGCCCTCATGAGGGCGAGCTTCTCACGGTCACGCTCCCCTGCGATGATGGCGCGGATGATCCGCATGCCCGTTACGCTGTTAATGTCGGCGAGCACCTTATGCAGCTGGATATTCATCTGCGTCAGCGCTTTCTGCATGTGCTGGATATGGGCAGCGGCGTAGCGAATGAGGTTCTCCCTGTGCCGCCAGTAGGAACGTAAAACGCACATCTGGTCAGAGGGACGGAAGGAACCGGAGAGGAGGCCGTAGGTGTGCAGACGCTGGACCCACTGGCAGTCATCGACATCGCTCTTGCGCCCGGGCACGTTCTTCACATGGCGGGCATTGACCAGGAATACCTCGAACCCGTACTGCTCGAGGATCTGGTGGGCAGGTATCCAGTAGACGCCCGTTGACTCCATGGCGACCGTGGTAATACCACACGTTTTGAGCCACTGGGCCATGGCGTGGAGATCGGCCGTGAAACAGCCGAAGGGGCGTACCGGCTCCTCATCCCGGTCCTCCGGTACGGCGACCCAGTGCTCCTCCGAGCCGATATCGATGCCGGCTGCGTCCTTGTTGATGATCGGGAATGAACTGAAGCCAGACTTCTTCCGTGATGCACCCTTGTTCTTTTTCTTCTGCTGCATTGCTCAACTCCTTGGATGGTTTAGTACGTCCTGGCCCAGGTCGGTCTAATTCGAGAGTCCTCCTAAACGGGATCGCGTCACCAATGGGACAACCGAAAACGCCTGGAACCATGCTAGAAGACGGGTACTATGACACCAGTGTGAAGGAGGTCTTAGCTGCCAGAACGTACTGCATACTATCCTATCGAGGAGGGCCTCTGCAAGATGGTTGCTTTCATTGGACGAGCCAGGGGCGTAGCCACCGGGCTCAACTGCTAGGATCAGAGGGTGACCTGATTTATGAAGAATGCCACTGTAATGCTGGAAGCGAATCAATGAGGCCCCGAGGTGGTTTCAGTTACTTTCCGTGCAGTACATCCTCGCGCCAAGATAAGCCCGAAACGAGGGAATGACCTAAGAAAGGAGGTTTCTGAAACTCGTTGATGTTACCCAGTCGGTGCGCCACGATGATAGTAGTAAGGCAAGTCCGACCGGACCAAAGCCGAGCCGGCAGGTCCGTAGTGAACCCGCGTGCATTCCGGTAACGGGGTGTATGGAGCCGGGTGTAGCAAGCGTGCAGGCCGTGGAATTGAACCCCGAAATATGTATAATCGTGGTCGATAAGGATAACCTTCCCACCCGAGGGAGAGGGAAAGCCGACGTAGTGGACGTAGCGGAAGGCAGCAGTCCTTTCTTGCGTTATGGCAAGTGAGGAGGGACACCACCGGGGTCTGATGAGATCGGGGCATGTACGCACAGGGGTAACTCGGGAACTTGGGAGAGCCCACGACTTCCCTGTCACATACTGCCGGAGCGAGGGCTACCGGCTTACCACAAGGTCCTGGCGCTCTCCGTGCGTTTCCCCACGGTGAGCGAGCCCGAAGAGGGGATACAAAACATAAGGGATAACAGCAGGGTGCCGGGAAGCGAGCGACGAGCGAAGCGACCCGGGATGAACCGTGGGCAGTCTTAGCCTAGCATAGTACCGATGAACGTGGGGAACTGAGACCCAAGGAACCCACGGGAGGGAAGGCGAGGCCGGGCATGACGTTTCACTGGAAGGAAAGACGGGAGAGACGTTGAGCTCACCAACCGTATCAACGAAACTCCAGTGGATTGCAGAGCAGGCAGTCCGCGATCCAAAGCGGGTGTTCACGTCCCTGGCGCACCTGATCGATGTCGATTTTCTCAAGGAAGCCTATCACCGCACGCGCAAAGACGCAGCACCGGGCGTGGATGGGGTGACCGCTGAGGAATATGGCAAGAACCTCGACGAGAACCTCCGGAACCTCCACGAGCGGCTGCGCACCGGGCGCTACAAGGCGCCACCGGTCAAACGCGTGTGGCTGGACAAGGATGACGGAGGAAAAAGGCCGATCGGGATGGCCGGGTTCGAGGACAAGATCGCCCAACGGGCGGTGGCCATGATCCTGGGGGCAGTCTACGAGCAGGACTTCGAAAGCTTCTCCCATGGGTTTCGGGAAGGCCATAGCCAGCATCAGGCACTCGCGGAATTACGCGAGAAGTGCAGGGAGATTGGCGTCGCCTGGATTGTAGATACTGATGTGGCAAATTTTTTCGGCAGTCTTGATTGGAGTCTCCTCCTCAAGATCATTAAGAGGAGGGTCAATGATGGCGCGCTGCTCCGGCTTGTCGGCAAGTGGCTTAACGCGGGGGTGATGGAGAAGGAAACCCTGATCTACCCTACCGAGGGAACTCCTCAAGGCGCGGTGATTTCACCCGTGCTCAGTAACATCTTCCTCCACCACGTGCTCGACCGGTGGTACGTGCGGGACGTCAAACCAAGGCTTCATGGGCAAAAGCTTCCTGATCCGCTGGGCCGATGATTTTCTCATTGGCTGCGAACGGGAGGACGATGCCCGGCGGGTGCTGGCAGCACTGCCGAAACGGTTCAGTCTCTTCAAGCTGGCCATACACCCGGAGAAGACAGCGCTGGTTCGGTTCCAGAGGCCATCCTCTTCCAAGGAGAAGGATGACGGGAACGGCACATTCGATTTTCTCGGATTCACCCACTTCTGGGCCAAAGCGCGCCAAGGGTTTTGGGTTATCAAACGGAAGACGGCCAAGAAGCGGCTCCGCCGGGCCATGAAGGCGCTCTGGCAGTGGTGCCGGGAGCACCGGCACGAGACTATGCTGGAGCAGTACAAGACCCTCTGCCTGAAGCTGCGTGGCCACTACCAGTACTACGGCGTCCGAAGTAACTACAAGATGCTGGAGGTGGTGATGGAACACGCTGACCACGCGTGGCGCTATTGGCTGAGCCGAAGGAGCAACGAGAGCTATATCTCATGGGATCTATGGGTGAGGCTCCGGCGCACCTTTCCGTTACCCAAGCCCAGGACATACCATGCCACATGCTGAGCCTGCGGGGTAGCAAAGTCATACATCAGAGTGGTGCCGATGCTCTGATTACTGAAGAACCGGATGTCTTAATTGGACTAGTCCGGGACTGTGGGGGGCCTGGCGGGTAACCGCTGGGTCTACCCGGAATCCAGCGCAAGGCTTCAGCCTCGCTTATCTTACCGAGGTACATTTGGGTGGTCTTGAGATCCTGGTGCCGCAGCAGCACTTTCGAGATCACCTCGAGAGGGACGCCGTTCCGGCTCGCATAGGTAGCCGAGTGCCGCCTCAGGTCGTGAGGCCGTACCTTGAGGTGCAGGTCCTCCCCCAGTTTCTTGATACAGGAACGGGCGGTCGAGTAAGAAATCGGGAAGAGCCTCTCGTCCCCGTGGAGGTTCTGGGTTTCAAGGTATGCTCGTACCCTCTCGGCCAGTGTTTCGGGCATGAAGGCGCTCTCCTCTTCACGGCCTGATTTCGGACGGCGTATCGTCAGCCTTCTTCCGTTGACATCCGATGCTTTCAGACGCAGTACCTCCCCTATTCTCATGCCGCAGCGTGCCTGGAGCTCGAGGATAAGCCGGCCCCGCGGGGAGTGGCAGCGGTAGATGATTTCGTCGATCACTTCCCGGCCTATGATCTCCCGCTGTGTCATTCTCAGAGCCCGGAAGGTCTTCGCAAGAAGGGGATCGTCGCAGGGGTTCTTCAGCGAGGTATGCGTTCTTTCGATGAAGAACGTAAAAAACGCCTTCAGCTGGGCGTAGCGGAGACGCGCGGTGTTTTTGGCACGACCTTCGGTTAGAGTGATAAGGAATTGGTAAAGGTCCTGTGATCCTATACACTCAAGGGCATGATCGCCGAGTAGGGTTTCGAGGTTTTTAAGCAGATGACTATAGCTCTCCCGGGTCTTGTCGCGAGCACTGTTTTTCTGATGCTCTCTAAACAGCGCAATTGCCTCATGTAATGTCATAGACACCTCCTGTCATGATTATGCGGGGAATGTAGGAGGTCTTCGAAAAAGAAGCGGGACCTAGAACTTCCTGAAAGTCTGAACCGCCCTTGCGCCAAAACAATTGACTGTTATACGCGTCAATCGTGACGCCGGTCCTCGTCCTCACGAGAAGCCACAAAAAGCCAACTTGCCTATCACCTATTTTTGATGACGAATTGAAGCGGGCTTTCTACGAGATGGAATGCATCCACGGTAACTGGTTGGTGCGCGAGCTGAAGCGTCAAATCGACAGCAAAGACGGGGAGCGCCCCTTCGGGACGCCCCCCTTGTTCTTCATCCTGAAGGCAGGGTCAGGGTCTACCCCGAGATAGTGCCCTAACTCGACGGAGGGTTGTCCAGTACCGCCGCTTCGATCTCCTCTTCGGTGAGCGTCTGTATCCCCTCCAGGTTCTCTGTGCTCCTCCAGAGATAGGTACAATGGTTACACGCATACATTTCCCAGACTCCTTTTATAGGCGATTCGGCAAGGAGTCGTGTTTCGGCGCTGCCACACCGTGGACATGCTGGAATATTCGCCATCGCTACTTCCCCTCCTTTCCCCAGAGTTCGTTGAGCCTTTTCCTCCAGTCCTCCGTTTCCTTCCTGGGCTCGACCCATCCTACCATGTTATACCGCGGATAGGGGGGCTTGGGCTTTGTCGCATCAAACCCGCACAGCGTAACGAGCCCTCCCCGTGTCTCGGAGGGGTCGAATCCAACGCTGGAGTATTCAGGGATGATGACCAGGTCCCGATCCGCCTGAAAACGATAGGCCATAGCCCACAGCACCTGGACCGGATCGTACGCATCGATATCTTCGTCCACGACGATGCAGTGCTTCACCAGATCCTTGTGAGGTCCGGCAAACCATGCTAGCATCACCCGGCGTGCATCTCCGTGGCGGCGCCAATTGCCCTGGATCACCACCTGATGACTGCCGTGATAGGCAACCACGGCCATGATCTCGGGGAACTGACGTCGCATAAATTCCGTATCAAACGCGGGCCTGCTCACGGAGAATATCACGGAGTTCTCATTCGGTACCTTCCCTATGTGGATTGCGTCCCAGATCGGGTTCTTGCGATGAGTGATCGCCTTGATGTTGAAGATCATGATCTGGTGATAATGGGAGTAAGCACCCGGGTATTCGCCGAAGGGTCCCTCGAACTCCCTGATTCCCGGCGGCACTTCCCCTTCCAGCACCACTTCCGCACTGGCCGGAACGTCCAGATCCACCGTCTCCGCCCGCACGACTTCCAAAGGCTCTCCGCGTAAAGCCCCGGCCACATCGTACTCATCCACTCCTGGCTGGATCTTGGCCACTGTTGGCCATGTCAGAGCGGGGTCCACGCCGAAGGCGACCGCCACGGGCATCGGCTTCCCGGCCTTCTCCCATTTACGGTAGATCATGCCGCCGTGCTGGCCAATCGTGAACCAGATGTTGGTCTTCGCCTTGTCTTTGACCTGCATTCGATACATTGCGACATTGGTCCAGCCCGTCTCCAAATCCTTCATGATGATATGGGTCTTCGTCAAATACGGTCCACCGTCGCGGATGTTCAGCCGATGGAGGGGGAACTCGAATAGATTGACGTCACTACCAAAGTGTTTCTCTTCCTTTAAGGGAGCCGAAGAGACCCGGGTCGGCTTGATACCGGGCAGCGCGAGGCGGCGGGTGAGCTCTTGCACCAGCTCGCGCCGGCCGGTATGCTTCGGCAAATCAAGGGACAGGGCCAACCGCCGGAGCGAGCCCATGAGGGCGATGGTCAACGTATGTGAGGGCGGATAACCGGCCAAGCTTTCAAAAAAGAGTCCAGGGCCATTGTCGAGAATGCTGGCCTGGGAACTCGCTCCGACATCGGGTTCGAGCTTGATCTGCTCCTTGATGCGCACCAGTTCGCCTTCTTTGTCCAGTTTTTCAATCCATGCTCGGAAATCTTTGTAGGGCATTTTCCAGCACCTCCTCATTTAGGATATTCAAAATCAACTTGCCATATTCCCTACAGCCACCCTTTGTTCTTGAGCATCCCGTTTCTTCTTTCTTAGGGCTAAACGCCATCAGCAATAGTGCCTGTTACGAATGTCGTCCGTTCTCTCTGCCGGTGGGTAATAGATCCGCCCGTATCAGCGCGCAATCAGCGGTATCTTTTATTCCATCAGCATTCTGCACAGATACGGGCCTATCGTAGGGAACATAAACAAGGCTCGTAACCTCATTCCAGGGAGATCTTTCAGAGATTGAAACCGATAAACCAGCTCCCACCGCTGCTCTCATAGAGTTATCTCCTCATCCGGGGTCTACCCTCACCGGTTCTGCCTGTCGTAGAACCCTTACCGGTCATGCTGCTCTCTTCATTCTTTCTCTTACATCTCGTCTCGCTCAAAGAGCCCGCTGTCTTTTCGAGAGGTACCAAATCAGGATCGATTCAACAACCAGCAACTTCTGTTCCTCATGTCCGTAGATCACCATTTTTTGCTGTACCTGCTGGTGGTCGCCGGGTCGGCGCGATTGAAGATCAGCTTCTCGTACTTCGATTCATATTTGTTTTCCATGTTTTTTTCCCTCGTTCTTATAATTTCTTGAGGGTCACTTCCAAAATAAACTAAAATATCAGCACCTCACTGCAGATAGCTTTTGTCCCCCACGGTAGACTGCCCCACTTCATCTGTGAGGCTCAGGGCGGAGCTACCAATACGCTGTCCGCTAAGAAGTGAGAGACCTGTTCATGCTTTTAATGCCTTCCTTTCCTCACGCACGAAGAGAAGAAGAACGGTAGCTATCGCTCCCATTGCCACGCCGTATACCCAGGACCATGTCCAGGTGCCGGTCTTATCCGACAAATACCCAAACACCGGAACCCCGAATACGGTGCCTATGGTAGCCACCGCCACGCTGAAGCCCGATACAACGCCGGCGTATTCTTTCCCGCCAAATTCTCCAGCCATCGTAAACCAAATAGCAGCCCAGCCAACGGCGGAAAAACCGAAGATGAACGAACATATGAGCGTTGCCCACTGAGGAGTCCCGACGGGCAGAAGGGCTATTACAGCCATGAAAACTGTGGCAGTTCCGGCCAATATGATAAAGGTCTCTTTTCTTCTCCCTCCGAAAAGGCGGTCGCTGATCACCCCCGTAATTGGCTTCCCGCAAAGGCCGCCTATATCGACAGCACCCAACAGAAAACCGGCACTTACGACAGAAAGCAGCATGTGTTCTTTAAGATAAAGGACGTAGTAGCTGAAAAGTGAGAATTCATTGACAGAGAGCGCAAGTGCAGCTATGCTGAGCAGCAATATGTCCCTAGACTTAAGGATTGCCAGCGACGATTGCCTCTTACCCACAAGTACAGCCGGCTTGCGAACACTTCGTTCCTTTATCGCGGTCGGCCCGGCTTCGCCCCCGTCCGTCGGAGGAGTTTTATAGAGAATAAAAGAAAGTATTCCGAATATTATGGCCACCGCACCCAAGGCCACGAAGCCGACGCGCCAGCCGTAGGCGACACACACCGTTGGTAAAGTAACAGCGGTGATCACGCCGCCTAGGTTAACACCGGTTTGCTTGATACCCATTGCCATGGCGCGTTCCTTAGCGGGGAACCACAACACTATGCCCTTGCTCGTCCCGGGGACGACGAACCCCAGGCCCAGACCAACCATGAACATTACCAACAGCGCTACCATGTAAGTTTGCGTGAAAAACATGCCCATCAAGAAGGCGCCGCCAACCACCATGCCGAAAGACATCCCCGCACGCACCCCCAGCCTGTCGATGACCCAACCTGCCGGTGCCAAACTTAGAACGAGACCTAAAGAAACAGCCGACATAAAAAAACCGAACTGGGCCTTGGTAATTGCCAGACCGGTTTTCATGAAAGGCGCCATCGGGCCCAGGCCAAGTCTTGTCATGTATGAAGCTACAAAGGCCACCCAACAAACGCCAAGTATAACCCACCGGTACCGAGCGGCACTGCTCCCTGCAATTGTTGTAGTGTTCGCGGCTTCTCCCGCTCCATTTGTTGTTGCCATGATGCCCTCCACCTCGAACTTTTTAACTTCCCTTGCTCCATCCAGTCTCTTCAATCCGCCTAAGTCTTAGAAAATCCTATCTCCACCGGCCCATGAGGGGAACCACCTGTAGTACTCCTTCGGCTGGGCCTTTTTCAGACCATCATATGTGGCCTTGGCAAGAGCGATCCCTGTTCTTGTCCGGTAAAGCTTTATCAAACCGCTTTTTTCCAGTTCCAATAAAAATGCATCCAAACGCTCCCCGTCAACGTCAAGGTACTGCAGCATGTCTTCACGCGCCATGAACAACCCCGGATTTATTCTGTAGTCTTCGGCCAGCAGACGCAGCACTTTTCCCCTCGTCCACACCGGTCTGTTTCTCTATTCTCCCTGATGCCGGTGACGGCACCGGCACGCCAAGCTCTTCATGAATAACCCGGCGAGGCATTTTCAGGTCTTCTGCCATCAGTTTCAGACCGCTCTTAAAGATAACCTGTCTACACGCCTCCATAGTGCCGCCTGCAATATTCTCAACCTTCGCCACTTGCATAAAAGCTTGGGCCGGATAGAAAGGCGTAACGCCGTCGCCCCCCATTACCTGGATGGCATCGAGACTTGACTGCATCGCTCCTTCGGCGCAGAATACCTTTGATGCATTTGATTCGAGCGTGATATCCCAACCCAAATCCCACAGGTACGCCGTATAGTACGTTGCAACCCGGGCCAACTTGAGCCTAATTATGAGATCCGCTATTTTTGTCTGGTTGGCCGGGATATCGATTGTGGGCTTAGCGAACTGGACCCGTCTTTGGGCGTAGGACACGGCATTTCTCAATAACTCCCTCTGCCAACCCAGCGTCATGGCACAGATCAGCGTTCTCTCGAAATTGAGACCTGCCGTCATGATTTTCCATCCATCCCCCTCTCCTCCAATCCGATTTGCAAGAGGGACCTCTACGTTGTCGAAATCAAGAACGCCATTCTGGATGTTCTCAAATCCGATAATTTCGTTGATTTTTTCTACACTGAAGCCGGGGACACCTCGCTTGACCACAAATGCGGTAAGATGCCGATACTTTGCTACATCCTCGGGCCTATTGCTTGTCCTCGCGTACACGAAATACCGGTTCGCGGTACCAGCCGATACGATAAAACGCTTCTTTCCATTCAGGATATATGCGTCTCCATCCCGTTTCGCTACCATCTCTATCGCAGCGGCGTCAGTCCCTGCAACCGGCTCGGTGATAACAATTGCACCCATCTCACCCTTTGCAAAACCGGGGAGGAACTGCTTTTTTTGCTCCTCAGAGCCGAATTCCATGATTTGCCTGAGACCACCTATCATATTCCCCACCAGGATTCTGCCTGGTCCCGGCATACGACACATTTCCTCGACAACTATACAAGCCCCTGTAGCACCCAACCCCATTCCAGCGTATTCCTTGGGGACAGCCACCCCCGTATATCCTCTTTCCGATATCTTTTCGAACATATCCCAAGGGAACTCTCTTTTCCATCTTGCCTCCGCATCCCTGGGCATTACCTCCTCCGCAAATTCTCTCACCTCCTTTGCCAGCCTTTTTTGCTCTTCTGTCCACCACGGAAAACTTTCCACAACGAGTACTCCCTTTTAAATTATTTGAAAAGGCCTATCCCGTAACATTCTCCATTATTATTCTGGGCTTCCACGCATCGTGGGCTACCAGAAGCAAATTCGATTAACCCATGGTATGTCCACGTCTTTATAATAGACGCTCCCCTCCTTCGTTGCCACCTTCATGCGCACCGAAAGGTGTGTTGAAGTAGACCCGTCTTGTGCCTCCGGATCACCAAGACTTGGCTCGACATTTCATCTGTCGACCTATCGAGCCGCAGAATAGCCTATGTATTCTCCTCGAATAAACGCGCCCATAAGCTGACCGGGGCCATCCTCCTATTGTAAAGAAAGAATCCTGAAGAATGCAAGAAAATAGTATCGTACTCTGTAAACCTCCGATCGTCAAAGAGAGGTCGAAAGGTCGGTATTGAATCAATGTTTCGCCCTAGGCTCAGGTAATAAGGAGGGAAGCAGCATAAGGGACGATAAGGGAGTAAGTACCAGCTAAAATATACAACACTTTAGAGCGCGTTGTCTCTGAGGAGGAAGGATTCTTCAACCTGAGAAGTACTGAAAACACCAAATTGTGCATTAAGGGTTGCCAGGCGTAATGTTGGACATTAAGAGAATCCGACGAGATCAGAAGCGGAATGTACGCGAGGCCGACACCAAACGATGGAAGGGTGGTTAGTCTTTCAGAAGTATATTGAATCCGGCCTGTTCAAAATGATGGTCCGATGCAAATGCATCGGTAAGACCCATGCCATTCATGTTGGTAAGGCTGGTACAATCAGTGAAGCTCCATTCCTTCTCTCTTTCTGTGAGCATGTCCCCTCCGCCACAAACTGCGCTTTGAGAGTGTTTTGCGCCCAAACCCACAGCATGCTCCTTCCCGGCCCTAGCCATCTGGCCTTGGAGGATTAAAGATTGGAAAGTAAATTTCGAATCAGTTGTTCAAAGGTGCAGGCAGGGCCGGAAATGGCCCTGCTTCTCTTGCTTATTTGCAACCGGGGATCTTCGATTCTTGGAGTCAGTGATCGGGAAAACATCTATACTCGTAAGCTGTTGCTTACTACTCTCCTTGTCAAGTTAGCCATGAGTTTTAAGCCTAAAGCACTACAACGAGGAGAGAGGACTTGGGGGTCCGGATACCCGTGCTGTAAAGAAGGTTCAGAAGCGTCTGGCAGGTGTAAGCCCGAAGGGAGTTGGGTGGCGGCAGGACAGAGGCGACCGGAAGCGACGTGCGGATCTCAGCACGGATCAAATTCCCCGCGGGACCAAGATTCTAATCTCAAAGACTGCTCAGCGCTCACGGTTTCAATGGTGATGATGCGAGTCATCAGCCGGCGTGCCACCGAGGTGATCGAGGGCGGCTTTCAGGGCCTCACTGGCTTTGCTCATCTGCCTATTCGCCTCGCCGATCAGCTCGGCAACGTGAGTCAGACGATTATTCTTCGCCAACTCAATCCATCGCGCATAGTCTTCAGCATGCCCCTCGTTATGCTCGATGAGATGTCTCAACACGATTCCCAACCGCTGTACATCGTCCATCAGGTTCCCTCCAGCGAATTCAATTCTCTGTGGCTAAACTCTTTGCCCGGACCACTACACTGTCCCAAATTCTATCATAGGTTCGGCGCTTCGGAGATAATTAATTACAAAAGTCTCGATCCGAGCTCCTCTCAGATAGTCTGGAAATGATTTAGTGGAAATGATAAAGAAAATAGCTATAATAGTATCGAGCCAGTAGGAAGAAACAAGACTCCTGAATAGGGAAGCGAGCGACCAGAAATGTCATACATACTCGATGCTTTGAAGAAAGCCGAGCAGAGGGAACGGCGACGAAAGGCGCCAAAATCTCGCGAGGTCGAGCCTGCTGTTGATTCGTCTGCATGGCAGGTGAAGATGGTCTCTCCCGCTCGATATGCACGCTTCAGGTTAAAGACAGGGGAGGATGACTCTCCGGAAAAAGCTGAGGATAAGCGCGAAACAGAAGGGGCTGGCAGCGGAACCGGTATACCCGACGTTCCCGAGGATGCCGTAGGGCTGAAGGTCAGCGGTCTTCCGAAAGGAGCCGGGATCGCAGCGGCTGCCCTCACACTGCTCTTGCTGATCGAATGTGTTTTAATCTACGACAATCGAGCACGCATGTCGGCCATCGTGACCGAGGTCGGCAAGCTGACAAGACAGATCAGCGAGACGGAGGTCCGAACGGCGAAGACGGAGCGAGACCGGCTCAATCTCAAGTTGGAAAACGACACGCTCAGACAGGAGTTGGAATCAGCCAGCGCCGATTTAAACCGCGCCCATAGTGCCCTGCAGACACTCAAGACGAGACAAAAGCGCGTAGCCGCGAAAAAGAGGCAGCCCACGGCAACCGAGCAAAAAAAGTTCAGGACGTTTCCGTTAGCTTCTGCACCACCGCCCCCGATGAGTTACCGCCCGCCCGGAACTGAGCGCCCTTCTCAGTTTGACACTGTCGAAGCCGCGACTGTCAAAAGCTATTCTATCCGCTGATACCACCGCGTCCGGTGGTTCAAATCCCAATATCGAATATCTAAATCCTAAACAAATTTAAATATCAAATATTCCAAACTGGAGGCCGGGGTCTGGGCCGTCTTGAATCACTTCGGGTACACTCCCCGCGGCTTGCCGCGTCCGTCGTCATTCCGGCGGAAGCCGGAATCCAGAAACGGGACTGGATGCCGGATCAAGTCCGGCATGACGATTAATACCCCGGCGCTTGGAAGCTGTGAAAAAATTGTTTTCCAGGCAAGAAATATAGTGACATAGCTATTTAGCTATGCTATACTTCCTCCATACACCAGAGGAAGGAGGCCAACCCATGGGCTATATCTCAAAGCTGCAGGTGATCCAAAGAAGCTCGAATGATCAGAAGCAGTACTACCTGATCTGCCCCGCTCCCCTTGCCCAGGCGCTCGGGATGGAAAAGGGGGAGACGATCGAATGGATCGTGAAGGACAAGCAGACGTTGATCATCAAGCGGCACACGAAGGAGAAGTCCCGTCGTGGATGATCTGCCGGGTTTCGAAACGGTGCAGGGAAGCAAAGCTAACGATAGCGCAGCATCCTGGAAGGACGGATTGCCCGAGAGCGAGCCCGCGCCACGGCTGAAAACGATCAACCGGAAGCAGCTCCTCCTTCGTCCCATCGATGTGGAGCGCCTCGTCCCTGATGATCACGAGGTGCGGGCGATCTGGGAATTTACCGGCCATCTCGACCTCACGCTCTATTATCAGACTATCCACGCGGTAGAGGGAAGGGCAGGATGCACGGCCTTTGACCCGCGGTTGCTTGTCGCCATCTGGATCTATGCCTACAGTAAGGGTATAGGTTCCGCGAGAGAGATCTCCCGCCTCTGCGACTATGATCCCGCCTACCAGTGGCTCACCGGCATGGAACCGATCAACTATCACACGCTCGCTGATTTTCGCTCCTCCCATAAGCACTCCCTCGACCGGCTTTTCGTGGAAGTGCTCGGCATCATGAGCGCCGAAGGCCTCATCACGCTGGAGCGCGTCATGCACGACGGGACGAAGGTGAAGGCCTTGGCGGGGAATAACAGCTTCCGGCGAGAGGAGAGGATCAGGGAGCATCTTAAGGCCGCAGAGGAACAGGTGCGGCAATCTCCCGATGAGGAGGCGAGTCTCAGGGCACAAAAGGCTCAAGAACGGGCGGCACGAGAAAAAAAGGAACGCATGGAACTGGCCCTTAAGGAACTGGAAAAAATCAAGAACGACGAAATCGGGCGAGGAAAAGAAGGAAGCCCGGGTGAGCATGACCGACCCGGATGCCCGCATCATGAAACAGTCAGACGGAGGCTACGCTCCTTCTTACAATCTGCAGCTGTCAACTGACGCCACCGCGGGAGTCATCATCGGCGTCGGCATGAGCCAACGCCCGGAAGACGTTAACGAACTCATGCCCGCGATAGCAAGGATAGAGGAGAACCTCGAAGAGATCCCCCGGCAGGTGGTGGCTGACGGAGGCTACACGCATTGGGAGAATATCGTTGCCATGGACGCAGCAGGCATGGACTTCATCGGATCCCTCATGGACCGGAACCGGGTTGCCGGCCAGTGTGCGCAGCGGGGAGTGGGAGACGCCTTCCGCCCCGAACACTTTGCCTATGACGAGCAAAACGATACCTACACCTGTCCGGAAGGGAAGACGCTCCGGCATAACGGACAGGAGAAGCGCATCGGACAGATGCATCATGTCTACCGGTCTCGCAGGAGAGACTGCAAGGTATGTCCCCATAGGGGACGGTGCTGCCCCGGGAAGGCGAACATGCGCTCGATCGTGCGACGTGTGCCTGATCCGGCAGTCGTCTCCTTCATGGAGAAGATGGAAACGAAAGAGGCAAAGGAGATCTACAAACAGAGAAGCGGCGTTGCCGAATTTCCTCATGCGTGGATCAAGGAGAAGATAGGACTCAGGCAGTTCCATCTCCGCGGGCTGCTCAAGGTAGGGATGGAAGCTCTATGGGCGTGTCTCACTTACAACATCCAGCAGTGGATCAGGCTCTGCTGGAGACCGAAGCTGGCCTAAAAGCAGTAAAGGAAGGGGTGGACCAGCATGCAGCATAGCCTGCGAAGGTATAACAGTTGAGGAAAGGAGGAGCAGCGCGCCTAATGACGGTGAACCCGAACGGAGGTTACGATGCCTTCCGGACAGCGATAGCCCGCTGACTCCTGCAAACGCGTATTCTCAGACAAAGGAGCAACTATAAGAAATTTGATTTTTTCACAGCTTCTTGCGAATGGGGTATGATGAGACCATGAAGGTCAATGAACGTCTGAGAGACACTATCTTCGAAGTGATAGACAATCAGATCAGCGCAAACGATCCTCCTGAGACAGCACTGGCGTTGGAGCGTCTGATGAACGAGGGGTACTCTGACTTTCAGGCGAGGCAATTCATAGGGCAGGCGGTGGTGATAGAGGTGATCGATGCCTTCAAGAACAAAAAGCCCTACAATGAGGAACGGTACATCAGGAACTTAAGGAACCTCCCAAGGGACCCTCAGGAATAGGCGCACCTATTTTCTGTTTGGCATTCGACAAGGAATCATATTACGTCACCCAGGCAATGCGTAAAAATATTCTTCTTATGAGAGAAAACATTATGAGAGAAAACACTTGTACAGGCAGGACAGTCGTGCTATTAAAAGATTGTGTGCTTGTAGAAGCGCGCGAAATATAACCGCTGAAGGGGGAAGGCATATGACAAAGACCGAGTTAATCGATACGATGGCGAAGGAAGCAAAAGTCACCAAAGCAGCCGCAGGCAAAGCACTGGATTCCTTCGTTGACGGTGTAAAGAAAGCCTTGAAGAAGGGCGATAAGGTGACCCTTATCGGTTTCGGTACGTTTTCTGTCACGCAGAGAAAAGCAAGAAAAGGCAGGAACCCGCAGACTGGTAAGGAGATAAAGATTCCTGCGAGGAAGGCTCCTAAATTCTCAGCTGGCAGTGCCCTTAAAAAAGCGGTGAAGTAGAAAGCACTACGATCCTGGGGAAAGATACTCTTTTTATCGCCTACTCAGGACGTAGCCTGTCCCTTCAGAAAGCACCGGATTAACGCTCATCGAAGATGCGGCGAAGAGAATGCACGCCTTCTCCACCGCTTTGGGAATCGAGCCAGTTTGGGAAATGCACGCACCCCCCAGATTGTGGGCTACGGAAATGGTGATTAACTCAAATCTGGCATGCTAATACGTCATCCGTGGAAACACCACTGAGCCAATGTTCGGCACGCTTATTTGATCCTTCCTGTACTCTTCACGCGAGCACGTTTCCGCCTTGTGCTACGTTCCATGTGGTACCCATAAAAAGGCCTTTGTCAAGAGAATGAACTCCTCCAAAGTCCTTGACAAAGAATGGCCCCATAGTATAACATAGTATAATGGGAGAGATCTGAAAAAGCCAAACCAGCGGCGAGAATGGGACGGAAGCCACGGGTCTCAGAGATTCAGGTTCCCATACTAGCCAACATAAGAGCCGAGCTACCTAGATACGAGAATAGTAGCGCTTTTCTCTAAGAATATATCGGGATTGCGAGGTAAAGCCTTCTCGAACATTTGGGACAAGGACCAGCAAAACCTTGCCTGAAAAAGGAGGACTAAATGTCAGCCACTGTGGTGAGAATGAAGAGGATTGCGGTGTTATCGATTGTTGTCGCATTGTGCCTCATAGGGGCGGCCTCGGCCGTCCGTGCCGACAACTACGCCTATATGGCGGGTGCTGGGGGTGAACTTGGCATCGTTGATCTCACAACGGGAACGTACACATCGATCAGCAATACGGCGACGCCTATTCTCAGCGCCGGCCTGGGAGAGGCAAACGGCTCCCTGTTCGGGGGGGCAAGCAACAGCAGCAAACTCTACTCGGTAAATACATCGACCGGTAGCGCGACGCCGGTCGGCGGCGGGACAAGCGGCGTTCCATTTGTAGGCGGCCTCGGCTCAACAACGAGCGGGCTTTATGCCCTAGACTTCTACGAAAACTTGTTGTCTGTCGACCCCACAACAGGGGCATCCACCTTAATCGGCTCCACCGGCCTCTCAGAAAATTTATTTTCTCAATATAGTCTGTCGACAGGTTCGACCACGTTGTATTACGCGTTCAACTACAACCTGTATAAGTTGAACACGGCGAACGGCTCATCTCAATTGATCGGCTCGCTTGGCACCTACAACTCCACAAACATACAGTTTTTCGCCATGGTCGAGGTAGGCGGCACCCTGTACGGCGTTGACGCAAATGACAGGATCTTCACGGTAGACACAACCACCGGGCTGGCTACTTTCAAGGCCCAGATATCAAGCGCGAGCGCCCCGGGCACCCCCTTAGGGGTCCAGTGCTACGGCCTCGCGCCGTCACTCAC
>CAWIHO010000051.1:0-22344 GCA_963835605.1 uncultured delta proteobacterium | reverse complement strand
AATGAGTGTGAAGCAACCATAAAGCGGCTTAAGGGCAAGGAAGATAGGCCGGAGGCCTTTGATGAAAGAGGGAGCCCGACGCCAAAGTCCTCCTCTACTCCCCCTCGATCGTCTTGCAGCAGCGGAAACCGAGATGGTAGTTCTCGTGGCTGTGCGTATCCATCACCCGACTCCCGTGCCAGAATGGTGCTCTCCAGCGGCACCAGTCCGGATGGGCATAGTACGTGTCGAAAATAAACCAGCTGCCCTTCATTTCCGTATAGCCCAGCTCGGTGCTGCCGCGGCTCGCCATCTGGCTTTCGTTGAGTGGAAGGTTCATGTGCTCTGCTGCGTTTCCATGGAGATCATAGACGCCCAGCGGGCTGTGGCAATCGGGAAAACTCCCCGAAGGAAACGTATTCGATCCGCATCCGGTCCAGCTCCCTCCGGTGCAGCCGGCGGTCTTGGTGCTTGAAGCGGCACATATCCCTTTCTCATAGTGGTCGCCGTAAGCCCAAGCTTTATGGGCCTCATATGCCTTGTTGTGGGCTGCCCGCATACGTGCGACCGCTGCGTTGGGGCTAACACCTTTCGCGAGATCGAACCGGTAATCAGGCGGCAGGAGGGCACCGGCACAGGCCCCTTCCCATTCATGCGCGTCACAGATGCGCTTGCCCATGGCTTTGCATATGAGTGCAGCCTCACGGGCGCGCACCCAGACAACGGGGTATGTGCAAGGGATATCAGGGAATTCGAACTGATCAATACAAGCTTTGGCGTTCTCTGCCTTTTCAACGGCCGGGTTATAAAGTGGCGCCATGTACTTTGCCTTGCAAATTCCCTCAAACTTTTCGTTCTCATACTTGACGCCCATCTTGCCCAACTCTTCCTGGCACCCCTGCGGGCTCATCGGGTGTCTCGTTATTGCCGGGTTTCCCTGGCCGATGTAGCCGGAGGCGTGAAAGATCGCACGGATTGACTCCATTTGCGCGTCGGACAAGCCGTGCACGCGCTTGAGCTGTTGAAACAGAGTTTCATTCTGTTCCGCAAAAGACTGGGCAGTACTTGAGGAGTGTAGAAAAAGGAGCAGACATAGAATACCCGCAACGCTCACTGAAAGAACCCTGATCGTTCTCATGGTGCCTCCTTTCGCGTCAAATAAAAAAAATCCCTATCATCCGGATACCCGAGGAAACGTGGAATATACTTCCCTTTCACCGTCATATCTACTTCGCTCATCTTCTGGATCAGGTGCTGGACATACAGGTTCGAACCCTGTTTTTTGTAGACGGCCAAGTATGTGTGCACTAAGGCGTTCATGTCCAGGAGCATGGCGTAGCGGCACTGGTAGGCCTGAAAAACACGGGCCATAGCTGACGGAGTTGCGCTCCAGAAAAAGGCGTAGATGAGAAACCGCCGCCCCTTGGACTCTTGCAGGGCAGCACCGGCGCGCATGGTCCGCAGCTTTTCGTCAGATGAGCCGGACCAGTTGCCTTCACCCCACCGGTTGACGGATGGGCCCGGAACGGACACGTTGCCGGCGGCGTCAAACTCTGAGATGATAGGAACGCCATTTTGCAGGGCATACCTAACTCTTTGAAGGAGATTATTCTCTTCGCCGGTCCAGGTCTTCATATCAGCCCGGCCATCATTAAGCACATATAACGTAGAGAGATCAGGTTGAAGCGTGCTGAACAGGACACCTTCCTCCAGGAAACCATAATGGCTGCCATGATTCTTGACAGAAAGCGGTCCGTACTTGAACGCCCCATGATAGCGCTTAAATCCCCCCGTAAAGGTAGCCACTGTTCGGGCTGCGTCCATCGGGTTTATAAGGCCTGTCCTGACTAAGGGCGCACTGGTATCGATTCCATCCGGTCCGGGAAGGGATTTGTCCTTCATCTGGCTTGGAATATGGCCGGACCATCCGACTCCGGGATGCGCGGTTCCGACGGAATAGTGCAGGTTGAGCTGCTCAAGATCGAAAGCAATCAGATAGACAAGTTGGCCTGATTCAACGCTGTCCAGGCTGTTCACTCTCTTCGGATAACTGCGCAAAATTTCCGGCACGATGCCGTCAGGCACAATCACGCTCACATAAATCCCCGGATTATCCTTGGCGGCATACCAGGTCCCGGGGCACATGTTATTGGCGCCCGAGTCTTCGATGTCGATGCCGAGATCGACCGCTTTCACGACACGGCTGGCCTGGTTCGGATTTACCAAGGCCGGCGCCGGTCCCTTATCCGGCTTTCTCTGCTGCTGCCCCTCCACGGGTTTCGACTCCACTTTCTCTTCGGCTTTCTTCTGGTAGAGGCGCGCAAAGAACGTATCGCGCACAAAGGAAACGACTTCTTCTCCGCCTGGCACTTTTTCTCGCAGCAGGTCAGTGACCTTTTCAATGGGTGATTGATGCCCTTTTGTAGGGTTGCGTAAATAGGCTCCTCCTCCACAGAGAGGCGCGTAAGGCACGGCCGATTTTCTGGCATCGCTTAGACCCTCGCGCGCATTGGCGCTCCAGAGGTCGCACACGGATCTCTCCTTTCCGTGGGCGATGGTAAGGCCGCCTGGGTTAGTCTCCTCAAGCAGCAACGTTTGCGTCCGAGGTCTCGCATTTTGTAAATGATAGGTTTCTTCAGGCGCACCGCCGCCCCAGTCGAGCTGCAGGAGGTACCATGAGTTGATCGTGGGGTTCAGATTGATCAACGTGGCAAGACCCTCTTTGCCCCCGGCACCTTTAATCCGAATGGAGGTCGTCTTGCGGAAAGGCTGCAGGTCTATGATGGTTTTTGAACGGTCGGCTGCCCCGGACGGAGAGGCCAAGAGTGCCCACGCGAGAAAAATCAGGAATACCCAATTCACGCGTCGCGACCAGTACCATCGAATTTTCAAATTACGACTCATAAATTCTTAACCCGCAACTCGTAACTCGTAACCCGTAACAGTGATATTAGAACATCGCCATCGCTCCTACCTTGCCACTGCCAATACGACGGCCGCCAGGCATATGACGATACGACTGACTCGATCCCTCAACGTAAATACCAGAGGATCATCGTGCATTGCGCCGCGGTGTGCATTCAGCCAGACGTAACTGATCCAGTAGAGCAACAGGGGACATAACAGCCAGATCAGGTACTGCCGTGTATAGTGGATTTCTGCCGTGCCGCTGGAGATATACATCGCCAGGACAAGCACTGCCACATAGCCGCTGCCGCGTCCCCATAGACGCGAGCAGTTCCTTGTCCACTATCCGGTACCCTCTGACCTGAGAAACCTCAGTTTCGGTACCCATGATTACCAGTTCGGCATAACGTTTGACCAGAGCAAGACTCAGAAACAGGAAGGTCGAAAAGGCTAGAAGCCAGGAAGATGGCCATACTGAGACAGCTGCGGAGCCAGCCATGATGCGCATGGTGTAGAGTCCGGCAAGCACAATGACGTCCAAAAGCACGATCCGTTTCAGAGTAAAGGAATAGCCCAGGTTTAAAAGAAAATAGATCACCAACATTCCGAGGAAAGGCCAGGGCAGCCGAAGGCTGACGAGAAGGCTAAGCCCGAGCAGCAGAGGAATTGATCCCAGCCCCCAGAAAAGCGAAAGCTCACCCGCGGCAAAAGGCCGCTCACGCTTTCGCGGATGACGACGATCGGCGGGAAGATCAGCCAGGTCATTGATGAGATAAACGCTGGAAGCACAGAGCCCGAAAGCAAGAAAGGCAAGACAAGCGCTCGCAAGCAAGTCAAGTTCAGAGAGCCGGTAGGCCAGCGTGAGTGGAACAAAGACGAGAACATTCTTTAGCCAATGATGCAGTCGAAGAGCCTGTACGTAAAGCATCACTCCTTTTCCATGCCGCTCGAAAACACGTTCGATCTCTGCGACACGGGCTGCTCTGCGAGACAGACTCTCTGTGGAATTGACAAGAATTGCCCTGTGCGCTGAAGACCAGACTGGCAGATCCCGGCCGGCATTTCCCGCATAATCGAATCCCTCTTCCCCGAATTCTTCCACCAGCCGCCGTCTCTTGTACTGGCCGGAAAGGTTGAAAATTCCATCACTGGCCAGCACCATATCAAATAGCTGGAGATGGTCGGCTACCTGACGCGCTATCCGTTCATCAGCCCCTGCCGCTAAGATCAGCCGCCGCCCCTGGCTGCGCTGATCTCGCAAATACTCGACGAGTTCGCGGTTGTATGGCAAAAGACTCGTATCAAGGGTAACCCGCCGGCTGACCTGTCGTTTCAAATAAGCCCTTCCCTTGATCAACCAGAAAGGCAGAAGAAAAAAATAGAGAGAGTTTTGTTTGATCAGGGCGAAAAGGGATTCCACCAGTAGGTCCGTCTTGACAAGGGTTCCGTCCAGGTCAACCACCAGCGGAAGCGTCACGGGACCTTCCGACAATCGACTTTTTTCACGAGTATTGACCATAACCACTAATCAACGGGGTACCCTGCAAAGTATTTACCCCATTCGGTATTGGCTTCTATAGCCTGCATGCGACATTTTCCGACGAAAGGCCACCAGATCCAGTCATGATACATGTAGGAACCCGCAATGAAAAGGTGCACCAGCGGCGTGCGGAAGAAGAGCTTCTGAAATCTTTTCAACGGGCCAAACCAGATGAGATCACCGGCACGGCTTGCCAAATTGTCACCAACCGAGAAGTGAAAATTCATCTCCGAGATGTCCTCTCCCAGCACCTCTATCTCTTCAACCCTGCCGACGCCGAGCCCGTCTTCGTGGGCAAGCCGTATGAAGTCGATCTTCATGGGGTCGAAACCCATGATCTTGGCCGCAACCGCATCTATAGCGACTGAATCAGCGCCTGCAAGCATTAACCCTTTCTCTATCGGCATCATGGTGCGAGGCCCGGGCCCGTTACCGCAGAAGGTCGCATCCATGACCGTAAAGATCCCTGAGTGGATCTCCTTCTGGATGGCCAGAAGATCTACCAGCGTTTCATGGATGGCGCTGTGCGTGTAATGACGCCGGGTCGTAAGAAGCCCACCAAAGGCATTCTTCATCGAGCCCGTTATCGTGGTATAAATGTGACATTTTGTAGTGGGCAGATGCACGATGTTTCTATTACGAAAGTAAGATGGCACCTGTATCCCTTTCGGATAAATCCGATCCAGCACTCTCATCTTTGAACTGGGGTGAATTACTTCCCAGGTCATATGTTCCGGCAGAAAATTATATTTTTCCGGGATACTGTATCGGCGATAGACAGGCGTCAGCTTATTTAAACGCCCGCCTTTAAAGGGATCGGTAACCACCGTGCTATTGTGCACAGCCACG
Organism: uncultured delta proteobacterium; assembly: GCA_963835605.1. Taxonomy (GTDB): domain Bacteria; phylum Desulfobacterota; class Syntrophorhabdia; order Syntrophorhabdales; family WCHB1-27; genus JADGQN01. Next base: position 17,069 of record CAWIHO010000051.1, on the reverse strand, counting down.
AGGTCGGAAAACCCGGCTGCTTTCAGTCCCTGAATAGTGCCTTCCAGTTGCCAGGGGGTCGTGTTGGCGGACAAAAGGGGAAAGTGCCAGGATAGGTTGTCTTTCAAAATCGTCGTGGCCTGGTCCTTTAAGGCCTCCTTGATGCCAGCCATCTCCATAAGTCTGGAGATATCTTCAAAAACCTTTTCCGGTGTCGTTTTGAGAATCGCAACAACAGGCTTCTTCAATCCCTCTTCCCCTTTGCCATAGATAGTTTAATCTATGTCTTTTCTGCCCTAAATCAAGGTGCAGCGGCCCTCTTTTTGCGTACCTTCGTGCCAATTCATCCCCGCCCTATACGAACTGATTGTTCCGAATCTGCAAAAGGCCTATACTGTCGTCAGGCAGTCACTAATTATTACGGAGGTAAGCTATGAATATGAAGCACGTTGACGGTGAGAAAAAGAGCGACCTCGTACTTTATGCGCTGAGTACGTGTGGCTGGTGCAAGAAGACAAAGGCTTTCCTAAACGATCTGCGCGTCGGCTATGATTATGTGAACGTCGACGAGCTAGCCGGTGAAGAGCGCGAGCAGGCCATCGCAGGGCTGCAACGCTGGAACCCAAAATGTTCGTTCCCCTCCCTCGTGGTCAATAGCGACAGGTGCGTGGTGGGTTATGATGAGAAAAAGATACGGGAGGCGCTCGGGCTATGAGCGACAGAAATGATGTAAGCGAAGAGGAAGTGAACGCCCTCTACGAACAGCTGTTGAGAGAAGGAAAGAAGTCAGGCTACCATCTCAACCTGGATGTTGGCTTCGCCAAAGAACTGGTAAAAGGCCTGCTCATAAACCAGAGAAGGTATGGATATCTCGCATGCCCTTGCCGGCTGGCTTCCGGCAACAAGGCAGAAGACCTTGACATCACATGCCCTTGCGACTACAGAGATCCTGATCTCGTCCAGTATGGAGCGTGCTACTGCGCCCTATATGTATCGCAGGCGGTTCTGGCAGGCAAGAAAACCCTTGCCTCGATCCCGGAACGAAGGCCTTCTTCCGACGAGAGGGCGCGCTCGAAGAGCACTGATTCGCCGCAAGGTACGGGCTCCCTCGCATACGCGGTCTGGAGATGCAAGGTCTGCGGGTATCTCTGCGCAAGAGAAGAACCCCCGGAAACATGTCCGATATGCAGCGCGAAACAGGAACGATTTGAAAGATTCATGTGAACCGAACCGTACTAAAGTATCCGTTGCTCACCGACTTAAAAAGCGTTACTATAGGTGAAGGAAAAGAAACCGCGCCATGGCAGCAGGGACGACCGGCAAAAAACCGAAAACAGCCAACGATTTAGCCAGCCGTTTCCGGGACATCCTGGAGGCCACCCGCCTGCTGGACTCCAGCACGGTCCCCGAGAAGGTTGTCGAAACGGTGCTCGCGCATCTGTGCGAGCGGCTCGGCAAGAGGGCCCGGTGTGCCTTTCTGGAGGGGGAGGACTTGACGCTCCGATATTGGGCCGGCGATCACACCGTTCCCTTGGCTGGCCTTAAGATAAACAAGGAGAGCATCGTCTGGGAGGCTGTTAAAAAAGGTGTCGCTATCAACCTTACAGACCCGCACCAGACAAACGGCTATACCCACACGCTCCACGAACCAGCCAAGATTAAGGCCATCGTCCCTCTGGACTATACCGACCCCGTGACTAAGGAAAATAAGAAACTTGGGGTTCTCATTGTCGATTCGGGCAGGAACGGCGTGCCTATTTCGGCGGAGGACTTCGAATACCTGCAGGTGATCGGGGAGCTCATAAGCGCTATCATCGGCAGGGCTGAGCTGGTTGAGCAGCTCATGACATCCTGCCGCAGACAAGAAGCGATTTTGATGGAGACCGCCCATAACTTCCGAAACCGCATAGCGGTCATCGGAGGCTTCTCCCGTCGCATCGCAAACCTGGCAAAGGGTACGGAACTCGCTGATAAGGCGAAGCACCTGCACGAGGAAGTGACGGCCCTCGAAGCCCACCTCGCCCAGTTCGAGAAGTACATGAGCCTCAAAATCTGAGGGAAGGCGATTTATACCAATTCGGATTCGAAGATAGAGTGAGGCGGCAGCGAGGAGCTGACGCAGGCGTACTCAGAAGTACGTCGAGGAGAGCGACGCAGCACACCCGCCGGTGGCGGTACCCGGAAACTATATCGATGAAGGTGAATTGGTATGAAGCAGGAAGGAAGCCTTTCCGTCAGGGACGTCGTCGCCATCGTCGTCGGCATTGTGGTCGGCGTGGGGATCTTTAAGACGCCTTCCGTCGTGGCCGCAAACGCCGGCGGGCCCGGCCTGCTCATCCTGATCTGGATCATCGGCGGCGTCATCTCTTTGAATGGGGCACTCTGTTACGCTGAACTGGCTACAGCCTACCCTCATCCCGGCGGCGACTACCATTACATGACCCGGGCCTTCGGCAAGAAGGTAGCCTTTCTGTTCGCCTGGGCAAGGATGACGGTGATCCAGACCGGCTCTATAGCGATGCTCGCCTTTATCTTCGGCGATTACCTCACGGGCCTGCTGCCGATTACCAGCTCAGCTTCTCCCTTCTTCGCGGCCATCGCCGTCTTATCTCTCACGGCGATCAACCTGATCGGCATGCGTCAGGGAAAGACGACGCAAACCGTGCTGACCGTTGCCAAGGTGCTTGGCCTGCTTGCCGTCATCATACCAGGGATCCTGTACACACAACCCATTGAAACTGCTCCTTCCGGCTCTCCGTCCGGCAATCTGCTCGGCCTCGCAATGATTTTCGTACTACTCACTTACGGAGGATGGAATGAGGCAGCCTACGTCTCGGCGGACCTCAAGCACGTCCGGCGAGGCATGGTTCCGGCCCTCCTATGGAGTCTTGCCATAATCACAGCGGTCTATGTCCTCGCCAACCTGGCCTTTCTCAGGGTCCTCGGCCTGCCCGGGATGAGCGCATCCGAGCATGTGGCCGCGGACCTTGCCGGGCGCCTGTTCGGACAAAGCGGGGCAAGGCTCCTGAGCCTTCTCATCTGCGTCTCGGCCCTCGGCTCCATCAACGGCTCCATCGTTACGGGCGCCCGTACGAATCTCGCTCTGGGGATGGACCAGCCCATGTTTCGTGCCCTTGCCCGCTGGCGCGAGACCACTGCCACGGCGCCCATTGCGCTCCTCGTCCAGTGCGCTATCTCGCTCTTGCTCATCCTGCTCGGCGCATGCACAAGACAGGGGTTCGTGGCTATGGTGGAGTATACTGCCCCTGTCTTCTGGGGATTTTTCTTTTTAGGAGCGCTCTCACTCATGGTGCTCCGGGTGAAGGAGCCTGGTGTCGAGCGGCCCTTCCCCGTGCCGCTCTATCCCTTCACGCCCATCCTGTTCTGCGCTACCTGTCTCTACATGCTCCGGGCAAGTCTCGCTTACACCGGGAGGGGTGCGCTCGTCGGGCTGGCAGTGCTCTTCTGCGGATTAATTCTTGTCCTGTTTGATTACCTTAAACCTGCGTAAAGAGGTGGATCCCTATGAGCATGAAAAGAGTTGGTTTCCTGGCGCTCGCGCTTTGTCTCGCGGCGGCGAGCAGCTGTACGACAGTTACTCATAACGAGATGAGCGCACCGGTTCCCTACGTAACCACTCCTCCCCATGTAGTGACAGCGATGTTGAAGCTCGCCAACGTTACCGATGATGATACCGTTTATGACCTCGGAAGCGGTGACGGCCGCATCGTTATAGCGGCTGCCCGTGATTTTGGAGCCCGGGCTGTCGGAGTGGAGATTGACCCGAACCTCATCCGGGAGAGCGAGCGGAACGCACAAGATGCTCACGTAAGCACACGTGTCCGATTCATGCAGAAGGACCTTTTTCAGGTGAACCTGGAAGAAGCGACGGTCGTTACGCTCTTCTTGCTGCCTGGGGTCGACGAGATGCTGGCTCCGAAGTTCATGAAGGAGCTGCGGCCCGGGACCCGGATCGTTTCGTACTTGCATGACATGGGAGAATGGCAGCCGGATAAAACCATCCATGTGGATGGCTCACCGGTCCATTGTTGGGTCGTGCCTGCAGACGTGGGCGGTGTGTGGACTCTCGAAATTTCAACGGCAGAAGGCTTGAGCCCACAGACTCTGTCTCTCAGACAGGCCTTTCAGAGGCTCTCCGGCTCAGTGAGGCTGCGTGGCAGAAAGCTCGATCTTCGCGATCCGCGGATCGATGCAGAGAATCTTTCATTTACCACTTCAGGAACCGCGGGTGGAAAGCCCGTACTTATGCACTTCTCAGGGCGCGTGCAGGACGGACAAGCCTCCGGGATTGTCGTGGTAGAGGGTGGACCTTTTTCGGGCTCGCATCACTGGATCGCTCAACGCTCGCCGAAGTGAGCAAAGGAAAGACAGACTGTTCACAGATCATAGAGGGCACGAGGGAAAGGCAGAGAAGAGAAATTGAGATTGTGTTATATGTACGCCCAGGTCTTACCGTGCCACGAAGTGGCGACGGTTTTGATTTTCCGGCGTCTCACCGGAATCAAAAAAGAATTCCCTTTGTCTCCTGTTCAATTCCTCTCTCTGTGGGCTCTGTGAACTCATGTGAGAATATCCGTGGCGAAACAGTTACTCGGACTTATGCTATTACAAAAAAGGAGGAATAATTATGCCATCGCAGCAAGCCGCTCAATTGTCGCAGCTTATTCGACAGAAGGTGGACGAGATGAAAAGGCTCTGTCAGGGCCTGGACGAGAAAACAGCCTCCCGCGCCCCTTCGGGGCGGTGGTCCCCCAAGCAGATCCTTTCACACATTTGCGGTCCTGATGGAGTCGGCCTCATCCCGGCCATCAAGACCTTCCTGGAGCAGGACACCCCTCGCCTGGACCTTGACCCCGGGAATCCCTTCTTTACCGAAAGGCGCTCAAAGATGACGGTCGCGGAACTCCTCAAAGAGTTCGAGGGGGAATACGACCGGCTGGCGGGCCTTGTGGCAGGCCTCTCCGACGAGCAGCTCGCACGGAAAGCCCATGTTCCCGCGTTCAAGGAAACGCCGATGGGCGAGTACCTGACCCTGGCAGTCTGGGTAACGGCCCTGGCAGAGCGCCACATAGGCTTTCACATCGACCATATGAAGGAGATTCTGCAGGAACTCGGCGCTACGCAGCGCTAAGTACACAAACGAAACAGAAGGAGGGGGCAGGCCGCTCGCACCGTTTTCTCCGCTCTCTAAGCGCTCCAGGTCTGCCAGCGATCTTTTATGCGTATCGCCCCGCCGAAACTGGATCATCTGGCGCAGTTGCAGCGGCATCTATATAGGTCCACATTGGCATCGCGCCGATTCGGATTCAAGATGGATACCGAGGCGCGCCGAGGCCTGGGCTGCGGAGGCGTACCTGGGGTACGTCGGAGCAGAACAGGCCGACGGGCAACGAAGGTAGACGCTTGAAGGCAAACCAGTATCTATTTCATGATGCCCAGCATGCTCAACAGCGCGATCATCACGCCCACGAGGCTTTCGCCTGCGATGAGGCCGGAAGCAACGGGGATAATGTACGTTGATGCCAGATCTCTGGCCTGCTTTGTCATGACCCAGGCTATAAGCGCGCCTACGAAGATGGAGAGCGTATTCCAAAAGGGAATGACGAACGCCAGGCCGAGCCCCATGGCAGAAGGGACGAACGGCCGCGCCTTGACTGGAAGCAGGCGCTCCAGTAGAGGAATGAGGATGCCTATCAGACCGCCTGCCGCCAGTGCCCAGCGCGCGGTGATATCAAGGCTCGAAAGCCCGAGAGCCAGCAACTCTGCAACTCCTCTCCATACCTGAGCTGCCGGGGCAGGAAACTTGTCTCCACCCAGGACATCGGCAGTAGGCACGATCAGGTAGAATGCAGGAACGATCACTATCGCACCGACGAAGATTCCCAGGAACTGAGCGATAAACTGCTTGCGGGGACTGGCTCCCAGCAGGTAGCCTGACTTCAGATCCGTCAAGAGGTCTGCCGAGGACGCGGCTGCACCGGCCGTGACGCATGCAGTCATCAGGTTGGTGGTGATATTCGCAGGGGCAATAACGCCGTAGAAGAGCTGCGTGATCTTACCCATGGCCCCGATCGGGGTAATATCCGTTTCGCCGGTCGCACGGCAGGCCACAATCGCCAGGAAGAAGGTCATCAATACTGAGAAGATTCCCATCCACCAATGGATGGAGAAGCTAATAACCTGAATGCAAACCACGCCAACTGCCGCTGCTGCTATACCCATAGGAACCAACTCCCCGGAACCTCGATCTTGTTCATGGCAGCAGTTTTCCATCATGCATTTTTTCCTCTCTCGGGATCGAACATCCTGGCCATGCCCGAAAAGGCGCGGCCTGTGGTCCGCCACTGGAGCCCGAAGGAAAGCAAGCCGGAGGCCAGCATAATGGCCGTCCCTCCCCATAGGCTCCACGAAACGATGCCCTGATAGCCAAGATGTTTGATAATACCTTTCCCGTAGATCATCGGGCTGAGATACGCATAGTTGAACAACCCGCCGAGGAACATGCTCCACGCGACACGGATGCCGATGATGGCGCCTGCACCGATCATGATCAGGCTCATTTCCCACTGGATTGTCCATTGGGCCAGTTTTTGCCCAAGGATCGTGCCCGGAAATTGCAGCATCTCAGGAATCCTCAACCACCCTGGATACCATGCGAACGTATTGGCCCGGGCAAAAGTCACGATCGCTCCCAGCAGGCCGGCGATTCCCAGGCTCCTCGACTGCTTCGTCGCCTCCCCTTCCGCTGCATAGAGCGATCGCAGTGTCTGCGCGGCTGCCAGTCCGCTCGGAAATTTGAGCTGCTCCACGTTGATCATCTGCCGTTTCATGGGAATGGCCACGAAGACCCCCAGCATGGCCAGGAACACCGTCCAGAGCAGAAGGGTCCAGAACTGCAGGTGTTCTCCGCGGATCATCAGCAGGGCAGCGATCCCGCCCACCATCGCACTACCCGTGGAGTAGCCTGCCGAGCTGGCAGTGGACTGCATGCAGTTATTTTCGAGGATGCTCAGGTTAGTACGGAAAAGCCCGATTCTCGTCAGGGCAGCCCCGATGGAAAAGGATAGAATGCAGGCGGTGATGGCAACGCCCAGACCCCATCCGGTTTTCAAACCGACGTATAGATTGGAGAGGCTCATTACACCGCCCAGTACAGCTCCGGTCAGGACGGCCCTGATCGTGAGCTGCGGGATATCGCCGTGATAGTGGTGTTCGAACCACTCCAGCTCAATCTCATCCGGGCTTTTTCCTGCAGGATCGATTCCCAAGAATGGGCGGTTCTCTTCTTCTATCTGTCCTTTCATGTTCACGGTGTTGCGTCTTTCTGGACAATATATTCTCACGAAAGCGCGTTAAAAACCATCGCGGATATTAGAACTCGAAATCCTAAATTCTAAGCACTAGATTCTAAACAATTTCAAATTATCCAATATCAAATGTTCCAAACACACCAACTGTTGCGCCACCGGGCGTTTTGGTTTGAGAATTTTGAACATTGCGATTTGTTTAGGATTTCGATATTGTGATTTGGGATTTGAACTGACTCATATTTCGGCTATCAATGGAGAGAAAAACGTGGTATAATGAGGAACAAAGCACAGCCCGGTTGTCAGATCAGCATCTGCGGAAATGTGCTTGTTGTTTTTTTCACCATGACTATTCACGCCTTTGAGATAAAAAAAGTCTGTGACTCTCTGGCAGTTGCACTTTCCCGCCTGACTGATCGACCTGGCTCCTGTAACGGGTCTAAACCTATTTGAGACAGCCTGCGGCACCAGGCAGGTTAACGCGGAAATCGAGTTGAAAGGAGAGCATATGCCAGAACCATCACCGAGGAATCTCTTTGCGGAGGGGGACGTTTCTGCAGTCATTCTACGGAATTGGTGGAAAGGGCTCCAGACCGACGGGGACGAACGGGACCGGATACGACGCTGTGGGGACCCGTCAAGCGTCATGCTCTCGCCCGAGTATCAAAATCTGCTAAATCTCCTGAAGGATGCAGGCTACGATCTGGATGCAGGCCACTCGTACGCGGTTGCGGCAGTCGTGGGTCTTGTGGCCCAGGTTACGCGTGACACAGGTCCGGGGGCGAGCTTCGCGCGCCAGATGGCTCAGCCGGCGCCGGGAAGCAGAAAAGCCAGGGTCAGCGAACTCAGGCTTGGTCGCCTCGTCGCACAGCAGCAGCGCGAAATGGCCTATCTTCTTCTGATCCCTGTGATGGATTTATTGAGCGGCACTGTCAATCTCACCGACATGGCCCGCGGCCTTTACAGATGGGATGAAGCCGCGCGCAAGCGGTGGGCAGACGATTATTACGGTGTCGCGTCAAAGGGCGCAAAGTAATAACCCCAAAATACCCGTTATGAGTTACAGGTTCCGAGTTGCGAGTTGAGAATCGGGGACAAAGAGAGTGTTGCAGTGACCCGACAACGAAGATCCGTTTTGAAATTTGAAAATTTGAGATTGTTTGGGATTTAGTGCTTGGAATTTTGAATTTGTTTAGGCGTCTACGCGGCTGACTTTGCCCGGCGTCTCTCCAGGTCCGCCAGGATCTGCTTTCGCAGTCTGATTGAAACAGGCGTTATCTCGACCAGCTCATCATCGTTTATGTAAGAGATGCACTCTTCCAGACTCATCTTTACATGCGGAGTGAGTATTACGGCGTCATCAGAGCCCGCGGCCCGCATGTTCGTGAGCTTCTTCCCCTTAGCCGGATTCACTACGAGATCGGTCTCCCGCGAGTGTTCCCCGATGATCTGCCCTTCATAGACCTTTTCTCCCGGCCCCAGAAAGAGCCGGCCGCGCTCCTGCAGATTGAAAAGGGCATACGCAACGGTCGTGCATTCTTCCATAGCGACGAGAACACCCTTTGTCCTGTTCTTGATCTCACCCGCAAAACGATCGAACCCGAGAAAGACGTAATTCATCACTCCCATCCCTCTCGTTTCGGTCAGGAACTCCGAGCGGAAGCCGAGTAGCCCCCTCGTCGGGATCTTATACCTGAGCCTGGCCATGCCGTTCTCCTGCTTCATCTCCAGGAGCTGGCCCTTTCTCGATCCGAGGTTCTCTATCACTCGCCCCATATAGTTCTCATCGACATCAACGGTCAAATCTTCATAGGGCTCCAGCCTTACGCCGTCTTCCTCCCTGTAAAGCACCTGCGGCCTCGTGACCTGGAACTCGTACCCTTCCCTTCGCATCTTCTCGATGAGAATCGAGAGATGGAGTTCTCCTCTTCCCGATACCCTGAACCCTGACGATTCTTCCAGATCCTCCACAACAAGGGCCACGTCCGAGAGCGTCTCGCGCAATAGCCTTTCGCGAAGGTGTCTGGAAGTGACAAAACGGCCTTCGCGCCCGTAAAAGGGAGAATCGTTCGGAACAAAATTCATGGCAACCGTGGGAGGGTCAATAGCTATGCCGGGAAGCGGAACAGGGTTCAACGGGTCGGTCAACGTTTCGCCTATGGTGACCGACTCCATGCCTGCGACCGCGACGACTTCGCCCACGCTCGCGCCCTCTGTCTCGACTTTTTCCGTACCCTTAAACCGGTAGATCTTGGTGATGCGCGCCGGGTACAACGCTTTTCCCTCCGCCGCAACTACCACGTCCCGATCGAGCATCAGTGCCCCGGAGGTAATCTTTCCGATGGCAAGACGGCCCAGGAAAGGGGAATAATCGAGCGAGCTGACGAGCATCTGCAACGGCCCTTCCGGGTTCCCGGTGGGAGCCGGCACGGCCTCCACGATGAGATCGAACAAAGGCTCCATCGTCCCCTGCCGAACCGTGTGGTCGAGTGTAGCATATCCTTCTTTTGCGGAGGTGTAAATGACGGGAAAATCGAGTATATGGTCCGGCGCATCGAGCTTCACGAAAAGGTCGAAGACTTCGTTCACGACCCAGTCACAGCGCTCCGCAGGTTTGTCTATCTTGTTTATCACTACAATAACGGGAAGCGCCAAAGCCAGTGCTTTCTTCAAGACAAAATAGGTCTGGGGCATGGGCCCTTCGGCCGCGTCCACGAGCAGCAGCACACCGTCTGCCATCTTGAGGACTCTCTCGACCTGCCCGCCGAAATCAGCGTGGCCCGGAGTATCGATGATGTTGATGAGGAAATCCTTGTACCGAAACGACCCATTCTTGGACGAGATGGTAATGCCCCGCTCCTTCTCCAGGTCCATGGAATCCATGAGCCGTTCCTCCACAACCTGGTTATCCCGGAACATCCCGCTCTGCGCGAAAAGCCGGTCCACAAGAGTCGTCTTCCCGTGGTCGACATGCGCTATAATTGCAATATTACGTATCTTTTCCTGTTTCAACGTCGCCCCTTCTGTAATTATAAAGCGATGAAAGACGTGTGAAACAATAGTATAGCCGAAATGAGGAGCTAAATCAAGCGCGACTTGTGCAAAGCCTATTCCTATTCACGCTTTCCCCACTGCCGACCGGGGTTCTTGATAATCTGTCAAGCCATGACCCCTATCCTAGCCTGTATTCATGGCCATCACTCTTTAGGGAGCCCTTTCTCCACGATGGTTCTTTTGACGAGGCTTCCCTGGACATCCCCGAAAAGAATCACGTCCTTGATCGTGCCTTCTACCGGATAGAGATCTTTAGAGAGCCATCCTTCGATCACGCCTTCCTTTGAATTAATAATGTCCGGATCGAACCTCAGATCGATGGCGTACTCCTTTTCCTCGCCTGCCCCTTCGGACCTCCTCCTGCGCTCTTCTTCTTTCTTTGTGGCTACCTTCACTTCATAAACGCCGGTTCCCTTTCTCGGGAACGTGGCAACGCTGTATGTCTTTCCTCGTTCGACAACGCCGTATATGCCGCATCGGAAATTATACGCAGCGGTGAGGAAATCGTCGTAAGTTTGACCTTCGGGGATCTCCTTCTCGATTGTCTCCATGGTGCCGTCCCTTCGACTGCTCTGGTGAACCCATTTTCGCCTCAGATGATCGAAGGAATGAAGATTCTTTCTCACCCTGTTGCCGACCTTGACGTATTCGTCAAACGAAAGGGACCTGAGACGCTTGCCTCCGTCTACTTCCTCCATCAAGGAATAGTACGTATCGACCCGGTACCGCGCCAGGAACCCCAGAATCCCCAGGGTTTCCCCCTGAAGGGTAGCTATGTAACGTCCTTTTTGCTCAGCCCGATGGAAGCTTAATTTGGCGACGGCAACTCTCTTGATAATCCAGAATGAAATTTCGTAGTCAAGCTCCTCACCGGCGAAGCGCTCCCCGATAGTAAGGCCTTGCAGATCACCCTTGAAACGATCAGGAGGCTGGGCAGATAATTCCGTGACATGGAAGGGGAAAAACGAGAGCAGGGGCAGTCCCAGGAGCCATCGTACAAAATATCTTCGTGTGATCATTAAGGCCACTTCACTCTCTTACCACCGGTCGTCAATCTTTTCGCTTTCCGTCTGCAGGAACCAGTTGTCGCAATACGGGCAGTGGAGCTTTACCTCCTTGTGTCTCAGGTCTCCGAAATGTACCTCGAATTCCTTCTTGCACTTTGGACACATGATCGTAAAGATTCTGACCATGACCTGTTCCTCCTCTGGAGTTCTGCGATCCGCTTCTTATCCCTCGTTCGACTCGCCAAGAACAGGTACGCGGTCGAAGACTTCCTGTGAAAGAAAATCGCCGAGCCGGGTGCGCGCCAGCGCCTCGTCGGGCACGTTGAGCCTCCTGGCAAAAGGGCGATCCACCGGTTTAGTCGCGTCGATAATCATCTTGCTGCCTCTGACATCGTGCACAAGCGATGGATCAAGCATACTGCCCTTGATGTTCCTGATGATGTCTATATCATTGTCAGGCTGGACACGTGTTGCCACAGCCCACATTACCTGCTGCTCATTGAAGGGATCAATATCCGCATCGACAACGATCACATTCTTGACGAAGTCGCAGTGCGCCATGGCCATCAGAGCCGCCTGCTTTGTCTCTCCCTCCACCTTCTTGTCTATCGAGATGTAACAGTTGAACCGGCAAGCCCCTGACACAGCAAAATGCACAGCCTTCACCGTAGGGACAATCCCCTTTATGGCGTTGAAGACGCTCCCTTCCTTGGGAATGCCGCCAAGGACCCATGTATCTCTGTGGCCAACAAAGATATCCTGATATATGGCATTATTTCTGTACGTTATCGCCCTGACGTTTATGATGGGTCTCCAGCGCTGCGGTCCATACGTGCCGGGAAATTCGCCGAAAGGTCCCTCAACTGCCCTCTCCTTTGGCGGGATCTCTCCCTCGATAACCAGTTCCGCATCCGCAGGCACCAGAAACGCCTCCCCCCAGGTCTCAGAGGCGGTCAGTCTCAGCGCTTCTCCCATGATCCCGCCGATCAGCTCGTAATCGTCGACACCAAACGGCGCCACATTCAGGGCACCCAGGTAGAAAGCAGGGTGATGGCTTACTATGATAGCAACCGGGGTGGGAAGGTTTCTTTCCTCATTCTTTCGGACGACTGTCCAGTTGTGGCGCGGCGAGAGATGGATGCCCAGCTTCTGAGGCTCCTTATACTGGGTCCGGTGAAAAGAGGCGTTATAGAAGCCTTGGTCAGGATCTCTCATTGCCACCGTCATATCAATATAAGGCCCTCCGTCCATTTCGTGATGGCGCACGATCGGCAGTTCTCTGAGATCGACGTTACTGCCAATTTTCACGTTTTGCTTGACCGGCGCATCGCCCTTGCTGATGATGACCGGCTCGATCAGCTTGTCTTCGCGCCGCGCGTATTCGAGGCTCAGCCCAAGCTTCCAATCAGTCGGGTCAAGGTCCAACGCCAGGGCGCATCGCCGCCTGGTCGCGTAGATGTTCGTTGCCAGGCGGAAAGCCGATTTTTCCCCTTTCAGGTTAAGTGGATTCTCAAAAAGCAGAAGGGGGAATTTGCCCGCATTCTCCAGGTGCTGGAGCAGGGCCGTAACCTCGAATTGCGAGGGCTTTACCGGCTCGCTAACCGTCACCAGGTCTTGTGGCAGTGCCTCCCTCACCTGTTGAAGATAAGACTCGATTGTTCTCATTCCGCTGACTCCTTCATCATGTTAGGCGCATTTCTGCCCTATTACATCTCACCAGTTGCCTCTCCTTTGTCAAGTAAAATATCCCGCCGCAAACCTCCAGGAACCGCGCCCGGTGAACGGTGTCGATCATCGCCGCGCAGCCGTGGCACTTCAGCTGAGCAATTTTTGATCTACGTCCAGAGTTGTGTCAGTGGCGGAGGGCCTACCCCTCCTTCAACTGTATGGTCTCGACACGGACCCTGGCCGTGCCCTTTCCATAAAAACCGAGCTTCTTGGCAGCGCCGGCACTGACATCGATGATGCGGTCGCCTGATTTCGGGTTGTAGTCACTGGGAAAGGGTCCCCGGTCATTGACCCGCAGGATGACCCAGCGCTGGTTCTCCAGGTTCGTCACCTTTACGTGCGTGGGAAGGGGCAGGTATTTGTGGGCCGCTGTCAGTCCGTGCGGATCGAAGGCCTCGCCGTTGGCGGTCATCGCGCCATGATTTTGTCGCACGGTCTCATAGCCATACCAGGACGCAATGCCCGTCTCATCGTAATTCTCAGCCTCCTTGACGGACATGGGGTGGTAGGTTTTCCCTTTCACCGTGTATGAAGCGGTCGTTACCCTGCCCTCGCGAATAGCCTCTTTAGGAGGAAGACCATCTATCGTCTCAATGTCGCGGTTGCCGAGCGGCCAGTCGAGAGGGGCCTTTACCACCTTGAACGTGAACTTCCCAACTTTGTAAAGCAGTTTCGTTGTGCCGGCGGTAAAATCGTAAGCGCCCTGTACTACATAGACGGTACCTTTGACAGCCTTCTTTGTTACCCTGTAGGGAGCCGTAATCACCGAACAGCCCGTCAGAACAAGACAACACAAGGACAGAAGTGTTATTACAAGACGTCCAATCTTCTGCATGTTATACCGAGCTGCATTCACGATGTAGACCGAGACGGCCGAGGCGACCCGCGAGCGGGTACGCAGGCGTACTCATGAGTACGTCGAGGAGAGCGACGCAGCGACAACGAAGGTATACGCTTGAAGGCAGCTCGGTATCATTTGCGCACGACCAGGACCGGTATTTTCGTATCCTTGTGGATCACGCCGAAGCTGACGCTGCCCAGAAGGGCTGCTTTAAGGGCGCTCCTCCCATGGGAGCCGATCACGATGAGATCAACCTTCGATCTCTCACCTTCTTTGACAATTGCCTCCACCGGATGGCCAAGTCGTATGACCGCCTTTGACGGAACGCCATTCTGCTCGCAAAGTTTTACGATATCACCCAGATCGGCCTTGGCGGCCTCCTTCAGGTAATCTTCGATCGGTTCTATCAAGTGCTCGGGATGTGTGACGCCAGGCCGCGACGGACTCACAAAACCCGGCACAGACGGACTTATGAAAGGAGTACGATCGATGACACTGAGCACGATCACCGTGGCCCCCGACAACTTCGCCAACTCCACCGCATACTTGGCCGCCTTGCGGGCCGTCTTCGAACCATCCGTGGGAACCAGAATCTTCGAAATCATTTTGCCTCCTCCTCTACCTGTTTTTGTAATCCTATTTTCTACGTAGGACTCTGCCACACGCTGTCATCCCATTCAAAAATGAACAACCCATGGGATCGTCCGGCGTTTCTAGTACCTCGTAACCCGCAACTCGAAACTCGCTAACGGACATATTACTTTGTAACCACTTTACCACGGGAAGGGTTGAGCGTCAAAGGTCACCACTTGCGTACAAGGGCCCAGTGTTCGTTATGCTCCGCGACTATGACTCGCGCTGTAATGATAGATATCGTCTATTTGACAAATGCATTATACGAATATATACTGGCCGTTCGACCTCGCAAGACCTCACTCTCTTTGGCGTCTTGATGGGTGGTTCCCAGCCCTTAATGAAGGCTGACAATAAGGAAAAGCGTAATTATGAAACAGATGCCCGTGAATATTGAGCCTCACGCGGACCTGCCTGCAACGCCCGGCAGTTCCCAGACCGTCTGCGGCATATGCAGCGGTACGTGCGGCATCAGCCTCACCCTCGAAAATGGCACGATTGTCGCCATTGAAGGCGATGAGGCACATCCCGTCAGCAAGGGGCACCTTTGTCCAAAAGGACGGGCATTTCCGGAACTCTTGCGGGCTCCTGACCGCCTCAGGCAACCGCTCAGGAAAACGGATCAGGGCCAGTGGGTAACAACTTCCTGGGACCAAGCCCTTGACCTGCTCGCCCTGAAGCTTAAGACCATCAGAGCTGCCTACGGCGCGGAGTCCGTGGCGATTCACGTGGGGCAGGCCGGCGTGGGGAAGGAGTTTTTCCCCTATGTTGAGCGCTTCTGCAACCTCTTCGGCAGCCCAAATTTTTCAACCTCCGGAAGCCACTGCCACGAATCAAAATCAATGGCCAACGTATCGACCTATGGCGTTTTGCCCATAGCGGACTACGAGCAGAGCAGATGCATCGTCCTGTGGGGCAAGAATCCCCTCACCTCAACTCCCTCGCTGGTGAATCAGCTGAAGGAATCTCGCGGCGGAGGCTGCGCTTTGTTGATAGTCGATCCTCGGGAAACCCCGCTGGCCAGACAGGCCGATCTCCATCTGCAGTTGAGACCCGGCACCGACGGCGCCTTGGCCCTCGGCCTGCTTCATGTTGTGATAAGGGAAGGTCTTTACGACAAGGAATTTGTCCGGAGATGGGTTATGGGATTTGATAAGCTCGCGGAGCACGTTGCGGCTTATTCACCTCAAAAGGTCGAGGAGATCACCTGGGTACCGGCGGCCAAGATAAAACTGGCTGCGCGCTTGTACGCAACATCGTCTCCCGCGTGCATTTCGCCAGGGGTGGCGCTCGAACTGCACTCTAACGGCTTTCAGGCGGTCCGGGCCATTGCCATTCTGCAGGCGATCACGGGAAATCTTGATGTCTCGGGTGGAGCACTCTTTCTGACCGAAGCTCAGCTCTCCGACATGTGCGTTCCTGACCGGAGAGAATCGACGAAACCGGCCATCGGCCAAAACGAATACCCACTCTTTCATAAATCGACGGGGCATGCGCAGGCAAACCTCTATACGGACGCGATCCTGGAGGGCCGACCCTATCCGATCAAGGCGCTTGTGATTGTTGGCAGCAACCCTGTCCTGACGTGGTCCAATGCCAAAAGGGTACGGCAAGCATTCGCGAAACTCGAATTCCTTGCGGTGATGGACCCCTTCATGACCCAGACCGCTGAGCTTGGTCACCTCGTCCTCCCCTCCGCGACATTTCTGGGACGAAACGAACTCTGGGACAGCTCCCATCTATCACGGGAGCCGAGAATCGGTCTCGCTCCCAAGCTGTGCGACGAGGAAGGCCTGCTCACAAACTGGGAGGTCTGGAAGGAGTTGGCCACAAGGATGGGTTATGCCGAACACTTCCCCTGGAAAGATGAAGAAGAGGCGATCAACTTCAGGCTCCAGCCGCTTGGCCTTACCATGGGTGACCTCAGGGCCATGCCCGGCGGCTACGTCCACCATCGATGGACTGAAAAGAAGTATGAGCGAGACGGCTTCAAGACGCCATCAGGAAAAGTCGAAGCCTATTCCAGCGGAACTTGAACAATACGGCTATGACCCTTTGCCGACGTACGTGGAGCCTGGCGAGAGTCCGTTGTCCACGCCCGAGGTCGCCGCAGCTTATCCGCTCGTGCTCACGACGGGCGCCAGGACGCTCGAGTATTTTCATTCACGTTTTCGCAACGTACCCTCTCTTCACAGGCGGGCGCCGGAGCCCCACGTGGAAGTGCATCCTGCAAAGGCTCTGGAATTGGGCATTGAAGAAGGCGAGATGGTGGCCGTCGAATCTCCCCGAGGCAGGGTTGAGATGAGGGTGAGGTATACCGACGAGATCGACCCCCGCGTGATCTTCATCCCGCACGGCTGGAATGAAGCCAACGCAAACATCCTCACCGACGACCGGCTGCTCGATCCGGTCACCGGCTTTCCACCCGCCAGGTCTCTACTCGCCCGTATCGTAAAAAAATAGTATTGAGTGAAGTGGCCGGAAGGACCTTTTCGGTGC